>NZ_JBWLUW010000001.1:0-964151 GCF_057784245.1 Mesorhizobium sp. CNPSo 4671 | reverse complement strand
AGCTTGTTCTGGTTGAGCGCGGCAATGGTGCCGAGCACGCTGCCAAGCAGCAGCGCCAGGATCAGCGCCGAGGCACCGAGCTGGACGGAAATGGGCAGGCCCTTGGCGAACAGTTCGGTGACGGTGAAGTCCGGCATGTTGTAGCTCGGACCGAAATTGCCGCGCAAGAGATTGCCGAGATAGTGGACATATTGCAGCCAGAGCGGATCGTTGAGGCCGAACTGGGCTTCAAGGTTGGCCTTGATCTCCGGGCTCAGCCCGCGCTCCTGGTTGAATGGGCCGCCTGGCGCGACGCGCATCAGGAAGAACGCCATCGTCACGATAACGAACAGCGTCGGTATGGCGGTCAAAAGCCGCCGGAATACGTATCGCAGCATCGGTGCCCCACTTGATCCGGAACACGCCCATCCGGTTGGATGATCGTGCTCCAGCCTTCAAATCTTCGCACCGGATTTTCCGAAAATCGATTCCGCGTCCCGGGCCGATGCGATGGCAAACCAGCACCGCCGCGCCTCTCAGGGCGCGGCGGATTGGCCAGGGATCAGTCCTTGCTGACGAAGCGCGACGGATGGACGTCCATCACATTGTCGACGAAGCCATGCAGCTTCGAGGACACGATGTCGTGGTAGCTGTAGTAGAGAAGCGGGATCTGGCCGACATCGTCGACGAGAATGCGCTCGGCCTCGGAGAGTTCCTTCATGCGCTCTTCGGGCTTGCCGCCGGCGGCCGCCGCCTTGTCCATGGCCGCTTCATAGGCCGGGCTGTTGTAGTTCGAGTAGTTGTTGCCGCTGGCCTTGCGCGAGATGCCGAGGAAGGTTTCCGGATCCTTGTAGTCGGCGATCCAGGCGGCACGCGCCACGTCGTAGTCGCCCTTCTGCTCGAGGAAGGAATAGTGCGTCTTGGTGTCCGTGTTGAGCAGCGTGACGTCGACGCCGAGCGGCTTCAGCTGTTCCTGGATGGCGACCGCGGTGTTCTTGTGGTTCTCCGAGGTGTTGTAGCGGATTTCCATCTTCAGCGGATGCTCGGGTGTATAGCCGAGTTTCTCGAGAATCTTCTTGGCCGCGTCCTCGCGGTCGATCTGCGGCATCTCGGCGTATTTGGCCATTGCGGGCGTGTAGCCCTCAATGCCGGGAGGCACCATCGAATAGCCGGGCAGCATCGAGTTCTGCCAGACCTTTTCGGCGATGAAATCGCGGTCGATGGCCATCGAGATGGCAGTGCGCAGCTCGGGGTTGTTCCACGGCGCCTTGTCGGTCTTGATCGCGTAGTAATAGGTGCCGAGATACGGGCCGACATGGATCTGGTCGCCGAACTTGGTCTTGAGATCGGCGAGCTGTTCGGTCGGCAGATCGTCATAGCTGTCGAGTTCGCCGGCCTCGAAACGCTTCATCGCCGAGGAGCGGTCTTCGGTCGGGATGTAGTTGACCACGTCGAACTTGACGGTAGCAGCGTCCCAGAATTTCGGATTCTTGACCAATTTCATGTGGTCGTTGGGAACCCATTCGGCCAGCGTATAGGCGCCGTTCGAAACAAGCTTGCCGGGCTTGATCCAGTCGGCGCCGAGCTTTTCGATCGAGGCCTTGCTGACCGGATAGGTCGCCTGGTGAGTCAGCATCTCCAGGAAGTACGGCGTCGGAGCCTTCAGCGTCACTTCCAGGGTGTTGGCGTCGATCGCCTTGACACCCATGTCCTCGGGCTTGCCCTTCTTGGTGTTGAAATCCTCCGCGCCCTTCACCGGGTACAGCATCGAGGCGTATTCGGCGCCGGTTGCAGGGTCCTCCAGCCGGTGGAAGGCGTAGACGAAGTCGTCCGCCGTCACCGGGCTGCCGTCCGACCACTGACCGTCCTTGCGCAGCTTGAAGGTGTAGACGGTGCCGTCATCCGATACCGTCCAGCTTTCGGCGGCGCCCGGAATGAGGTTGGCCTTCTCGTCCTGCATGACCAGTCCCTGGAACAGGTCGCGCAGCACATTGGCTTCATAGACAGTCGAGGTCTTGTGCGGGTCGACCGATTCCGATTCGGCGGCGGTGCCCCTGTTGTAGACACTCTCGGCGAAAGCCGGCGTGTAGAATGCGCCAGCGGCTACCGCCATGGTGGTGGCGAATACCGTCGCCTTCAGCATGTTTTTCAGCATGAAGTTCTCCCTGTCGGCGCAGCCGTTGGCGCGCCTTTAAGTGTTGACGCCCCGGAACCGATGCCTGGTTCCTTTGAGCGCGCCGCCGGTTCCCTCCGGCGGCTGGTGGCAGGAGACTAGACAGGAGGTAAGCTCTTTTCAACCGAGTACTGATTGACCCTAAGTCAATCCTCAGAATCGAAGAAGCAACGGCTAAATTAGAGCGGCATTTTCAATTGCACACATCCCCAGGTTGTGCCTGGAGTTTTCGCTTTCTGCATGCGAAATTTGGCATGCTGACAGCATGGTTCAGAACCTCATTTCCAGGGTCCGAAGGCGTGCATTCCGAACAGACAATTCGGGAACTTCGGCGGTCGAGTTCGCTCTGCTGTCGCCGCTTTTTATCCTCCTTCTACTCGGAATGGTTGCGTACGGCATTTATTTTGGCGCTGCCAACTCGATCCAGCAGATCGCGGCGGATGCCGCGCGGACGGCCATCGCCGGGTTGAACCAGACCGAGCGGCAGACGCTGGTGGCCAGCTACCTTACCAACAATGCCGGTGGCTACCCGTTCGTGGACGCCAGCAAACTGACCTACCAGGCCAATGACAGCGTGGCCGATGGCAGCCAGTTCGTGGTGTCGATCTCGTACGATGCGCGCAACCTGCCGATCTGGAATCTGTTCCCGGGCATAGCCATGCCGGGGACCACGATCACGCGCCAGTCGACGATCAGGGTCGGAGGTATCTGAATGTTGCTGCGCGCGCGCACCAAGATCGGCCGGATCGCCCAGCGTCTGCTGGTCGACAAGAAGGCGAACTTCGCCGTCATGACCGCCCTGAGCGCGCCGGTCGCGCTGGCGTTGGCGGCGGTGGCCATCGATGAAGCCTCCATCTACACCGAGCGCCGGCAAGCCCAGGCGATGGTCGACCTGGCGGCGATTACCGCCGCCTCGAACATCAACAATGTCAACACAGCGGTCGTCACCACGCTTACCGACAACGGCATGCCGGGTGTCGTCGTTCAAGCCTCGGGCCAGACCATTGCCCCGGCTGTCGGGAAGACGGTGGTAACGGTGACGCAAGGCCGATACGCCTCGTCGACCACCAATGTCACCCAGCGCTTCCAGGCGGGCGTAACACCGTACAATGCGGTGCGTGTCACGCTGACGAAAATCCCTGCCCGCTATTTCGCGAGCTCGCTCATCCCCACACCGGTCATCGGCACCCAAGCCACGGCCAGCATGACGCCGCAGGCGACTTTCTCGGTCGGATCGAGACTGCTCAGCGTCAATGGCGGCATCCTCAACGCTTTGCTGAGCGGACTTCTCGGCGGCAACATCTCGCTCAGCGTCATGGACTATAATGGACTGATCTCGGCCGATGTCAGCGTGCTTTCCTTCGTCAGTGCGCTCGCCACACAGCTGAACATCACGGCCGGCACCTATTCGGACGTGCTGGCCTCGAAGGCGACAGTCGGCCAGATCGCCACTGCCATGGCCAATGTTCCTGGACTCGGCAATACGGCCAAGGTCGCCCTGCAAACCATCGCCTCCAAGTCGACCAGCACGGTCAAGATCCCGCTCAGCAGTCTTGTCGACCTCGGTTCCGTCGGCAGCCTGGGGCTCGGGCAACAGCCGTCCGGCCTCGGCGTCGACGCAAGCGCCATGGGCATGCTGACCGCCGCCGCCGTGCTCGCGAACGGCACCAACCAGGCCGCGATCAATCTCGGCGCCACGGTCCCGGGGCTGCTCAACACCCAGCTCAGCATCGCCATTGGGGAGCCGGCGCAATCCTCGCCCTGGCTGGCGATCGATGGCATCGGCACCACCGTGCGGACAGCCCAAACGCGCATCAAACTGACGGCCTCCGTCGGTGTCGGCACGCCAGGTCTCGGCGGCGGCATCAGCCTGCTGGCCGTCAATCTGCCGCTCAATGTGGAAGTCGCCTACGCCGAGGCCAAGCTGACGGACATCTCCTGCCCGACGGGTCCCTCCAGCATCAGCGTTTCCATCGCCGCGCACCCCGGCATTGCCCAGTTGAACCTGGCCAACAGCAACAATCCCTCCGGCTTCGCAGATTTCAGCCAGCCGCAGACCTTCACCGACGCCGACATCGCCGATGTGAGTCTGCATCTGCTGCTGATCAACATTCCCTTGATCCAGGTGATGGGCTCCGCCGCGACCGCGGTCACCAACAACAGCCCGCAAACCTTGACTTTCAACGCGACCGACATCGCCAACAAGACGGTGAAGACCGTTTCGACGCGCAACATCTCGCAGTCGCTCACCACGTCGCTGGTCAACAACCTGTCGCTTTCGGCCAATGTGCTTGGTCTCGGTATCGATCTCACCGCCCTGCTCGGAACGGTCAAGCCGGCGGTGGTGACGCTGCTCAACAACGTAACGGCGCCCGTCGACGACTTGCTCTACAATGTGCTGTCGGCCCTGGGTGTCGGCGTCGGCCAGGCCGACGTGCGTGTCACTGGAGCGACCTGCGGACGCGCCGTGCTGGTTCAGTAGGGCATTCTACGCCAAGCGAGTGCTTGCCCGTAAGACGGCAGAAGCGCCGGTCAATCGAGCCGGCCAAGGAAGCAACCGAGAGCCGGCAGCGAGAGCGCCTCTTCCTCGACAACAGCGCCGCCATCCATGACCGGCGCGACAGCTCCGATAGGCAACGGCCAATTCGCCGGCTCCCCAGCGAAATTGAAGACACAGAGCAGCCTCTGCCCGCCGCCTTCGCGGATGAAGGCGAGCACATCACCCTCGGCGTCGAGAAAGCGGATCGAACCGCTGACCAGCGCCGGATGGCGCCTGCGCAAGGCGAGCGTCGTGCGGTAGGCGGACAGAACCGATTGGTCGCTGCCGTTCTGCACATCGACGGCGCGGGCGCGATGGCTGGCCGGGACCGGCAGCCAAGGCTTGCCCGTCGAGAAACCCGCATTGTCGGCGCCGGCCTCCCAGACCATCGGCGTGCGGCAGCCATCCCTGCCCTTCACACCGGGCCAGAAGCGGATACCGACGGGGTCGCGCAGATCCTCATAGGCAAGCTCCGCCTCCTCCAGGCCGAGTTCCTCGCCCTGATAGAGGCAGATCGAACCGCGCAGGCAGGCAAGCAGCATGATCGAGAATCTCGCCACCGCGTCGGCATCGCCATCCGGCCCTGTCCAGCGGCTGACATGGCGCACCACGTCATGATTGGAAAACGCCCAGCAGACCCAGCCGTTGGCGACCGCATGCTCAAAGGCCTCGACGCAGCCGCGCACATGCGCCGCCGAAAACTGCGCGCCGAGCAAATCGAAAGTGTAGCACATCTGGAGCTTGTCGCCGCCGGAGGTGTAGGCGGCCAGCGTCTGCAGCGAGCGACCCTCATCACCAATTTCACCGACGGCGGCGCGGTCTGGATATTCGTCGAGCAGCGCGCGGAAACGCCTGAGGAAGGCCAGGTTTTCCGGCTGTGTCTTGTCGAACAGATGCTCCTGGTAGAGGTAGGTGTTGGTCTCGCCATTGGTGCCGGCGACGCTCGAGGCCAAAGGCGGATTGCTGCGCAGCCAGCGGTCGTGGACATAGTAGTTGACCGTGTCGAGCCGGAAACCGTCGACACCACGCTCCAGCCAGAAGCGCACCGTGTCGAGCAGCGCATCCTGGACGTCCGGATTGTGGAAATTCAGGTCGGGCTGCGAGGCGAGGAAATTGTGCATGTAATATTGCCGTCGGGTCGAATCCCACTCCCAGGCCGGCCCACCGAAGACGGACAGCCAATTGTTGGGCGCGTTGCCGTCGGGCTTGGTAGCGGCCCAGACGTACCAGTCAGCCTTGGGATTGTCGCGGCTGGCACGGCTTTCGATGAACCATTCATGCTTGTCGGATGAGTGCGACAAGACCTGGTCGATGACGACCCTCAGTCCGAGCCGGTGCGCTTCGGCGACCAGAGCGTCGAAATCCTCCAGCGAACCGAACATCGGATCGACGTCGCGATAGTCCGAGACGTCATAGCCCATATCGGCCATCGGCGACTTGAAGAAGGGCGACAGCCAGACGGCATCGACGCCAAGCGAGGCGATATGGGCAAGCCGCGTGGTGATACCCCTGAGATCGCCGCTGCCGTCGCCGGTCGTGTCCTGGAAGGAGCGCGGATAGACCTGGTAGATGACGCAGCCGCGCCACCATTCGGCCCCCTGCGCGGTGTTGTCGTCAGCCATCATGAACCTTTCCTGGCACGGGTCTTCGTCGCCGCCCTGCGCTCGATCGCGAAATTGACACTGCGACCGGGCAACGGCCGTGTAAGGTCGAGCGCCTGCGTTTCGACCGCCGGCTGCCATGCGAAGCCCTCTCGGGCCGGCAAGGTGAAGACGCATTGGCGGCGGTCGCCATTGACCATGACGGCAAGGCGATTGCCCTCCATATCGCCGAGCAGCATGACGAGACGATGTCGCCCGGGATCGTTCCAGTCGGCCTCGGCGAGCGGCATCCCGGTCTCGGTCAGCCAGGCGACATCGGGGATGGCTGCTCCCTCCGCCACCTGACCGGTCAGAAAATTCGTATCGGCCAGGATCGGCAAAGCACGCCGCAGCGCCGATAGCGCCACCACGTAATCCTCCAGCAGCTGGTCGCGACCGGCCCAGTCTAGCCAGGTGATGGCATTGTCCTGCGCGTAGGCGTTGTTGTTGCCCTGCTGCGTGCGGCCGAACTCGTCTCCGGCGGTCAACATGATGGTGCCGCGCGAGGCAAACAGCGTAGCGAGCAGCGCACACCGATCGCCGAAGCGGGCATCGGCGATCGCCGCATCGCCCGTCTCGCCTTCGGCGCCATTGTTCCAGGACAGATTGTCGTTGTGGCCGTCGCGGTTTTGCTCGCCATTGGCCGCATTGTGCTTGCGCTCATAGGCGACGATGTCGGCCAGCGTCATGCCGTCATGGGCGGCGATAAAATTGACCGTCCGGCTGGCTGGCTGGCCGACCTTGCCAAAAATATCGGACGAGCCGGCAAGCCGCGTCGCCAATGCTCCCACAGCGCCGGCATCGCCGCGCCAGAAGCGCCTGGCATCGTCGCGATAGCGATCGTTCCATTCGAGGAAACGCGGCGGGAAGTTGCCGAGCTGATAGCCCTCAGGACCGATATCCCAGGGTTCGGCGACCAAGACGCGATCTGCAAGGACGGGATCGCCGGCGATCGCCGCGAGCAAGGGCGCCGCGGGATCAAACCTGCCGTCAACGCGGCCCAGCACCGGCGCCAGATCGAAGCGGAAGCCGTCGACGCCGGCGTGGCGGACGAAGTGGCGGAGCGTGTCGAGCACCATCTCGTGCACCACCGGATGATCGCAGGCAACGGTGTTGCCGGTGCCGGTGTCGTTGACCAGCCTGCCATCCGGCTGGTGCCGGTAGTAGGCCTGATTGTCGAGCCCGCGCAACGACAGCGTCGGCCCCAGCCGGTCGCTCTCGCCGGTGTGGTTGAAGACGAGATCGAGGATGGTGCCAATGCCGGCCTGACGCAGTGCGGCGACCGTGTCGCGCAATTCCGCCAGGCCGCCGGGCGCAAGACGCGGGTCGAGCGCCATGAAGGTGACGGGATTGTAGCCCCAGGCGTTGCTCAGGCCCAGCGGCGGCAGATGCCGCTCGTCGATCGACGCCGTCACCGGCATCAGTTCGACGGCGGAGACGCCGAGGCGCTTCAGATGCGCGATGATGGCAGGGTGGGCAAGCGCCGCGATGGTGCCGCGCTGCGCTTCGGGCACATCCGGATGCAGCTTGCTGAAGGCGCGGATATTCAGCTCGTAGACCAGGCCGCCCGGACGGAACAGCGGCGGCAGCACAGGGACAGTGGGCAAGGCTTTCGCCACAGTCTTGGGCATCAGCGGCGCGGTATCGGCACCCTCATTGCGCCGCGCTGCGAGCCGCCAGTGATAGGCATAGGGGCGGTCGATCTCGATGGCGTAGGGATCGGCAAGCAGCTTGTCCGGATCGAACCACAGGCCACGTTCAGGCGCATAGTCGCCGTCGGCACGAATGCCATACCTTGTGCCCGCCGCAAGGCCGGAGACGAAGAGCGCATACACCCCCTCGCCTTCCGGCTTCAGCTCCGCCCGATCGATTTCCCGATTGTCTTGCTCGTCGAAGATAGAGACCCAGAGTCGACGGGCCGACGAAGACCAGGCTGCAAAGCGGATGCCTTCGGAGGTGATGGTGGCGCCGAGTTGGTTCATGCCAGCGCCTCCCCTTCTCCCCTTGTGGGAGAAGGTGGATCGGCGCGCAGCGCCGAGACGGATGAGGGGTGTTGGAAGAAATGAGGCGTCCGTGATCCGGACGTCGGTTTGCGCCAAGCTGGAGCACCCCTCATCCGACCGAGCTTCGCTCGGCCACCTTCTCCCACAAGGGGAGAAGGGAAAGCCCTCACCACCACCCTCAAGTAATCACGCTCGGTTTGTTGCGGCCGGTGTGGCTCTTGATGCCGGCAATATCGTCAGCGGCGGCGATAAGATCAGCGAGCGCCTCTTGCGTGTCGAGATCGTGCCTCGCCTTGTCCGGCTCGTAGCGCTCGATATAGACGCGCAGCGTCGCGCCCGACGTGCCGGTGCCGGAGAGCCGGAAGACGACGCGCGAGCCGCCTTCGAACAGGATCCTGATGCCCTGGTGCTCGCTGGTCGAACCGTCGACCGGGTCGTGATAGGCGAAGTCGTCGGCCTTGGCGATCTTCAGGCCGCGCACGCTGGTGCCGGGCAGCGAGCCGAGCTTGGCCCTGAGTTCGTCGACCACCGCGTTGGCGCGGTCGCTCTCGACCTCTTCATAGTCGTGGCGCGAATAATAATTGCGCCCATAGGCCGCCCAGTGCTCGGTGACGACCTGCTTGCAGCTTTCGCCGCGTGCCGCGAGGATGTTGAGCCACAACAGCACCGCCCAAAGCCCGTCCTTCTCGCGGACATGGTTGGAGCCGGTGCCGGCGCTCTCCTCGCCGCAGATCGTCGCCATACCGGCGTCGAGCAGATTGCCGAAGAACTTCCAGCCGGTCGGCGTCTCGTAGATGCCGATGCCAAGCTTTTCGGCGACGCGGTCGGCGGCGCCACTGGTCGGCATTGAGCGGGCGATGCCCTTCAGCCCATCCTTATAGCCGGGCGCCAGGCGGGCATTGGCGGCAAGCATCGCCACCGAATCCGACGGGGTGACGAAGATGCCCTTGCCGATGATCAGATTGCGGTCGCCATCGCCGTCGGAAGCCGCACCAAAATCCGGCGCATCCGGTCCCATCATCTCGTCGTAGAGATGCTTGGCGTGGACCAGGTTCGGATCCGGGTGGTGGCCGCCGAAATCCGGCAGCGGCTTGAAGTTGCGGCAGGTGCCGTTCGGCGCGCCCAGCCGGTTTTCGAGGATCTCCTTGGCGTAGGGACCGGTCACCGCGTGCATGGCGTCGAAGCGCATGCGGAAGCCTGACTTGAACAGTTTGCGCAGCGCGTCGAAATCGAACAGGCTTTCCATCAGCTCGGCATAGTCGGCGACCGGATCGATGACCTCGACCGTCATGCCGGCGGCCTTGACCGTGCCGATCGTGTCGATGTCGATCGGCTCGATGTCAGATGTCTTGAAGCTCGAAATCGCCTTGGTCTTGGCGAAGATCGCGTCAGTCAGTTTTTCCGGCGCCGGGCCGCCATTGCCGGCATTGTACTTGATGCCGAAATCCTCATGCGGGCCGCCGGGATTGTGGCTGGCCGACAGGATGATGCCGCCGAAGGTCTTGTATTTGCGGATGACATGCGAGGCGGCCGGCGTCGACAATATGCCGCCCTGCCCGACCATGACCTTGCCGAAGCCGTTGGCGGCCGCCATGGCGATCGCCTTCTGGATGACCTCGCGGTTGTAGAAGCGGCCGTCGCCACCGATCACCAGCGTCTTGCCCTGGAAGCCCTCGAGCGCGTCGAAGATCGACTGGATGAAGTTCTCGGCATAGTGCTCCTGCTGGAACACGGGCACCTTCTTGCGCAGGCCCGACGTGCCGGGCTTCTGGTCGGCATAGGGTTTGGTGGGGACAGTCCGTATCATGCTTCAGGCAACCCTTTTCGAAAGCAGCAGGCGATAGAGTTCGACGTATTTTTCCGCGCTTCGGTCCCACGACACGTCGGACTTCATGCCCTGGCACTGGATGGTCTCGAAGGCCGCGGGATTGGCATAGGCGTCGGCAAGGCGGCGGATGGCGTGCAGCATCGCGCCGCCATTGTTGGGAGCGAACTGGAACCCTGTCGCCACGCCGGCCGCCATCGCCGCCTCGTTGGCGTCGATGATGGTGTCGGCGAGGCCGCCAGTGCGGGCGACCACCGGCACGCAGCCATAGCGCAGGCCGTAAAGCTGCGTCAGTCCGCAGGGTTCGAAGCGTGACGGGATGATGATGGCGTCGCAGCCGCCCTGCATTGTGTGCGACAGCCCTTCGTCATAGCCGATGACCACGCCGATACGGCCACGGTGGCGCGCGGCAGCGGCAAGCAGCGCACCTTCAAGGCCCGCATCACCCGAGCCCAGTATGGCCAGCCGCGCGCCTGTCGCGACGACGCCGTCGATCACCGTCGCCAATATGTCCATGCCTTTCTGCCAGGTCAGCCGGCTGATAACACAGACAATCGGGCTGTCGTCGCGATCGAGGCCGAAGCGTTCCTCCACGGCGGCCCTGTTCGGCGCCCGCGCCTTGAGCGTCGCGGCCGTATAGTTCGACACCAGATGCTTGTCCGTCTCCGGATCCCAGATGGCGGTGTCGATACCGTTGACGATGCCATAGAGATCGCTGGAGCGCATGTTGATCAGGCCGTCCAGGCCCATGCCGAATTCCGGCGAGCGTATTTCCTGCGCATAGGTGGGGCTGACCGTGGTGATCGCCCAGGCGGCCTGCAGGCCGGCCTTGAGGAAGCCGACGCCGCCATAATATTCGACGCCGTCAAGCGCCATCGCCACCGCCGGCAGGCCAAGCTCGCCAAAGATGCCGGCGCCGAACTGGCCCTGGAAGGCGAGATTGTGGACGGTCATCATCGATGGGACGCCGACCGCCTTGCCGTAGCGCATATAGGCCAGCGTCATCGCCGACTGCCAGTCATGGGCGTGGACGATGTCAGGTTGATAGCCCGATATGGCACCACCGGCGATATCGCCACCAACCTGGCTCAGCGCCGCGAAGCGCCGCCAATTGTCCGGCCAGTCCGCGCCAGACGCATTGCCGTAGGGGCCGCCCGGGCGGTCGAACAGATGCGGCGCGTCGAGCACGAAGAGATCGAGCCCGGCAAGCTGGACGGCATGGACGGAAGCCTTGCCACCCTGCAGCAGCCGATATTGATAAACGGCCTTCTTTTTCTTGAAGGCGTCCATCACCACGGGAAAGCCCGGAATGAGCGTGCGCATGGTCACGCCCTTGGCAGCAAGCGCGATGGGCAGCGCGCCGGTTACGTCGGCAAGCCCGCCGGTTTTGATCAGCGGAAAGATCTCGGGCGTGACCGACAGAACCTGCATGCGTCTATCCCGATCCTGTTTTGAGCAATTCCCGCGGAAAAACCGTTCTCACACTTTTCCTGGAATAGCTCTAGAGCCCGAGTTTGTTGATCATGTCCTGTGTGATCAGGCAGATGCCTTTCTCCGAAACGCGGAAGCGCTTGGCGTCGAGCGCGGGATCCTCGCCGACCACCAGGCCCTCCGGTATCCTTACACCGTGGTCAATGACGACGCGCTTCAACTTTGCGTTCCGGCCGACATGAACGTCCGGCAGCATGACGACTTCTTCCAGCGTCGAATAGGAATTGATGCGGGCGCCGGTGAAGATCAGGCTCTTCTTCAGCGAAGCGCCGGAGACGATGCAGTCGCCCGAGACCAGGGAAGAAACGGCCGAGCCGCGCCGGCCATCCTCATCATGGACGAACTTTGCCGGCGGCTTCAACTCGGCATAGGTCCAGATCGGCCAGTCGCGGTCGTAGAGGTCGAGCTCGGGCGTAATATCAGTCAGGTCGATATTGGCTTCCCAATAGGCGTCGACCGTTCCGACATCGCGCCAGTAGGCCTCATTCTCGGCGGTCGAGCGCACGCAGGACTTGGTGAAGCGGTGCGCGATCGCCTTACCGTGCTGGACGATATAGGGGATGATGTCCTTGCCGAAGTCGCGGCTGGAGCCGGGCTCGGCGGCGTCGCGGCGCAACTGCTCCATCAGGAACTTGGTCTTGAAGACGTAGATACCCATCGAGGCCAAGGCGAAGTCCGGGTTGCCCGGAATGCCAGGCGGATCGGCGGGCTTTTCGACGAAGGCGATGATGTTGTCCTTGGCATCGACATGCATGACGCCGAAGCCTGTCGCTTCCATGCGGGGCACTTCGAGACAGCCGACCGTGACATCGGCGCCGGCATCGACATGCTGGCGCAACATCAGCTCATAGTCCATCTTGTAGATGTGGTCGCCGGCGAGGATGACCATGTATTCCGGGCCATAGGCCTCGATGATGTCGATGTTCTGGTAGACGGCGTCGGCCGTGCCTTCATACCATTGCGTTTCCGAGACGCGCTGGCTGGCCGGCAGGATGTCGAAACTCTCGTTTCGTTCCGGCCGCAGGAAGTTCCAGCCGCGCTGCAGATGGCGGATCAGCGAATGCGCCTTGTACTGGGTGGCGACGCCAAGGCGGCGGATGCCGGAGTTGAGAGCGTTGGAGAGCGCGAAATCGATGATGCGCGTCTTGCCGCCGAAATAGACCGCCGGCTTGGCGCGACGGTCCGTCAGTTCCTTGAGGCGGCTGCCACGGCCGCCGGCCAGTACATAGGCCATGGCATCGCGCGCCAGCGGCTGGGTCCGTTTCAAGTCTGCCATTTCTACCCTCCCAAGTTACTCAAGTCTCGCCCTGTTCGTCGGCCTTGACGGGCTCAGTCGACAACGAGTTCAAGCATGATTGTCGACAGCGGCGGCAGAAGCATCGTCGCCGAGATGCTCTTGCCTTCCGCCCTTGCCTCGACCATGCCGCCATTGCCCATGCCGGAGCCGCCATATTCGGATGCGTCGGTGTTGATGATCTCGCGCCACTTGCCGGCCTTCGGCAGCGGCACGCGGTAATTGTCGCGCGGCACCGGCGTGAAGTTGGAGATGACGGCCACCGGGCTGCCGCCCGGCGCGTTGCGCACCCAGGCGAAAACCGAATTCTGGCTGTCGTCGACGATCAGCCAGGAAAACCCTTCCGGCTCGCAGTCGCGGCCGTGCAGCGCCGGGCGAGAGCGGTAGAGATAGTTGAGATCGCGTACTGTCTGCCAGACGCCGCGATGCGGGCGGAAATCGAGCAGGTTCCAGTCGAGCGCGCGCGCCTCGCTCCATTCGCGGCGCTGCGCGAATTCCTGTCCCATGAACAAGAGCTTCTTGCCGGGATAGCCCCACATGAAGCCGTAATAGGCGCGCAGCGTCGCGAATTTCTGCCAGTCGTCGCCGGCCATCTTGCCCAGCAGCGTGCCTTTGCCGTGGACCACCTCGTCATGCGAGAGCGGCAGCACGAAATTCTCCGAGAAGGCGTAGGTCAGGCCGAAGGTCAGGTCGTTGTGGTGGTGCTTGCGGAAGATCGGCTCCTTGGAGAAATACTCCAGCGTGTCGTGCATGAAGCCCATGTTCCACTTGAAGCCGAACCCCAGCCCGCCTTCATGCACCGGCGCCGAAACCTTCGGCCATGAGGTCGATTCCTCGGCGATGGTCATGACGCCGGGATGGTGGCCGTAGACCTCCTTGTTCATCTTCTGCAGGAAAGAGACCGCCTCGAGGTTCTCGCGGCCACCCTTCTCATTGGGGATCCATTCGCCGGCCTTGCGCGAATAGTCGAGGTAGAGCATCGAGGCGACCGCATCGACGCGCAAACCGTCGACATGGTATTTTTCGGCCCAGAACAGCGCGTTATTGACCAGGAACGATATGACCTCGCGGCGGCCGAAATTGTAGATCGCGGTGTTCCAGTCGGGATGGAAGCCCTTGCGCGGATCGGCATGCTCGTAAAGCGCGGTGCCGTCGAAATGGGCCAGGCCATGCGCGTCGACCGGGAAATGCGCCGGCACCCAATCGAGGATGACGCCAACGCCGGCGCGGTGCGCGCCATCGACAAAACGGGCAAAGCCGTCCGGATCGCCGAAGCGAGCCGACGGCGCGTAAAGCCCGGTTGTCTGATAACCCCAGGACGGGTCATAGGGATGTTCGGAGATCGGCATGAATTCGATGTGGGTGAAACCGGTCTCGACCGCATAGGGGATCAGCCGGTCGGCCAGTTCGTCCCATGACAGGAACGTGCCGTCGTCGCGAAGCTGCCAGGACCCGGCGTGGACTTCGTAGATGGAGATCGCTTCGCGCCGGTGATCGGCATTGCGCCAGAAATTGCGGTGCGCCTCATCGCCCCATTCATGCGCCGGCGGCACGGCGACAACCGAGGCCGTGGCCGGGCGCAGTTCGGATTTGAACGCAAACGGGTCCGCCTTGAGCGGCAGCCTGACGCCGTCGGGCCCGATGATCTCGTATTTGTAGGGTCGCCCGGCGCCGATGTCGGGCACGAACAGTTCCCAGATGCCGGTGTCGCGGCGATCGCGCATCGTGTGGCGGCGGCCATCCCAGTCGTTGAAATCGCCAACCACCGAGACGCGTTTTGCATTGGGAGCCCAGACGGCGAAATGCACGCCGGTGGCGCCTTCATGCTCGATGACATGCGCGCCAAGCTTGTCGAACAGCCGGAGGTGCGACCCCTCGGCGATGTAATAGTCATCCAACGGGCCGAGCACCGGGCCGAACGAATAGGGATCGGTCAGCCACCAGTCGCCGCCGGCATTGCGCGCGTGATAGCGCAGCGGCTGCCGCTTCTTGATCGACAATCCGCCTTCGAAGAAGCCGGCATCGTCTCGCCTGGACAATTGACCAGCCTCGATGCCCGTCAGCGTATAGGCGGTGACGGTCTCGGCATGCGGAACGAAGCAACGGGCAAACAGGCTTTTGCCGACCTCATGGACACCGAGGACCGCAAACGAATCTCCATGCGTGCCGGCGACAATCGCCGCAACATCGCTGGCTGGCGCCAGTCCGTCCGGCCCGCTTGTCGCAGCGGTCGCGCGCGGCTTCCTCATCAGGCAGTGTCCCTCCCAGGGCACCAGGTGTTTGTTTCTGATGATGCGCGTTGGCATTCAACCAGCATCACCGGGACCACATTGTTCGTGGCCTCATGCAATCACATCAGGCAGGCACGTTCCAGATTTCTTTCGCGTATTGGCGGATCGTGCGATCGGACGAGAACCAGCCGACGCGCGCGACATTGCGGATTGCCCTGGCATACCAATCCGGGCTGTTGCGCCAGACGGCGTCGACATCACGCTGGGCGGCGGCGTAGGCGTCGAAGTCGGCGGCGACCATGAACCAGTCGCTGTCGTAGAGGCCGTTGATCAGTTCGCGGTAGCGATTGGGATCATCGGGCGAGAAGACGCCGGACGAAACAGCGGCCACAGCCTGCGCCAGTTCGGACGAACCCTCGATCACGGCGCGCGGGTTGTAGCCATTGTTGCGCCGCTCGGCCACTTCAGCCGTCGTCAGGCCGAAGATGAAGATGTTGTCGTCGCCGACGCATTCCTTGATCTCGACATTGGCGCCGTCGAGCGTGCCGATGGTCAGCGCGCCGTTCAGCGCAAACTTCATGTTGCCGGTACCCGACGCTTCCATGCCCGCGGTCGAAATCTGCTCGGACAGGTCGGCGGCCGGCATCATGATTTCGGCCAGGCTGACATTGTAGTTCGGCACGAACACCACTTTCAGCAGGCCACGCACCGCCGGATCACGGTTGATGACCTTGGCGACATCGTTGGCGAGTTTGATGATCAGCTTGGCGTTGTGATAGCTGGGCGCCGCCTTGCCGCCGAAGAATTTCACGCGCGGCATCCAGTCGCGTTCGGGATGCGAACGGATCTGGTCGTAAAGTGCGATCGCCTCGAGGATGTTGAGGAGCTGGCGCTTGTATTCGTGGATGCGCTTGACCTGGATGTCGAACAGCGCCGAAGGGTCGACCTTGATGCCGAGCCGGTCGGCGACGAGATTGGCCAGCCGCACCTTGTTCTGCCGCTTGACGCCCGCGAATTTTTCCCGGAACGCGCTGTCATCGGCAAAGCCCTCGAGCCCTTTGATGGCGTCGATGTCGTCGAGAAAGCGGTCACCGATCGCCTCACGGGCGAGCGAGGTCAGCCCAGGATTGCACTGGATCAGCCAGCGCCGCGGCGTGATGCCGTTGGTCTTGTTGTTGATACGATCGGGATAGAGCTTGTGCAGGTCGGCGAACACCGTTTCCTTCATCAGCTCGGTATGCAGTGCCGAGACACCGTTGATCGAGTGCGAGCCGACAAAGGCGAGGTTGCCCATCCGCACGCGGCGGTCGCCGTTTTCCTGAATCAGCGAGATGCGGCCGATCTGCTCATCCGAGAACTGGTCGGTGGCGCGTGCCTCCAGAAGCACCTGCGCGTTGATGGCGTAGACGATCTGCATATGGCGCGGCAAGAGCCGCTCGAACAACGGCACCGGCCAGCTTTCCAGCGCCTCGGGAAGAAGCGTGTGGTTGGTGTAGCCGAAGGTGCGCTTGGTGATGTCCCAGGCGAGATCGAAGTCCATGCCGTGGACATCCATCAAGAGCCGCATCAGCTCCGGCACCGCGATCGCCGGATGGGTGTCGTTCAAGTGGATCGCCGCCTTGTCGGGCAGCGACTTCAGGTCACCGTACTGGCTGAGATGGCGCTGCACGATGTCCTGCAGCGAGGCGGTGGAGAAGAAATACTCCTGCCGCAACCTGAGCTCCTGCCCGGCCATATGGGAATCGGCGGGGTAAAGCACGCGCGACAGCGCGTCCGCCTTGTTGCTTTCGGCCAGTGCGCCGATGTGGTCGCCGGCATTGAACTTGTCGAGCAGGATCGGATCGACCGGCATGCCCGACCACAGCCGCAGCGTGTTGACGCGGTTTGCCCGCCAGCCGACGACAGGCGTGTCGTAGGCGACGGCCAGGACATGTTCGGTCGGCTTCCAGACGTGGCGCTCCAGCCGGCCATCCTTCGAGGTGATGGACTCCACCGAACCGCCGAAACCGACTTCGAAGGAGCGTTCGCGCCGTTCGAATTCCCAGGGATTGCCGTGATCGAGCCAGGTCTCGGGCAGTTCGACCTGCCAGCCGCCTTGAATCTCCTGGCGGAACATGCCGTTGGCGTAGCGGATGCCGTAGCCGTGTGCCGGAATGTCGACGGTCGCCATGCTTTCCATGAAGCAGGCAGCGAGCCGGCCAAGGCCGCCATTTCCGAGCGCGGCATCGGGTTCGAGCGCCGCGATGAGATCGAGGTCGACGCCGAGCGACGACAGCGCCTCGCGCATATTGGCCATCAGGCCAAGATTGGAGAAGGCGTCACGCATCAGGCGGCCGATGAGGAATTCAAGCGACAAATAGTAGACGCGCTTTTCCTGCTGGTCGTAGGCCTCTTTCGTTGCCTGCATCCAGCGATCGACGATGCGGTCGCGCACGACCTTGATCGAGGCCGTCAGCCAGTCGTACTGGGTCGCGACGGTGGTATCCTTGCCGACCCGGTATTTGAGGGCCACCAAGACTTCCCTTGCGAGCGTCTTCGGATCAGGATTTTCGAGCAGTGGAGGAAGGGTTTCGGATGTCATCGCGCGCGTCATGCTGCCTCTCGTGCGGTTGCAATGATCATACCGGCTTTCACCATTCATCCCAGCCCATGTTACTGCATTGCAACATATATTCAATCGATTTAGATGAATGCGCTCCGGCTTACCCTGCGGCAATTTGACAATCAGGCGGCGAGCGCAGCCTCCGGAGGCGCCTTCGCGCCGGTCATGAAAGCGACGGCATCGGACATCGTATATTGCTTGGGGTCGATGACGCAGAGGCGACGGCCGAGGCGATGGATGTGGATACGGTCGGCCACCTCGAAGACATGCGGCATGTTGTGCGAGATCAGCACGATCGGCAGGCCACGTTTTTTCACGTCGAGGATCAGTTCGAGCACGCGGCGGCTCTCCTTGACGCCAAGGGCGGCCGTCGGTTCGTCCATGATAACCACCCGGCTGCCGAAGGCAGCGGCGCGCGCCACCGCCACGCCCTGGCGCTGGCCGCCCGAGAGCGTCTCCACCGCCTGGCTGATGTTCTGGATGGTCATCAGGCCGAGTTCGGTGAGTTTGTCGCGGGCGCGCTTTTCCATCGCCGGGCGATCGAGCATGCGCAGCCACTGGCCAAGGAAGCCGGGTTTGCGGATCTCGCGGCCGAGGAACATGTTGTCGGCGATCGACAGTGCCGGCGACAGGGCCAGGTTCTGGTAGACGGTCTCGATACCGGCTTCGCGGGCTTCCATCGGCGACTTGAAGGCGACGGCTTTGCCTTCGAGCCGTATTTCACCTTCGTCGGGCACGGCCGCGCCGGAAATCGCCTTGATGAGCGACGACTTGCCGGCGCCATTGTCGCCGATGACGGCAAGGATTTCGCCGGGGTATAGGTCGAAGTCGGCATTGTCGAGGGCGGTGACGCGGCCATAGCGCTTGATCAGACCGCGCGCGGTG
Organism: Mesorhizobium sp. CNPSo 4671; assembly: GCF_057784245.1. NCBI lineage: Bacteria > Pseudomonadati > Pseudomonadota > Alphaproteobacteria > Hyphomicrobiales > Phyllobacteriaceae > Mesorhizobium > Mesorhizobium sp. CNPSo 4671. Next base: position 945,489 of record NZ_JBWLUW010000001.1, on the reverse strand, counting down.
AGGATGGGTTCCTGGGTCATGACTATGCCGAAACCTTTCTGATCCATTGGTCGATCGCCACGGCGCCGATGATCAGCACACCGGTGAGCAGCACTTTCCATTGCGGATCGGCGCCCAGCATGTTGAGACCCATGGAGACGACGCCGACGATCATCGCGCCGAACAACGTGCCCAGGATCGAGCCGCGCCCGCCGAAGAGGGAAATACCACCGATCACCGTCGCGGTGATGGCCTGAAGATTGTAGTCGGTGACGGCTGCGGACGGCGAGATCGAACCGTTGCGACCGATGGAAACCCAGGCAGCGAAAGCGGCGATCAGCCCGGCAAGTGTATAGACCGTCACCAGCACCTTCTTGGTCTGGATACCCGACAGCTTCGCCGCCTCCTGGTCATCGCCGACGGCGTAGACGTGGCGGCCCCATGCGGTGTGATTGAGCACGTACCAGAGGATCATCACGAGCACGACCGTGGCAATGACGCCTAGCGTCAGCACCGCCGTGCCTATCTTGAAGCTCAGGGCGAACAGATGCAGCAGCGGCGCCTGGGTGTCGACGTCGGTGTCGCGGATCGTCTCATTGGCCGAATAAATGAAGTTCGTGGCCATGACGATGTTCCAGGTGCCAAGCGTCACGATGAAGGGCGGCAGCTTCATGTAGGCGACCAGCAACCCGTTGAGCAGTCCACAGGCCGCACCGGCGGCGAGCCCGATCGTCACGGCGAGAATGGCCGGCATACCGTAACTGACCGCGCAATTGCCCATGATCACGGCTGAAATCACCATGATGACGCCAATCGAGAGGTCGATGCCGGCAGTCAGGATGACCAGCGTCTGCGCGGCCCCCAGAATGCCGACGATGGCGATCTGCTGCAGGATCAGCGTCAGCGTATAGGACGAAAAGAAACGTCCGCCGATGGCGATGCCGAAAATGATGATCGACAGGACCAGCACGATCAGCGGCACTGCCGCCGGCGTCGAATGCAGGAAATGCTGGATGCGCTTGACGGCCGATTTGTGTTCGTCGAACGCGGCAACGCTGGTGTCGCTGCCCGAGAGAACCTTCTCGAATTCCTGAGCTTGAGCCATGTTTCCTCCCCGTGAGGTGTCAGCCTAGCGCCGACGCCCGTCCACGCCTTTCCGGTCTGCAGCCGGGATTGTTCGCGGTCACGCGACCCATCGTCCACCCGAAGCGGTCGGGGATCAAGCCCCAACCGCTCGAGTTCGGTAATTGCCGGTCAGACCAGCATCAGCCCCAGCACTTGGCGAGGCCTTCCTTGGTGTCGATGGACTTCACGCCATTGGCCGGCTTGTCGGTCACCAAATTGACGCCGGTGTCGAAGAAATTCTTGCCTTCGGTCGGCTTGGGCTTGGTTCCGTCCTTGGCGAAGGCGGCGATCGCCTCGATGCCGAGCGCGGCCATCTGCAACGGATATTGCTGCGATGTCGCACCGATGACACCTTCGGTCACCGACTTCACGCCGGGGCAGCCGCCGTCGACGGAGACGATCAGCACCTGCTTTTCAAGGCCGACGGCCTTGAGCGCCTGGTATGCGCCGACAGCTGCCGGCTCGTTGATGGTGTGGATGACGTTGATGGTGTTGTCCTTCTGCAGAAGGTTCTCCATCGCCTTGCGGCCGCCCTCCTCGTTGCCGTTGGTGACGTCGTGGCCGACAATGCGCGGATCGGTTTCGTCGCCGATCTTGTTTGGATCCTTCACGTCGATGCCGTAGCCCATCATGAAGCCCTGGTCGCGCAGCACGTCGACCGTCGGCTGCGACGGCGTCAGGTCGAGGAAGCCGATCTTGGCGTCCTTGGCCTTGTCGCCAAGCGTGGCAGCGGCCCAGGCGCCGATCAGCTTGCCGGCCTCGAGGTTGTCGGTGGCGAAGGTCGCATCGGCCGCGTCGATCGGGTCGAGCGGCGTGTCGAGCGCGATCACCAGCAGGCCGGCGTCACGCGCCTTCTTCACGGTCGGCACGATACCCTTGGTGTCGGATGCGGTGATCAGGATACCCTTGGCGCCGTCGGCAATGCAGCTTTCGATCGCCGCCACCTGGCTCTCGCTGTCGCCGTCGATCTTGCCGGCATAGGTCTTGAGGTCGACGCCGAGTTCCTTGGCCTTAGCGGTCGCGCCTTCCTTCATCTTGACGAAGAAGGGGTTCGTGTCGGTCTTGGTGATCAGGCAAGCGCCGACACCGGCCGCGGAAGCGGACGACGCAAACGCCATCAGACCCAGGGCGGCCGCGGCAAACACGGTCGATTTCAACAGTTTTGTATTAGTCACGTTCTTCCTCCCAGTGGAACCATTCCGGATGCCGGCCACCGGCATCTACGGCGCATCCTACGAAATTTCTCCCAGCGTGGACGCCGCCTCAACAGACACCAGACCGCGGTCGCTGTCAATAATTAAATCACTCTTATTTATTATTGACAGCCTTGCACCGTTCACTCATTCTGGCCCAAAAGCATTGAGGGGAAACGATGGGAGGAACAGGGTGGAGACCGCCACTGCGAGGCACGGTTCGCCCGAAGCGAATGACAGCCTGATTCACCGCGGCACCAACCAGAGCGGCATGCGCGACCACAACGAGCGGCTGGTGCTCTCGCTGGTGCGCCAGCACGGCAGCCTGGCGAAATCCGACATCGCCCGCATGACCGGACTTTCGGCACAGACGGTTTCGGTCATCATGCGCGAACTGGAGGAAGAAGGCCTGCTGGTGCGCCAGGCGCCGTTGCGTGGCAAGATCGGCCAGCCCTCCATCCCGATGGCGCTCAATCCGGAAGGCGCCTTCTTCATCGGCCTCAAGATCGGCCGCCGGAGCGCCGAACTGGTGCTGATCGATTTTCTTGGGCATGTGCGCTCGATGCTGCAGCACTCCTATCGCTATCCGGCACCGCGCGAGACTGTAGAGTTCGTCACCGAGGGCATGAAAAAGATGCGCGGCGAACTGACGCCGGCCCAGGACAAGCGCATCGCCGGGCTCGGCATCGCCATGCCATTCGAACTGTGGAACTGGGCCGACACCGCAGGCGCGCCGCGCGACGTCATGGACGAATGGCGCCACCGCGACATCAGGGCCGACATCCAGGCGCAATGCGAGTTTCCGGTCTATCTGCAGAACGACGCCACCTCGGCCTGCGGCGCCGAGCTCGTCTTCGGCCAGGCGGGTGGCGCGCGCGACTTCGTCTATTTCTACATCGGTGCCTTCGCAGGCGGCGGCATCGTGCTGAATGGCCGGTTGTTCGGCGGCCCGACCGGCAATGCCGGCGCGCTCGGCTCGATGCCGGTGCCCGGACCGGACGGCAAGCCGACCCAGTTGATCGACGTGGCTTCGATCGCCATGCTGGAGAAAGCGCTCAATGCCCGCGGCGTCGAGGCCTCGCATCTGTGGACCTCGCCCGAGGATTGGGGCGAGATCGGTTCCGAACTCGACGACTGGATCGCCAATGCCTCGCAGGCGCTTGCCTATGCCATCGTCGCGGCGTCCTCGGTCATCGATTTCGAGGCGGCAGTGGTCGACGGCTGGATGCCGCAGGCGGTGCGCCGCCGGCTGGTCGATGCCATCGTCGCGGCCATCGCGACAATCGACGGCGAAGGCCTGAAACTTCCCATCGTTCGCGAAGGAACCGTCGGCATCCACGCCCGGGCGCTCGGCGGCGCCAGCCTGCCGCTTTCCGAACGCTTTCTGATCGGCTCGACGACGATTTCCAGGAGTGCCTGAATGCTGATCGGAATCCCGGCGCTGCTTGGACCGGACCTTCTGGCGACACTGCGCGCCATGGGCCATGGCGACGAGATCGCCCTTGTCGACGGAAACTATCCGGCAGAGGAGCAGGCAAGGCGCCTGGTCCGGGCCGACGGTCATCATCTCATCCCGGTGCTCGATGCGATCCTGAGCGTGCTGCCGGTCGACGACGCCGTTCCGGAAGCCCTGTTTCGCGCCTCGGTCAAAGGCAATCCCTCGATTGCCGATCCAGTCCATCACGAGATCGAGGCGGTCTGCGCCAGGCACGCACCGGGCCGCAAGGTGGTTGCACTGGCCGGCGCCGACTTCTATGCACGGGTCAAATCGGCGCATGCCATCGTCGCGACAAGCGAGCCGAGGCTTTACGCCAACATCATCATCCGCAAGGGCGTGATCTATCCGCCGGAGACCAGAAAACCATGATCCTTTGCTGCGGCGAAGCCCTGATCGACATGCTGCCGCGCACCACGACGCAAGGTGAGCCGGCTTTTGCCCCCTATGTCGGCGGCGCGGTGTTCAACACGGCGATCGCGCTTGGACGGCTCGGCGCGCCGGCCGGCTTCTTTTCCGGCCTGTCGTCTGACCTTTTCGGTGGCCAGTTCAGGGATGCGCTCGGCGCGAGCAAGGTCAGCTCTACCTATGCCCACACCTCGCCCAGGCCGACCACGCTCGCCTTCGTGCGGCTCACCAACGGTCAGGCGACCTACACATTCTATGACGAGAACACCGCCGGACGCATGCTGACGATCGATGACCTGCCGGTGCTCGGCGGCGAGATCGAAGCCATGCTGTTCGGCGCCATCAGCCTGATCTCGGAGCCCGCCGGCGCCGCCTATGAAGAGTTCATGCGGCGCGAACACGCAAGCCGCGTCATGATGCTCGACCCCAACATCCGGCCGAACTTCATCCCGGACAAGGCAAAGCACCTCAAGCGCATTCGCGCCATGATGGCGATGGCCGACATCGTGAAACTGTCGGACGAGGACCTGAACTGGTTCGGCGAAGCCGGCTCGCATGAGGATGTCATCCGCAACTGGCTCGACCGCGGCCCCAAGCTGATCGTCGTCACGCATGGCAGCGAAGGTGCGGTTGGTTACACCAAGGACCATGCCGTCACCGTGATGCCGGAGAAGGTCGAGGTGGTCGACACCGTCGGAGCCGGCGACACGTTCAACGCCGGCATCCTCGCCTCGCTGCATGAACAGGGCCTGCTGACCAAGGCGGCCATCGGCACCCTTACGCAAGACGCCATCCGCAAGGCCTTGGCGCTCGGCGCAAAGGCGGCGGCGGTGACCGTGTCGCGCGCTGGCGCCAATCCGCCGTGGCGGCACGAAATCGCCTGATCTGGCCGTCAGTGGGCTGCAAGCCGCGCCAAAGGCTGATCACTTTATGTTTCCGCGAGCCGGAAAGACGCGATAAACTTGCCAGTCTATGCCTGGCGAAGCCCGGATTTCCGGCATCTTTGGCATTACCGGGGAAGGCCTGAAGTAACAGGCTGCGACACCTGGGCAACCTGCGCTGCAGCCGGGCCGGCTTTCTCGACCGGCCCAAGTCTGGTACCAGCGGGCCAGTTAAGTTGTTGTTTATGTACGTATCGCAAACCCCGGTTCGGGCGAGAACGTACTCCACCGTTTAGAGGCCGACATGCAGTTCATCGATCTAGGCGCACAGCGCGAACGTATCCGCGACCGGCTGAAGGCCGCGATCGACCATGTCGTCGAAGACGGTCGCTACATCCTGGGCCCTCAGGTGGCGGAGTTCGAGAAGAAGCTCGCCGCCTATGTCGGCACCAAGCATGTCGTGGCCTGCGCCAACGGCACCGATGCGCTGCTGCTGCCGCTGTTTGCCGCCGGCATCGGACCAGGGGATGCTGTGTTCGTGCCGAGCTTCACCTTCGCCGCCACCGCCGAAGTGGTGGCGCTGGCCAAGGCGGAACCCGTCTTCGTCGACGTCGATCCGGTGACCTACAATATCGACATCGCCAGCCTCGAAGCGGCCATCGCCATGATCAGGAAGGAAGGAAGGCTGAAGCCGAAGGCGATCATCCCGGTCGACCTGTTCGGCCTTGCCGCCGACTACGATGCGATCATGGCGATCGCCAACCGCGAAGGACTGCTGGTGATCGAGGACGCCGCCCAGTCGATGGGCGGGTCGCTCGACGGTAAGATGTGCGGCGCCTTCGGCCATGTCGGCTCGACCAGCTTCTATCCGGCCAAGCCGCTTGGCTGCTATGGCGACGGCGGCGCGATGTTCACCAACGACGACAAGATGGCCGACAAGCTGCGTTCCTTCGCCTTCCACGGCAAGGGCGAGACGCAATATGACAATGTCCACGTCGGCATCAATTCGCGGCTCGACACGCTGCAGGCGGCGATCCTCATCGAAAAGCTCGCCATTCTCGAAGACGAGATGGTCGCACGCCAGGTGGTGGCAAACCGCTATGCCGAAGGGCTTGGCGATGTCGTGGCTGCCGCCCGCAACCTCGACGGCAGCCGTTCGGCCTGGGCGCAATACGCCATCGAGACGCCCAAGCGCGACGGCCTGAAGGCGCATCTGAGCGAAAAGGGCATTCCGTCCGTCATCTACTACGTGAAGCCGCTGCACGCCCAGGTCGCCTATCGCGACTATCCGCGCACCCCGACAGGCCTTGCCGTGTCGGAGGACCTGCCGAAGCGCATCCTGTGCCTGCCGATGCACCCCTATCTCAGCAAGGCCGACCAGGATCGGATCATCGAGACGATCCGCAACTATATCGGCTCGAACTCGGCGCAGGCCGCGGCCGAGTAGTCGGCAGCCGGTCTCAGACGGGGTTGGCCCCTGCCCTGCCGCTGGCGATGAAATGCGGGTTGGCGAAATCCTCGTCGTCGGCCTGGTCGCGTTTGCCGTAGGCCAAGAGCTTGCCGTCCAGCGTGCGTGTCGTGCCGCCCGCCGCGCGCAGCACCGCGTCGCCCGCCGCGGTGTCCCATTCCATGGTGCGTCCGAAGCGCGGATAGACATCCGCCTCGGCGCTGGCGAGAAGACAGAATTTCAAGGACGAACCGACCGAGACGATCTCGGCGGCACCGAGGTCGCGAATATAGGCTTCGGTTTCCGGCGTGTTGTGGGAGCGGCTGGCGACCACGGCCAGCGGCGCTGCTGCCGTTCTCACCGAAATCGGCCGGCGGCCGACGATCTGGTAATCGCCATCAATCTCCAGGGATTCCGCCCTGCCCGGCCGTCCCGAAAAGAAGCGGCCAGTGCAAGGTGCGAAGACGACGCCGACTTCCGGCACACCATGGCGCACGAGCGCGATGTTGACGGTGAAGTCGGTGCGGCGATTGACGAATTCCTTGGTGCCGTCGAGCGGGTCGATGAGGAAGAAGGCCTCGCCAAGATCGGTCGGCATGATTCCGGCCGCCGCTTCCTCTTCTGCCACGCAGGGAATGTCGGGAAATGCGGCGCGCAGGCCGGCGAGGATGATCTTCTCGCTCTCGCGGTCCGCCTCGGTTACCGGCGAGGCGTCCGATTTCCGGTCGACCGCACAGCCGGCGTGGAACACGCGCATGACCTCGCGTCCGGCCGCCAGCGCCAGCCGCTCGAAGACGTCCAGCATCGACCTGTCGTCAGATACCGCCGCCGCTGTCATATTGGTCTTCGGCAATGTCACGCTCGTTCAGCCAGTGTTCCAGGGCATCTACCATCTCTTCCGCCGATCTGCCGAGCGTCTTCAGATGAATTTCCGGTTTTTCCGGCGCTTCGTATGGGGAATCGACACCGGTGAAGTTCTTGATCTCGCCGTTCAGCGCGCGGGCATAGAGGCCTTTCGGATCACGCCTGGCACACTCCTCGAAGGGCGTGTCGACAAAGACCTCGATGAACTCGCCGTCGGCCATTAATTCCCTGGCCATCCGCCGTTCGGCGCTGAACGGCGAAATGAACGAAACAATGACGATCAACCCGGCATCGGCCATCAGCTTGGCCACTTCGGCCACCCGGCGGATGTTCTCGACGCGGTCGGCATCGGTGAAGCCGAGATCGCGGTTCAGACCGTGACGGACATTGTCGCCATCCAGGATATAGGTGTGCCGGCCGGTGGCGAACAGCTTCTTCTCGAACAAGTTGGCGATGGTCGACTTGCCGGAGCCCGAAAGCCCGGTGAACCAGAACACGGCGGGCCGCTGGTTCTTTATGTCGGCGCGCACGCGCTTGCCGACATCAAGCGATTGCCAATGGATGTTCTCGGCACGGCGCAGCGAGTGCACGATCATGCCGGCGCCGACGGTGGCGTTCGAGATGCGATCGATCAGGATGAAGGCGCCGGTGGTGCGGTTCTCGGCGAAGGGATCGAAAGCGATCGGCGCCCGCGTCGAGATGTTGCAGATGCCGACTTCATTCATTTCAAGCGACTTGGCCGCCTCATGGGCGAAGTCATTGACGTTGATGCGGTATTTCAGATCGGTGACGGTGGCGCTGGTCTGGTCGGTTTCGGTGCGCAGGATGTAGGAACGGCCCGGCAGCAACGCATGCTCGTCAAACCAGACGATGTTGGCGGCGAACTGATCGGCCACCTGTGGCCGAGCAGCTGGCGATACCAGCATGTTGCCTCTGGAGACCTCGACCTCGTCGTCGAGGACGAGCGTGATGGCCTGGCCGGCCACCGCCTGTTTGAGATCGCCGCCATAAGCGACAATGCGTTTGACATGCGAGGACTTGCCGGATTTGGCGACGACGACCTCGTCGCCTTGCGCGATGGCGCCGGACGCGATCGTGCCGGCAAAACCACGGAAGTCGAGATTGGGGCGGTTGACGTACTGCACCGGAAAACGGAACGGCTGTTCGACGGCAGCCTCTTCGACCGAAACGGTCTCGAGGTGCTCGATCAGCGTCGGACCGGAATACCATTGCATGTTCTGCGACCGGCTGCTGACATTGTCACCATAACGGGCCGACATCGGGATCGGCACGATGGTCTGGAAGCCGAGATCACGCGAGAATTGGCCATAGTCTTCGACGATCCGGTCGAAAACCGCCTGGTCGAAATCGACGAGATCGATCTTGTTGACGGCCAGCACGATGTGACGGATGCCGAGCAGCGAGGCGATAATCGAATGGCGCCTTGTCTGGCGCAACACCCCCTGCCTTGCATCGATCAGCACGATCGCCAGATCGGCTGTCGAGGCGCCTGTCGCCATGTTGCGGGTGTACTGCTCGTGGCCGGGCGTGTCGGCGACGATGAACTTACGCTTGGGCGTCGCAAAGAAGCGGTAGGCGACGTCGATGGTGATGCCTTGCTCGCGCTCGGCCTCGAGGCCGTCGACCAGCAGCGCGAAATCGATGTCGTCACCGGTAGTGCCATGCTTGCGCGAATCGCGTTCGAGCGCGGCAAGCTGATCCTCGAAAATCTGCTTGGTGTCGGACAAAAGACGACCGATCAGCGTCGACTTGCCGTCATCGACAGAACCGCAGGTCAGGAAGCGCAGCAGCGACTTCTTCTCCTGCGCGGCCAGATAGTCGCTGACACTGTCGGTGGGGGCGAGGCTTTTTGCCATGATGTGACGCATGGTCAGAAATATCCCTCGCGCTTCTTCTTTTCCATGGAGCCGGCTTCATCACGGTCGATCAGGCGGCCCTGCCGCTCGGAGGTGCGCGCGGTCAGCATCTCGCCGACGATGGCTTCGAGCGTGTCGGCATCCGATTCGATGGCGCCGGTGAGCGGATAGCAGCCCAAAGTGCGGAACCGAACCAGCCGGTTCTCGACCGTCTCGCCGGGGCGCAGTTTCATGCGATCGTCGTCCTTGAGGATCAGCATGCCGTCGCGCTCCACCACCGGCCGTTCCTTGGCGAAATAGAGCGGCACGATCGGGATGTTCTCTTGCAGGATATACTGCCAGATATCGAGTTCGGTCCAGTTCGACAGCGGGAAGACGCGGATCGATTCGCCCGATGCGATGCGGGTGTTGAATATCTTCCACATTTCGGGGCGCTGATTCTTCGGATCCCAGACATGCTGGGCATTGCGGAAAGAGAATATGCGCTCCTTGGCGCGCGACTTCTCCTCGTCGCGACGGGCGCCGCCAAAGGCGGCATCGAAACCGTATTTGTCGAGCGCCTGGCGTAACGCCACGGTCTTCATCACATGGGTGTGGGTGTTCGAGCCATGGTCGAACGGGTTGATCTTGTCGCGCACGCCGTCTTCGTTGACATGCACCAAAAGGTCGAAGCCGAGTTTTTGCGCCATCTGATCGCGAAAAGCGATCATTTCGCGGAATTTCCAGGTGGTATCGACGTGAAGGAACGGGAACGGCGGCTTGGCGGGATAGAACGCCTTCATTGCCAGATGCATCAGCACGGATGAATCCTTGCCGACCGAATACAGCATGACCGGCTTGGAGAAGGCGGCCGCGACCTCGCGGAAAATGTGGATGGACTCGGCTTCAAGCCGCTGCAGATGCGTAAGTGCTATGGTCATAGACTGTGAGCGTTCTCTCGTGCCTTGCGACAGAAGACCCTGCGTCAAATCATCGAGCCTTTTGCGCCCGGTTCAAGCTTCGCTTCTGGACAAAGTGTTTTCGTGCGGGCGTTCTAGCAGATCGGCGCAGGGCAGAACAATGCAAGACTAGCCCGGCAGCGGTCGGTTCGGGAATGAATTTTCCACGCTTTCGCCATAACCCGAAAATTTCTGTTCGCAAGGCCGCCAGCCGGGAAAAGGCAGGAAAAATATTACTCGGGAGACCATGACGACAAACACCCCTGGCGCCCTTTGCCAATCGACGGGCGCCGGGCCGCCGATTTTCCGTGACAACAAGCCCCGGCGCACTATCGAAAAGACCGTCCAGCCGTTATACAACCTGCGGAAGCGGGCAAGATGCGTCATCAGGCATGGGCAATTCGAGGCGAGCATATTCGGTTCCGCTGAACGGGATGTGCCGCATTAAGCTACTCGAGAACAGCGAGCCCGAAACTTGAACCGGCTTTCGTCCATCAGACCGCAACTTACGCCGTCGCGGATCAATATCTACTTCTCCATTCTTTGCTTCTTTTTTCCACCGGTCCTGGGATCGCTGGTCAGCTTCGTGTTCAATGGCGGCGGCCTGTGGTCCGTCCTGTTGATCGCCTTGAAGAAGAGGCGCTACAACATCGACAGGGCGATGATGGCGCTGACGATCGCGATCTATGCCTACTGCACGGCCAATATCGTGGCGTCCATTGTCAACAATGCGATCGTCCGGGATGCGCCACGCCTTATTCCGCTCGTGACCTTCCTGCTTTTCCCGATCTCCTATTCAACCTGGAGCATCACGCAGAAAACCACGCTCGTCCGCATCATCGTGCTCAGCAGCCTGGCCGCCTGTTTCGTCGCGCTGCTGCTGGCCGTTATCCAGCAATATTGGGTGGGGATGAGGGCCAAGGGCGGGGCCGGCAATGCGATCGTGTTCGCGGAGGTGCTTTGCCTTGCCGTAATGGTCTGTGTGGCTGGTGCCTTGTCGGGTATCGAGAGACACAGGAACGCCCTCATCTGCGCAGCCCTTGGCGGAACGATCGCCATCATCTACTCCGGTACGCGCATTATCTGGCTGTCGCTGCTGATCGCCGGCATCGCCGTCCTGCTGATCAACCAACAGAGGCTGAAAGGAAGGAATGCCATTCGCCTGCTGGTGCTGCTGGTGGCGGTCGGCGCCGTGATCGCGGCCGTCGGTTTCCAGACGATATCCGGGCGTGTCGACTTTCTGCGCTCCGACCTGGACGCGCTCGCGACCCATGGTGACTACACGACGCCCATCGGATTGCGATTCGCCGTGTGGGATATCGGCCTGAAGGCGTTTCGTGAGATGCCCCTGTTCGGACATGGAGTGGGTGCCACCCAGACCTTGATAAAACAGGGCTTCCGCGATCAGTTCGGAATGGATGCAGGCTTCAGCCATTTCCACAACGGCTTCCTGACCGCCTTGGTGCAGGCGGGAATCCTGGGCGCGGTGACGCTGGCGGCAATCTTTGTCGTTGCCGCCAGGAATGCCGCCTTGGTCCTGCGAAACAGCACCGATGCGATCGAGCGGTTCGGCGCCACCATGATTGTCATCGTGGTGATCACCTATCTCACGGCCGGAATGACAGGCATCCTGGTCGGCCACGACATTCTGGACTCGATGCTGATGGTCTTCCTGGTGTCGGGAACGTATCTCGCCTCCGGACGTCAGGCTCCGTTGCCGCAAGACCAGGCACTTACGCCGATGACGGACGAACGAGAGCTGGCGCCGGTGGCGGAAGACCCAATCCTTTCGCCGACGATGGAAGAGCAGATGCGTCCATCCGTCACCCAATAGGCGTTCAGGGCAAAGGCGATGAAAGTCCTGGTCACAGGCGCGACGGGCTTTATCGGCCGTCAGGTGGTCAGCCAGCTTCGAAAGGCCGGCGCCGAGCTCCGCCTCGCGTCCCGCCACCCGGAGAGGCTTGGCCCCGGACATGACGCCGTGCAGATGCCCGGTTTCGATGCGCCGACGGCTGCCTTCCTGGCGCTTACCAGGGACGTTACGGATGTCGTCCATTGCGCGGGTCTGAACAATGATGAAGGCAATGCCACCGAAGCCGATTTTCGGCAGGCCAATGCGGAATTGAGCGCACGGTTGGCGCAAGCGGCGGCCGAACAGGCAAGCGGACGGTTTATCCAGCTCTCCTCGATCCGGGCCGTGATCGGCGCGCGCGTCAGCGCAACGATCGACGCGGACACGATACCCGATCCGCAATGCGCCTATGGGCGCTCGAAGCGCGAAGCAGAGATCAGGGTGCTGGACACCTATGCGTCGCATGGCCGTTTCGACGCCGCCGTGCTGCGGCTGCCTCCGGTCTACGGGAGCGGCATGAAAGGAAACCTGGCGACACTGATGCGCCTGGCCGACACGGCTCTGCCGTTGCCGGCAGGCGCGCTGACGGGAACCCGCTCGCTGTTGTCGTCGCAATCGGCGGCAGGCGCGGTGTGGCATCTGCTCAGCCATTCGGGACCGCTGTGCCCGATCTATGTTGCCGGCGATGTGCCGCCGGTTTCGATCGCTGACATCGTCGGCGCCTTTCGCAGCGGTTTCGGACGGCCGACGCGCCTGGTAGCCGTGCCGGCCGGGCCGTTGCGGGCAGCCGCGATCCTGTTGGGCAAGCGGACGTCCTGGGACAGCTTGACCGCGACACAGATATGCGACCCTTCCCTGCTCGTATCGGAAGGCTGGCTGCCGGAAACCGGCACGCTGGAGCGGCTGGCCGAGATAGCGCGGCTCGAAAACGCTCAATCGCCGCCGTTGCGATAGAGCGTTCCAAACAGGATGCGAAGGTCGAGCCAGAACGACGCCGCCTTGAGATAGGCGGCATCCGTTTCGGCCAGAAGCTGTGGGTTCGACATGTCGATGCCCCTGATCTGGGCCATGCCGGTAATGCCCGGACGTACTGCCAGAACCCCCAGCCGCCTGCGACGCTCGATCAGTTCCGTCTGTGTCGGCAGACAAGGGCGCGGCCCGACCAGGCTCATCTCGCCCTTGAGAACATTCCAGAATTGCGGCAGCTCATCGAGCTTGAACTTCCGCAAGATCTTTCCGACCGCGGTCACGGCATTCGCCGGCGCTTCGTGCGAGGGCAAGGACGGCGTTCCCTGGACCATCGTCCGCAACTTGTGGCAGCGAAACAACACACCATCGCGGCCGACCCGCGTTTGCGAAAAGATCACCGGACCGGGCGACGATGCCCGCACCGCAAGCGCGCAGAGCAATAGAACAGGCGACGTCACCAGCAACAGCAGGGCTGTCGCGACGAGATCGAAGGCTCGCTTCAGTCGCTTCACAGCCTTCCCCGGATCATTAAAACCGCCAGCGCGGGATCGATATCCCAGGAAGATCTCGCCGTTCAACCGTCAGCTGCAACGTCTCTAACCTGCTTGCCCGACTGTTCTCGAGCCAGTTTCCTGCCGCGTGTCTGACGCTGATGTCTCCGGCCGATGGAGTTCCGCCAACACGGCAAGGGCGGAAGCCTTGTCCTGGTTCTTCATTGCCGCCTGCAGCGCAGCCAGTGCGGCCTGAATCGCCGGCCACGCCACGACATCGGTCCTGAGACCGAATATCTTGGCGATGTCGAGCGTGACGATCTCTTCATTGGCGCCCTGCAGCGTCTCATGCAGCTTCTCGCCGGGCCTGATGCCGGTAAAGCGGATCGGGATATCCGCATAGGGCGTCTTGCCGGCCATGCGGATCATGGTTTCCGCGACTTCGAGAATCGGCACGGGTTTGCCCATGTCCAGCATGTAGATGGCATAGTCGTCCTTGCCGTTACGCGACTGTGCGTCAGCGGCGGCCATGATGACGAGGTCGACAGCTTCCGCCACCGTCATGAAATAGCGGGTCATGCGTCGATCGGTAATCGTGACCGGGCCGCCGGCCTCGATCTGTGCCTGGAAGATCGTCGCCACCGAACCATTGGAGCCAAACACATTGCCGAACCGCACGGCTATGAACTTGGTGCCGGAACGACGCCCATCCGCCGCGATTGCATGGCTTTCGTGCAGGGAGCTGACGAGCTGCTCGGCCGCTCTCTTGGTGATGCCAAGCACCGAGGTCGGATCCACCGCCTTGTCGCTCGAGATGAGCAGGAACTGCGGAACGCCGCATTTGGCGGCAACCTCAGCGCAGACAAGCGTGCCGAAAACATTGGTCTGGATGGCCGATTCCCAGTTTTCCTCGAGCAGCGGAACGTGCTTGAGCGCGGCGGCATGGAAGATGATGTCCGGTTTGAATTCCGTGACGACACGCGTCATCTGGCGCCGGTCCGCGACATCGACAATGCGGACCTTCAGGCGATCATGGTCCTTCTCGTCGACATACTGGCTCAACTGGAAGATGCCGAACTCGGAATTGTCGGCGACCAGCACCGCCCCTGCCCCCAGCTCCAGCGACCGCTTGACCAGTGTGCGGCCGATAGACCCTGCGCCTCCGGTCACCAGGACGCGCTTGGCGCCGACGAAAGCGCCAATGCGTTCGATGTCGGACGGCACCGTCGGACGGCGCAGGATCGTTTCCATCTCGACTTCGTCGAGAACGATCTTTCCCTCCTGCCCCAGCTGCGAAAGCCTCGAGAACTGTACGACGGCTATGCCGCCATGGCGGGCAACACGCACGAGCTCGGAATATTCCTCGATCTCATGCTCGACGCCGCTGCCGAAAATAAGCAGGTCGATGCTCTTGGTGCCGGCGGCGAAGTCCTCCAGCACATCGATCAGGCGCGGCCGGGACGCCACCACGGGAACACCTTGAATCCGTGTGCCCAACGGAGCGCCGCGCTCGGTCGCCATGATGCCGGCGATTGAATAGTCGGCCGGCTCTGCCGTGCGGGTGAAGCGAATGATCAGGTCGGCCTCGCCAAGCCGACCGACGAACAGCGCCCGCTTGGCCTGTGTTTTATTGGCCTTCTGGGTGAGGATGCCCCAGCTCGCGCCGTCGCGAAGAAATCGGTAGAACAGCCGAGGCGCCGATATGATGGTGAAGGAAACGAGGAAGAAGACGATGAATTGGCGTTCGTTGAGGCCAGCCACGGGCTGGAGGAAACGAGACATCAGCGAAACGGTATAAAGCACAACCGTCAGAATCGCGCAGCTCTTCAGAATGTTGAAAAAGTCCGGGGTCGAGGCAAAGCGCCAGATCGTGGTGTAGAGGCCACAATATCTGAACAGCAGGTGGCTGATGAGAACGACCCCCGCCCAGGTGACAAAGCCTTCGTAGGAGAACGCATCGAACGAAAGGTCTGATCTGGAGAGGACGAGACTAAGCGCCACCGCAACCAGGACCATGGCCAAATCCTGGACCATGATGAAGGCGCGCCGCATCTTCGGCCGACTTCCGGATACGGCTTTTACATAGGAAGTCATTGGCCAGTACTATACTCCAGCAAGGATTCGAACATTACAGCCTCGCGCGATCGAATGACATCCCTCGCCGATCGCTTCGAAGTTCTAATCCTCAGCCCCCGCTGCAGTCATCGCATAGCGTGGAGTTGCAGCCATCGCCAGAGTTTTTTTGATTTCGGGTTGGGCAGAGCGTCAGGGGCCGGGCTATGCTCCCCGCTTTAGCGCGCCACCGGCTTCGAGAGACCGAACCCCCTATCCTTGCGGGCACAAAGCTGCGGCCAGTCGGATGGAATTGTGGAAGAACCGGCCGATTCGATCGGTGGATGAGCCGAGATTCCTGCCATCGATGCCGATTCTCAAGCCTATCTCCGGAAGCAGGTAGGACATTTCAGCGGCAACCGGACCGGGGGAATTATCGGCGGCTGCCTATACTGACAATCTCAGACCTCAGCTCTGGCGCCTAGCATCATCGCCAATGAGCGTTGCCCTATCCGTTCCCAACTGTTCTCTTCCACCCACTCCGATCGACGCTTGGCGATATTATCGAGATTGGACCCTCTGGGATCGTCATAGAATTCACGTAAGGCGGTTGCAATATTCGAGGGGGCGAAGCCGTTCAACCCGATCGTTATCCCGCGAACCTCATCGAACAGGTGTGCAGGAGATGTGGCTACAAACGCGCAGGCAGCCAAAGCGGTCCTTACAGCGGCGCTGGAAGATTCTGGATTATCCAAGTAGGGAAGTACGACCAAGTCGCACTCCGAAAGCATTTCCTCAACCTTCGCTTCTTCAAGGTAATCCGGGTACAGCTCTACTTGATCTTCAAGACCCATGATTCTTATCATTTTCTTGCAATTTTCAAGCTCCTCCTTCGAATTGGAATCCGTGCGAACAGCATTCAGCAGACACAGCCTGAATTGTTCGCCATCGTGTCGGGCCGCGATAAATTTCGCAAACCCCTCGATTAATGCCCTCACATTCTTGTGTTGGTACAAGAAGCCAAAGGATCCGATCCGCTTGGTCAATCTCTCTGCAGGGCGGGTGTTGCCGCGATATGGAATGCCCTGCGGCATAACTGTCACGTTGTGACCCAGCCCGCATTGACCCAAATTGTTGAGGTCAGTCACTGTATGCACGATGACTCGATCAAAAAGCTTCAGGGTTTCTACAACAGTGCTCCGTCGCGCCGAATCAAATTGTAGAATTGGCCGCGAAGTATGTAGCGTGATGAAAACGACCTTCCCTAAAGCTTTAAGCTCCTTGACAGTTAATAGTAGCTCTCTATCAATTTCGTAAAAGGCAAAATGATGTTGAAACCAAACAACTTCTTTCCATAATCTGATATCCGCGCTGGCAAATCCCGATGTTGGGGCGTTCTTTAACCATTCTCTTGTTACCCTCACATCCTCGCTCGACGTAGAGGTATGAGTTTCCCTAACTTTATTTTTTGGACCGACAATTGAAACATCTTTAAGATGTAAAGCGCCGATCAAACGATCCGAGTAATCTGCAATCCCGCATGGCTCACGCCAAGTCGACACCACCGTCAAACCAAGCGGTCGCTTAAAGCCCTCCTCTATCTCCTCAATTCTGTTAATAGCGCCTAAAAAATGCTTGGCCGCATCGTCCGAAGCATAAAGCTGACTCACCCGGTCGAACAGCAGTCGCGCCCGTCGCTGCGAGCGGCTTCCTCCCGCGCCAAGATCGCTGATCAGGTCGTCGAGTATAGAGGCTAATGCCTTTTGGTCAGGTTCAACCCAAAATGATGCACCGCTGGATAAGTGCGACGAGGAAGGAACGAAGTGAAAGGGAATTCGCCAGCTGTTCTCATCGGAGAGAAAATCCGCTTGTCCACCGAAACCGGTTGCAACCACGGGAAGATAACGAAGTCCCGCTTCGATGGCCGGCAAATTCAAACCTTCGCCCCTAGATGGTAGGACTATCGCATCTGATTGATCGTAAAGTTCCTGCATTTTCAGAGTCGTATAGTCATCAAAAATGACGCGAATATTATTTCTAAATTCTGGAGCCACGATGTCTAAAATCAGCTGATCGACATTATTGTGCTCATTAGGAAATGTTTTTATAGTCAAGCGGATATCATGATTTCTCGAGACGACGTCGAACGCTGACAGAAGAAGATCGACACCTTTCCTAGGAAAGCAGGAAGAGATGTGCAGAAGATTGATTACCCCTGACACCCGGGGGGATTTCGGTTCTGCGGCCGGAATATCCACGACGGGCGGCGGCGCCAATACGATTGGCCTACGACAGCCGTTGTCCTGCAGCGTTTTCATTACGAAACGAGACGGAGCGACAACGGCGTCGTAGCCATTCAGCTTTTCGATTGTTCCGAACGGGATTGACGATTCCTCCCAGAAAAACATGATATAGGCGCGCTTGTCGTCATCCGAGCGGTCCAGCACCGGAAAATGGTGAACAAGGGTAATATAGGATTCGTCGGCAAACCCATCCCGCATCATGCGCGTGAGAACCGCCGTCGATGTATCGTTGGGGGTCGAAATAGCGTCCTCACGTCGTCCATGAAATGGGACGATATTGATCCGTCCCAGCCCAAGCGAATACATCTTCTCAGCCAAATTGCGGTTGATATAGGCGAGGCTGTATGTTCCGCTGAAATGGCCAATAAATTTTATGGATCGTTCAGTGAAATTTTCGATCCCTTTGGCCGTCACATCGGGAAAGTCAATCAGGAAGCCTTTTTCCAAAAGTGTTGGATATGCTTCGGTCAAAGGAGGGTAGGACGATACGCGCGCCAGATAGCGGTGGAGGGTCGGAAAACACCTAATTGACCTGTCAAGATGACGCCACAAGCGCGGGTAAGTTCTTAATATATTTTTACTCTTATAAAAAATTCTCTTTGCCGATGATCGAGATTGACGTTGCACTCTTTGGAGTGCCTCCGTGACCATCCAGGAGAGGTTAATATTTGACACCCTGCTCTTTATTTCCTGCAAGTGCGAATGTATCACATAATTCATTTCCATCTGTTCAATTATAAATTTCTCCACCGCGATGTCTTTTGACGCATGTTCACGCCTGTTCTCCTCTAGTGCATGTTCAACACCTTTAAGACGAGCATGAACCGCATCGGCTTCTTCCGCCAATTGCATGAGACGTCGCATGTCAGCGGGTCCTTGCTGCGGAACAGATGCGCAATACGATTCAAATTTCAATTTTCTGGCTGTATCTAGGCCCGACTGTTTCAACGCGACCAGCGCATAATCGGGTCCCAAGCTAAACAGTGTGTTTATCAACGATTGGATAGGGCCAAAATCCTCGGCGGCTGGTTTGCCGTTGAGTCTAAGAATCCTGTTCGCCCTGAAGCCAGCAAGCTCAGCGTAGTAGACCATTAACGGTGGCGGTATCGGCCTAACATGGGTTGGATCCATGTGGAACGCCCAAGTTGCGACAGCGAGATTCTCTGGGTTTGGCGTCTCAACAATGATAATCCCACCGGGTTTCAGTGTTCTATAAATCTGCTCCAGCAACTCTATGGCATATTCGCTTTGGAGATGCTCAACCAGATGAAAAGCTGTAACGACATCGTAGCTCTCATTCTTCGTGTTTCTGACAAATTCGAGAGCATCCGCGTTGACCGATACAAAGTTGTTGCTTTCAGCCTCCGCGATCATCGTGGGATTGTTCTCGACCCCAGTGCACAGCCATCCCCTACCTTTCAAAAGACTGCACCATTCTCCTCTTCCGGAGCCGAGATCAAGCGCAGTTGGATCGGCATCGCTCTCGGAACGAATGACGTCCAAGAGCGGCAGATACACGGAAAATGTGTGTAGGATGGATTCCCGGTCTCCTCTGAATCGCTCCTCAAAATTGCGGTACTGGTTCATGATGCTGGCTGCCATCAAAGTTCTCCAGAAAAGGGCGGCGACCACCCTTTAATAGTCACTACAAACCAACTGAATTTGGCTAATCGCGCAGCCTGATAGGCCAGAATGAATGGGCGGTCTTGTCTGACGACACCGGCGGAAGCTCGACGCTCAGATTCACACGGCCACTCGCGACCGCGACTATAAGGCACGCTCCCCGCACTGGCGCCGGCTGCGACACCCAAAGTTACATCGCGTGGGCGCGCGCCCGCGATGCGCGCCACATAGGGTGGATTGGCCTCGATGTTGATCCCACACCAGCCATGATCGCTAAAGGCCCGCGTAACAGAGTATTCGTCCGGGTCCGCGGTGCCCACATCAATCCAGAATCCTTGCGGAATATGCTTGAGCGCCCGCCAAAGCATAACATCTTCAAAATTCTGGGCGTATGAAATGAAGGTCAAAGGAAGTACCGTTGTGTCCAAATCTCGATTGGGGCCTAGTTCGGCCTATTGTCACGCGCCGTCTCTCGGATCTCTAAGCAGGTAGCGCGAAGAGCGGGTTCGACGGATCGAATCGAATTTTCTTCTTTATCACACTGTCTCATCCGTTCGCGCCCTAGCCGGGCATCAGCCTGGACAAACATACGAGGTTGCGATTGGCATCGTCTACAACCTGTTTGCATTTATTCTTGTTTCCAGACGATGAACTCAACCGAAATAGGCTGTCAGAACCTGATTGGTGGGGCCGTCCATCCGCACGCGGCCATGTTCCATCCACAGGATGCGGTTGCAATTCTTTCGAAGCAGATCGCGCGAGTGGCTGGCAAGGACGAGTATCTTGGTCGTCTCCACGATCTCACGCAGCCGCCGGTCGGCCTTTTGCTTGAAGTCCTCGTCGCCGGTCGAAAGCCATTCGTCCATCACGAGGATCTCCGGCCGGATCGCCGTCGAGGTCGAGAACGCCAGGCGTAGCTGCATGCCCGACGAATAGGTCCGGAACGGCATGTCCAGAAAATCACCCAGTCCGGTGAACTCGGCGATGTCATCGAATTGCTCGCGCAATTCGTTCGGCCGCATGCCCATCATCGCTGCCCGCAGCCTGATGTTCTCGCGGCCCGTCGCTTCCGGATCGATGCCCAGGGAGATGTTGATAAGCGATACGCATTCGCCGTGGATTTCCGCCGAGCCGCTCGTCGGCCTGTAGATGCCCGACAGCACACGCAGCAGCGTCGTCTTGCCGGAACCGTTGTGGCCGACGAGGCCGATCCGGTCCCCCTCGTGCACCGAAAAGCTCACATCCTCAAGTCCGCGCACGATGACATGGCCATCGCCCCGACGGTCGATCGCGCCGCCCGTGGCGACGCTCAGCACCCTGTTCTTGAGCGAGCGGCTTGCCGCGTTGAAGACCGGGAATTCGACCGAGACGCCGGCCAATATGATGGAAGCCATAGCAGGGATCATAGCCAATAGGGGATGCGGTGACGATAACGGCCGAACAGCGACAGCGCGACCGTCCAGCCAACGATCGCAAACACGATGCAGGCCATCCAGCCCGTCGCGGACGGGAGTTCGCCCAGCAGCGGGTCGCGCACGACGCTGATGAAGTGGTAGAAGGGATTGAGGTCCAGCAACAGCCGCGAGATGCCCTCGGGCAGCGTTCGGGCCATCCACATCACCGGGGTCAGGTACATGATGACCTGCAGGAGGTTCTGCATCACCTGCGTCATGTCGCGGTAGCGTGCGCACAGCACACCCAAAATGAGCATGATCCAGAGCAGGTTGAGCGACAAGATGACAAAGCCGGGCAGCGCCAGGAAAACGTGCCATGTCGGCATGCGCCCGACGGCCAGCAGGACGAGCGGGTAGATGAGAATGTTGTGGCCCAGAATGATGGCGTTGCGGTACTGCACGCGCAACACATGGGTGAACAGCGGCATGCGCACCTGAAGGATGATGCCCTCGGCCCCGATAAAGGCCATGCATCCCTCGTTGATCGACGACGAAATGTAACCCCAGAAGATCAGGCTGACGCAAATGTAGGGGAGAAACTCCTGCATCGGCGTGCGAAAGAGGGTGCCAAAGACGAAGCCGAGCGCGCCGATCAGCACGCCCATGTTGATGGTCAGCCAAAACGCTCCGACCCGCGAGCGTCGGTAGCGCTGGGCCACGTCCTGCCAGCTGAACGTCGTCGCCAGATGGTGTTTCTTCAGCGCGGCTCTTATGTCGGCGAAGGCTTCTGCGAGGACGCCCGTTTTAGTCGGCAGCATATGTCGAGATGTCCCGATCGTGTGTTCTGCCCAGGCCCGGCTGTGTGCGAAAGGTTCGATACATTATTGCCCTGGCGACATCAAGTTACGGTCTAATCGTATGAGATCGCCATTCTTGTCTAACCAGGGGGCTAAACGCTTGCGAATGTCCGCCAAAACATCAGGCTTCGTTATGAACTGGTTGCGGTCTGAAATATGTCGACGATGAAAAAAAGTCTCTTCGTCATAGTAAGTCCACCCGCCGTCGACGACCTGGCGCTTCCTGCTCTCGATTTCCTTCAGAAGGTGTGAAACACGGCGTTTGCTCAAATCGTGGCAATCCTTAGCCCATTCCAACAGGCTATAGTCTGGACAAACATACCGACCGACTTTCCATGTAGAGAGAAGCCTTCGATTCTCAATCTCGTCCATACTGAGGATGAGTGAGTGCGCCGCTATCCGTTCGTAGAGGCGCATCCACGGCAGCATCACCGTATCGACCACGTGCGCAGGTTCTCCTCCGAACGTGTTTAGCCACGAGAGAACCGCGCTTTCCGGCTTTCGGATGGTGCAGATCGATTTTACCGAGCCGCTCCGCAGCAAAGAGAGCAGCTCATCGTCGGCATCATGTGCCTTATAGATAGCATGGGCAGTCTCGTTCGACGTAAACTGTGCGCGTTTGTCGGAAGTGACCGAAGCAACACTACCTCTCCGCGACAGGGCCCGCCTGACAACGTTGAAGGAGTAGGTGGATCCGCTGCGCGGCATTCCGGCAATGAAAATCAGCATTCCTGTCACACAGTTTGACGGTTAGCCAAGTCGACCGATCCTAGAAACCACAAGAAATAATGATTTCAGCCTTCTGTCGTATTTCCACCTTCCAGAAACCGGCGATATCCTTGAAAACCCTGTCTATATTATCTCGATCTCGGGGAACGGGAAAATAAATCTCCCACCGTCGGCGAGATATTCGCGTTCACGACGCAGGATACCGTCCTTGAAATGCCAAGGCAGGACCAGAAAATAGTCCGGCTTCATCGCGCGCGCTTCGGCTTCAGAAATGATCGGTATGTGCGTCCCAGGGGTCATGCGGCCAAACTTTTCCGGATTGACTTCGGCGATGGCCGGGATCTCGGCTTGCGTGAAGTTGCAGAATTGCAGGACGACATTGCCCTTGGTCGAAGCGCCGTAGCCCAGCACTTTCTTGCCGTCGGCCACGAGTGTCCTGATAAGACGTGACAGGTCGTCCTTGTGCCGGAACACGCGCTCCTCGAAGTCGCGAAAGGGCCGCGGCGTGGCCAATCCCATGCGGTCTTCCTGCTCCAGCAGCCAATCGATGACCGGCTGATCGGGTCTGAGGCTTGTGTTGCCCTTGTGGGTGGCCGTGACAGCGAAACTGCCGCCGTTGATGTTGTTCATGACAACGTTGACGACCTTGAGGCCAGCCGCTTCCAGTATCTTCGCAACAACGCCGAGGGAATAGTACTCGACATGCTCGTGGCAAATCGTGTCATAGGAGTTGAGGCGAAGCATGGATGGCATGTAGCTTTGCTCGAAATGCCAGATGCCGTCTTCGGCAAGGACCTCGGCCACCTGACGCGCAAAGGCGATGGGATCCTCAAGATCGTAGAACATCGCAATGGACGTCACGATCTTGGCTCGCTTTTGTGAGATGCTCCGATATGCCTCGGCCGAAAAAAAATCAGGCACCAGTTTCACATCGTCCGGATAATACTGCGCAAATTTCTTGCCCGTCGGATCGATGCCCATGCGCGTCAACCCCGCGGTCGAATAGGCCTTGAGGGTCGTGCAATCATTGCTTCCGATGTCGAGAACGACGTCACCGCCGCGTGGCGAGGCGAGCCTCTCCAGGAAGCGAACCTTATGCGTCAAATGATCGACCATCGACTGGTTGAGGCCCGAGCGATAGCCGTAATTGTCGCCGTACATTTCGCTCGGCTCATAGGAATGTTTCAGCTGCAGAAGTCCGCTGGACGGAGACCAGACCAGCTCGAGCGGCCCTTTGGTCACGGGTTCAGACGCCGATTTGGGAAACACTCCGGTGAGCGCCTGCTCGCCAAGATTGAGCACGGAGACGAGATCCCTGTCCTTGCCGACACGGCAGGTCTCGATGGCGTGATACCTTACCTCGTTCATGAATTCTGACTGTCAATTGGTTGGTGAAAGGGTATTGATTCAAAGTGCATCGACTGCAGTTCTCTACGCTTGGGCCACCCGTGCGCGGCAATCCTTCAGAACCGCGGCAAGGGCCTCCTCGAATGGATGCTCAGGCACCCAGCCAAGACGCGTTCGGGCGCGGGTCGCATCCCCCAAAATGCACGGCAGATCACTCGGTCGCAGCCGCAGCGGATCTTGTTCGGTGACGATCTTGACACTGCTTCGCGCCAGGAGCTGCTCCAAAATATCTCCCATCCGCCATGAGATGCCCGAAGCAACATTGAAGATGGTGTTGGGCACGAGACCGTCGCTGTTCAAGGCGACGTACGCATAAGCGCTGGCGACGTCTCGCGCGTCCAGGAAATCCCGCTTCGCGTCAAGATTGCCGACGCGAATGACCGGCGGAGCCAAACCTGCTTCAATCCGCGCGATCTGCATGGCGAAGGCAGGTACGGCAAATGCCTCGGTTTGCCCTGGACCCGTGTGGTTGAAGGGGCGCATTCGAATGCATTTAAGGCCGTGACGGGAAAGCGCACCCAAGGCGAGATCGGCCGCGGCCTTGGTCACGGCATAGTCGTCCATCGGTGCAAGCAGTGCATTTTCGTCAACCGGCCGGCCAGCTTTTGCGGTCTCGCCATAAACCAGACCCGACCCGACATAGATCAACCAACATTCCGGCGCCTCGTCGAGAATGGCATGGGCCACGTTGAGCGCGCCCTGGACGTGGATGCGCCAGGTGTTTTCAGGGTCAGCCTGGGCGGCGCCAAGGGCGGCGACGGCGGCCAGATGGACAAGGTGCGTCGGCTTGTGACGAGCAACAGCCTCACGAACAGCAGCCCTGTCCGTCACGTCGAGCGCTCCGATTTGACCAAATACGGGATGCGGTCCTCCGTCCTTGGAGGTCGCAACAACCGTCATGTCGCGACCGCAGATGCGGCGCAACGCGTCATGGACATAGGGACCGACAAAGCCCCGCGCGCCCGTGATCAAAACCCGCATGCCGACCTCGCTAACCGCGCCTCAAAGGTGTCGGTCACGTCTTACACGCTCAAGGTCGGCTTCGACCATCTCAATCACGAGTTCCTTGAGGCTCGTCTTTGCCTCCCAGCCCAACTTCTCTTTGGCCTTGGTCGGATTGCCATGCAGAACTTCGACTTCCGCAGGCCGCAGGAAGCGCTCGTCGATAGAAACGTGATCCTCCATATTGAGACCGGCATGTTCGAAGGCGAGCTTGCAGAAGTCCCGAACCGACACGGTCTTACCCGTCGCGACCACATAGTCGCTTGCCGTGTCTTGCTGCACCATCAGCCACATAGCTTCCACATAGTCGCGTGCGTGACCCCAGTCTCGCTTGGCGTCCAAATTGCCGAGCGCCAGCTTGTCCTGCAGCCCAAGCTTAATACGCGCGACAGCGTCGGTAATCTTGCGGGTGACGAATTCGATGCCGCGCAGGGGCGATTCATGATTGAAGAGAATGCCGCTCGACGCGTGCAGCCCAAAGCTCTCGCGATAGTTGACCGTCATCCAATGTGCATAGAGCTTGGCCGCAGCATAGGGAGAGCGCGGATAAAACGGGGTCTTTTCCGACTGGATCGGTTCCTGGATCAGCCCGAACATTTCCGAAGAGGATGCCTGGTAGAAACGGGTTTCGGGACACGTTATCCGCACCGCTTCCAGCACGTTGGCTGCGCCGATGCCCGTCACGTTGCCAGTCAAAAGCGGCTGTTGCCAAGACGATTTGACGAAGGACTGGGCGGCAAGATTGTAGACTTCGGCCGGGCGAACGTCCTGGAGTACCCGGATGAGGCCGGAGAGATCCGTCAGATTGCCGTCGTGAAGCACGATCTTGTCGGCAATGCCAAGCCATTTCAGCCGTGAACCGACCACATCGGCCGAGGCGCTACGCCGCAAAAGGCCGTGGACCTCGTATCCCTTCTCAAGCAGGAACTTCGAGAGATAGGCTCCATCCTGCCCGGTCACGCCGGTGATAAACGCTGTTTTGGAATTCATGGTGAACCTGTCTCTACCTTCTTGATCGCTATTTCAGGAAATGCAAACCGTCTGCCCAAAAACGCAAAACGTACCCAATTCGCAGATGTGCCCGATGGGTTGTCTTCGGATCACGCGCGGCCATAGACATCATCGAACCGCACGATATCGTCTTCGCCAAGATATTCCCCGCTCTGCACTTCGATCATGACGAGCGGAAGAATGCCGGGATTTTCGAGGCGGTGCTTGTGGCCGCACGGGATATAGGTGGACTGGTTTGTCGCCAGCAGGATTTCACTCTGGCCGTTGACGACCTTCGCAGTCCCGCTCACCACCACCCAGTGCTCGGAGCGGTGATGATGCGCCTGAAGGCTGAGCCGCGCGTTCGGCTTTACCTCGATGCGCTTGATCTTGAAGCGCGGACCTTCCTCCAGGACGGTATAGGTACCCCATGGACGATGCACGGTGCGGTGCACGGTTGCCGCCTCATGCCCCTCCGTCTTGAGGCGATTGTAGAGATCCTTGACCTCCTGCGCCTTATCCTTGTGGGCGATAAGAAGCGCATCCGGCGTGTCGACGATCAAAAGATCCGAGACGCCGACAAGCCCCACAAGCCGGTCTTCGCTGTGCACGTAACAGTTCGTCACGCCATGGAGCATTGTCTCCCCGGTCGTGCGGTTGCCGCTGTCGTCGGCTGGAACAAGCTTCGAAAGAACGTTCCATGAGCCGATATCGGACCAATCGAAACTGCAGGGCACGAAACCCACGTTCTTCGCTTTCTCCATGACCGCATAGTCGATGGAAACAGCAGGAACGGCGGCGAAGCCATCCCTGTCTATCTCAACAGTGGTGCGGTCCGCGGCATCGCTTGTCCTGGCTTTATCGAGCGCCGTGCGCGCATTGGACAACACATCCGGACACAGTTCCTGCATCGCGGCGATCATCGAGCGGGCCGCAAAACAGAACATGCCCGAATTCCAGAAGAAACGACCGCTGGCGATAAATTGGGCCGCTCGTTCCGCATTCGGCTTTTCCACGAACCGAAGGACCGTGTCGCCCTCGGCCTCGATATAGCCAAACCCAGTTTCAGGGCTCTCGGCCTTCATGCCAAACGTCACGATCCGTCCCGTGGCCGCGATCGCCGCCGCCTTCGCCACGGCCGCGCCAAAGCCGGCTTCGTCCAAGATCAGGTGATCGGCCGGCAGCACAACCAGAACCGCGCATGGATTGTCGCGCGCGACCTGCAACGCGGCGAGCGCGACCGCGGCCGCCGTGTCACGCCCGAACGGCTCCAGCAGGAACGTGTTCTTTACACCTGGCGCCGCCACCTCCGCATACTCGTCCGCCGTCAGGAACAGCAGATCGCGGTTGGTGACCGTCACAATTTGATCGACGCCTGCAAGTCCGGCCGCGCGGGCGTAGGTCCTGCGAATGAGGGTTCCCCCTCCCGGCAAGGGAATAAAGGGTTTTGGGTGCAACGCACGAGAAATAGGCCAGAGGCGGGAACCGACACCGCCACTTATGATGACAGGAACGATATTGGTCAAACTTCAGCTTTCCAGGATTTGAGTTCGGCCGAGGTCAAGACCCCAACCGAGCAATTCGTCTGCGCGGGATTCTGTCTTTGCCTCAATGTAGCACCGCAATTCGGGCGCGTTGCCGGACGCACGGAAGTGAACAACCTCTCCGTTGCGGGCGGTGATACGCACGCCGTCGCGATTGTCAATATAAGCGACGCCCCCGAGAACCTCGAAAAGAGTTCCGGTATAGACGGCATCCGTCGCCAGTCCTTTGAGGAAAGACGCGCTGTCTTCCGCCGAGACGCCTTCAAGCCGGCCGCTCGTCGCGGCGAGGAATCCGAAACCGGCCGCGATCTCGGCGAGCGGGCGACCTGTCGCCGCAATCGTTGACAGCGCACAGAGAATTGGCAGCAGCGAATCCCGGGTCAGCAAGGCTGCGAGCGTGCGGCCATCCTTCTCGACGGATGAACCCAGAAGAACGCCGCCATTGGCTTCGAAGCCCACGACGCATTTCGCCCCTTGAGCGAGGGCCGTGCCGATGCCTTCGATGACATAGGGCGAGCCTATGCGTGTGCGCAGCACCGTCGCGAAATGCCCGCAGCGCTCCAGGGCAGAATTGGAACTGACCGGCGTGACGATGCAGTCGGCATCCAGAAAACGCGCCGTGATCGCGCCGATCAGGTCGCCGCGCACGAAACTGCCATGTGCATCAGCCACAAGCGGCCGGTCGCCATCGCCGTCAGCGGACACGATGGCATCGAACGGCTCCGTCGCCGCCCAGCCTTTGAGAAGCGATAGATCCTCTTGCCTGAGCGCTTCGGTATCCACCGGAATGAAATGGGCGGACCTGCCCAGGGGAACCGCCTCGGCCCCCAACGCACAAAGCATATCGACAATAATGTCCCTTGCCACGGACGAATGCTGGTAGACGCCGACCCGGAGACCAGACAGGCTATCCGGCTGAAAGAAGCCAAGCAAATGAGCCCTGTAGTCTGCGGACGGTTCGGAGCCCAGCTGGACGGGTTCAACTGACGGCTCTGGTCGATTGGCGGCCTGCAAGCCTGCGTGGATTGCTACAATCTCAAGCTCATCGCGCTTGTCGATCTCGCCGTCCGCCCGGTAGAATTTGAGCCCATTCCTGTCGTCGGGAATGTGGCTGCCGGTCACCATGATCGCCGGGGCACTTTTGCCGGTGGCATAAAGTGCGAGTGCCGGCGTGGGCAAGGTGCCGCAATCGACCGGCACCAAACCGGCTTCGGCGATCGCAGCATGGACAATCCCCGCAATCTCGGGACTCGACGAGCGAAGGTCACGTCCAACGAGGATCTTGTCGCCCTCGCTCAAGACACCTCGCCCCAAAAGCATGCGTGCGAACGCAATTGTATAGGTGCGCGCCGGAGGTCCCCTGAGCTCGCTGACGAGACCGCGCAGCCCGCTGGTGCCGAACCTTAGCGTCACGGATAGCTACCTTTTTCCAGGAATGCCGCCCCGGCGCGCATTGCGACTAGGCCCCTCACCTGTCGAAGCCTGCGACAGCATGAAGGCTGGAGAGCGACACCATCGGACAGCGCACTACTATAGATCAAAGCCAGCGACCTGATCTTCATATACCGGCAGTTCTTGCTTAGAGACCGCTAATATTACTGGGTACAGCCGGCTCTCATTGCCTCGAGCAAGGAGCATTCCTTTCAAGAAGCTCTCCGTGAATTGCCAAGCCCCCACCTGACACCCAAGTTGCCCGTGCTTAGGTTTCGCGCAATGGCTTGTCAATGTCGGACACGGGACCGAGTTCGATTTCAACACGCTGCAGGGGATTCAGGCTACAGCGACCCTGAGGGCTACGGACCAAGCCTGGCGAGTGGGCAAATCAAGCGTCGATTGAAAACTGCGAGCTGTTCACGGACGATCCAGGATGCGGCGCACGACCCGCTCGGTGGATTCTCGCCATTCCGGCGCGCTCCATCCGAATACGGCGGCGAATTTCGCGCTCGACAGCCGCGAATTGGCAGGGCGCCGCGCCTTGGTCGGATAGTCCTTGGTGGCGATATCGCGCACATCAGCCCAGGATCCACCAGACGCCTGGCTTGTATCCAGGATGTGACGGGCAAAGCCGCTCCAGTTGGTCTCGCCCGTGCCAGCCACATGATAGGTACCGAACGCGCTGACGCTCTTGTCGCCATGCAGCATCGCGGCCGCATGCAGGATGGCGTCGGCGATATCGAGCGCCGAGGTGGGGTTTCCCCACTGATCGGCCACCACCGAAATCTCGTCGCGGTCGGCAGCCAGCCGCAGCATGGTTTTGGCGAAATTCTTGCCGAACGGGCTGTAGACCCAGGCGGTACGCAGGATCAGGTGGCGCGGGCCGGCGGCGGCCACCGCCTGTTCACCGGCGAGCTTGGAGGCGCCGTAAACGCCGAGCGGTGCCGTCGCGTCGGTCTCGAGATAGGGACGAGAAGCGCTGCCGTCGAAGACGTAATCGGTCGAAAGATGGATGACCGGAACGCCGAGCCGCGCTGCCGCTTCAGCAACTTTGCCGGCGCCGGTCGCGTTGACCGCAAAGGCCAGGTCGGGCTCGTCTTCTGCCAGATCCACCGCCGTGTAAGCGGCGGCCGACACGACGACATCCGGCTTGGCAAGCGCGATGGCGTCGACGATGGTCTCGGGTCTTGCCAGATCGAGCTCCGGACGGCCGATGGCGACGACCTCCACACCGGCGTGCGCCTGGCCGGCCTCCAGCAGGCTTGCCGCGACCTGGCCGTCGCGTCCGGTGACGACGAGCCTCACGCGCCACCCTTGCGCGCTTCACCCAGCCTCTCACCGGCGTAGCGCTGCTCGCGGATCGGCCCCCACCACCATTTGTTGTCGAGGAACCAGTCCACGGTTCTGGCCAGGCCGCTGTCGAAATTCTCCCTGGGTGCCCAGCCGAGTTCGCGGCCGATCTTGGAGGCATCGATGGCATAGCGGCGGTCGTGCCCGGGACGGTCGGTGACGAAGGAGATCAGCTCGCGATAGCGCTTGCCGCCGCTGCGGGGACGCCTGATGTCGAGCAGGTCGCAGATCGTCTCGACGACGGTGAGGTTCGTCCGTTCCGAATTGCCGCCGACATTGTAGCTCTCGCCCGGCGTCCCCTTGGTGGCCACCAGTTCCAGGGCCCGCGCGTGATCCTCGACGAAAAGCCAGTCGCGCACATTGGCGCCGGCGCCGTAGACCGGCAGTGGTTTTTCGTCGAGCGCGTTGAGGATAACGAGCGGGATCAGTTTTTCGGGGAAATGATAGGGGCCGTAATTGTTCGAACAGTTGGAGAGCACGACCGGCAGGCCGTAGGTCTCGTGCCACGCCCGCACCAGATGGTCCGAGGCTGCCTTCGAGGCGGAATAGGGCGAGGACGGTGCGTAAGGCGTCTCCTCGACGAACATGCCGCCATCGAAAGGCAGATCGCCGAACACCTCGTCGGTGGAGACATGATGGAAGCGGAAGCGGCTTTTCCGGTCGTCGGCAAGGCCGCGCCAATATTCGAGCGCCGCATTGAGGATGCGGTAGGTGCCGACGATGTTGGTCTCGATGAAGGCGCCGGGCCCGTCGATGGAACGGTCGACATGGCTCTCGGCGGCGAGGTTCATGACGATATCGATATCGTCACGGCGCAGTATGTCCAGCACCGCTCTCTCGTCGCAGATATCGGCATGGGCGAAGCGATAATTATGCGCGTTCTCGATCTGGCGCAGCGAGGCCAGGTTGCCGGCATAGGTGAGCTTGTCGAGATTGGTCACCCGGTAGGCCGGATTGGCGCACAGATGCCGGCACACCGCCGAACCGATGAAGCCAGCCCCACCTGTCACCAGGAAATTCATGCCGCTATCCTCATCAGGCAAACACTTCGGCGTCGGCAAGTAACGGCGCCTTGAGGTCCTTGTCCGAAAGCTGAAACCCGCCAGCCAGCGAAGGCCATTCGATACCGATGGCGGGATCGTCGAAACGGATCGAGCGTTCATGCTCGGGCGAATAGGTGTCGGTGACCTTGTAGAGCACCTCGGTGTCGGGCACGAGCGTCACAAAGCCATGTGCGAAGCCCCTTGGCACCAGAATCTGGTTGCCATTTTCGGCCGAGATCTCGTGAGCCATCCATTTCCCAAAGCTTTTCGAACCGTGGCGAATGTCGACACAAACGTCCAGGATTCGACCGCGGATCACACGCAGCAACTTGTCCTGGGCGCGGGGCGCAAGCTGATAATGGAGCCCGCGCAAGACGCCTGCCGCCGCGGAATAGGAATGGTTGTCCTGGACGAAATGCAATTTTATCCCAGCCTGCGCGAAGCGCTCGGCACTATAGGTTTCCATGAAGAAACCACGTGCATCGCCATGCCGCTTTGGAACAATTTCCAGCACGCCTTCGAGGCCGAGGGACCTGATCTCCAAGGTTCAGCCCTCCGACAGATCGGCAACGCGCCGGCGCAGATAGGCGGCATATTCGTTTTTTCCCAACCGGGTTGCGCGTTGCAGCACTTGCTCTGCCGTCAGCCAGCCCTGCTCGAAGGCGATCTCCTCAGGACAAGCGACCTTGATGCCTTGCCGATGTTCGATCGTGCGCACGAAGGAAGACGCGTCGTTCAGACTGTCATGGGTCCCTGTGTCGAGCCAGGCATAGCCACGCCCCAGCCGGTGCACATGCAGCAGGCCGCGATCAAGATAGGCGTTGTTGACCGCCGTGATCTCGAGCTCGCCGCGGGCGGAAGGTTGAATGGACGAAGCGATGTCGACGACGGTGTTGTCGTAGAAATACAGCCCTGTGACGGCCCAGTTGGATCTCGGCTTTTGCGGCTTTTCCTCGATGGTGAGCGCGGTTCCGGTGGCCTTGTCGAAGGATACGACACCATACCGTTCAGGATCATCGACGCGGTAGGCGAACACCGAAGCGCCGGTGTCGCGCGCAGCGGCGGTGCGGCAAAGCTGCGACAGCCCGTCGCCAAAATAGATGTTGTCGCCCAGGATCATCGACACACTGTCCTTGGCGATAAAGTCGCGGCCGATGATGAAAGCTTCGGCAAGCCCATTGGGGTGCGGCTGCTCCGCATAGGAGATATCCAGCCCAAAATCCGATCCGTCGCCGAGCAATTCACGGAAAACGGGCAGATCTCGCGGCGTCGAAATAACCAGGATCTCGCGAATTTCCGCGAGCATCAGTACGCTCAGCGGATAGTAGATCATCGGCTTGTCGTATACCGGGAGAATTTGCTTGGAGACTGCCAGCGTCAGCGGATAAAGGCGTGTTCCACTACCTCCCGCAAGGATAATTCCTTTCAAGAAGCTCTCCCTGACATGCCCAAACCCCCTCGGCAGCAGTGGTAGCCATACTACACCTGGAAAAAGCTGATGCCAGCCCCGGCTTATATCCTAGAGTCGTTACCAAAATACGCCCGGTACCACTCGACGAACCGCCCTACCCCATCGGACACGGACGTGCCGGGGCGATAGCCGACGGCGTCTTGCAGAGCCGAGGTGTCGGCGAAGGTGTCCGGCACGTCGCCGGCCTGCAGCGGCAAGAGCTCGATGATGGCCTTGCGGCCGAGCGCGTCTTCCAGCGCCTCGACATAGGCGGTCAGCTTCACCGGATTGTTGTTGCCGATGTTGAAGATGCGCCAAGGCGCGATGCTCGTTGCCGGGTCCGGATGGCCGGAATCCCAGGCAGGGTTGCCGGCGGCAGGACTGTCGCTGGCTCGGATCACGCCTTCGGCGATGTCATCGATATAGGTGAAGTCGCGCGTGTGGTTGCCGTTGTTGAACAGCTTGATCGGCTCGCCGGCCAGGATGCTCCTGGTGAACAGGAACAGCGCCATGTCGGGACGCCCCCAGGGGCCGTACACCGTGAAGAAACGCAGCCCCGTGGTCGGCAGCCCGAACAAATGGCTGTAGCTGTGTGCCATCAGTTCGTTGGCGCGCTTGGTCGCGGCGTAGAACTGCAGCGGATGATCGGCCGGACGATGCTCGGAAAACGGCATGTCGGTGTTGGCGCCGTAAACGCTCGAGGTGCTGGCATAGGTCAGGTGCGCAATGCCGCCATTGCGGCAGGCCTCCAGCATGTTGGTGAAAGCGACGATGTTGCTTTCGACATAGGCGCGCGGGTTTTCCAAGCTGTAGCGCACCCCGGCCTGGGCGGCGAGGTGGATCACGCGGTCGAAGGCGTGGTCGGCAAAGCAGCCCTCCACGATGCCCCTGTCGGCAAGATTGCCGTGGATGAAATGATAGCCGGAATTGGTGCTTCGGCTTGTCTCGGCAAGCAACCGCAGCCGCGCCTGCTTGAGCGCCGGATCATAGTAATCGTTGACGCTGTCGATGCCGACAACCTTCTCGCCACGCTGCAGAAGCCGCCTGGCGACATGATAGCCTATGAAGCCGGCGGCGCCGGTGACCAGAACCTTCATCGGAAGCGTCCGCTTTCGGGAATGGACCCCTGACGTCTACGGTACGCCAAGCTTGCTGCAGATCTCAGGAGCGCTTCAGCAGCGACCACACGGCCGGCACAAGGCTGGCCGCCAGCGCAACCTTGATCAGGTCGCCGACGATGAACGGCACGACGCCGAACTGCCAGGACTTTTCCGGGCCGATGAGCAGCGCCAGCCAGGCAAAGCCCATCGCCATCATCACCACTTCGGCAACCAGCATCGCGTTGAAAAGCTTGATCGGGAGGCGATCCCAGCCGCGATCGGCGGCCCAGCCGACAATCGCTGCCATGACCACGAAGCCCGCGAGATAGCCACCCGTCGGGCCGACCATGTAGGCAAGGCCAATGCCCTTCTCAGGCGTGCCCTGGAAGACCGGGAAGCCCATCGCACCTTCCGCCATGTAGAGCAGCAGAGTGGCGACGCCGAGGCGCATGCCGAAGGCGGCGGCGATCAAGAGGACGGCGAGCGTCTGCATCGAGATATCAACGGGCCCCAGTACAACCTTGGTCTTGGCCGAGAGGGTCAAAAGCAGCGTTCCGGCGATCGCCAGGAAAAGCTGCGTTGCCAGTCGCGCCGCGCCTTCTTGCGGCAAAGCCAGAGAAACAAGTGGGCGCATCGTCGTTGCAGTTGCCATGGTCTTCCCCAATCCGGTCTGTCGCGATCCGATAATCGCGGTCTCAGCGTTTTCCTATATTGGCTTGCGTGCTATGCGGCAATCGGTTTTGCCGTTGCGGGAACAATGTGCCGATATGGCTCTCAAATTCGATACCAGCTTCGATCCGCACTACGGCCAGGGCGTGAACGTGGCGCCGGACGTGCAGCGCGTCACGGTCCGGAATCCCAGCCCCTTCACCTTTCACGGCACCAACAGCTATGTCGTAGGGCGCGACACGCTGGCGGTGATCGATCCCGGGCCGGAAGACGAGGCACATCTTCAGACCTTGCTCGACGTGATCGCCGGCAGGCCGGTCAGCCATATCTTCGTCAGCCACACGCATCGCGACCATTCCCCGCTGGCGGCCCGGCTGAAGGAGCGCACCGGGGCTTTGGTGATGGCGGAGGGGCCGCACCGGCCGGCAAGGCCGTTGCATATTGGTGAGACCAATGCGCTCGACGCCAGCGCCGATACCGCTTTCATTCCCGACATCGCGCTGCCTGACGGTTCGTTGGTCGCCGGCGACGGCTGGACGATCCGCGCGGTTCTCACCCCCGGCCACACCGCCAATCATGCGGTGTTCGCGCTGGAAGGAACCGGCATCCTGTTTTCGGCAGATCATGTGATGGCGTGGGCGACATCCATCGTCGCGCCGCCGGACGGGGCAATGGCCGACTACATGGCATCGCTGGACAGGCTGATCGCGCGAGACGACAGCCTGCTGCTGCCTGGCCATGGCGGGCCGGTGACGAAGCCGCGCGCTTTCATGCGCGGGCTGAAGACGCATCGCAAGATGCGCGAGCGGGCTATATTGGAGCGGGTCAGGGCCGGCGACCGGACGATTCCCGACATGGTCAAGGCAATCTATCGCGACACCGACCCCCGGCTGCATGGCGCCGCCGGACTGTCGGTGCTTGCCCATCTCGAGGATCTGGTGGCGCGCGGCATGGTGTCGACGGACGCCGCTCCCGCCATCGACGGCATTTTCACGCCGGCTCGATAGGCCGAGACCCCGCCACGACCTTGCACTGCCCTTCCCTCAGAACCGGCTGGACCGCTCTTCCGGTTGAGGCGACTTCAAACCCTGACAAGAGCATTCCGGATTGGCCGGAAGTCGTGCGGCGGTCTCCAGCGCGACCCGCGAGGCCGTCATGGACAGGTTCGGCAACACGTCCTCCTGCAGCAATTGCTGGCGATTGCGGTCCATATAGTCGTTGAAGCCTGCCGTCACGAACGCGCAAGGCACGAAACACGCGCCGATCTCTCGCGACAAGGTGGCCTCGGGGGCGATCGAATGGTTGAGCACATCCGCCCCCATGCTGCGGAACGCCAGGGCCTCGGCCGGGCTCGTCAGCCGCGGCCCGTAACAGTGGGCGGCCACCAATTGCTGTTCGATGCCATGAACACGGCATTCGGCTGGCCAATGACGGCGGGCGGTCTCGACCAGAACCGCCGCGCATCTTGGGCATACGATCTGCTTGCCCGAGCAGTCGAAGCTCTGGCGGCCAGGAAGCAGTGAAAACGGGGTCTGCGTCAGTTCGATGATATCGGCGTTCACCACCATGTCGCCGGGCTTGATCGCCTTGTTGACGGCGCCAATGGTCGAGCAGGACAGGACTTGCCGTACACCCGCTTGCATCAACACCCAGAACGCGCGGCGATGGCAGGAATGGTCGATATGGTCGCGAGGATTGCCGTGCGAATACATGCACAAGGCGCGCTTCTTTTTGCCTTCGGCGGTCATCGACGCATCGAACTCGAGCAGCTTCCAGTTGTCGGTGCGGCCGAAAGGCGTCTCAAAACTCATGTCGCGCTGCAAGGTGCGCACGCCATCGACCTGGATATCCTCCGGGAAGGCAAGCCCCCAGTTTGCCGACCCGGTGATGATCGCCAACCCCACCTGGGGTATGTCAGTCGGTTGATCCATCAGTTCGGCGGTTGCGTGATGATTGGCAGGCATATTTCCAGTCCCGGTCAGGATTTTTGGCGAAGGGTCACGATCAGGACAGCGACCACGACGATGGCGGTCCACAAGGTCGAGATTGCAGCGATGGTCGGATCGATCTGATCACGCAGCGACAGGAACATCAGCTTCGGCAGGGTGCTGTTGTGACCACCGGCGACGAAGATCGAAATAACGGACTCGTCGAGCGACGTCAGGAAGGCCATCAGTGTCGCCGACAACAGGCTGATTTGAAGTTGCGGAACGATTATTCCGCCGATGGCCCTCGCCCAGTCCGCGCCAAGGCTGCGTGCCGCCTGGACCTGGTTCCAGTCAAAGCGGGCCACGGCGGGCAACAGCACAATGCACGCCACCGGAATGGCCAGCACCACATGTCCGACCAGCACGCCGAACAGCGTTCCAACCAGGCCTTGCGCCGCCAGCACGAAGAAGAGGCCGATCGCAAGCAGGATTCCCGGGACGACGGAGGGGGCGAGCAGAACGCTTTGAATGGCTGAGGCGGTCTTTCCGCCAAGCCGGTTCATCGAGATGCAGGCCAGCAGCCCTAGGGGGACCGCGATCATCGCCGTCAAACTCCCAAGGATCAGGCTCGTCCTGAGTCCGGCCATCCATGTCGCCGAACCGAAGAAATTCTCGTACCAGCGCAGCGAGTATGCGCGCGGCGGAAATTCCAGAAGATCCGACGCCGAAAAGGAGAGCGGCACGACCACCAGCGTCGGCAACATCAAGAACGCCATCGCGAGCGCGGAAAAGCCCCACAGGAGGATGCGGGCCAGCCTGTTGTCCGGATAGGCTTCAAGCATGGACCGCACCGACTTTGTTGCGCGCCACTAGTCGCCGCGCCGCCAGGAACATCACACCGATCAGCGCCATGAGAACGAGCAGCAGAATGCCCAGGACGCTCGCCGAACCCCAATCCTGAAAGGTCGACAGCGTCCGCTCTATCCGGATGGAGAGAGGATTTACCTTGCCGCCGCCCAGCACCGCCGGCGTGATGAAGAAACCTATGGTGTAGATGAAAACGATCATCGAACCCGAGAAGATGCCGCCGGCCGAAAGGGGCAGAATGACGGTTCGGATCACTTGCCCGAGCGTGGCTCCCATGCTCGCCGACGCGCGAACAAGGTTGGCGTCGATATCGCGCATCGCGGCATAAACGGGCAGCAGGAAGAGCGGCAGCATGTAATGGACCATGCCGATCAGCGTTCCCGTGAAATTGTAGACCAGCGGCAATGGTTCCGTTGTCAGGCCCGAGCCCGTCAGAGCCGCGTTGATCAGGCCATCGCGCCGCAACAGCACCAGCCAGCCATAGGTGCGCACCAGAATGGAGGTCCACAACGGCAGCATGACGAAGGCCATCAGCAAATTGGCCACCCTTGGCCTGGCGCTGGCCAGAGCGAGCGCCAGGGGGGTGCCGAGAAGGATGCAGAACGCCAGCGTCCCCAAGGACAGCTCGACGGTCGTTATGAGTGCCGACCATGTCAGCCCACTCGAAAGCACCTTCTCATAATTGCCGACAGTGTACTCGCCCCCCGTGGTCAGGAAGGATTGCCGGATTATCCAGAGGATGGGCAGTATCGCCGCCAGTCCGACGATGAGAAGCGCCGGTAGCGAAAGCGCAAGGAAGAACCGACGCTCGCTTCGCGCATCGGCGGCGAGCGCGGGATCGGCGGCGATGGTCACGCTATCGCTCCCGGTATGGCGTGAACTTTCGCTGCCGATGCATACACGGTCACCCGCTGACCGGTGGCAAGCTCGGCGCAGCCGCCGGCAAGTGCCGACGGGATGCAGACAAGAACCTCCTGCCCACCCTCAGGTGCCAGCGTCAAAAGCCAGTTCTCGCCGCGAAACGCCTTGGCGTGCAGCATTCCTTCGAGCGCCACTGCGTCTGGCCCAGCGAGCTTCGCATCCAGATGGAAGCTTTCCGCGCGGATCATAAGGGTCTCGTGTGATGCATCGCCGCCGCCGATTGTGCGCACTGAGCCCGGGGCCAGAATATTGGCCTCGCCCATGAACTGCGCGACAAAGCGGGTCGATGGACAATCATAAATTCGCTG
The DNA here is from genome assembly GCF_057784245.1 of Mesorhizobium sp. CNPSo 4671. Lineage (NCBI taxonomy): Bacteria > Pseudomonadati > Pseudomonadota > Alphaproteobacteria > Hyphomicrobiales > Phyllobacteriaceae > Mesorhizobium > Mesorhizobium sp. CNPSo 4671. Next base: position 906,999 of record NZ_JBWLUW010000001.1, on the reverse strand, counting down.
CGGCGTATCGATCTGCTGGATGCGGCCGGAATTCATCACCGCAACCCGATCGGACATGGTCAGCGCCTCGCGCTGGTCATGCGTCACATAGATCGTGGTGATCCCGAGATCATCGTGCAGACGCCTGATCTCGTACTGCATGGTTTCGCGCAGATTCCTGTCGAGCGCCGACAGCGGCTCGTCCATCAACATCACGCGTGGTTCGAAGACGATGGCCCGCGCCAGCGCCACCCGCTGGCGCTGGCCGCCGGACAACGCGGCAATGTTACGCTCCGCCAGGCCTTCCAGCTTCACGCGGGCCAAGGTGTCCAGCGCCCGCTGGCGGGCCTCCGCTTTCGGCGTCTTGCGCAGCGCCAACGGATATTCGACATTCGCCAGGACGTTCATGTGGGGAAACAGGGCATAGTTCTGGAACACGATGCCGATGTCGCGCTTGTTGGGGGCCAGGCGGGTGATGTCCCGATCCCCCAACAGGAGCTTGCCGGAATCGGGCCGGACAAACCCGGCCAGAGCCATGAGCAAAGTGGTCTTGCCCGACCCGGACGGCCCCAGCAAAGTGAGGAATTCGCCAGCCTGGACATCGAGCGAGACATCGTCCAGCGCGACGTAGGACCCATAGGCCTTGCGCACGCTGTCGATGGTGATCGGGAGCGACTTCATGATGGGCTCGAACGTCTAGGGCTGATGCACCATAGACTCAGCGGCTCATCATTTCATCGAAAGCCTTTTGGGCAGCCTCACCGTTCTTGACCCACCAGTCGGCGTTCGAAAACACCGAAGTGCCGGCGTTTTCAGGCGCCGTCGCCAGGGTCTTCAGACGATCTTCGGGGATAAGACCACCCGCATAGCCGGCAGGATTGACCGGACCATAGGCGATGAAGTCGGTCAGCTTCGCAACCCGTGCGGGTTGCGTCATCGCCGCGATGAGCTTCATGGCCGCTTCCTTGTTCGGCGCTCCCTTCGGCACCCCAAGGCAATCCGTCCCGATGACGGACCCTTTGAATGTGTAGTCGACCGCGCCGCCATCCGCCTTCACCGTCTGGGCTCGCCCATTCCAGGTAACGACCAGATCCGCCTCGCCGTCTTTCAGCAATTGCGCCGACTGCGCTCCGGAGGTCCACCACACCGAGACATTCGGTTTGATCGCTTCGAGCCGCTTGATGGCGCGCGCCAGGCCCTCGGGCGTGCTGAGCGTGGGATAGACGTCCGCCGGCGCGACGCCATCGGAGAGCAGCGCGATTTCGATCAAGTCCTGCGCATTGGCGCGCAGCGCGCGACGGCCCGGGAATTTGGCAACGTCCCAGAACTCCGCCCAGGTCTTAGGCGGGCTCTCGCCGTAGGTCTTGGTGCTCCACGACATGACGGTGCCATAGGAGTCGAACGGATAGCAGTAGTCGGACTTTGCGCCGGCCGGCACGGAGTTGGGATCGATGATCTTGTAATCAAGCGGCTCCAGCAGCGACTGTGCGGCCGCCTGCGCGCCTTCCGGTGAGCCGAGGTGGATGATGTCGGTGGTGACCGCGCCCGCGGTGCCCTGCATCTTCAGGGCAGCCAGGCCATCGCTCTGCGTCTCCTCGCGGACATCATAGCCAAGTTCCTTTGCGGCAGGGCCCCACATCGCCTCCTTCATGGCCTTGCCGTAGTCGCCGCCCGCGGTCGTGATGGTGACTGATTGGGCATAGACGGGCACGGCAGCCGAGACTGCGATAGCCGTCAGCAAAATGCGTAGTAGCCGGGACATGTGTTCTCCTCCAGGATTCGTCGAATATCGCCTTAAGTCGGCCTTTTTTCATAATCGTAACGTTACGATTACCGTGAAACACCTCAGAGTCAAGCGACTTTCAGGCAGGTCCATTAAATTTCATGGCGCCTGGATTTGACCCTCGGGTCGAATCCGGTAACGTTACGATGCCAAGCAAATCAGCCGGCGCTTTCGCGAATGAAGTCGGGCGACATGGCCAATCTAAAACAGATCGCGGCGGAACTTTCCCTTTCAGTGACAACCGTATCGCGTGCTCTGAAGGACGGGCCGGAGGTGCATCCCTCGACCGTGGCGCGCGTCAAGGAAGTGGCGAAGCGGGTCGGCTATGTTCCGAACCATCACGGCCGCGCGCTCAAGACCGGACAGACCCTGACGCTGACGGCGGTGCTGCCGATGGAGACACGCGACTACCTGTCGGATCTGGCGAAGCTTCCCTTGATTGAAGGCATGACGCTGGCGGCGCGGCAAGCGGGTTATAGTCTGTCCATCTATTCCACCACGCCCGACGACGATCCCGTCGAAAGCGTGCAGCGCCTGCTTCAGGCGCGCAGCGCGGACGGCCTGATCATCACGCGCATGGTCTCGGGCGATCCGCGCGTCAAGCTGCTACTGGATCAGGGGATACCGTTCGTCGCGTTTGGAAGGACCGACCTGGACGTTGCCTATCCCTATGTCGACATCGACAACGAGCAGATCGCCTATGAGGCGACCCGGCGGCTCATGGACAAGGGCTGTCGACGCATTGCCCTACAACTTCTCGTACAGAAGGATCAGGCGAGCGCCACGCGTCTCGCCGGCTATAGAAGGGCGATGGCCGAGGCCGGTCTCCCGATCGACCAATCGCTGATCGGTGACGGCACGTTCACAATGGAATCGAGCGCGGCCTGGTTCGATCGCCTGCTGGCGTCGTCAGATCCGCCGACGGGCTTGGCATGCGCCAACGAACTGGGCCTTCTGGGTGCGCTGCACGCTCTCGGCAGACGGGGTCTGGTGCCGGGCCGTGACATCCACATCGTCACCCGTGACAACACACATCTGGCGCGCTTCCTGCCGGCGAACATCGACGTTCATTCCGTCGACATGGCGGATGTCGGGTACAAACTTATCGAGGTCCTCGAGAGCCGGATCGCCAATCCGCTTGGACCGGTCGCGACGATCTTGCTGCAAGGCAGGTTCGAGCCGGCCGAATAGTCGGCTCTGAGACTGAAGCCGCATTTGTGCGGCACTGGCCAAATCCGCCTGGTTTCAAGATGTTCTGGACTTCACTCGGCCGGCGCCGCTCCGACTTGGCCGGCGACTTCCTGATCCAGTTCCGCCAGGAAGTCGGTGATGCGCTGGGCATTGTCGCCAAGGTCGTAGCGGCCGTAACGCGAGGCAGAGCGCATGTCGACGATGACCGTATCGCCATCGTCCATCACGCGGATCGCCACATCGGCCGGAAGGCCGAGCACGAAGCCCTTGGCGACGGCGGTGATGGTCACGTCGCTTTGCCCGGTAAGGTCGGGATAGGGCTCGGAAAGCTCCCAACTGCGTCGGTCGAGCACGGTTTCGACGGCATTGACGATGGTCTCGAATGGCAGGTCGTAGCTGCGCGCGGTGACCAGCGGATAGCTGTCGGCCTGCAGCCGCTGTTCGCCCGGCGTCGACGGAACAAGCACATTCATGTCCTTCGTCCGGTCGCTGACGTCGAGCGCAGGCGGATCATCGAAATCGGTCGTGATGTCCCTGAGCGGCGGATAGATCGTCGCCCAGTAGGCGGCAACGCCATAGGGGACCAGCACCAGCAGTGCCAGCAAGGCACCGACGGTCAGATCGCGGCCACCGCGGTCACCGAATTTCCATAGCCTCGAAAAGGCAAAGGCGGCAAACAGCAACGACAGCGCCGCCAGCAGCGCGACAATGCCCAGCACCCACAGGAACACCGGCGTTTCGACGAGATCGAAGCGGTGCCCGACGAAGTCGGTCAGCAAAAGCACCGCTGAAAATGCGCCGGTGCGCCGCGACCAGCCGGCAGCCTTCGACGTTCGCCGTTCGGGAATGCTAACCATTGTTCTCTGCGTTGCCCCAACCCGGACGGAGGTTTAGTGAATTTTCGCGGCGGCTTGAAGCCGAAACACGCAACATCCCGTCAATCCGTCGGCAACCGATAATCCCTGAACTGCTGGCGCAAGGTTGTTTTCTGGATCTTGCCGGTGGCGGTATGCGGTATTTCGCCGACGAAAGCGACATCGTCGGGCATCCACCATTTGGCCACCTTGCCATCCATGAAGCCCAAAATCTCCGCCTTGGTCGGTTCCTTGCCTGGCTTGGCAACGACGACCAACAAGGGCCGCTCGCCCCATTTCGAGTGATGGACGCCAATGGCCGCCGCTTCCGCCACGTCCGGATGGCCGACGGCCAGATTCTCGAGGTCGATGGTCGAAATCCATTCACCGCCGGACTTGATGACGTCCTTGGCCCGATCGGTGATCTGCATGTAGCCGCTGGCATCGATGTGAGCGACATCTCCGGTGTCGAACCAGCCGTCCTCGTCGAACTGCTCCGCGCCGACGCCACCGTAATAGGCGCGGGCGACGGCCGGGCCGCGCACCTTCAGGCGGCCAAAGGTCTTGCCATCCCAGGGTTGCGCATTGTTCTCGTCATCGGTCACCTTCATTTCGACACCGAAGGGCGGGTAGCCCTGCTTCTGCTTGACATCGAGCCGGGCCTCGCCCTGGAGATTCTCATATTCGGGCTTCAAGGTGCACAGCGTGCCGAGCGGCGACATCTCGGTCATGCCCCAGGCATGGATGACCTGGACGTCGTAATTGTCCTGGAACTTCGTCATGATCGCGCGCGGGCAGGACGAGCCGCCGATGACGACCTTGTTCAGATAGGGAAGCTTCTTGCCGGTCTCCTCCAGATATTGCAGCAGCATCATCCACACGGTCGGCACGGCGGCGCTGAAGGTTACCTTCTCGGTGTCGAGCAACTCGTAGATCGAGGCGCCGTCCATCTTGCAGCCGGGCATGACCAGCTTGGCGCCGATCATCGGGCCGCTCTGGGCAAGACCCCAGGCATTGGCGTGGAACATCGGCACCACCGGCAGGATCGTGTCGCGCGACGACAGGCCCATCGCGTCGGGCATGGCCGCGATCATGGCGTGCAGCACGTTCGAGCGGTGGCTGTAGACGACGCCCTTGGGGTCGCCCGTCGTGCCCGATGTGTAGCACATGCCGGCAGCGGTGCCTTCGTCGAAGGTCTTCCAGGCGAAATCGCCATCGACCTCATCAAGCCAGGCCTCATAGGCGACGGCGTTGGGCAAGGTCGTTTGCGGCATGTGCGCCTTTTCGGTCAGCACAATCACCTTTTTCAGCGATTTGACGGCTCCGGCGATCTTCTCCAGCAACGGTACGAAAGTGAGGTCGACGAAGACGGCCTTGTCCTCAGCATGGTTCATGATCCAGACGATCTGCTCGGGAAACAGGCGCGGATTGAGCGTATGATAGATCGCGCCGACGCCCATGATGCCGTACCAGGCCTCGATATGGCGTGCCGTGTTCCAGGCCAGCGTGGCTATGCGGTCGCCCAACCCGTAGCCGTCCCGCTCCAGCCGCTGGGCGACCTTGAGGGAACGACGGTGGATATCGGCATAGGTGGTGCGTACGATCGGTCCCTCGATCGAGCGCGACACGATCTCGCGCACCCCATGCTGCCGTTCAGCGTTGTCGATAAGCTTGTGGCACAGCAGCGGCCATTCCTGCATCAGCCCCAGCATCCCGTTCCTCCTCCCTCGCGCATTTTGCGTCATGGCTTTTGGCGCATTGTGAAGCGAACCGGCGGATTGTCCAGTCACCCGCTTGCGCGGGACACGAATTTCAGAGCCCGTGCCGCGACGGCAAGCGGTTGAATTCCGGCATGTTTTGGATTTCAGGCCGCGGATCCCTCGTGCCACCGAGATGGCAGGAGGGTCAAACCACCATTGTGGCGGCATTGTCTTGCGAAATGACCGGGAAATCCGCCACAATCCGGCCATCGTCCGCGTTAAGTTTCGTTAACGGGCAAAGGGGTGCGATTGGCGACTGAAAGAGGTTCGCATGGACACGCAGCTCGATGACAAAGTGCTTGAGAGCACACTTGCCGAAAGCCTGGCCGATCTGGGGCCGGACGAAAAGACTGTTTCCGAAGACGAATTTGTTGAAGTTGTCGGCGGCGCGCTCGAAGCGGTCGGCGGCACGCTGCTTTTTAAGATGTGCGTCCAGAACGCAGGAGAAGGCCAGCACGTCGCGGCCGCATCCGTCGGCGCTGGCGGCAATCGCCAATTCCTTCTGCTGACATTGCCGACCGGCGGCGGCTCGCTGAAAGTCGAGACCGTTTCGAGGAGCAGCAACCCGGTGGCGGGCATCGCGGCCGCCTATGCCGGACTGATGGACGCATTCAAGACCGCCGCCTGAGCCTCGGCGGACGCCCGAATGCGCTGTAGCGCCACGCCTCGGTGATTGGTGCGCCTGTTTTCGTGATGTGAACGGACCTTGCGCAGCAGCCCTACCCGCCACACCTTAGGGGGCGAGGTAAGGAGAAACCAGCATGGACAAGATCGCCAACCCGGCACCCGGCTTCCAGCGCAATCCCGACAAGATCATCACCATCGAGCCCTATATCGGCACCGTCACCGTGCGCGCCGGCGACACGGTCATCGCGTCATCCACCAAGGCCAAGGTGCTGACGGAGGCTCCCTATTCCCCGGCCTTCTACATTCCGTTCGCCGACATCGATTTCGACAAGCTCAGCAGCACGCAGCACTCGACCCATTGCCCCTATAAGGGCGACGCCAGTTATTGGAGCGTGCTGCCTGCCGGCGAAACCGGTCAGAATGCGATGTGGGCCTACGAGCGGCCTTTCGACGAAATGACCGAAATCCGCGATCACGGCGCGTTCTACGCCAGCAAGGTCAGCATCGAAGCCAAGCCGGCCTGAGCAGGCGTCAGTTCCAGCACATCTCTGCGAGATCAGTCGGTGGTGCCGTGATTGCCGGTGCCATCGGCATCGTCGAGGCGCACGAAAGTCATGCCCTTGTCCTTGAGCGCCAGCAGGCCCTGAACCACACCCTCGCCGGCAGCGTGTGTCGGCTGGTTGATGTGGGCGATGATGACGTCACCGTCCTTGGCCGCGGCGATACGCCTGGTGGTTTCCTTGGCGCCCAGCAGCGAGCCACCGTCGCCATTGATCGAGAAGCCCGCGATCTTGAAACCGAGCTTGCGGATCATCGCGATCGCCGAAGGGCTGTATTCGGCGGTCGCGCCACGGAACCATTTCGGTGCCGGCTCACCCGTTCTGGCAAGCGCCGCGGCCCCAGACTCGACCTCGGCCAGCACGGCCTCCGGGCTGCCGGCGCTCTTTATGCCATAGATCTTCTGCGGTGTGTCGACCGCCGGAATATGGCGCCCGCCGTGATTTTCCAATTCGAAAAGGTCGGGATGCGCCCGCATGATCTCGACGGCCGCGGCGTTCCGCTTCAGCCAGATGCCGGTGACGAAAATGGTGGCGGGGATCTTGTTTTCCACCAGCGCCGAGAGAATGCGTGTGTCGGTCTGTCCGCCGCAGGCATCGAGCGTCAGTGCAACGCGGCCGGCCCCACTTGCCGCGGGCTTGATGTGCAGCGTGGGTTCGACCAGCGGCGCGGCCTGGGCGCTGGCTACCATCGCCGCCGACATGGCGATCATGCAGAGATGTCTTTGCAGCAGACGCATCAAACCGAATTCCTGACTGGGGCAGCTCACCGTTTCACGGCGACCTGCTCCAACTCTTTGTGTTGGAGCAGCGATTTCAAGCCGCCATTCCAAGACCTGCATGAAGGCGGAAATCGGGACGATGGATAGCAGAAAAATGCCTGGCGCGGCAATTTGACCGCCCGCCTGGTTGCAGGAGCCATCCGATAGCCCTCAACGATCGATCGCCGTTCAGACAGCGCGTTCCCGCTTCATCTCGGTGCGCGCCAGCAGCTCGCGCGCCGCTTCGACGACAGGCTTCACCTCCAGGCGCCACACGCAGCACGCCTTGCTGGGGTCCTTTGGGCGGCACAGGCCGCTCGCCACGCAGTCGCACGGCATCGGCGGCCGAAGCGCGATGCTGGGCACGCCGACAGGCCCCCAGCGCGATGGATGCGTCAGGCCGAAAAGCCCGACAATCGCCGTGCCCGTGGCGGCGGCCATATGCATCGGGCCGCTCTCATTGCCAAGAAACAGCCGCGCCTGTTTCAGGACAGCCAGCAAGGTCTCGAGCGATAGCGACCCGACGAGGTCGACGACCGGCGCCGCCGTCCTGGCGATGATCTGCGCGGCGGCCTCGCGTTCGTCCGGCCCTCCCACCAGGGCAATGCCCAATCCGCTGTCGGCCACGATCTCGTCGATGGCCTCGGCAAACCGTTCCGGCTGCCATTGCCGGCCCTTGAAGCTCGCGCCGGCATGCACGGCGATGAAGCCGTTTGGGTTGAGATGGTGCCTGCCCAGAAGCGCCAGCGCTTTCAAGGTCTCTGATGGCAGCGGCTGAATGCTCGGCACCGTCACGCGCAGATCGAGGCCGAGCGCCTCGAGGGGCGAAAGATAGCGATAGACAAAATGCTGGCCACCAAACCCCTGTGGTTTTGCAAACAGATTGGCGGGTTGCCGCTCCAGCAGCTTCAGGGGCCTTTCGGGAGGATTGTAGCCGACGCGCGTCTTTGCGTTGACGAGCCCGCTGACGAGGCGCGAGGTCTTGGAATCGGTCAGGTCGATTGTCAGATCGAAACGGAAACCGCGCAACTCCCGCACCATGGCATAGAGCTCTTTAGCGCGCTCCAGTGGGGTGCCGCGCATGCGGGCCCGGCTGAACGTGACCACTTCGGAGGCGATGCCATGCGCGACCACAAAGCTTTTGAAACGCGCTTCGCAAAGGAGGACGATCCTGGCACCGGGAAATTCGAGCTGCAGGTTCCTGGCGAGCGTCGAGGCGAGGACGATATCGCCGATGAACTTCGTTTGAATGACCAGGATCGAGCGGAACGGCGCGGGTGAGATCTGCAACATGTGATTCCACGGACAATTGGCGGGCGATCCGCAAATTGGGCAGGAACAATGTCGAGATTACGCAATGTCTTCAGCACGTTCACGTGAGGTTTCATACAAAACCGTAAGCTTTGATCTCCCTATCCGCGCCCCGTCTTGGCCACCAGTACCGCGGCCTGCGCGGCCGCCAGCCTGGCGATCGGCACGCGATAGGGCGAACACGAGACATAGTCGAGCCCGACCTCCTCACAGAAACGGATCGAAGCGGGATCGCCGCCATGTTCGCCGCAGATGCCGAGCTTGATCTCCGGCCGCGTCGCCCTGCCCTTTTGTGCGGCCATGCGCACCAGTTCGCCGACGCCTTCTATGTCGAGCGAGACGAATGGATCCTGCTCGATGATGCCCTTCTTGCGGTAGGTTTCCAGGAACGAGGCCGCATCGTCGCGTGAGATGCCGAAAGTGGTCTGGGTAAGATCGTTGGTGCCGAAGGAGAAGAACTCGGCAGTAGCGGCGATGACATGGGCGCGGATCGCCGCGCGCGGCAGTTCGATCATGGTGCCTGTGAGGTACTCGATCTTGACGCCGCTCTCCTCCATGACGCTCTTGGCGACCGCATCGATGCGCGCTTTGACGTAATCCAATTCCTTCACCAGGCCGACCAGCGGCACCATGATCTCGGGAACCACCAGAGCGCCCGCCTTCTTGCCGGCCTCGACGGCGGCCTCGAAAATGGCGCGTGCCTGCATCTCGGCAATCTCGGGATAGGAGACGGCCAGCCGGCAGCCGCGATGGCCGAGCATCGGGTTGAATTCGTGCAGCGCCTCGGTGCGCTGCCTGAGCTTGTCGGGCGAGACGTTCATGGCGGCCGCGACCTCGGCGATTTCGGCCTCGGTCTTGGGCAGGAATTCGTGCAGCGGCGGATCGAGCAGGCGGATCGTCACCGGCAGGCCGGCCATGATCTCGAACAGTTCGAGGAAGTCAGAGCGCTGCATGGGCAGAAGCTTGGCAAGGGCGGCGCGCCGGTCCTTCTCGGTGTCGGCCAGGATCATCTCGCGCATGGCGACGATGCGGGCGCCGTCGAAGAACATGTGCTCGGTGCGGCAAAGCCCGATGCCTTCGGCGCCGAAGGAGCGCGCCATGCGGGCATCGAGTGGGGTTTCGGCGTTGGTGCGCACCTTCATGCGGCGCACGGCGTCCGCCCATTCCATGATGGCGGCGAAATCGCCGGACAGTTCCGGCTGCAGCATGGCCACGGCGCCCTTCAGCACCTGGCCGTTGCCCCCGTCGATGGTGATGATGTCGCCCTTGCGGAAGGTCTGCCCCATCGAGAGCAGCGTGCCGGCCTTGTAGTCGACGCGCAGCGAGCCGGCGCCCGAGACGCAAGGCTTGCCCATGCCGCGCGCGACGACGGCGGCGTGGCTGGTCATGCCGCCGCGCGTGGTCAGGATGCCTTCCGCCGCATGCATGCCGTGGATGTCCTCGGGGCTGGTCTCGATGCGCACCAGGATCGCCTTGCGGCCTTGTGCCTTGAGGTCCTCGGCATCGCCGGAGGAGAAGACGATCTCGCCGGTGGCGGCGCCGGGCGACGCCGGCAAGCCGACGCCGATGACGTCACGCGCGGCCTTCGGATCGATGGTCGGGTGCAGCAACTGGTCGAGCGAGGCCGGATCGATGCGGGCGACGGCTTCTTCTTTCGTGATCAGGCCGTCCCTGGCCATTTCGACGGCAATCTTCAGCGCCGCCTTGGCGGTGCGCTTGCCTGACCGGGTCTGCAGCATCCACAACTTGCCGCGCTCGATGGTGAATTCGAGGTCCTGCATGTCGCGGTAGTGCTTTTCCAGACTGTCGGAGATGGTGACGAAAGACTGGAAGGCGTCCGGCATCAACTTCTGCAGCGACGGCTTGTCGGAGCCGGCGGCGATGCGGGCCGCCTCGGTGATGTTCTGCGGCGTGCGGATGCCGGCGACGACATCCTCGCCCTGCGCGTTGACCAGGAACTCGCCATAAAGCTGCTTTTCGCCGGTCGACGGGTTGCGGGTAAAGGCAACGCCGGTGGCTGAAGTCTCGCCCATATTGCCGAACACCATGGCCTGGACGTTGACCGCCGTGCCCCAGCTTTCGGGAATATCGTGCAGACGCCGGTAGGTGATGGCACGGTTGTTCATCCAACTTGAGAACACGGCGCCGATGGCGCCCCAGAGCTGCTCTTGCGGATCCTGCGGGAACGGCCTGCCGAGTTCTTCCTCGACCTTGGCCTTGTAGAGCGCGATCACGCCTTGCCATTCGATGGCCGTCAGTTCGGTGTCGAGCTCATGGCCGAGGCTGGCCTTCTGGTCTTCGAGTATCTCTTCGAATACCTCGTGATCGAGACCCATGACCACGTCGGAATACATCTGGATGAAGCGGCGGTAGCTGTCATAGGCAAAGCGCGCATCGCCGGAATCGCTGGCCAGGGCCTCAACGGTCTCGTCGTTAAGGCCGAGATTGAGCACGGTGTCCATCATGCCGGGCATCGAGGCGCGGGCTCCGGAGCGTACCGACACCAGCAGCAGCTTAGATGGATCGCCGAACCGGCGGCCGGTCAGCCGGCCGATGTGATCGAGCGCCACCGCCACGTCGGCTTCCAACCCCGCTGGATAGGCGCGGCCATTGGCATAGTAGGCATTGCAGACCTCGGTGGTGATGGTGAAACCCGGCGGCACCGGCAGGCCCAGGCTGCACATCTCGGCCAGGTTGGCGCCCTTGCCGCCCAGCAGATTCTTGTCGCCGGCACGGCCTTCCGCCGCACCATCGCCAAAGGTGAAAACCCATTTGGTCATGCTTTGCTCTCCGGTTGCAGGGGATTGGAAAGATTGGCGAAACGGAAAGTTCCGCCCTGCTCCGACTTTGGAGCGATATGATGCTGCAGTGCGAAAGGCAAGCGCCGGCAAAGCCGTCCGGCCGCTACAATCGATTAAGAAAAAGCCTCGCCCGGACATGCGGCAAAAAGACTTGCCACCTCAGGACCCACCGACTAGAACATAAAGGGAACAAAGAGGTGCCCCATGAAACTGACAGGAAAACTCGACTATCTGGAAATGCCGGCGACTGGCGGCACGCTGGACCGGTTGAAGGCTTTTTACAGTTCTGCCTTTGCCTGGTCGTTCACAGACTACGGGCCGACCTATTCAGCCTTTGCCGAGGGCCTGGATGGCGGTTTTCAGGCCGACGCCGCGGAAGCACCGGCCAAGCCGCTGCCTGTGCTCTATAGCGACAACCTCGAGGAAACGCTGAGCGCCGTCGAAAGTGCAGGCGGTACGGTCATCAGGCCGATCTTCGCGTTTCCCGGTGGCCGGCGCTTCCACTTCGTCGATCCGGCCGGCAATGAGCTGGCTGTCTGGGGTGACTAGCCCGCTCGGGCGGGATCTGGTGGCTTTTGTGGATTGCTCGATTTGAGCGTTCTTGCCATCGCTCATAAGGATTGTGCTTTTCGGCTGCTCTGCTAATAACGCGCCGCACAAGCGACTCTGACGGCTATTGGGGCGTCGCCAAGTGGTAAGGCATCGGTTTTTGGTACCGACATTCCCAGGTTCGAATCCTGGCGCCCCAGCCAAACTGGATGTCCTTTCGACATGACGATCCCTTGGGACTGCTCAGTCGATAGCGCCGCAGTTGTTTCGGCAAGCAAATCAAACGGTTGTCGAAAGACAGCGCAAACCTTGCCATCGTCCCATGTGCAGTTCGACAGCAGCAGATTCAGAAGCCGTTTCTTCTCACCCGGAGCCTGCCCGGCGAACAGTTGGCGGGCGTTGCGCGCCAACTCCAGCAAGCGCACGCCATCCTCCATGTATGATTCCTCGGCCTCGCTATGCCGCTCGATCTCACGGAGTAGGCGCGTCTGCTCGACCCGCCACTGCGCTGACATTCGATCGTAGAAGGCGCTGTCGATGCGTCCATCGAGCTTGTCCAGGTACATTGCCTGTAGCCGATCCTGAAGGCGCTTGTATTCCTTCTGGCATCGCTGGATCGCCTGTTCCTGTTCCTTACGCTCGTCGGCGTGGCTGGCCTTGAGCGCGTCGCGGACCCAATCCAGCACCTCCTCATCGAAATGGAGTTTGTCCAGCAAGGCGCCAAAGGTCTCTTCCAGGACCTCCTCGCGGACATACTTGCGGCGGCACTCGGCATAGCCGCCGCGCCCTTTGTCGCTGTGGCCGGTGCAGTGGTAGTAGACGTATTTGCCCTTTTTGATCTCGGCCACTACAGCGCAGCCGCATCTGGCACAGGTCATCAGGCCACCGAAGGCGAATTCATAGCCGTAAGAGTGGACAGGCGTCGCGTGGCGGCCGGTCAGCACGCCTTGGACCCGCTCCCATAGCTCGATCGATACCAGAGGCTCGTGCTTGCCGTGGTGCAGCTTGCCGTTCCATTGAAACAATCCGGTGTAGAGACGATTGCGCAGAATCGAGTGCACCGTGCTGACCGGAACCGGATGCCCACTCTTCGGATAAACAAGGCCTTCAGCATGAGCTGCCTTCGTGATTGCCTTGAGCGAATACCCACCGGTTGAATAGCGCTCGAATAGCCTCGTGATCATCGGCGCGAGTTCAAGGTCTGGTTCAATGACCTTCTTGCCGTCGCTTCCTGTGACGTTGAGGTAGCCGAGTGGTGCCTTGGTAGGCCAGATCCCCTGCTCCGCCTTCTCCATCAGTCCCTTGCGGGCTTCCTCAGAGAGATTGTCGATGTAGTTCTTTGCCATCAGCACTTTGATGCCGTGCATGAACTTTTCCGACGAGCGCGAGTCTTGTGAGAGGATAACGCCTTCCTTAGCAAGGTGGATCTCGACGTCGAGTTCGTCGAGTGTCACCCAGTCCTTCAGATTGCGATAGAGACGGTCGGTCTTCTCAACCAACACAACCCGCACTCCAGGGTGCTTGCGCAGGTATTTGACCATCTCGTTAAAGTTGGTCCGCCCGCTGCTTTTCGCGGTTTCAACGTCAATGAACTCCTGGGCAATGCCAAACTGCTTCTGAGCCGCGTACTCCCTCAGAAGCTTGCATTGGGCAGGGATGGAAAAGCCTTCCTTCTCCTGTTCTTTCGAGGAAACGCGAGCATAGAGCAGCGCCTTCACCAAACCGCTGAGAGGTGCGGTCTGCGCAGTTTTCTTGACCATCTCTTAGCCTCGTCTCCTGAGGGCGGCGCGAGGTGAAGCCTCGCTCATTCCATATTTTGCCATTCGGAGAGGAGGCGGAAGAACCCGGTGACGTTTTCCACGATCTGGCGCGCATCCTCCCTAGTGAGCTTTCGGCCGGTACGCTGTTCGAACAGCCGAGCTGTCCTGTCCAGGAAGGCATCATCCACGGCGCGATTCGGTGGCGACAAGGTCGCCTCAACCGACCCACAAGCGTTCCTCGTTGTCTTCATCGTCCGTGCCCGGTTTCAGGCGCTTTGCAGCACCAGGCAAGGATCGCCGATCTCTCTCCAATCTCGAATGGCCGATGTGTACGCTTCAGCCGCCTTTTCCGCGCCGCCCCCTTGGACGGCTGCGGCTAAACCCCTTCCCTTCCCTTTCCGGGTTCCGTCGATCTGGGCGCGGTCGAAAAGCTGTCTCGATCTGCCCACGCGAACGCACCTTCTTGACCCAGCCGCATGACATCATCGAACGCCGAGCGAATCTGCGGCCAGGGAAACTCTGCGCCTCCCTCCCGCACCTCGCTCTCAAGAAGCACCGCATTCAATTTGGCCGCTACGCCGGCAAGGGAGGTGGCAGGTGCCGCAGCCAAGGCTTCGAGCAATTCTTCGGCTCGATCAGCTGCCTTCCTTTCCGCCTCTGTCACGGACGAATAGCCAATTCGCCTCTCGGCGGCATCCCAGCGTGCTTGATGAGCCGCGAAACAGGCTTCTGCCTCGGCGCGAGCATCATCGGCGTCGGCGCCAGCGCCGAGCGCTTTGCCGAGTGCCCCGATGGAATGGATCGTTACATTCTCGCCACCGGGCGCCTGGACGGTCGCGCTAGGGTAGCCGACGGTCTCCACGAGCGTGCGTTCCAAGTGCGCACTTTGATCGCAGAGGCGCTCGCTCAATTCGTGAGCGTTGTACCATTCTCGCCAAATCCCCAGCGCGGGATCGGAAGGTACAGCTGCTGCCGGCTCCTTACCGGCAAAAGCACTTCTTTCCCATCCTAAGATTGCAATCGCCGTTGCACCAAGTACCCTCCTGCGGGTGACGAAAGACAAAGGCGTGGTATTGTCGGAATCAGCCATGATCCGAGCTCCTAACAGCTTGGTAGTGGTCAGGCCGCACCGAGTGTATCGAGCACCGGTGCGGCCGCTAGTCACCATCGTTTATGTCACTTTTTGTGACTCTTAACAAGATGAATGTCATGAAAACGGACATACTGCCTCAGCAGATCCGAGCAGCTCGGGCCTTGATTGACTGGACGAGAGAGGACTTGGCGAATGCCTCTGGAGTGACAGTTCGTACGCTCGCCAGAATTGAAAGCTCTCAAACGCTTCCTAGGCCGGCAACACTTCAGGCCATATCTTCTGCGTTGGAAGCGGCGGGGATCGAATTCATTTCACAAAATGGAGGGGGACCCGGCGTCCGCCTTGCCCGTCGACTCGATGGTACGTGACACCAGCGGTCATGCCGAGTTTGATGGACCTTCGGAGCACTTTCGTCGAAGCCATAAAGATCCAGGCTTTCAGTCCGAAGTGGGGCCGTTTGCCGGCAGGCAGCTTTCGGCCGACCTAATGAGAAGAGCGGACATTCGTTGAAAAGCTGCCGACGCCGCTAAGACCCTAATGCGACGTTCGGAGTAGCTTGGCGGCCCTGAAACTCGACGCTCCTTCACATCGAGGCTTGATTAAATTGGCTTCCGACTAATTAAGCGGCGATCACGTTCTCGTCCGTCGTCGGCGCGAACTCGACCGCCCGCATTGCCGGACCCTCCCGGCTCCAATTCTCAAAGATGATCGTCACCATGCGTTCGCCTGGTAGCACGGGCCGTAGCTTGCGTTGCAATAGTCCCACCAGCCGCTCTTCGTGCGTTGAAACGATGATCTGCCGGTGAGCGCGGAAGCGCCGCAGGACGTCGACGAGGCCCAGCAGATTAATTGAATCGAGACTTTGCAGGGGATCATCGAGGATCGTAACGCCGAGCCGGACGCTGGGGAGAGCAAGGTTCATCGCGAGGAATAGCGAGACCGCGAACGAGTTCATCTGCGAACTGGATAGCAGCGGACCCGCGTCCCGGGCGCGCGCGAAAGCGTCAGGATCGGAGACTCCTACGTCCAGCTTGCCGCGGCCGCGCTCCATTCCGGCCACGATCTGCGTCACGCGGAAAGTGGGGTGCGGATCGATGCGACTGTAAATCCTCTGGAATAGCGGCGAGATCTGGGTGATCTGCTTCGCCGTCACCGCCAGCGACGCGTCCCTTAAACCGTCGATGATCTGGCCGGAGAGGACGCGGGTGGCCTCCTCGCCAGCAACTCGGCTATTTGCCGCATCCAGACGCGCTGTCACTTGGACGCGTTCGGCCATGAGCTCGTCGCGCTGGCGCTGCTCGCCCAGCCGCAGGACCTGCAGAGACAGACGCTCGCCATCTGATAGCAGCCTAGCGAGCGTTCCGAGCATCTGCTCAATTGCGTTCCCGCGCTCGCGCAGGGTCGTGCCGGCATCACCGGTGCCGCCAATCCCGAGGTCCGAAAGTCGGGCCGTGAGGATCGAGCGCCGCGCTTCGCGCTCGCGCAGATCGTTCTCCTCTCGTCGTAGATCCTCGCGGACACGATTCAGCGATGCCTGGATATCGGCGCGCTCATCTGTCAGGGGACCCAACCGGTCAGTCGTGGTGGCCTGGCCGACGTCCGAGGCGACCTCGATGAGCGCCTGAAGATGGGCGATCGTGTGGCCGACGTCGTGGGTTTGCTGACACACAGGACAGTGTTCGCCGAGATCCTGTAGGGCTAGCTTGGCCATTGTCGCGGCACGTTGCGCGCGGTCGGCCGCGGCAACTTGGGCCTGCCTCTCGGCGGCTAGCCGGGCTTGTTCCGTCCGTATGGCTTCATCCGCTGCTGACAATTGGCCGACCAGATTGATCTCCTCCTGACGGAGCTTGTCGCCCGTATCGTTGGAGGCCACCGAGGTGAGCAGTTCTGGGATCTGCTCCAGCAGGTTGCGGGTTGTGGCCAGATCACGCTCAAGCCTACTGCGCTCAGCATCCAGCGTCTTGAGAAAGCGGTCCAGCCGGGCCGGGGTGGTCGGCGTCGCGTCGGGGCCAAATCGGGATTCGCTCAACAGTGCGACCGCTTGCTGGAAGAGCGCGTTGGAGGCTTGGCGCGCGTCGTCACTCACTACCGTGCCGCCGTCGGAGAGACGAGCGAGGTGCTCGTCGATCTGCGCGACCCGCGCCACCAGCGGATCCAGTTCCTCCTTGCGGAAGGTGGTTATGCTCGCTGCCCAGGACCGGCGACTCTTCTCGAGCGCGGCCTGTAGCTCGAGCACGGCGCCGGCGCCGATCACCTCGCTTACGAGGGCGAACCGGTCCGCCGCGCTATCGTCGTCGATGAACTGGCGGACGAGATCCTGCTGGAGGTAGACTCCGCGCGTGAGGACTTGGTTCAGGGCGTCTCGGGCGCCGACGCGGTCCTTCAGGTGAGGAAGGAGCAAGTTGCAGAGCTGCTGTGTTGCGGCCGCCTGCTCGTATTCCCTATCGTTAATCCGGAGCCGCACGAAGTCCTCTGTTGTGCCGTCTGTCGCCCGGGTGAGGACGACGTCACCGTCATTGCCCGAAATGGTGAGTTCGACGCGCGCGCGGCCCTCCCGGGCGTATGTCGAGATGGGCGTGCCGCGCTCGGCGAAGCGGGCGATCGTGCCGGCCAGCGCCCAGAGGATGGCGTCGAGAAGGGAAGTCTTGCCGACGCCATTGGGGCCTTGCAGGAGGATGACGTCGGCGTTGAGATCGATCGTCGCCTGACGGCTGAACGCCCTGAACCCCTCGATTGTGATGGACTTCAACCTCATCGCCCGCCACCGCTTTCGTGCAGTCGCTCGAGCGGGGGTTCGCCGTCGCGGAAGGCGTCGACGACTATCTTTAGCTTCGCACGGTCGACGGAATTTTTCATGAGTTCAGGCAGCGCGTCGAGAACGTCCTCAAGGGCGGAAAGATTGTCCGGCAGCTCGAGCGGGAGCAGGAGGTCCAGAACGCGGTTTATGTCGGCGCTGGTGCGCAGCTTGCCACCTGTCGCGACAATCTTCCGAACCCTGGAGGTATCGCGCTCGATCCGGTCGGTGTCGAGGCGATCCGAAGGCTCGCCGGCGCACAGAAGGACGAGATAGCCGTCCCACGCCTTCGGCGCGGAGCGGGACAGGCGGCGGGCGAGGAGGTCGACGAGGTCGGCCTGAGCTTCCGCCCATTCGTTCTCGAGCTGTTGCCAGGTCTCGAAGGCGACGACAGAAATTACGCTATAGGCGTCCTCAGCCAGGAGGGCCCGATCACCGAGCTTCTTCATGTCGGTCATGTCGCGGACAACGCGGTAACCGTTTAGCGAGAGAGTTTCGCTGGCGAGAGCGATCATGGACGATGCCGAAAGCGAAAAGCCGTCAGGCGACATGCAAGAGCCCTCCTATATGGTCGATGTAGCGCGGATCGTTGGCAGAGACCAGCAAGGGGACGGTGAGGCCGCCGATGATGTCGTCCGGCTTCTCGTCGGCAATGAGGTCGACGTGATCGAATGCGGGCGCCGCGTCGATAAGGCCGCCGATCAGAACGATGTCGACGGGCATCGGGGCGTTCTCCGCGATGGTGGCGCAGATGGTTTTGGCGCGGGTTTCAACGGCGGCCATGCGGCGCACGCCCCTGCCGGTCGCGAGCACGATCTGTGCAATCGCCTGGCCGTTCCGCCGCAGCGCCCAGGTACCGGCGGGCGTCGGTGCCGTGTCGAGCCCGAACCGCTCCGCGACTTTTACGAGCCGGAGCATCGGCTCCGACATGAACTCGTCGTCGCGGACGCTGTGTGGCCGGTAGAGCTTATCGCGATCCAGATCAGCGAAAGCACGCATCTTGCCAAGCGTGAGCAGAGATTGACCAGCGAGCTTGGCGGCGATGCCGGTGAACCGCTGGAGATCCGCTTCGCCGTAATGGTTCTCCGTCAAGAGTGCGCGGCCGCTGCGCGAAAGGGAGTCGACCTGTTGCGCGGCGATGCGCTCAGCGAGGCGCGTTACGACCGCGTCCCACGATCCTTGGATGTAGCGCTGCTCGGGTATCTCGAGCTGCGCGGCAAAGCCGCTTTGCGCGAAGGGAACGATGTCGGCTTGATATAATGCCTTGTTACCGCCCAACGCGCCTTGGATCATCGCTATCGTTGCGGTGAGGACGGGGGCCGGCGAACCGAGGCCAGCAAAGAGTACCGTCGGAGCCGCCAGCACCTGCTGAGCAACGACCTGGTGCCATTGGCCAATCCATTCCCCGTCCATGACTTCCGTTCGAAGGACGAGGTGGTCTGGCTCGCTGTTCGCATTTCCGTGCAGCTGTACCAGCGCCGCGCGGATCGGCACGGGCTCATTCACGGCCGCGATCGTTGCGATCTCAATGCCGAGTTCGGCAGCGGCGTTTTGGATCGCCAGATCGAAGTTGAGCGATAGCACATGACTTATGGCGCCCTCCGACATCAGCGCCACCAGCAGCTTGTAGCCGAGGTTGGCTCTCGCGAGCCGCATTCGCTGAATCGGAAAACACTGAACCAACTCGACCTGATTGTTGCAGATCTGGAAAACCAGGCTCGCCAGTGCGGCAAGGTCGCGCGGGTTCGGGCACTGATTCGCTTGCAGGCGGCCGTTGAGCACCAGTTGGCGTTCGACTGCTTCCGAGAGGTCGCCAGCGAGCGGGATGCTGGTCGGATGGCCCACCGAGCAGCCGGCCCCAATGACGAGGGCGACCTGTCCTCCGCCGGGGGCGGCAAGACTTTGAAGCAGTTCTGCCGGTATGGCCAAGGCTATCCCAATGAGTTTGATGACGACTATTCTGTAGCGTCGTTAGCAGCACTCTGCATCTCGAAACGTTACAAGATCGCGAAGTTTCTTGGTCCTCTTGATTGTCTTTCAAGGTAACGAATGGCCGCTTATCAGGCGTTGCTAGGCCGAAGAGTGCAAGAGCCGCTATCCACACAAATAATGATCGTCAGCCACTTCCTGCCCATGAACGAACGACTGCGTACGCCAGTCCGGCTCCAAACCGGACAGTCCGTTATCCACCAATCGTGTCTTCAGTGCACCCAAACGAACGGCGGGCTTTGGGATTTTCTGCCGCTCCTGCGAACGACCGATATGAGGCGCATACCAGATATTCTGTAGCCGACCGACCGCGCCTCAGTCGCCTCATCCCCTGCACATCGTAGAGCGGAGAACGGCCTGCATGTGCTCTGCCAGGTCCAGTTCACCGCGCGCCTCGATCTCCAAAAGATAGAGGGCCTTGGCCAGGCGATCCCCTTCCCCAACCGCGGCATAGCTGCAGATGGCGAGCAGCGCCCTCTCCTCGTCCCGGCTGGCTCTTGCGGAGTCGCTTCTGGCACCGCCTATTTCGTGTAGGGCTTTGCCGAACGCCGCATATGCTGCCTTGTGCACGTCAATCAGCGTTCGCAATTTAGTGGACGGTTCTGGGTCTTCGCCCGGGGGCTCTTTGCCGAATGCAGTTGCCGCAACCGTCGAGGCGACGACTGCGCTGCCGGAGTGGAAGAGCAGGGCGCGGCGGTTGATCCTGGACGTGGCGAACTCTCCATTTGCTTCGAAGCTATCGAGACTGTGACGTAACACCGTCAGAACGTAACACACCGGTTTGCGCATTCGTGTCAGGATGGAAGGTCCTATGTCAGCCGACAGCCTCGGACCGGATGCCTACAAGCCACGAGGGAAGCTTGGACCGGTGGCGGGTTTGTCGCGGCCGGGGCGCTTCCATCGAGACCGTGAAGCCTATGCATCCCAGGGCAGCGGATCGCGCCAGATGACAAGCCAGCGCTCGGCCGCCATCCTACGGCCGACGCTGGCGACGTCGGCTCTCGGGGCAGCGGCGAAGACCGCTGCGCCAGCCGTGCCGATCGCCCATCGCCAGCCAGGTCGACGAGATTCTGAAGTTGAGGATCCACCAGCTCAGCGGCCTGCCGCCCAGAGGTCACCGAAGGAACCCGCGTCCCCATCCGAGAACTGGGTTTCTTTCGAGCGTCTCGCTGCCGTCTCTGACTACGCTCCCCTTCCCGACCCAAGCCTCCTCAACTGCCGGCCCAGCCGCTGCACACTGCATTAAGCCGCAGAAATCTCTGACAATTCGCCATTCTCGCAATGTGCAGTAAACACCCACACATTGCAAAATCACCTTCTAAGATATTGAAAAACAAACACGCAACCGACGCAGCAATGTGCGTCCTTTTATCCTGCCATCTTAATCGGTTGTGTTTGGCGATACTTTGTAACCATCGTCGTTCCTCCTTCCATCTACGATAATACACGACTCTATTCTCTGCGCTACGATTCCGCTTTTGAACGTCGAGTTCCGATGCGCCGTGCAATCTTCCGCGCTCTGCGACGGTGTGGTTCGGCTGCATGGTTGCAGCGCTCGAACCGTCGTAGCGCACTTTTCCATCGGACTGACGGAGCATCGTCACAGGCAATCGAGCGCGGTCCGGCCGTCTCATCGTCGGCGCGGCCGCAGGCAAGATAACGTGCGTTCCGTCGTTCCTGGTCTGCATCGGTCCTCATCCGCCGGGCGGATCTCCTTGTGTCAGATGGCGTCCGTCAGCGTGCGGGCACCATGCGTTTCAACCGCCGTCGCGCCGCTCATCGATGCGCTCCGAGCAGCTTGCGGTCCTTGACATGGGCGCGCTGCGCGGCGTCGGCCTCGCCCGCAGCCGGATCGCCGACATAGAACGTGCCGTCGCTCCAGATCGCATGCATGATCACCGCCAGCTTGCGCGCCACCGCGACACAAGCCTTGCGGTGGCAGGAGCGTTTGGCGATCTCCTGGCCCCAACTCTTGACCTTGTCCCTACCCTTGAAGCGCGTCATCAAACCTGACGCCGCCTCGTAGAGCGCGCGCCGCACGTCCGCGTCACCGGCCTTGGAGATCCGTCCCTGAATGTCGATCGTTGAGCCGGACTGCCAGCGCCGCGAGGTCAGCCCGAAGTAGGCGGCGACATCGCGTGAGCGGCGGAAGCGTGTGGGATCGTCGATCGCCGTCATGAACGAGAGCGCCGTCACCGGGCCGACGCCGGGGATCGCCATGAAGCGTCGACACAGTTCGCTGCGCGCCACCATTTTCACGACGAGATCGTGCAGCCGGCAGTACTGTCTCCACAGCGCCGCGCGCGCCGACAGCATGGCGTCCATCAGTTCGGCCGACAGCGGATCGTCGGCCACAGCCTGGCGAACCGCCTGCTCGAAAGCGCCGCGTCCGACCTTGCCCAGGCGGATGCCGAATGACTTCAGCGAGTGCCGGATGGCGTTCTCCAGGTCGAGAAACTTGGCCTTCAGATTGCGCCGGTGGGTCAGCAGAAGCTTCGTCCGGTAGCAGCTCTCCGACTTGATGTAGGCCTGGCGGAACCAGCCGGTGCGCATGATGTGGGCGATGCCGAGCGCATCGGCCTTGTCGGTCTTGTTGCGCTGCGCCGACAGCGCGGCGCGCACGTGCTGCGTCTCCAGGCAGATCGCCGGCAGGCCAAGTTTCTTGAGTTCCGGATGCAGCCAAGGCGACAGCGAGCCGGCCTCGTGGCCGACGCGCCGCAGTCGCGCGAGAAACGGCTTCAGCACCGCAAACAGTGCCTCGGGATCGGTCATCACCGCCGCCTCCAGATGAACCGCGCCCTGATCGTCGACGACGCAAACCGCCGTCTCGTCCATCGCCACGTCCAGCCCACAAAAGAATTCCATCGTTCGCCTCCTGCTGTTTGACAGACGCAGAATGTGCCGCCGAACTACCGGCCGTCGCCAGCGGCGCCGCGGCCGACACACAGCTTTGCTGTCCCTCCAGGCGCCCGCCCCGATTACGGGTGGCAATCTTCCGGTTGTTCTGGTCGAAGAGATGGCTCGCAAGGCGCTCAAGGACTGGACAATCGAGATTGACCGAGATCCCTTTGATGCCCACGTTTTCGACCCGGCGGCCAGCGATGAAGGTGATGAATTGCGCATGGCGGCATGGCGGATTTCGACGGCTCCTTGCATATGGAAAAGCCGCCGGCCAATCCTGCAATCGCGCTGACGCTCGCAATGATGCGCGGTCAGTCAATGCATTTCGACGCCATCGGTCATCGACCGCGACTGGCCACATCAGGTTGCGCTGCCGGATGACCTCTGCACCGACCGGAACTTCACCCTGATCGCGAAGTTCTGCCAGGAACGAGGGCTTAAGCCCCAGACGCGGCGTGTGCAGGAGATATGACCGAACGGCAAATATGAAACCTATCGACTCCATTGCTTCAGCGATGCCGCATCTGCAGAGGCGTTCCTTGATCACTTCGACAGGCTGATGTTCGATCCGAGGCGGGATCGGGAGAATGGAAAGGTGCGGGGTTGTCTGGCGCCGCACGGGCGAATACACGCCGGTTCTCGATCTCGGGCCGCTCAGCGTGCAGGAGATATTGCGCAGCTAAGTCACGAATTTTCGGGGCGAACTGTCTCCACCGAGAGCGATCCGACCGGAAGAGGCCGCAAAAGCTCAACCTTAGGCTTTGTTAAATTGATCCAGGCCGCCCAATTCTCGGTAATACTTTACGCCGCTCAACGGAGCGAGGTCCGCACATTAGGACGATGACAGAAGGCCTAGGCTGCTCGGCTTGTCGCCGTCCGATTGGGCGTCGGCTGCCCGGGCGCCAGATCTAAAACTTGTTAGCGGAATTGTGACGCCGGGCGCGGGGAAATTTGATACCATAGTATTTGCGATACCTAAGGATAATAAACAACCCTCGAAATTTATCGACAAATCCTCCCTGCAAACATTATTTGAACAGGAGGTTTGTTATGCTTCTCTTCCGTTCGGGTCTTTTGAAGGCAGCGGCGAAGGCCGGTTCCGTGCTGGTCACTGTTGGACTGGGTTTAGCGCCAACCCAGGGCGCCCGCGCCGAGACCTTGCCGGGACAGCCTGGCGCCCCTTACCAGAGTATGCCGTCGCTGGCGCCGATAGGCACGCGCGTCGACCACTATCTTCCGATTCCCGAGGAAGACGTAACCCCGGCCATCGACCCGAAGAAGGGATACCGAACCCAACAGCTGGGCCGTGGCCTCTACATGATCACCGACAACGGGTACCAGTCGATGTTCCTGGTATACGAAACAGGCGTTGTTGTGATCGACGCCCCTCCGGGATACTCGGGCCACATACGCCAGGCTATCGCCGAGGTGACGGATCAGCCTGTCACACATGTCGTCTACAGCCATGCGCATGTGGATCATATTGGCGGCGTAAACGACCTCGGCGGTCATCCAATTATCATCGCCCAAGAAGAGACCCTGCGACTGCTGGAACGGGCGAAGGATCCGAGGCGCCCTGTGCCTACGGTCACGTTCAAGGATCACTACACCCTGAAGGTCGGTAGCCAGGTTCTTGACCTGAGCTATCCCGGCAGCAGCCCCCATGAGCCAGGAAACATCTTCATCTATGCTCCCGAACAGAAGGTTCTGATGGTGGTCGATGTGATCTTCCCTGGCTGGATGCCATGGCGTCGCTTCGCGCTTGCCAAGGACATCCCCGGTTACTTTGACCAGGTGGCGTACATCGACACATTGCCGTTCGAAACGCTCGTTGGAGGCCATGTCAATCGCGTGGGCACTCATTCCGATGTACGGACGCAGCTCGAATTCATGAATGACCTGAAGGCAGCTGCCGCTGCTGCCCTCAAATCAACGACACCGGGCGAGGAAATGGAAGCCGAGGACAAGCCCAACCCCTGGGCAGTCTACGACAACTACATCGACCGCGTCGTTGTGAAATGCGTGAATGCCGTCACGCCCAAGTGGCAGTCTCGGCTCGCCGGCTATGACGTGTTCATCTGGGACCAGTGCTACGCGATGGAGCAGAGCCTTCGCATCGACTAAGACCTGGCGACCCGAACGCTCAGACGGGGTCGTCGTTATGCGACGATCCCGCTGAGGGGTGCCACGAAGTGTGGTCCCAAAGGATTTGATAGGAGAGTCAACCCGCCCTGTGCGTAGCCGGCAATCTTCAGACATGGCCAGACAATTCGCAAGATCGACTGCCCGCATGTGTGGAGATTGGATAGTTGAGATGCTCCGAGCTGAAGCCTTTGAAGGACTCACCCAATCGGCGTTGAGGAGTGATGACGAATCGCAACCGACGGCGTCTCCCGCATTGGGTCTAGTATCGTCGCCAAAATCAACGGGAGCAGCAATAAGCCGGGCTCGCAACATCGGGCAGCGCGACGCGCGCAAGCTCGCCAGGGCGCTTCCAACCTCCGCCTTCGTGCCGGCCAGTAACGCGAAATCCTATCTGCGGTAGTCGCCGATCCAATGGTATTGGCGACACCATCGTATCATAGATTCAAAGCCTCTCCCGCATTTTTATCCCTCCACCAAGTCGGACAGCCGGCTTAGTCAAAGACTTGTAATCATCGAGGTTTCACATGCGGTCCGACATCGTTCCGGGGTCGATTTTTCCGGACTATGAGCTCTCAGAACACACCGGCACACGGCGAACGCTTTCCGAACTGCAGGGAGAGGACCCGATGGTCCTCATCCTAGGCAGGGGCGGCTACTGTCCCAAGGACCGCCGGCAGGCGGAGGGGCTTATCCAGCTCCATCGCGAAATGGAAGTGGGCTATTGTCAGCTCGTCACCATCACCACAGACAATATCCTGGAGACAAACGAGTATCGCACTGGCGTCGGCGCCCATTGGCCTTTTCTTTCCGACCCGCGGCGCGTCGTTCAGAAGGATCTCGATATCGCCGAGTACACTGATCCCATGCACAACCCCATGATCCCTCACGTCATCGTGCTGGAGCCTGGCCGAATCATCTACAAAATCTACAATGGATACTGGTTTTTCGGGCGACCCACGGTGGAAGAACTCCGGCAGGACATGCGCGCGCTGACCATGAAATGCCGGATGGACTGGGACATCACGACGCCGGAACTCAAGGCCGCGTGGCAAGCGGGTCATAGGGAACTATTCTATCCTTACGGGAAGACGCGCGCTCAAACGCTCCGCGAGCAGGAGTGAATTCGAGGAATGCTGGCGCGCAGGGCCGGGCTGCAAGGCTAGCGGAGCCGATACGACGGCTCAACATCGACGGCTGGGCCGCCTCTTATGCGAACGACCTCGGAAGGAGCATCAGATTTACCGAGAGGACGCGGTGCTCGAATATCCGCAATCGGGCGAGCGCATCCGTGGGCGGCGGAAGATTGAGTCGTCACGCGTCGCGCAGCCGAATCGGAAACGCTTCACAGTGCGGCGGATAATCGGCGCGCGCGACCTCTCACTGAATATGTCCTGACCTATGACGGGCGGCCGTCTTACACAGTGAGCATCATGGAGTTCCTCGATGGGAAGGTGGCTCGCGAAACCCAGTATTTCGGCGATCCGTTCGTGCCGGGCCTTCGCGCGCCCAATGGGTCGAGCGGATGCCCTGAACCTAGCTGCCGTAAGGATGGCCATCTGCCGCTCGCTCGGAGTTGCCGAATGATACGGTCTCTCTTGCCCGCTATCTCATTGGCAAGGTATTGGTGCGGGAGTTGCCTGACGGCGCGCCAGCGGTCGTATTGTTGAGACCGAGGCGTATGTCGTCGGCTATACCGCCGGCCACGCCTACCGGGAATGACTCGGCGTAGTCGCTAGCCCTTCTTGCCATACACCGCGGGGAGCCGTCCCGCGTAAGCCGGCGACGGCTCCTTTCAGTTCAGAATGACGGCCGCGATCACGGCCAACGTTGATAAGTTGAGAGATGAAAAGAGGGCTCCGCCCTCTCTCCCTCGCACGCAAAGAAGCGGGTCTCTACGTCCTTCCTCCGCGCGGCCAATGTCGCGCTCCGTGCAGGACCGACGCGAATCCGCATGCGCGGATCAGCGCCGACCCTCCGGCTTCACCTGCGGGCGGGCGAACCCCCTCCACTTTTTTCCCTCCCCTCCCTCCTTCCCCTCCAGGAGCGGGACTGCCCCTTGGGCAAGAGCAAGACCACTTCGCGGAGAAGGTGAGGCTAGATCAAGAAGCAGATCGCTTCCTATTGAACCCCGAAACGTCGATCTTTCGCGGTTCGAGTTTCCGGCCGGGAACAAACCGCTGTAGGCAGACGGTTCTCCCCGCTCCGCCCTCAATCCAGTTCACGATTTATCTTCGTGTTTCGCTTCGCTGGCGTAACTCAACAATTCCTAAAGCCGGGAGTCGATATCGAGCACTATCTTCCCACGGCGATGCGGGCGGCCGGCGAGCATCTCATGGGCAAGCGGAGCCTCGGCAAGCGGCAAGACCTCACCAATGTTCGCCTGAAGCGCGCCATCCGCGAACAGAGCGCCAAGCTCCTCCAGCGCCGGGCGCCGCACGTCCACAATGAAGTAATGCGCCTGCACGTGTGCTTCTGCGGCCAATGCCTCGTCGGGCATCGAGACTACGGAAACCAGCCTGCCCCCCGGAACGATAGCATCGAAAGACCGGCGCTGCGTTTCCCCGCCAATCGTATCGATGACCAGATTGACGGGTTCGGCAGCCAAAACGAAGTCAGTGGCCTCGAAGTCGATTACCTTGTCGGCGCCCATTTTCGTCACGAAAGCGACGTCGCGCGCACGACAGGTGGCGATCACCTCCGCGCCTGCACGATGAGCAAGCTGAACGACGAGATTGCCGACTGATCCGGCGGATCCGTGGACAAGAACGCGCTGACCACTTTGCAGCCCGCCATAGTCGAAAAGCATCGACCGGGCCGTCACGGCAACGACCGGGATCCCGCCGGCTTCGACGAAGCCAAGTCCTGCCGGTTTGGGCGTCACTCGAGAGGCATCCGCCACCGCAAACTCCGCATATGCTCCGACGAAGTGATCGTTCGTAACTCCCAAAATCGCATCGCCGGTCGTCAAATCTTCGACACCGTCGCCGACCTCGACGACAACGCCGGACAGATCGGCGCCTAGTGTCACCGGCAAAGGTAGTGCGAGCCCGATCTTTCCCTCGCGCGCGAGCGCATCCCAGGCCCCCACCCCCGCAGCGCCAACTCTTACGAGAACTTCTCCCTTGCGCGGCGTGGGGACAGGTATCGACAACAGCTGCAACTGTTCGATACCTCCAAACGCCACGGCCTGGATGGCCTGCATCATCCGTGGCGAGGCGGCCGGTGACGTTTGATCGCCCGACATGATCTGTCTCCTTCTGTTCAGTAAGGGAGCGCTGCCGCAGGCAGCCAGCCCTCGGCTTACGATACCGATACCGGGGGGCATCGTCCATGACATCAAAAGGGCATCGCGTTGAGAGTAAGCTCAGCAACGATAAGGCCGAACGCACACGGAACGGGCCACGCTTTATGACATCTTTGAAGCGCCGGCTGGTCCAATCCGGAGACCATCGGAGGCTTTGGTGCCTCGCTAATCACCTGCTTATATTAAGTTTTCCGCTTGGCGTGTTTACCAGAGTTTCCACGCGATGTCCTCTAGATCGCCCTGGGTCGGTCGCTCATGTCTGTTCTCAGCGACCTGAAGCCCACTCTAGACGTTGTGAGAAGTCGCTCGAGGTCCGGGCTAGTTCCCAATCTTTCGATGACAAGGTCCAGCGGCGCCCGCATTCGCGCCCGGGGCGGACGAAGTACCGAGGAGCGACACTGCACCTGGTGTTCTCCCGTTATAAAAGCACATTCAGATTACCTAGCCCGTGCGGCCGGGTTTGCAGATTTTACACCTGCCAGGGCCTACCCAGAACGGTTCTGACTCACTTCAGTCTTAATGTGCTGGCCAGATGCTTCCAGGGGAGAAACATGGAAGGGAGGGGGATGAGCCTTGATCGCCGAGTGGAATTCGGAACAGTATCAGACGCGTTTCCGATGGCTCGCAAAATTCCGGTTTGCCGCACATGCTTCTCTACATCACGCTTGGTACCAATGACCTTGATCGCGCTCGTGTCTTTTATGACGCAGCGCTCGGCGCCCTCAGCTATACCTGCCATCGGGCCGACGAGGTCGAGCTAGGCTATGCGGCAGAGGGCGACAGCCGCAGCCGCCTATGGGTTACGACCCCGTTCAACAAGAAGGCCGCCACTGTAGGCAACGGCTCCATGGTGGCACTCGATGCGCCGAGCCGCGCTTCCGTCGATGCCTTCTATGCTGCGGCACTAGCCTCAGGTGGCACCGACGACGGCAAGCCGGGACTGCGGCCCCACCACGCAAATTTCTATGCATGCTACGTCCGCGATCCGGACGGAAACAAGCTTTCCGCCGTCTGCGAAAGAACGGAATAGACAGGCAATGACATGCTCCATTGGCGGGGGCATGCGACTCGCGGACGAGGGGGCTTTAGATAGGCGCGAGGCTCCGGCGCTCTCCTACGCGGCCCAGAAAGTTTGCACCGGCTGCACAGCGCCACCGCCTCAGCCGCCTGCAGCCCGGTCGAAGCCGTTCGGCTTCGATGGCGAGCACTTGGCCCGCCATCGTTCACGTGGCTGGACTGGCTTGTTGAACCAGCTATTTCATTCCCGCTAGGGCGTTCACGTGGGCACAGAACTCGGCATAAGGCTTGCTCTGCGCCGCGTCGTTGCACTCCTTCATCATCATCTTCCGACTGTTCTGCGGCATCGCCATGAACGTTGCCTTGAACTCAGGCATCGGCTTGAGCGTTTTCATACTGGCATCAGTGTAGAACGGCCGAATGTTGTCGACAACATCGAGTGCGCCGGCAAACGCCACGCCACCGAAGGCGGAAAGAGCAAACGCTGCACCGAGACAAATAGCTTTGATATTCATGGTGAAGTCCTTCTCCTGGGTTATGCTATCGCCCTGTCTGCGACCGCAGTGATGGTCTCTAGATGAGTTATGTTGGCCTGAGTTTCTCCCGGAAGATTGTTATCCAGCCGAAGACGGACACGAATCTATTGCACGATGGTATCGTCGCACTTTGGCATTGGTCGGTGCGACAAAGGGCCTGACGAGATCATCCAGGTACGGTGCGCTTGTGGAATGCGCGGGAGTAAATCGGACTATAGGCCTGTCAGTTCAACTGCGCACTAATCGCATGCCAAGCGACGTGCATGGGCCTATTGCGGGCGTGTGGCGCCCTGTTGCCAACTCCACCTACAGACCGACACCAAAGCATCATGGACTTTCGCACCTAAAGTGGCGCACCTTCAGGGTTGGAGGTCCGAATACGTCGTAAATCCGGTACGGCGCTGGAGGAACTGAAAGGTCGGGCAGGAGGCACCGACACGGTGGCAATCGCCGCGGCCGCTAGGCGGAAACCCAGCCATCGTCCGATAGATTTGCGTCCGCCGATAAGCGATCTTGGTCTCCGCATCTGAACAGATCGGGCAGACAGAGGAGGATGTCATGTCAGCATGCGCGTCTATTCCTGCGTTAGAGAGATCATCAACGCGCCGCTCGATAAGATCGCTATTCCAAAATGGTGGTCCACGCTCCCCGAGAATGAGTACCAGCGGTAGAGTATCGCCGATAGCAGATACTCTCACCGAGTGATCACCGGCGGCAGAAAGAACCCATGAAACGGAATGTTGAAAGCGAGCTCTCACGGAAACTCGACCTGAAACACCCTTTGATCGTTGCCCCGATGGCCGGCGGTCCGTCCTCTGTAGCGCTGGTGGCGGAAACCTCAGCTGCCGGTGCCTTGGGCTCCGTGGGGGCCGCCTATTCAAACCCAGCAGCGATCGAGGAAACCGCCGAGAAGGTTCGTCAGCTAACAGACCGGCCGTTTGCCATCAACCTGTTTGTTCCGCACCCAACCCCTAAGATCACGGCCTGGCAGATCGAACAAGCTATCACGCAGACCGCGCTGTATCGGACGGAACTCGGCTTGCCCACGCCGCAGTTCACAGTGCCTTACGAAGAGGATTTCGATGCCCAGTTCGAAGCCGTCCTTCGGATCAGGCCGGCGGCCTTTAGCTTCGTCTTCGGCCTTCTGCCGCCGCAATATATGAGGGCCGCCAGAAAGGAGAGGATCATATTGATCGGAACCGCGACGACGCCCGAGGAGGCAGTCGCACTTGAAGACAGCAATGTCGACGCCGTCGTTTTGCAAGGCATAGAGGCCGGTGGTCATCGCGGTATTTTTGACGCTGATGGAGAGGATGAAGAAATCGGTGCCTTCGATCTACTGAAAGCGTCAACGGCGAAGCTTCGCGTACCGCTGATCGCGGCGGGCGGCATCATGACATCAAGCGACGTCCACCACGCACTGCGGACCGGAGCTCAGGCAGTTCAAATGGGCACCGCATTCCTGGTCTGCGAGGAGGCAGGTACGTCAGCTCCCTACAGGGAGAGACTCGCGGATGCCGCGGGCAGAAAGACGAAAACGACGCGCGTATTCTCGGGTCGCCTAGCTAGGGGTATCGAGAACCGTTTTATGAATGAGATGGAAACGCGAGCGAGCGTCATTCTTCCATTCCCGGCGCAGAACAAGTTTACCCGCGACATGAGAAGGGCATCGGCAGAGAAGGGTTCTGCAGACTTCCTGTCGCTTTGGTCGGGGGCTGGTCAGGGCGACCTGTGGCAGGGCCCGGCAAGAGAGCTTATCGCTCGGCTGTTCTAAACGGCATCGGGCATTGGCAAAGGGCGCAAAATTACACGATGGGCCGCTTCTGGCCGCCGGAAGCGGCCCTCGACGAATTTCGATAGACTCGAAAAGCGGCTTGCTGAAGGTCCGGTCATTACCGTGCCGAGCATCACCCAAAGGTGGGTGGACCGCACCGCCAGCTCCTATGCCAGAAGATTCTCGAGCTAACATTCCGGATGAAACTCCGCAGGGTTTTGCCGAAGCTCTCATCGAAGCCGCCGAAAGTTGATTCCGACAGCTGGTACGCCAGTGGTTTTCCCGCGTGTTCGGCCTCGCTAGGTCGTGGGGCCAGGGGATCTCATGCGGCTCGTCGCGCAGACTGTCCAAAGTATTGACGACACCATCGTCCAATAGATTTGCCTTCACACTTGATCGAATCTGTGTGTCGCATCCGATTAAGCCCAAGTGCGGACAGGAAATCGCGCTATGAGACTCTGGTCTCTTATCACGCAGTTCGCATCAGCCTTTCGCGAATTCGTCGCACCTCGCTACCGACCCGAGCTCCACTACATGCGCGGCCCCAGACCAGCCTACGCGCGCCGCGCGGTCATGGTCGAGGCGAGACGCTTATTGCCGAGATGCGCGGCGAACGTCGATGACGACGCAACGCTTCCGCCTCCCGCAGCTGGGCCAAATTTCCGCCTATCAAAAGGCGGCTGCATCGGAGTTGGGAACACGCGCCAGTAGCGTTCGGTCATTCGATCCCTGCCATCGCGTAGGACACCCACACTTGCGAACGACACTGTTCATCTCTTCGCCGGGTGCCGCAGCGCGCAGTCGGCCTGTGCCGATCTGCGAAAGCGAGCTAAGCCGAGTACAGGAGTCCCATTTGAGACCGAAGCACCGAAGCACCATTGCAGACTCTACCCGCTGTGCCGCTGTCATGTCAGATGCGTCGTTGACGACGGTAGCAAGCCCGCACCCAGCGACGGCTTCGCAGGCATAACGCTCCTGGCCCTGGTCGCCGCTTTTCTGGTCGGCGCATGGGTGCTCCTAATAGCATCGCATGCGAGGGCGCATGACGCGTTGCCAACCGCTGCGCTGCCGCGGCGGTGGTCTTATCCCTTCTCCTGTTGCTCCGGCTACGATTGCCGTGAAGTCGCATACAATGCCATCGGAGAGCGGCCCGAAGGCCACGTTATCAAGGGTACGGGGGAAGTGATTACCTACACAGACAGCCGCATCAAGAACAGTCCCGATCGCGTGTTTCATTGGTCTTCGGTGGCCGGGGCGAATGACGGGCACACCATCTGCCTATTTGTACCGCCGCGTGGATCCTGATTCTAGCAAGGGTTCGCCCCGAGCCGTGTTGCCTTCTACCTCTAAGATCGCGACTTCGAATTAGGCTATCGTGCCTGCATTTCGACACCGTTTCGAGATTGTCGAGGGGAGCAGAATCGCTGCGGTGTCGTGCCTTTGTGGTGGGCAATGCACCATTGAAGTTCGGTCTTTGGCGGCAGCGGCATACACCCGCGATGCACGGCGATTTGCTGAAACAATCCTTCCAATCGTGCAAGCTATTGAGCCCTCAGGCGTGACAAGCAGAGGGATCGCAATTGCGAGAGTTTATTCCAAACAGCTGGTACGCCAGTGGTTTTCCCGCTTATTCGGCGACACCTCTCATGCGGCAGGTTCTCGCCGCGTAAACCGATGCCAAAGTATTAAGGATACCATCGTCCAATAGATTTGCCTGCTCGCGTGACCGATTCTGTGCATCTCATCCGAGTAAGCAGATGTGCGAAGTGGACAGGAAATCGCGTCATGACACTCCGCTACATCGCCGGCCGGTGGCTTCGCCTTCGCCGGTCAGTCTATCGAGACTTCCCGAAGAAAATTTTTCCGGTTACCTCCGATGGAGAGAGGACATGATCGAACAACGGACTCGGACATCCTGGTATCGCAGCGACGAGGATACTGCGGCGGTGGAAGGCACTGATCCGCGAATACTGCTCGCCTCGATCGTCCACGATTTCAACAATCTCCTCACCCCGATCGTCACGATCATGGAGGAACTGCAACGTCAGAAGGCCGGCTCGCCCAGGCAACTCAGACGCATCGACGGAGCGATATTCTGCGCGTTCCGCGCCAAAACACTGGCACGACAGCTGCTCGATTTTGCGCACGCCCGGAAACTCCAGCCTGCGGCAGTGGATATCAGCCAGCTTCTGGAGTCCCTGGAGCCGGTCCTGGGAAGCGTGTTGCCTTCGGGTATCATCATTCGGTTCGATGTTGCCGACGATCTTCCACCGGCCTTCATCGACCGGCAGCTAATGGAGCGGGCGTTGCTCAATCTGGTGCTCAATGCCCGCGATGCGATGCCGGACCGTGGGGAGGTCGTCGTTGCCGCCGCCATCGATCGAGAGCCCGGAAGCCGTACCGCGACGCGCGAACCGATGATCCGCCTGTCGGTTGCCGATACCGGTATCGGCATGAACCTGGCGACGCTGCGAAGTGCGGGGGTGCCCTACTTTTCGACGAAAACTAACGGAACAGGCCTCGGCCTGGCGATGGTGAGCCAACTGATGGAAAGTCAAGGCGGTGGGCTGTCGGTCACAAGTACGCCATACCACGGCACTGCGATCGACCTATGGCTACCGGTGATGCCGTCTTCCATTGCCGGTTCTCGGTGACGATCGAACGGAAAATGCCCTCCGCGAGCGGCGACAATATTTGCCGTGCGGGCGTCCCAGTCGCAGCCGGCGACAATAGCTCTTTCGATGCCCAGCGCATCATCAGGGCGACTGTGTCTGCGGCGAACGCCGGCTGCTGGCTGTTGCGCATCGTCTCGTCCGACAGGAAGCGTGTCCTGCCCTAGCCGCGCAGGTAGGGCACGATAATCCGGTATCCTCTGGCTGCCAGAAGAGGCGCGACGTCGACATAAGGTGTGGATGTCGTACGGCCAGCCGTGGAGCAGAGGACGACAGGCGCGCCGTCGGCCGGCCCCAAATCGGCATACCGACGTTCAGCGATCCGGCGTTGACCTGTTTGAGCGAGCCGAACGATTTTGGGTAAGCCCTTGTTATCGGGTTGATTGTGCACCCTGGCGGCAGACGGCGGCCAGTACGTCAAGCCGCAGCGGCTTCACCCCGCGTGAATTCGGCGGCGTGCAGTTTCACGAAGTCGTACATGCTTGTCGGCGTTTTGCCGGTGAGTTTGACCAGGTCATCCGTCATGCGGTCATAGCGCCCCTGCACGTGAAGTTCGGCCATCACTGCGAGGTGGTTCAGGAGGTGCGTCGGCACTCCAAACCCGCGAAGCGCATCCGTCCATACGGAGAGCGGCACGTCGCGATAACGGATCGTTCGGCCCAAAACCTCGGAGAAGACCCGCGCATAATGGTCCAGATTGGCGGATTCGAATCCGGTGAGATTGTAAACGTGGCCAATGTGAGAGGCGGGGTCGTCGAGGATCACGCAAATCGCGCGTGCCACATCAACAGCCGAGATAGGCGAGGTCTTGCTGTTACCCAGGGGCAGCGTCAGTTCATCGTTGCCCCGGACACCAGCGGCGGCGAGACGCAGGAAGAAGCTTTCGAGGAAGACCGTCGGCCGGACCGTGACGACCGGCAGCCCCGACCACGCCAACACCTGTTCCGCAAGCCAGTGCAGCTTGTGCTGCGGGCTGTCAGTGGTCTCGGTGATGTTCATCTGCGTCACCGTCATCTGCGACATGTTCACGAAGGCCCGGACGCTGTGATGACGCGCCACCGCGGCGACGTTGACCGTGGCTTCGAGATAAGCCGCCGAGACCGACATTCCGAAATAGATGCGCGCGCAACCTTCGACCGCACGGTGCACCGAGACAAGATCGGTCAGATCGCCCTGCACAACCTCGGCCCCGAGCTGGCGCAAGCCCTCAGCGCGTTCATCCTCCCGCCGCACCAAGGCTCGCACCTTATACCCCTTGACGAGCAGCATTGAGGTGAGGTGGCGGCCGATAGCTCCGATGTCGCCGGCCGCTCCGGTCACGAGGATCGAGCCCCCATGTGCTGATTTCATCGTCATATCATTTACCTTACAGTTGCGTTCACAGTTTCCGTGGACGAGACCAGCGGGTCGACGCGCCCGCTCCCGATCTGCGCCGCGGCGGCGACGCAGTAGCGCGTAGACGAAAACGCTGAACGACATGTTCGGGATAAGCTTCTGCCGCGCCGCCCGTAGGCGTCCCAATCGGTAGCGTCCGAAGTGAAGGGAATGGTGACGAGGTCGCCGTGATCGAAGTCGACCAGGTCGTCCGCCCGCATGACCATCGCGCTGGGCAGCTTCTCTACCGCATCGCCCGCAGCGTCCCAGAAACGTCGCGGTCGCGCCGGGCAAGACCGCCTGGATTCGCACCTTCTTTCAGCAAGCTCCTTGTGAAGCGACAGGCGGAATGCCAGCACGAATGCTTTCGGCCCGCCATAGACTCGGTTCAGGATTTCCGGACCTATGCCGACGGCCGAGGAGATATTGATTATCGTACCGCCGCCGCGGGCGACAAACGCCGGAGCCACTGCAGAGGTGGGCAGGGTGAGCGCCCTGACGCTAAGGTCGGTCATGGCTAAGGCGAACTATCTGGCCAGTGCCGCCGCCCGACTTCTGAAGCGCTGTCATGATCTGATCATGGAGGGCTTTCAACGCGGCGAGATATATTTCGGAGAACGTGGGGAACGGCTGGATGGTATCGCGCAGCACTTCGAGCGGGACGCGGGCGCGGATTGCGAGAGTAGCCTGCTGCAGCCACTCGCCGGCCTCTGGGCCGAGCGCATAGGCGCCGGTTAGCCGCTCGCCGTCGCTGAGCAGCGTTAGAAATCCATTCGACTCCTGGTACGCTCGCGTATAGGTGGCGGTCTTCGCCACCTCTGATACGGGTACGGTCGCGCTAAAGGTGGCCTCAGACGCGCCGACCGAGGCCGCCTGCGGATCCGTAAAGACCACCCGAGGTACGGCTTCGTAGTTGGCCTCGCGCGGCTCGCCGAGAATGTTCGCCGCGACAACCCGGCCCTGATACTTCCCAACGTGGGTCAGTTGCCAGATGCCGTTAACATCGCCTATCGCCCACAGGCGCTCACCCGCGCGCAGGCGCGCATCGACTGGGATCCCGCGGCCGTTGGGTTCGATGCCGATGGTCTCCAGGCCGAGCCTATCGACGCGCGGACGCCGGCCGGTGGCGATGAGCAGCCGGTCGCCGCTCAGCTTCCGGCCGTCGTCGAGTTCTAAGAAGTAGTGCTGGCCCTCGCGCCGCGCGGCGGTCGCATGCACGCCGAGGGCGATCTCGACTCCGTCCCGGCGCAAAGCCTCGGCGAGTGCCTCCCCTAGGGGCCTGGGCTCGCGAGGTAGTATGTGCGAATTGCCCTCGACGACAACCACCTCGCCGCCAAGGCGACGAACGGCCTGCGCCATTTCTACGCCGACCGGCCCACCTCCCAGCACGAGCAGCCGGCGGGGGACGGCCTTCATGCCGGTTACATCACGGTTCGTCCAGATGCCCTTGAGGTTGCGCAGGCCGGGCACGGGCGGGATGATTGGCTCAGAACCTGTAGCGACGACCACGTGTCCGGCCGTGTAGCGGACGCCGTCGACGTCGACCACGCCCGTCCCGGCCAGCCGGCCGCGACCGCGAAGCAGGTCGATGCCATGACTGGAGAGCCAACGCTCCTGGCCGGCGTCGGAGTAGTTCGAAACCATGTAGTCGCGCCAGGCAAGGGCCGCCTCAACGTCGACCAGCGCTGCCGCCGCCGCGTCGTTCGCGCCGCGCACGGCCTCCCCCGGGCGCAGCAGTGTCTTGGACGGGATGCAGGCCCAGTAGGAGCATTCGCCGCCGGCCAGCTCGGCCTCGACGAGCGCGACGCGTAGCCCGCCTTCTGCAAGCGCACCGGCGCAGTGCTCGCCCGGCGAGCCGCCGCCGATGATGATGACGTCGTAGCCACTGCTCATAAAGGCAGCTCCTTGCCGGCGTGCTCCGCCACCACGTACGCGGCGTACCAGTCCGGCCAGTTCTCATCACGCTGGCCGCCCGTCCGCGCCTCGTGCTCGCCGTGCGCGGCCGACGCGCGTCGGAGTGCGGCCGCCAGCTCGGTCGACGAGGTGAATGTCGTGAGGTCCGTGTCCACACGCCCGGGCAATCGCGCGGTGACTTCCTGGAGCAGCCAGCCGTTGCCGTCCGGATCACTGAACGAGGCGTACGAGCGGTAGCTCCGGTGCTCAGGATCCGGGCCGCTGATCCGGGCTCGCCCAAACAGGTAGGGCTCGTCTGTGCCCGTGTACACGCCGCCCGCGTCGTGAAAAACCTCGCTGATGTTGACGTCGCGACCAAGCAGCTCGTTGCGGGCGGCCTCTATGTTAGAGACGATCAGGTACTGTCCCTGAGCGGAGCCGGGTGCTGCCGCGGTGACGTTCTTGCCGAAAATGACCGAGCAGCCGGAGCCAGGCGGCGTGAACTGGATCACGCGCCAGTCGTCACCGGCAGCGAAGTCGGCGTCGAGCCTCCACCCCAAG
The DNA here is from genome assembly GCF_057784245.1 of Mesorhizobium sp. CNPSo 4671. Lineage (NCBI taxonomy): Bacteria > Pseudomonadati > Pseudomonadota > Alphaproteobacteria > Hyphomicrobiales > Phyllobacteriaceae > Mesorhizobium > Mesorhizobium sp. CNPSo 4671. Next base: position 869,013 of record NZ_JBWLUW010000001.1, on the reverse strand, counting down.
CCGCCGTAAAAGCTCTTGGCGCGATCAACGTCCGAAACAGGGATGACCACGATCTCGAACTTCATGTCGAGCGTCCGCGCCTTCGGGGTCTCGATTGCAGTTTCGCTGCGCCCATGAGTACTGCTCATGTTGATCTCCTTGGGATTGAGTGTCTTTAGAGTGGCAACACATGATAAAGCTAGCGAATTACAGCAGGCGAACTCAATTGAATCAATTATGCTATGGTATTGCTCGTCTTGCTGTAAATTTATTCGTCCACAGGTCGGCTTCATGCGTTCATCACGAGACGAGTTGCTGGCTGCCGTCGATGTAGTACGTGGCGCCAGTCGGGGCAGTGTGGCTCAAGATGTGACAACAATGAGAAGAACACAGACTCAGCAGGCGGCTGACGCATGCTCCGCGCGCGCAGACTACACGCAGTGCACACGGGTGAATCGGATCCCCCTTGCACTACACCGTCCCTTGAGCGTACGGGCGGCTTGCCTCGGAGAGCTTTCGCCGCTTGGCGGTGTGGTCGGAGAGCTCATAGTCGGGAAGATTGATCCAAGAACGATTTCGGCTCGCATGTCGGCAACTCGCTGGTTCACGAGTCAAGCGGGCTGTTTGAGCACACCGCTATCGATCGGCATCTTGCGCAGGCGCTTGCCCGTGGCAGCGAAGATCGCATTGGCCAGGGCGGGTACGATTGCCGAGGTTCCGGCTTCTCCCATCCCGCCGGGCGCCTCGGCGCTCGCGACAATGTGGACCTCGACTGAGGGAGCTTCGTCGATGCGGAGCACCTGGTACGTGTCGAAATTGGTCTGCTCGACACGGCCGTCCTTGAGGGTGATCTCGCCATGAAACGCGGCGGTGATGCCGAACATCACGGCGCTCTGGATCTGCGCCTCCACGGTATTGGGATTGATGACCGTCCCGCAATCGACCGCGCATACGACGCGTCTGACGCGAACCTGACCGTCCCGGGACACTTCGACCTCGGCGACCTCAGCCAGATAGCTGCCGAAGGCGTTCTGGATCGAGACGCCGCGGCCGACCCGTGGCGGCAGTTTCTCTCCCCAGCCGGCCTTCCCGGCGGCCAGTTCCAGTACGGCCCTGGCACGCGGTGTCTTGCCAAGCAGCGCCAGCCGGTACGCTACCGGGTCCTGCTTCGCCGCGGCGGCAAGCTCATCCATGAAGCTCTCGGTGACGAAGACATTGTGCGACGGCCCGACACTGCGCCAGAACGCGGTCGGAATGCCCGGCGGCTCCATCCGCACGTATTCGACATGCAGGTTGGGCAAGTCGTAGACGAGATTGATCGCGCCCTCGGTGGTGTCAGGGTCGAGCCCGTCCTTGAAGTATTGCGGCAGGTATCTCGCGATGATCGATGATCCGGCAAAGCGATTGTTCCAGGCGATCGGCATGCCCTTGGCGTCGAGGCCGGCGGAGAGCCTGTCGTGGAACATAGGCCTGTACAGGTCGTGCTGGATGTCTTCCTCGCGCGTCCACACGACCTTGACCGGACCGTCGACGTGCTTGGCGATCTCGACGGCGCGAACGACCCCGTCGGCCTCGAGCCTGCGCCCGAACCCGCCGCCGATCAGATGATTGTGCACGACGACCTGGTCGGGAGACAGACTCGCGGCTTTCGCGGCGAATGCCTGAGCCCGCGCGATGGCCTGGTTGCCCACCCAGATTTCGCAGCCGTCCTTGCGGACATGGACGGTACAGTTCATCGGCTCCATGGTCGCATGGGCGAGGAACGGCACCAGATAGGCCGCCTCGACCCTGGTTTCCGCGCCCGACAAGGCGGGGCCGACATCGCCGATGCTTTGTGCAACGGCTCCCGGTTTGAGCGTCGTCTGCTCGAGTTCGGTGGCGATCGCCTCGGTGGATAGCGTGGCGTTCGGCCCGTCATCCCATTCGATGACCAGAGCCGCGAGCCCTTTTTTCGCGGCGCCCATATGGTCCGCTACCACTGCGACGGCGTCGTCGATCCGCACGACCTGGCTGACGCCTTTGACGGCCAACGCTGCCGTGTCGTCGACATGCTTCACCCGACCGCCGAACACAGGTGACTGCGCCAGCGTCGCGATCCTCACGCCCGGCGGACGCGCGTCGATCCCGTAGATCGCGGTCCCGTTCACCTTTCCGGCCAAGTCGAGGCGCCTGGCCGATGTGCCAATGAGCTTGAAATCTCGCGGTTGCTTGAGCACCACATTTTCGGGTACCGGCATGCGTGCGGCGTCGGCGGCAAGCTCGCCATAGGCGAGGCGTCGCCCGGTCGCCGCGTGAATCACTTCGCCGCGTTCAGCATTGCAGCCCCCCGGATCGACGTTCCAGCGGATGGCGGCAGCCGAAACGAGCATGGTCCGCGCGGTCGCGCCGGCCCGGCGCAACGGCTCCCATGCCCCGCGGATCGCGTTGGAATTGCCCGTTGCCTGGACGCCCAGCAGGGGATTGGCGTAGTGCTTCTCGTCGGGAGGGGCATGTTCCAGCCGAACCTGCTTCAGGTCCACCTCCAGCTCTTCGGCGATCAGCATCGGAATGGACGTGTAGGTACCCTGCCCCATCTCGACATAGGGCATGATCAGCACGACCTCTCCATTCCGCTCGATCCGGATGAAGGCGTTGGGCGTGAATGCGTCGCTGCCGGCTGCGACAGCTCCAACCGATGGCGGCGACAGGGTGAGACCGAGCAAGAAGCCTCCGCCCGTGGCGGCTGCTGCCTGCAGGAAGTTGCGGCGCGAAAGACCGTTTGCCTCGGGCTGCCCCCCACGATCGGTGGCTCGGAATCTGCTCTGGTGCGTGATCATGAGCGCCTCCCTGTTGAGCTCGCAGCCGCCTGCTTGATCGCCTCCCGTATGCGCACGTAGGTCCCGCAGCGGCAGATGTTGCCCGACATCGCGTCGTTTATGTCGGAGTCTGTCGGATGCGGGTTGCTTGCGAGCAGCGCCGCAGCAGACATGATCTGGCCCGACTGGCAGTACCCGCACTGGGGCACCTCATGATCCAGCCAGGCTTGCTGTACCTTCGCGCCCGCTGCGGTCGCGCCGATCGCCTCGATCGTCGTGACTTCCGATTCACCGATGCTGTCCACGGTGGTGATGCAGGAGCGGACGGGTTCACCGTCGAGATGCACCGTGCAAGCGCCGCAGAGAGCCATGCCGCACCCAAACTTGGTGCCGGTCATGCCAAGCACATCACGCAGCACCCAAAGAAGCGGGCTATCACCGTCGACATCAACCGTGTGCGACTCGCCGTTGACTTTGATGGCGAAGGCCATGGCTACCTCCCTCGTCAACCACACTCGCCGCGCAATCTCGGCAATACGCGTCTCGCCTCGACCACGGTCGCGCGGTGCGCGTAGGCTGGTCCCGGGCCGCGCATATAGTGGAGTTCGGGTCGGTAGCGAGGCATGACGAATTCGCGCAACATCGAAGCGAACTGTATAGTGAGGGTCCAGAATTTCATGATGCGATCTCCAGCGCTTAGCATGTCTACTCAATGAGATACAACGTGAATATATGATCGAGCGCGAAGGAAAATATATTGCACGAAGGTGGCGCCAATACTTTGGCATTATTCGAGAGAATCGATGAAAACTCCCGACCTCACGACCTCGCGTCGTCGAAGCAGCAAAGCACACTGAAGTACTGAGCAGCTCGAACCCTTGAGTCCGACAGGCCTATGATTCCAATAAGCCCTTGGCCGCCTCATCATTCGGCGATTTCCAAGGGGGCGCCGGCCAAGTGTTCGCTCAACAACGATTTTCCCGCCTGCAAGATCGGTGAAGATGAAGCGGTTGTCAGCACCTTGGCGCCGACCTCGACGCGGGCGATGATGCGCTCCACGCGGGCTCCAACTGGCGGCCCCGTCAACAAACTCCTTGAACCTGCGGACCTTGTTCGTCTTCGACGCTTCAAAGCGCGCATCGATTATATCTTCTGGACGACAACCGAGCCGGCGTATGGTGGTCGGCGCGCAAGTGCGCGCGCCGACGTTTTTCAGATGGATCCACGGAGGGTTCTGAAGGCTGCCCGAAGCTCACTGCAGAAGACCTCTGGCTGTTCCCAGGAGGCGAAGTGTCCGCCTTTATCGAGCTTGTTGTAATAGATGAGCTTGGGATACGCCCGCGCCGCCCAACTCCGCGGCATTGTACAGACCTCGTCAGGAAAGGCGCTCACGGCGACGGGTATGGCGACCCCTTTCGGGGCGAAAAAGGCGAACTTATTTTCCCAATAGATACGCGCCGACGACGTCGCCGTATTCGTCAACCAGTAGAGCGTGATGTTGTCGAGGACATCGTCTCGCGTAAGGCCACTGGGTCGTCCGTCAAAGGTGCGTGCGATGAGCTCATAACTGCGCGGGTCGTGGTCGAGCATGAAGGCCGCCAGGCCGATCGGTGAATCCCCGAGTCCGTACAGCGTCTGTGGGCGGTTTGCCATCTCGACGGCGTAGCCCACACCTGTCTTGTAGAAGAAAGCCAGCTGCTCGCACGCCCGTCGTTCGTCGGCTGAGAGATCGGAGGGCAGCGGGCTGCCGGTCTGGATCGCCTTATCGATGTCTGGTGGAACCGCGAAAACCCAGTTGAGGTGAATGCCGAGCAATTCCGGAGGCGCCTGCGTACCCATCACATCCGAGACCATCGCACCCCAATCGCCGCCTTGCGCCACAAACCGCGTGTATCCGAGGCGCTTCATCAGCACGCCCCAGGCACGTGCCATGCGGGCGGGGTCCCAGCCGGTTGTGGTTGGCTTGCCTGAAAACCCGAAACCCGGCAGCGACGGAACCACCAGATGGAAAGCGTCCGACGCGCTCGCTCCATGCGCTGTGGGATTGGTCAGCGGATCGACGATCTTCAACTGCTCGATGATCGAGCCGGGCCACCCGTGCGTGACGATCAGCGGCAGAGCATTCTCATGTTTCGAACGAACGTGGATGAAATGAATGTCGAGCCCGTCGATCTCGGTGATGAACTGCGGCAAGGCGTTGAGCCGCGTCTCGACCTTGCGCCAGTCGTAGTCGGTTTCCCAGTAGCGCGCGAGTTTCTGGATCGTCGCGAGTTGCACGCCCTGCGAACCATCCGCGACCGTTTCGCGGTCGGGCCAGCGGGTGGCCGCGATGCGCCGGCGAAGCTCGGCCAACTCTTCGTCCGAGGCGTTGAATGTGAAGGGGCGGATCGAGTCGCCGCCTGCTGCCGCGTTCAACGTGTCGGGAAGCAGGCTGACAGCCCCGACCGCAGCTGCGGTGGCAAGAAGTTCGCGCCGCGTGGGCGAGATCGGTAATGTCGACATAACATCCTCCTGTGTCTGCCCGATCTGTTCGGGTGCGACACAGATCGACTATCAGGGTGCTCAAATCTATTGCACGATGGTATCGGCAATACTTTCGGATTGGCCGGGGCAGTAAGCAATCGGACCAAGGGCAGAGACTAGCGCCAAGGCGTGATGGACTATTGTGTCCGCCTGGGACGCGGGCTGGGCTCGAGGATGAGCACAAATGCAGACGCGCGCAGGCGGTCGGTTATTCTGATGTGCCAGATGTTGATAGCACAACGTGAACTAGCCTGCTCGTGATAGCTTTGCGACGTGCCGATCGGGTGTTGGGAGCGGCGAGCCGACACTCCAGATAGATCGTATTGCGCCTCGCGATCCATCAGCCGGGTGGAGCGCACCTACAATTGCGACGGTGGGGCGGGCAGTTATGCCCCACCCCGTCTCATTCCGCCGATGATCATGTGCGGCCGCCGCTCACCGCGGCAGCGGCTTGCCGGCGTGCTCCGCCACAACGTAGGCGGCGTACCAATCCGGCCAGTTCTCATCACGCTGGCCGCCCGTCCGCGCCTCATGCTCGCCGTGCGCGGCCGACGCGCGTCGGAGTGCGGCCGCCAGTTCGGTCGACGAAGTGAATGTCGTGAGGTCCGTGTCCACACGCCCGGGTAATCGCGTGGTAACCTCCTGCAGCAGCCAGCTGTTTCCGTCCGGATCGCTAAACGAGGCCAGCGAGCCGTAACTGCGCCACTCCGGGTCCCGGCCGTTGACAGGGCCTTCCTTGCCGCGGTGGAAAACTTCACTGATATCGACGCCGCGCTCGGCGAGCTCGGCGCGTGCAGCCTCGATATCGGAGACGACGAGAAAGAACACCGGCTTGTCGCCCAGGTGTATCGAGGCCGGCGAGCCCGTAGGCGTGAGCTGAACGGCCCGGGACCCGTCGCTTCTGAGGAAGTCGGCGTCGAGCCTCCAACCCAAATCCTGATAGAAGCGCTTGGCGCGGCCGACGTCAGAAACGGGGAGGACGACGACCTCGAGCTTCATGTCGACCCCTCGCGCCGTTTGGGTTTCGGTCACGGATTCGTTGCGCACCAGAGTAGTACTGCTCATTTCAATCTCCTCAGTTTGGGTACGAGTTTCATGCTGCGCGATGGATCGGCCGACGCCCTGGAGGGATCGGCTGCACCGCCGTTGGTCTCAGATCGACTGGCGGAGCGGCCTGAACGCCGCCCGGAGTTCGGCCGAGAAGAGCTCGGGTTCCTCCCACGCGGCGAAATGGCCGCCCTTGTCTACCTCGTGGAAGTAGGTCAGCTTGCGGTACGCCCGCCGGGCCCACGTTTCCGGCGTTTGGTAGCTCTCGCCGGGAAAGACTGTGATCGCCACTGGCAATGCGATGCTAGCGGTCATCTCGGGGGCCGAGAAAGCTGGGCTGCGTCCGCCGCCATACTCCCAATAGATGCGCGCGGAGCTGGTCGCGGTGTTGGTCAGCCAATAGAGCGTGATGTCGTCCAGTACCTCGCCGGGCGATTTTTCGGGATCGCTGTTGTCGTAGGTCCAGTGCGAGAAGCCGGGATGGCCGAGCATCCAAGCTGCGAGGCCGGCCGGTGAATCCGTTATCGAATAACCGATTGTCTGCGGCCGATTGCCCATCATCACGGCATAGGACCTGTTGCCCATCCTTGCGGCGGCGCTCAGCGCATCGAACGCTGTGCGCTCCTTGTCAGTCAGGCCGGCTGGCACCGGCCCGCCCGCGGCGAGCACCGCGGCGATCTCGGGCGGCACGACCGCAGGCAGATTGATGTGGATGCCGAGCAAGCCGGTCGGCGCCTGGCGCGCCATGGCGCTGGAGACGGGCGACCCCCAGTCGCCGCCCTGCGCGACATAGCTGTTGTAGCGGAGGCGCTTCATCAGCTCTGCCCAGGCCCGCGCGATGCGGTCTGGGCCCCATCCGGTCTCGGTCGGTTTACCCGAGAAGCCGAAGCCCAGCATCGAAGGCAGCACGAGGTCGAACGCATCCTCGGCGGCTCCGCCGTGGGCCGTCGGATCACTGAGCGGGCCGACCGTCTTGAGCAACTCGAACACCGATCCCGGCCAGCCATGCGTCATAATCAGCGGCATGGCGTTCGGGTGCTTCGAACGAACGTGAATAAAGTGGATGTCGAGGCCGTCGACCGTGCTCATGAACTGCGGTAGGGAATTCAGCTTCGCTTCTGCCTTTCGCCAGTCGTAACCGCTGCCCCAATATTCGACGAGCGGCCTAAGCTTCTCGAGCCGTATGCCTTGCGACTGGTCGTTAACTGTCTCCCGGTCGGACCAGCGCGTCGCCGCGATTCGCCGGCGAAGCTCGTCAATCTCGGCTTGCGGGATGTTGACGGTGAACGGGCGGATCGCGTCGGCATCGGCAGCAGCACGGAGCGTTCCCGGAAGCAGGCCGAAGGCGCCCGCTACAGCGGCGGCCGCAAGCAGTTCTCGCCGGTTTGGGGTTGGCGAAATGGCTGACATGAAGTCCTCCCCTGAGCCCTCGACTCTGCTCGGTTCCAGCACAGAGATCGACTTTCAGGCAGGTCAAATCCATTGCACGTTGGTATCGCCAATACCTTTGGATAGGTCTGCCGGCGAGCGGCTCGGGTCGCTAATGGCCCCCACCGCCGGCACCGCCGCCGACCTGGATCTTGCGGGCGAAGAGCAACGCAACCGCGGCGAGCGAAAGTACGACACCGATCACCGCGAACGTGTCACTGAACCCCAGGATGAGAGCCTGGCGGTGAACCGTGGCGCCGATCGCAGCGATCGCCTTGTGCTGCGCGACAGCCGGATCGGCAACCCCGTGCGCCATGAAGTACTGCGTCAGCTGGGCGATTCTGTCGCGCGCTTCCTCGCGTGCGAAGGTGACGGACTGGCCGATGATGTTCGAATGGAACTGCTCGCGCTTGGTCAGCACCGTCGCAAGCATCGCCGTGCCGACCGCGCCGCCGAGATTGCGCAGCATGTTCGACAGGCCCGACGCGGCGCCCGCCTCGCTCGGTGCGATCCCCGCCGTGGTGATCACGGTAATCGGGGTCAGCACCAGGGCCTGGCCTATGGCGCGCACAAGGTTGGGCAGGAAGAACTGGTCGCCGGCGCTGTCCAGCGACAGAGTGATGTCCATGAAACAGCTTGCAGCGAAAATGCTGATGCCGACAAACCCGACATACCGCACGTCAAAGCGCTTTATCAGCAGTGGGACGAGTGGAATGATGAGCAACTGCGGCAGGCCGGTCCAGGCCAGCACAAGCCCGATTTGCTCGGCATTGTAGCGCTGCACCTGGCCTAGATACTGCGGCAGGATGTAGACGGTGCCGAACAGCGCGACGCCGACCAGCACGTTGACGACGATGCCGATGCCGAAATTGCGCCGCTTGAGAAGACGAAGCTGGACCAGGGGCTTGGCCACGGTGAGCTCGATAGCCACGAAGACGGTGAGGAACACGGCCGCCGTCAGCGCGAGCTTGACGATGAACGGCGACTGGAACCAGTCCTCCTTGTTGCCTTCCTCGAGCACCGTCTGCAGCGCCGCAAGCCCGATCGCCATGGTAGCGATGCCCGCCCAGTCGCCCTCCTTGAGCAGCGACAGCTGCATCGGCTTCTTCTCCAGCGTGAAGAACAGGGCAACGATCATCACGATGCTGGGCGGCGTGTTGACGAAGAAGATGGACTGCCAACCGTAATTCTCGGTCAGGTAGCCGCCGATGGTCGGGCCGATCGCCGGCGCGAAGGTGACGGAGAGCGCGAACAGCGCCAGCCCAAGCGGCTGCTGCGCCTTGGGCAGCTTGGTAAGCACCATGGTGAAGGCCATCGGGATGAGGACGCCGCCGGCGAAGCCTTGCAGGCCGCGCAGGGCGATCATCGAACCGAGGTCGTGGGAGAAGGCGCAGGCAGCCGACAAGAGCGGGAACAGCACGGCGTTCGCCAGCATGTAGCGGCGGAACGAGAAGACGCGGCTCAGATAGTCGGTGAGCGGGATCACCACGATCTCGCCGATGAGATAGGAGGTCGAGATCCAGGCGCCGTTGTCGACGCCGGTGCCGATGCCGCCTTCGATGTCGAGCAGCGAGGCGTTGGTGATCTGGATGTTCAGGATGGCCATAAATGCGCCGATCATCGCGGCAAGGACGGCGATCCACTCCATCGTGCTCGCCCTCTCGGGCGGAGGTGCTGCGAGTGTGGCGGGACCGGGAGAACCGAGCTGGACGTTTTGCGTCATGGTGGCCATCGCACTCTCCTGCCATGTCTGGCTGGCGAAAACGGGCGTCCGATCGCCGTCAGTTGATGCGTTGCGATGCCGAGGCGACCTGGGTCGCCGCAGCCTTGGTGTCGATCGTCGGGTAGACCGACATACCGGGGCGCAGCGCGACGGAAAGCGGGCTTGCCTGGTCTAGCACGATCTTCACCGGGATGCGCTGCACCACCTTGGTGAAATTGCCGGTCGCGTTGTCGGGCGGCAGCAGCGCGAATTCCTGGCCGCTAGCCGGCGAGAGGCTGTCGACATGGCCCTTGAGGACCTGTCCTGGGAACGTGTCCACCTCGATATCGACCGACTGCCCACGCTGCACGTTGGCGAGCTGGGTCTCCTTGTAGTTGGCGATGATATAGGCGGCCTGGTTTGGCACCACCGACATCAGCTGCGAACCCGTCTGGACATATTGGCCGACCCGCAAGGTGCGGTTGCCTATCACGCCGTCGACCGGCGAGACGAGAGCGGTGTAAGAGAGGTTCAGCTCGGCCTGGTCCTCGGCTGCCTGGGCGCGGCTCATCGCCGCCTGCGCCTGCGCAAGCTCGGCCTTGATCACATCGAGCTGCTTGGCTGTGGTGCCGGCCACGGCGGTATCGCGCGTCACAGCCGCCCGCGCCGCGGCGATCTTCGAGGCCGCCTCCTGGGCGTTCTGGACGCTGCCGTAGCCCTTCTTCGCCAGTTCGGCATAGCGCTGGTCATCCTGCTCGGCAAAGATCGCGTTGGCCTTGTCGAGCGCGACCGTGGCCTGCGCCGCCTCGATCGCGGACTGCTGGGCGACGATCGCCGCCTGCTTGTTAGCGATGTTGGCCTTGGCCGATTCGACCTCGGCCCGAGCCTGGTCGAGATTCACCTTGAAGTCGCGATCGTCAATGCGTGCGAGGACCTGCCCCGCGGTCACGGGCTGGTTGTCATCCACAAGCACTCCTGCGATGTAGCCGGAAATTCGCGGCGCGATCGTCGTGTTGTCGGCCTTGACATAGGCGTCGTCGGTCGAGACCTCGAAGCGGCCGACGGTCCAATACTGCCAGCCGAAATCGGCGGCGCCCGCGAGGACGGCCACGGCCGCGCCGGCTAGCAGCAGCTTCCGCAGCCAGCGCTTGCGCGACGTGCTGGACACGCCAGCGACCACCGTCGGGACCTGCGGAACAGGGACGAGAAGCTCTCGCGGCAGCTCTATGCCGGGTGCCGCCTCGGCGGTGGGAATTGCCTTCTCCGCGGTGAAGACTGTCTGGTGCTCGCTCATGATAGGTTCCTTTCCTCCGTCCCTGGGGCGCCGGGTCACTGGCTTGCCCTTATTTAGGAAAACTGATAGTTTCCTAAAAATAAGCAGGCCGAAACGAAAGTCAAGAGGTTTTGGAAAACGATCATGGTCCATAATACTAAAGTCGCAAAGCGGCCGCGCGGACGGCCGCAGGTTCGCCCGGACGAGGAGACGCGGCAGCTCATCATCGCGGCCGCACGTGACGAGTTTCACGCCAGTGGCTATGCAGGGGCCAGCATGGGTCACGTCGCGCACCGCGCTGGCGTCTCCACGAAGACCATGTACCGTTTGATCCCTACCAAGGCCGAGTTGTTTCAAAGCGTTATCTCGAATCGGATCTCGCGTTTCTTTCTCGAGATTGACGAAGAGCATCTCGACGCGTTGCCCATTGAGGAGGCGCTCGAACACATTCTCATTTCCTATGGCACCTTGACCCTCGATGAGGAGACGCCCGCAACGCTTCGCCTGGTCTATGCCGAGTGCGAACGCTTTCCGGAGATCGCTTCTGCCTTCTTCGAGCTCGCGATCCGCCGCACCACCCAGACGATGGAGCGCTGGGTGAAGCGGCAGTGCGACCGCGGCAGGATCGAGATCGATGAGCCGTCGGTGGCGGTCGGCATGCTCAGGGGCATGATGATCATGGAACCGCAGCGCGCCCTTATGTTCGGCCAGCGCACGCCGCCGAGCCGCTCCGAGATCGCGAAACGCGCGCGCTATTGCGCCCGACTGTTTCTGGACGGATGCAGGCCACGACGGACTCACAGTCGAACCTCCTAAAGCATCGAGGGCAGAACCAGTTCGAAACCATCCTGGGGGCTTCCGCCGAGCGCCGTTGGATCCGTGAGCGGGCCGATCGTCTTGAGCTGCCGAAAACGAAGGCCGGCCAACCATGCGTCATGATTAGCGGTAGGGCATTGGGATGCTTCGAACGGACGTGGACAAAGTGAATGCCGAGCCCGTCGATCTTGGCAATGATGCGGGAGATCGTTCAGCTTAGCTTCGTCCTTGCGCCAGTCGTACTCGGTTCCCCAGTAGCGGACGATCCGCTGCAATCTTGCGATGTACGCCCCGCGACCGGTCATCAATCGTCTCTTGGTTCGGCCACCAGGTCGCGGCGATCCGCCGGCGAAGGTTGGTGATCTCCTCCTGTGGTATGTGGACTGAGAATGGGCGGATTGAATCATCTCGGGCCCATGCCCGGTGGGTCGCGGGAAGCAAGCCGATGACCCCGGCGGCAGCCGTCGCGGCAAGTAGTTCGTGCTGCGGGCGAAAGTGATCTTGCTGACATGACGTCCTCCCCTGGTCTATCCAACCTGTTCGGCTGCCGCACAGAGATCGACTGTCAGCGATGACAAATCTATTGCCCGATGGTGTCGGCGATACTTTTGTATTGGCGGCGAGAGAGGCAATGCGACAGTCGCATTGTGGTGGCGCAAAAATCACCTAAAAGCTGGGCGCTTAGACGGAGAGTACTGTTGGTTCCGAGTCCTATGCAGTCCAATGCGCGACGACTCCAGAGTGATCATCAAGTGGCGCGTGGTCTCGACCCTCACGGCCTCACTCCGTGCCGGCAGATGATGCTAAAACGAACTGAAATATTGAGCCCCGCGGTGCGTTGGGCAATACCCAGAGCATGCCGTCGTGCGCTTGGATGATCGAACGGCAGATCGCAAGGCCCATTCCCATCCCTCGAGATTTGGTGGTGAAGAGCGGATCGAACACTCTCTGCAGGTCCTGCGCGTCGATACCAGTGCCTGTGTCAGCTACCGAAATCATGACACCGCCATCGTCGCGAAGACTGGAACTGACGGCGAGGTCCCGTGGACCATCCACGGTAATCATGGCCTCAATCGCATTCGTGACCAGATTGAGAAGCACCTGCTGCACCTGAATTCGATCTCCCGTCACCCGCAGCGGCCGCGCGATTCGTTCAACCTTGACCAATATCCGGTGACTTTTCAGCTCGTCCTTGAGCAAGGCGATCACTTCTTCAATGAGGTTGTCGACGTCGAACGAAGTTCTGACGCGTTCATCCTTCCGGAAATTCGCGCGAATGCTCTCGATAACCGCAGCCGCGCGATGCCCATCAGTGGCGATCTTCATGAACTCCGTTCTCGCCTTGTCTAATTCGGGAACCGCTCGATCGAGCCAGCGTAAGCCGGTTTCGGATCTCGTTATCATAGCAGCAAGGGGCTGCTTGACCTCGTGTGCAATGGTGGCGGCAACAGCATCGCCGGTTATCAGTCGGGCATCGCGCTCGCGGCGCTGCGCATCAATAGCGCGCTGCAGCCTCTTGCGCTCTTGGTGCAGCATCGCGTTCGAACGAGCAAGGCCCGCATATAGCCGTGTCATCTCTGCAAGCAATACCACCATCACAACAGTGGCAGTCACGAGCTGATAGAAACGGCCGGCATACCACGCAAGATTGTAGCGGCCGGCACTTAAGACAGAGGCCAGGGCCACTTCAAGCAAGAGCGCGCACAAAGCGACAACCAGCCATTGGTCGAGCAGGGAATGCTGGCGCCGCCACAGCAACCAAAGAGCAATGCCGCCCAGCGCCAGGACCCCCACCCCACCGATTTCGCGACGAAATAGACTGAGAGGATGCACGTCTACAAAGGTTATAGGCAGCAGATCTTCATGCTGCGTAACCAACCAGAACAATCCAAGGACGAGGGCAAGAACGCCCGCGACGCTCAGGCTGATGGCATGTCCGGTGAAGCGAGCGTCTATCATGCGATCCGTGTCTTTGAGCAGCGCATAGCAGATGATGGCGAGGGGCAGCCCTGAATGCCAAGACCAGTAGAGCCAGACGGCGGATTGCAATCCCGAGCCCAGGACGCCGGTCGGCGTGAACGCTCCCGGAAACGTCAGCGCGTGTGCAACCACGACTAGGGCGTTGAACAGGTAGCCACTCGCAATCGCCAGGAGTGCCCAATTACGTAAGATGGAGAACTGAGCAAACAGAAGAGCGGCAGTTACGCAGTCGCTGACAAACAGGGCGGCGGCGAGAGTCGGTACAAACGCGTTGATTTCCGGCAGCTTGATGGCCGCAAACGGCCAAGTGCCGAGAAGAATCAAAAGAAGGGCCAGCAGGAAGGCGCGCGCCGTGCGGCGCTGGACGTGAGTTGGGGGAACATTCGCTAGGACCTCGGGCTCGGCGCGCGAGGCCAGCGCAGACACCGGTTCCCCGCTTTCTGTCATTGGAGTCAGGGTCCGCATCAGATGGACAATAGTCGACTTATCGAGAATGCGCGAGGGATCGATGATTGACAACCCAATCTGTATGCGATCGGGCTAATATTTCGCGAGTTTGGCGGCCGATCATGACTCCTCAGATTTTGACAGCTTTTTCAACACAGTCGATCAACGCCTCGGTTTTAAATGGCTTTCGAAGCAGACAGATTACGCCGATTGCTGCTGCCTGATCATCGATGCCTGGGTTCGAACGCGCGGTGACCATAACAACAGGCACACCGCGCGGGCGCCCCGTAAGCAGCCTGGCAAGATCAAGCCCGCTCATGCCGGGCATGTGAATGTCCGTTATGACGCATTTCCAAGACGCGTGCGCTTCCCAGGCGATGAAGTCCTCCGCAGACACAAATCCGCGTGCACTATATCCCAGCGAACCAAGGCTATCGACGAGAGCCATGCGGAATGATTCGTCATCATCGACTACCGCGATTAGGAACTCTCTCGACACATCGTCCTTTCCTCGGATTTCAACAAGGCGAATAGTAGGATCGCTATTCTGGCATGTGATGCCGCTATTAGGAACCTATACGGGAGTGTTACTCCGGCACTTGCGGCCGCGGCCTGGGGCTGATCAAGTCCGCCATCCTGACCAGGTCCGCCAAGGTCCTCGCGCCCATCTTGCGCATGGCTGCGCCGCGATGAATTTTGGCGGTGATCTCGCTGATTCCGAGGTCGCCGGCCACCTGCTTATTCATCTTTCCCTCGGTGACCAGCAGCATTACCTGCTGCTCCCGTGCCGTCAGTGTTCCAAACCGCTCCCGCATTTTCGAAACATCGCGGTCGACGGCGCGCCGCTGCCGGTCGCGTTCAATGGCTGCCAACACGGCATCGAGCATGTCCTGATCTTTGAAAGGCTTTGGAAGAAAGTCCACTGCGCCGTGCTTCATGGCGCGAACTGACATGGGAATGTCGCCATATCCGGTTATCATCACGACCGGCAATTGAACACCCTGCTTTGACAGTTTCGCCTGAAAATCCAGCCCGTTCATGTCAGGCAAGCGGATATCGACGATAAGGCAGCCCGGACAATCCGGAATGGCCGTAGCGAGGAAATCCTGTGCGGCTGAATATGTCCGCGTTTCGAGCCCTATCGAAAGGAACAGGTCTGGCAACGCTTCTCGCAACGACGCGTCGTCGTCGACCACGTGAACAATCGATTTCTGATCCGAGGGCAGCGGCATCTCTATGGGGAGTATGCCAGAACTCTGGGCGTGCATCAAACGAAAGTGTGACGGAGTCAGGGTCTCGAACTCGGACGAGAGTTTGGAAAGATACCCTGACGCATGCCCCGGAAGCCTGAACACGGTCAAGAGGAAATGAACGTATTAAAAATGCCTGCGACGCGAGCCCTCAAACCAGCCGGTCTCCACGCAGGATGTCGTCGCAAGGCGCGGTGGACCTTTTGTTACCTGGATTCGGAGCCCTGGGGACGGACTGGATTCATTCGCGAAGGCTGCACGCCCGCATCCCGCGTCGGGCTTCCGACCGCAGTGATGGCGCCAACAACGATCTGCGCTACCTTACGGGGGATCTGAGTTTCCCCAGGCCAAAGGTTGCGTAAACCTCAATAGCACTCGCGGTCCGTCGATGCGATCGCAGCGACAGTTCCGCCGTGGCGGGACAGAATACGGCAATCTGCGTTATACAACTCACCCCTTGATATGAGCACGCCTTCCGATCGTTGGATAGCGAACCCAGCACAGAATCTTAGGGTACCAGCAAACACTTGAAGAGGTTTAGATGGGTCACTAGGGCCGACTGCAACTGAGCGTTGCTCGCAGTTCTGCCGTCGGCATCGCTGCACCGTCGTCACCCTCCGCTCCCTCACTAGGTTACCGTATGCCGAACTCAGGAGCTTCGCCATGGATAACGAACCCAACCGGCGCAACGTCCTCGCGATTAGGGCAGCCGCCAGCGCCGTTGGCCTTTCTGCGAAGGCAGCCAAACCCGCCGCCGCACACGTCCAGTCAGGCGAGACTCAGGGGGCCGACGCGACACCTCCCTCACGCGTCAACGTTCCAGAAGAGGCGCTTGACAATTTGCGACGGTGCGTGTCGGCGACACGCTGGCCAGAGCGGGAGGTTGTCAACGACTTTTCGCAAGGCGCGCAGTTGGCGAAAACTGCTGACGCGAGGTCATCTATGTCGCAAGATAAACCTGTCGTGTTCGTGGTCGACGACGACCCATCCGTCCGAGAATCGCTGGATTCGCTCATCAGCTCTGCGGGCTTGTACCCGGAAATTTTCGAGTCCGCTCAGGCCTTCTTCTCTCATCCGCGACCTAATGTTCCGAACTGCTTGATCCTGGACGTCAATCTTCCGGATATCAGCGGGCTTGATCTGCAAAAACTCGTCACTGTCGAGCGGACCGATACGCCGATCATCTTCGTCACGGGATTCGGCGATGTGGATATGGCTGTTAGGGCGATGAAAGCAGGTGCTGTTGAGTTCCTGATGAAACCCGTCCACGCCGACGCGCTGCTGACTGCCATCAAGGGGGCGCTGGAGCGCAGCAGAACCGTCCGCGAGCTTGAATTGGAGGTGAGTGCGCTGCATGATCGCCACGCATCGCTCAGCTGCCGCGAGCAGGAGGTCATGGCGCTGGTCGTCTCCGGCCTGCTGAACAAGCAAGTGGGTTTCGAGCTCGGCATCAGCGAAATCACAGTGAAGGCACACCGGGGCCAAGTCATGCGAAAGATGAAGGCCCGCTCACTCCCACATCTTGTGAATATGGCCGCAAAGCTCGGCCTTACGTACTAGACGGCAAACGCCGCAGTTCGCTTGGCTCATTCACTAGCCCTACCTTTCTACTACCAACGGCTGACGCGATAACGCAACTCGTTGGCGGTCGTATGTAACGCCCCCATGAACAATTTTCGGCTCACCAATCCAAAGGTATCGACGACACCATCGTATAATCGATTTCGCGCCGCCTTTCCTTCAGCTTTCGTATTACATCTCACCTATTGAACAAAGAGCGGTCGGAAGGAGAATTACTTTGGGCAGCGATCAAAAGGTAGCCGTCATCACCGGAGCGTCGCGCGGCATCGGCGCGGCTCTGGTCAACGCGTATCGGGGTCGGAGCTACCGTGTGGTCGCAACAGCGCGGTCAATCGAGCGGTCGGGCGACGACGACATCCTGGTCGTGTCCGGCGACATCGCTGATCCCAAGACGGCCGAGCGCGTCATCGCCGCAGGAGTGGATCGGTTCGGGCGGATCGACACACTCATCAACAACGCGGGCATCTTCATCTCTAAGCCGTTCACCCGCTACACCGAGGAGGACTTCATGGCGGTCCTGGGTGTCAACATCGCTGGGTTCTTTCACGTCACGCAACGCGCCGCCGCCGAAATGGAGAAGAAGGGCAGCGGCCATATCGTACAGGTTACGACGAGCCTGGTCGCTCACCCAAACACGGCCGTGCCAGCGGCGCTCGCCGCGCTGACAAAGGGCGGATTGAACGCCGCGACCAGATCGCTTGCCATCGAGTATGCAAGCCGCGGCATCCGGGTGAATGCGGTCTCGCCCGGTGTCATCAAGACGCCGATGAATCCGGTCGAGACGCACGAAGCGCTTGGAGCCCTTCACCCCGTCGGACGCATGGGCGAAATCGCCGATGTCGTCGAGGCAATTCTCTACCTTGAATCGGCAGCCTTCGTGACCGGAGATATCCTGCACGTAGATGGCGGGCAAAGTGCTGGCCACTAAAGAAATTCGTTTCGCGCATCCAACTCGGGAAGGAGACACCACATGCCTATTGTTACTATTCAAGTAACCCGCGAGGGCACCAAGTCAGGAACAACGTCCGTCACAACGGAGGAGAAGGCGGCGCTAATCAGGGGCGCGAGCCAGCTCCTGCGCGATGTCCTGAACAAGCCTTTCGACTCGACTTTTGTCATCATCGAGGAGGTCGACACAGACAACTGGGGCTGGGGCGGCTTGCCTACGCTCGACTACCAGCGCGCGCGCGCGGCGACGGGAAGCTGACCCATGCCTATCCAACCGACGAGGACAAAGAATGCTGGAATGGGACACCAAGATCGCCGGCGGGTCGATCTTTGCTGGTGATCCGACGTTGCAATGGTCCAGATCCGCGCGCTCAACCAAATAAGCTAGAAATTCTATTCGCCGCCACGGCAGTAGCTCACTTCTCCACCCAGACATTCGCACAAACCTCGAAGCCACCAAGTACGAGGAATAGGCCGCGAAGAGCTAAGCTCGAGAGGCCGAACTGAGCCAGGCCAATTTAAGAGCAATGCCGGTCTTGAGCATGCCGCAACTAATGGAGGCTAACCATGAAAATCTTGATGGTATTGACGTCGCATGACCAACTCGGGAACACCGGCAAGCCGACCGGTTTCTGGTTAGAGGAGTTTGCGGCACCCTACTACGTGTTCAAGGACGCCGGAGCCGAGATCACCTTGGCCTCGCCTAAGGGAGGGCAGCCGCCCATCGACCCCAAAAGCGACGATCCGAACACCCAGACAGAAGCGATGACGCGCTTCAAGAAAGACCCCGGGACTCAGCAGGTATTGGCGAATACCGTAAAGCTCGGCGACATCAAAGCGGAAGGCTTCGACGCCGTCTTCTATCCTGGCGGCCACGGTCCCATGTGGGACCTCGTCAATGACGAGAATTCGATCCGGTTGATCGAGGATTTTTACAACTCCGGCAGGCCGGTCGCCGCCGTCTGTCATGCCCCCGCTGCCCTCCAAAAGGTGACCTACAAGGGGCAGCCCATCGTCAAGGGTAAGCGCGTCACCGGCTTCACCAATTCCGAGGAAGACGCCGTCCACCTGACTAAGGTGGTGCCCTTCCTCGTCGAGGATGAGCTGAAGCGTCTGGGCGGCCACTTTGAAAAAGCTGGCGATTGGGCCGATTTCACAGTCGTGGACGGTCGGCTGATCACCGGCCAGAATCCTTCCTCGTCTAGCTCGGCTGCCAGGGAGTTACTCAAGCTGCTGGAGGCTTAGTTTTGGTTCCGGCGGGCGCCATAGGGTTTATGAGAGCAAATCCCTTCTTAAAGTTGTTTTCAGATCGTCGAGGTTCTCGTCCCTCGGAGGATGGGCCTTTCTGCGCGCGCGGCCGAGGATGGTGACGACGAGGTGCGGCGCGGATGAGGCGAGGTGCGGCGGCGTATCTCACGGGTGGAGCGAACGGCGGCGCGGACGAATGACTTTGAGGGAAAGGTAGGCCGCATCCCGGCGCCGCTATTATGCGCTACGCGACCACGATTCACGCGTACGCTGCGCGGCTGACTGTTGGTGAAAGCCATGACGGCTTCTCCTTTGACGAAGGGCGATCCCCAACGCTGCCGCCGAATGGCATCCAGACTATTGGACGATTGGTGTCGTCAATAACTTGAGATGGGGCTGCCGCACGGTCAATGAGGCTCCTGCACTGCCGACCGGCACATGGCGCGATAGACGCCGTGATGAAGTCGACGTATATTTTCGCGCTCGCGAGATTTGGAAAGGAACGGATGGAGATCGATCGGCGCCGTGTTTTGGATGCACTACCGGCCATGATTTGGATCGCTTTGCCGGATGGGCGGGTTCATTTTGTCAATCAATGCTGGTCTGCCTATACCGGGTTCGACCTGGAGCGATCCCGTGACTCGGGATGGCAGGCAGTGATCAATCCGGAGGATCTGCCATATTTGCTGGAACGCTGGCGTTCGATACTTGCGTCATGTGAACCGGGTGAAATGGGAGCGCGTCTGCGGAGCGCTGCAGGGGAATATCGATATTTCGCAATCAACTGTAGCCCGGTATTCGACGATCTCGGCCGTATCGTCGAGTGGTACGTGGTCAACGCTGAAATCGGGCACAGAAAACGTGCTGAAGAATCGCTGCGACAGCGAGAGGCGATGTTGGCTGCGGCCGAGCAGGATTTTCAGACGAAGGCGCTCGAAGAAGCCGAACGAAATCTTCACCGCATTCTCGGTTCAATCCCCGACTTGGCATGGGCTACCAAACCTGACGGCGAAGTCGAGTTCTTGAATCAGAATTTTCTCGACTATCTCGGCATTACCGCCGAGGAAGCCCAGGGCTTGGGTTGGACCGCATCAGCCCATCCGGACGACGTAGCTGGCTTGACTTCGACCTTGCAGGCTATCCTGGCTTCGGGAAGGCCCGGAGAGGCTGAAGCGAGATTGCGCCGCCGCGACGGACAATATCGATGGTTCCTAATCCAAGCCCATCCGCATCACGGCGACACCGACAATGTCGTGAGGTGGTACGGCACCATTATCGATATCGACGATCGCAAGCAAGCAAACGAGAGCCTCAGGGAAAATGAGCGCAATCTTGGCCTCATCGTCAACACGATACCCGTAATGGTGTGGTCGGCGCGTCCGGACGGTACTGCTGAATTCTTCAACCAGCACTATCTCTATTATGTCGGCCTCTCCATGGGTTCCAATGACTGGGAACCGACCACCGAGTTGTCCGAGTATTGGGATCTGACTGCCTCGGTCCATCCGGACGATGCAGCCGGTCTAGACGGGGCTTTTCAGGGCATATTTGCGTCCGGGCAACCCGGCGAAGCTGAAGCACGTCTCCGCCGCTATGACGGCGAGTACCGATGGTGTCTATTCCGTGCAAATCCGCTACGTGATGAAGCAGGAAACATCGTGAAGTGGTACGGCACAAACACCGACATCCATGATCGCAAGCGAGCCGAAGAAGCTCTGAAGCGCAGCGAGGCGTTCTTGGCGGAAGGTCAGTACCTTGCCGGCATGGGCAATATTTCCTGGAAGGTAAAAACGGGCGAGATTTTATGGTCGGAGCCTCTTTATCGAATCTTCGACTTTAAGCCTGGGACGGTCATAACGCTTGAACGGATCGTCAGTCGTGTGCATCCAGAAGATATGCACCTGATGGGTGTCATGCTCGACAAGGCACAACGGGGCGAGAGCGACTTTGAGTTTCAGCATCGGATCGTCTTGCCAGATCAGACGGTCAAGCACCTTCACCTGATTGCCCATCTGGCTAAGAACGATTCCGGTCAGATCGAATACATCGGTGCGGTCCTCGACATCACGCAACGCCACCGTTCTGAAGAAGCGCTGGAGAAAATCCGATCCGAACTTGCACGCACCACTCGGATCATGAGTTTGGGCGCCCTGACGGCATCGATCGCGCATGAAGTAAGCCAGCCGCTTTCAGGTATTGTCACCAATGCTGGCACCTGCCTGCGGATGCTGGCGGCCGATCCGCCGAACGTCGATGGAGCGCGGGAAACCGCGCGGCGCACCATCCGGGACGGCAATCGCGCGGCCGAGGTGGTCGCGCGGCTTCGCTCTCTGTTCCAGAAAAAGTCTGCAACTATCGAGCCAGTCGATCTAAACGAGGCCGCAGTTGAGGTGATCGCACTGTTTTCCGGTGAACTTCAACGAAACAGGGTGCTGCTTCATACCCAACTCGCAGGCGGGCTACCCTTCGTCGGCGGCGACCGTGTTCAATTGCAGCAGGTCATCATGAACCTGCTTCGCAATGCCGCCGACGCAACGATCCCGGTCGACGATCGGCCAAGACTTGTCGTGCTGGGAACCGAACTTGGCGAGGACGGGAATATCCGCCTCTTCGTTCGAGACGCTGGCGTCGGACTTGATCCACACGGGTCAGAGCGGCTTTTCGAAGCTTTCTACACGACCAAGGCTGAAGGTATGGGCATAGGGCTTTCCGTCAGTCGTTCGATCATCGAAAGCCATGGCGGCCGTCTTTGGGCAGAGGCAAATGAGGGTCACGGTGCAACTTTCTCTTTTTCTATTCACGAGTATGTACGGCCGGAGACACCTGTCCACTTCTCATCGGTCATGCCGACGCCGGTCAGCGCCTCAATAAACCGAGATTTTGCATGAGAGACCTCCGCCCCCTTGTGTCGATTGTGGATGACAACGAGTCTGTGCGCGAGTCGCTACCCGATTTGCTTAGAGAGTTCGGTTTCCGTGCCGAAGCGTTTTCTTCGGCCGAGGAGTTTCTGGTGTCCAGCGCTATCGATCAGACAGACTGTCTGCTTCTTGACGTCTACATGCCCGGTATGACAGGGCCAGATCTTGAACGAGAGTTGGCGCGCCGAGGTCAGTCTATCCCAATCGTGTTCATTACAGCGCCAAGGGACGAAACGGTTCCACCGATTCTTCTCAAAAAGGGTTCGGCCGGATGCCTGATCAAGCCGTTTAGCGACACAGCGCTGCAGAAGGCGCTCGACCTAGCCCTCGAGACCGACTGAGCGCAGCGGGGTTTCGCGGCCTCCGGCAGAGGTATTTCGAATTAGTAGAATTCTACGCACCCGGCTCACCGTAATGCGTGCCCGGGATCACGGAATCATTGCGTCCGCGCCTTAGCAATCCAAAGGTATCGCCAAGACCTTCGTGCTATTGTTTTCGGCCCGGTGCCGGACAAATCTGGCACGAGCATCTGACGCGCAAAGGAGATCAAGGTGAACGCCATTTCTGGCGAGCGGCGAAGCCGCGACCAAATCCCGAACGCGCGCCCAGTCGACATGAAGCTTGAGGTCGCTGCCATCCCGGTTGCGGATATCGATCGCGCCTGGGCGGGAACGGCCATAGTAGAAATGGTTGCGGGCACGGCCCGCCGTCAACTCGGCCTCCTAGAGTCCGCTGGCCATCGCACAAGGCCAGCTTCACCGATGCCGGCCGGCGGCCTTGCCGGTCCCCTCCCCCGCCACGCGCGATGGTCTCGACCGGCATCGGTCCTCTTTCGCTCACACCACTTTCTCGACAGCTTGCCAGGAAACAAAACAACACCAGAGGAATTGGAAAATGGATAAGATCGAAGCTTCGGAAGGTATCAATCAGGATCGACGCCGACTTCTGGCCGCAGTCACGACCGGCATCGTGGTTGCTGGTGCGACAATGCTGCTTCCGTCATTACCGAGTGCGGCAGCCTCTAGCGACGCCATCCAGCCTTTCCACATTCATGTTCCGAAAAAGGAACTCGTCGATCTTCGCAAGCGACTTGCTGCTACGCGGTGGCCCGACAAGGAGACCGTCGCCGATCAGTCGCAGGGTGCTCAGTTGGCCAAGCTGCGGGGCCTAGTTCAGTACTGGGGCACCGATTACGACTGGCGAAAGATAGAAGCGAAGCTGAATGCACTGCCGCAGTTCATCACCAATATCGATGGGACCGACATTCACTTCATTCATGTTCGTTCCCGTCAAGAGAATGCTCTTCCCTTGATCATCTCGCACGGCTGGCCCGGATCCATAATCGAGCAACTCAAGATCATCGGCCCCCTCACGGATCCGACAGCGCACGGAGGTAGCGCCGAGGAAGCATT
This sequence comes from Mesorhizobium sp. CNPSo 4671, assembly GCF_057784245.1. Classification (NCBI taxonomy): domain Bacteria; kingdom Pseudomonadati; phylum Pseudomonadota; class Alphaproteobacteria; order Hyphomicrobiales; family Phyllobacteriaceae; genus Mesorhizobium; species Mesorhizobium sp. CNPSo 4671. Next base: position 845,666 of record NZ_JBWLUW010000001.1, on the reverse strand, counting down.
CGACGTCGTTATCCCCTCATTGCCCGGCTTCGGCTTCTCGGGCAAACCGACCGGCACCGGGTGGGACCCCGACCATATCGCGCGAGCTTGGGCCGATCTGATGAAACGCCTTGGCTACACGAACTACGTCGCCCAAGGCGGCGATTGGGGCAGTGCGATCTGCAACTCCATGGCGCGTCAGTCTGCTCCCGGATTGCGCGGCATTCATATCAATCTGCCGGCAGCGGTGCCGCCGGAAGCGGCCGTGGCGCTCGGCGGCGGGCCGCTACCGGTAGGCATCTCCGATCAGGAGCGCGCAGTCATCGAAGCACTCATGATGTCCGGAAAGAATGGGAACCTGGCGTATTTCACGATGATGTCGGCGCGGCCCCAGACGGTGGGCTATGGCACGACGGATTCTCCAGCCGGCCTTGCGGCGTGGGTTCTCGTGCACCCCGGCTTCTCGCACTGGTCGTACGGTGCCGATCCTGAAAACTCGCCAACGAAAGACGACGTGCTGGACAACATCACGCTCTACTGGCTCACGAACACCGGGGCCTCGTCGGCGCGACTCTACTGGGAGAATGGCCCCCACGGCAGCATCATCTTCGCGGCCGCGCAAAGGACCTCCGAAATATCGCTCCCGGTCGCCATCACCGTGTTTCCTGAGGACGTGTACAAGCCGCCAGAGACATGGGCGCGCCGTGCTTACCCCAACCTGACCTACTTCCACGAGGTCGACAGGGGCGGACACTTCGCTGCGTGGGAGCAACCAGAATTGTTCAGCGCGGAGCTTCGCGCCGCGTTCCGGGGCCTCCGGCAGGCCTGACTATCTTTCACCACATCTCACCCGACCGAACATGGTCAGGAGGATGGGCGTCACGATTTGTAAGAGGTTGGCATGAAGGTAAGGCAGGTTGGTGCGTCTTCTTGATCGCTGGATGCGATATCACGCTCAACACAGGTCGGGCGCAATAGATGGAACAAATGCTCGGGATAACACGGACGGACCTGCAGAGGCATGATCTCAGCGTCCCGGGACAGGAAGCCGTTCAGACGCGGTAGACTTCGCGCCCGGAGCGGTGTTTCCGATGCATCGGCATCACGGTGAAGAGATCGTCTACGTCCTCGAAGGTTCGATAGAATACGAGGTCGAGGGCCAACCGTCGCAGATTATCAATGCCGGTAGCGTGCTGCTTATTCCCGCCATGGTCCCCCACGCCGCGAAAAACGTCGGCAGTGTCACCGCGACCGAGGTTGGCACGTATGTCGTCGAGAAAGACAAGCCGCTCGTAGAGTTAGTGAAGTGAGATTCGGAGACCACAGTCAGACCACGGAAGGATTTCCCCATGATGACGAACCGCTTGTTGGCCTCATTCTTGTTTATCAACGCAATTGGGCTGCCCGCCGCCCGTTTCGGATCGGAAGCGAAGGAGCAACCGATGGTTGTCAAAGCACCGCAAAGTTCATCCGTCCATGGATCCATTTTCGGCTGGATAGCCGGCCAATCGGAGCTGGCGTCTATTGGGCGAGCCAACGAGTGGCTCAATTCCCCGCCACTGACGCCGGCGGCCCTCCGCGGAAAGGTCATCCTTGTCAGTTTCTGGACTTACACCTGCATCAATTGGATGCGCGTGCAGCCCTACCTCCGCGCATGGGCAGAAAAGTACAAGGGCCAGGGGCTGGTCGTGATCGGTGTGCATTCGCCGGAATTCCGATTTGAAAGGAACATCGACAACGTCCGTCGCGAGGTGAAAGCATTGGGCGTCGACTATCCTGTTGCTGTAGACAGCGAGGGCGCAATTTGGCGCGGCTTCAACAATAATTATTGGCCGGCGTTCTATTTTATCGATGCGCAAGGAAACGTTCGTGATCAACATTTCGGCGAGGGCTCGTACGAACAGTCGGAAATGATTATTAAGCGGTTGCTCGCAGAGGCTGGCGCCCAAGGCATAGGCGCTGATCTGGTGTCGGTCGACGCCGGCGGCCTTGAGGCGGCCGCGGACGAGGTCAATCTCAAGTCTCAGGAAAACTACGTCGGTTACAATCGCACCCAGGGCTTCGCATCGCCGGGCGGTGTGGTGCGCAACAAGCTTCACCTCTATGAAGCCCCGGCCCAGTTGCACCTGAATGAATGGGCGCTCGCCGGCGGCTGGATAGTGGGCAGCGACGGCGCCTCTCCAAAAGAGCCGAACGGCAACATCACGTACCGATTTCACGCCCGTGATCTTCATCTTGTTATGGGGCCGGCATCGCCTGGAACCACCGTGAAATTCCGCGTCCTGATCGATGGTCAGCCACCAGGCAGATCTCACGGGCTTGACGTTGACGAACAGGGCAACGGCACAGTGAGCGAGCAGCGTCTGTTCCAGCTGATCCGGCAACAGGGGCCGATCACAGATCGCCAATTTGAAATCATCTTTCTCACCGCGGGCGCCGAGGTTTTCTGCTTCACGTTCGGCTGATCCGAGACCGGCCGGCCCGGTCTCGATCGCGACATTGAGGGAGGCCGAGCAGACCGGCACCGCTTGAAGCTATCGCGCGGTTGCCTGCTGTGAACACTACAATCCTCTGGCGCGGTATGCGATGATGGCAGACGGCGAGCAGATTCACTCTGCGATGTACCCGGGCTCCATTTTCGGCGAGCTGTTTTCCGAGCACACGCAGGTCAACATCCGGCAGCATGCGCTGGAGTCCGCTTGCTTCGTCGTTTGCGCGACAGCATGGCTCGATGCCGATCAGCAAGCGCGGATCGTGAAGGACACTGGGGGTGGCAGCATCGGCGCGATCTCCGGCGGTTGCCTCACAGCGACGGTGGCGCCCGATGGAAGTTTGCTCGCGGAACCGATTCGATCTGGCGAAGGAGTAGTCATCGCCGACCTCAACTTCGCGCAGATCGACAAGCGAAAGTGGCTGACGGATTCACGCGGCCATTACAGCCGGCCGGAATTGCTCAGCCTGCTGATCGACCGAACCTCGACCGCCCACGTTCACGAGCGCGCCTCCATCCCTGTCTTGGACGCCGAGCCAAGCTTGAGGTATCTGATGGTGAAGATCAAGGGAGGCTGATCGAGCCGGCTGCGGAGTAACCGCGAGACGGTCACGAACGACAGCGAGATGCGGTAACGGTGAATATCACTTCCGGAGAACGACAGGCATGGCACAAAACTCTCGTCTCACAGATTCTTCAGGTTGAACATATCAAGATCTGCTCAAACAGACCGTTCGCAGAGGTCCGGATAACACTTGCGAGTACGCTGCCAATTCTCGAGCCAGGCATCGTAGCCGCGTCGCGTAACAGCGATCAGAACTATGTCACGGATTATGAAGTGAACGGGCCAAAGCTGTCGATCTTTGGCTGTCGTGATCATGGCGCGTTGCTGCAAATCGAAGGCCAAAAATGCAATCCCGTTGCCGCCTCGAAAATGACCCGTCATCAGCTTTCCGGTGCCCTTACGCGCCGTTGCGGGTGGTTCCGCTTGAGGACGAACAATGCAGGGGTGCTTTTGAATATGACAGGCCATCGTCTTTCTTTGGCCAGTATTGCGACGAGCGTGTGAGCAAGGTCGGCCCCTATCTCGACGACACTTTGGAAGCGGTCTTGCATAAGGCTGCCGAATAAGCAATTCCGCAGGTGCGCGGCGTTCATCCGCCTACTCCAAGACTTGCAGATCCACTTCACCAGACGATGCGTCAGCTGCCGGCGACATCAGCAATGGCCTGCGCAAAGGCCTCTGGTGCCTCTTGCGGCAGGTTGTGCCCAATCCCGCCCTTAATGACGCGGTGTGAATATTTGTTCCAGAACATCTTGGCGTAGGCACTAGCCTCCGGATGCGGAGCCCCGTTGGCGTCACCTTCAAGGGTGATCGTCGGCACATCGATAAGAGGCGCCTGGGCAAGTCGCTGCTCGAATTCGTCAAACCGCACCTCGCCCTTGGCGAGGCCGAGCCGCCAACGGTAATTGTGGATCACGATGTCTACGTGATCGGGATTGTCGAACGCAGTGGCACTGCGTTCGAAGGTGGCATCGTCGAAGCTCCATCGCGGCGACGCTGTTTGCCAGATCAGCCTGGCGAATTCGCGCCTATTCTTCTCGTAGCCAGCGCGGCCGCGGTCGGTGGCGAAGTAATATTGATACCACCACTGTAGCTCGATCTTTGGCGGCAGCGGCAGCTTGCCGAGTTGCTGGTTGCCGATAAGATAGCCGCTCACCGAGACCATGGCCTTGCATCGGTTCGGCCACAATGCAGCGACGATATTGGCCGTGCGGGCGCCCCAGTCGCAGCCGCCGATCGTGGCCTGCTCGATCTTCAGCGCATCCATCAAGGAGATGAGGTCGGCCGCGAAAGCTGCCTGTTGGCCATTGCGCTGCGCTTGATCCGACAAGAAGCGCGTCGTGCCATAGCCACGCTGATACGGAACGATCACGCGGTACCCCTGCGCCGCAAGCAAAGGCGCGACATCGACATAGGTGTGGATATCATAGGGCCAGCCATGGAGCAGAACGACGGGCGCGCCCTCGGCCGACCCGAGTTCGGCATAGCCGACGTTCAACTGCCCAGCGTCGATCTGCCTGAGCGGGCCGAACGATTTCGGCGGCGGCGGCGTGGCCTTCGCTGTCTCGCTGGACGCCGCACTCGCTTGCGTGTCTACGCCAAGCTCGACGGCCGCGAGTGTCATTGCGGCGACGCCGATGAGACGCCGGCGATGGCGATTAATTGTCTCGGCCGGGTCGGTGCTGGTCATGATAGCTCATCCTATGATTATGGAGGGAGGGGCCGCCCAGTTCAGTGCCGTAACGTCGAGGCGGATGATCTTCTCCAAAGGGTCAGCGCGAGGTCCACGAGAAGCTGCGGCGCCGAATATCCGCGCGACGCTTCGTCGAGCATCCTAGCGGCGCCGGCAGCAGACGAAGCGGCAAGAAAGAGCTCGATCATGGCATCCTTCAAACTCGTCCCGCTCGTTCGTGTGAAGGACAGATTGACTGACCTGATGGGCTAATCCATTGCACGAAGGTGTCGCCGATACCTTTGGACTACCCGCATAAGAGACGTCAGCGTTTGCGGAGGCGAGACACTCTTTTGCCCGCACACATTGGAGGTGCGGCTGGAAAATCTCTGGTTTGCATTAATAGATAAACCGACACTTAGGAATAATAGAAAGTGGGAGAAGGGCGATGCATAACAATAGAAAGCGAAAGCGGCGGGGCCGCCTCGCAAAGCCTCACACATTGGAGACTGCCAGTCAGGCGTTAATGGCGAACATCGCAATGCTTCCGTCGCGCAGATCAAACCAGATTGCTTGCGTCTTTGATTCGGGCGTTTTGCTTTGCGGATAGACGCTCAACATCGGAGGGCGCGGTCAAACCAAATGAGCGGTGCAAGCGCGAACTCGAAGGCGTGCTCCATTCTGTCCGCGTTCACCCATCACCGCTTCACGACCCCGGCTGCGTATAGACAAGGGGCCTTACGCCGCTCTGATAGTCCTTTGTCGGCAGAGCCGGTTGCGGCCGTGCGTAGAACATTGGCTCGCGGGTATCGAGACCGGCGTCGGCGGCCTGCATCTTCATCTCTACCCCAGTGCCGTCGGCTTCCGCCTTGCCCATCGCATCTTGCAGCTGTTGCGCGGCTTGCTGACTCCATGGCAGCACATAGAAGCGCGGCTCAGTCGAGCCGGGCGTGGTGAGCCACACGTAGATGGCTTCGTTCTCAACCGGCACGGCGCCCACCACCTGGGCTTTTGCCATGTCCCGCCATTCGAAAGTAAGCGGCTTGGGACGGCCGAGAAGCTCACTGGCACCAACATAGACGATGGCGATCAGCACCAGGAAGATGCCGACCGAGAGGGTGCGGCGAGCAATGCCTGCCTGCGGCAGGATAATGAAGATGAACGCGCCCAGCAGCAGGGCGAAGATGACAGGAGCGATCATCATTGGGTGGCCGCCACGCGTAGAGGTTTGAACAGACTGTTGATGCTGCCTGGCACCAGTAGGCCAGTCGAATCGAGCCGGAATCTCAAGGCGGTAAGCTCCTGGTTGGGCTTGCGCAATTGGACCGTCGTTGTGGCGAGCGGCGCAGACGACTTGGTGGAATCGGGCTTTACGCTTACGGTGACCTTCACCGGGATGGGATATGTGACGTTGACGCCGCGATACATGTGAACATTGACGATGTATTCACCCGCGGGAGCGCCCCTCGAATAGGCGACCTCATGGTTGGAGTCGGTCATGTCCTGTGCCATCCCCAGATCATCGCGCAGCAGATCGAACACCTTGCCGCTCTTGTTGGAGTAGCCGACCGGCACATCGCCGGGCGCCTGGACCCACAGGTCGACATCGGCGTCGAGCTTGTCCGGCCATTGCGTCTCGACGGTGACGTTCCCGGGCGCCGTGACGCCATCGGTCTCGCTCGCCTTGGCCGGCGGATTCATCACTGTCATCATGAGCGTGGTCATGAGGACAAAGCCGCCGAGCATCAAGAGAGCGGTGTCGAGCCAGACGGTGAGAGTTTCCTCATCCATCGAAGTTACCGAGCAGGCGAAGATTGATCTTGAGCCACAGGTTCGTGGCTATGCCGAGCAGCGTCGCATAGAGCGCGACATACATGCCGTCGATCACCGACCCGATCATCGAACGGATCGCATTGGGGTCGGCCGAGCCGCCGGCGCGCGCCGCAGAGAAGGCGACGATGAGCCCAACCACGGTTCCGAGCAGCCCGATCCGCACCACATGGGTCGCCAGCCAATCGACATCCCGCCAGCGCCGAAAGAAGACGCACAGAATGCCCAGAGCGCCAATTGCCGCGATCAACCAGCACAGGAACGCGTTATTGCCGGCGAAGGGTTTGCCTGCAATGCCGACGGCCCATAGCCCCACGATACCAGCCGCGCCGACCGCCTGAAGCACGATGAACCGCGACAGAAACGCAAGCGGAGTGCCGTTCGTGTCGTCAGAACGCGTGTCCCACAGCTCACGGGCAACGGCTTGCGGCTGCTCCTGCACCAGCTTTGGAACGACCGGGCTAACGATGGACCGCAACTTTTGTCGCGGCGCACTTACCAGGGAATAGGTGTCAACCATCTTGGCCTCCTTCTATGCGATCAGGCGCCGCGCTCGCCCTTGGCGCCGACCCGCTTCAATTCTTCCCAGCCTTCACCGGACGCGACGAGGCAGCTTGGGCCGTTCGGCTGGCTGATCAGGATCGTCCAGGTCTCGCCGTCGTCGCTGGTCAGCACTTCAATGACCGAGCCGTTCTTGGACAAGCCGAGGGCAACGGGTGCTTCCTTGAATCGGTCGGAAAGTTGCTTCAGGATTTCCGGCCGCGAGGCGCACAGGGGCGACCCGCCCGCCGTGGCCGCTGGCGATGCCGCCGCCACCGGCATGGCGGAGGTGGCGACCAGCGAGACTGCCGCGCCCATCGCTTTGATACGCGTCAACGCAAAACGTGGCTTGACCTGTTTAAGAGCTTGGTTGGACATCGGGACCTCCGAGTTTGTACGAAGGCAGGCCTCCGCCAGCCCTGCGGTCGATTCAACCTTCGTGCCAAGGGTGTACTTGTTCGCACCTGCTATTAGCGTTGCAGATTATTGCAGGAGTCGGGGTGCCTTCCATTCTACAAGGGTTTACTCGGGTGTCTGATTAGTCTGGGAAGCTCAAACCTTAGTATGAGCGCCGCGCGCCAATCCCAAGGCGCCTGAAACGTGCCGATCCACAGGCCGTCCTTCGCTGCCTCTTGCAGGTGGGCGTGACAACGGAGCGATAGGGATTGCCACCTTGCTTGCGGATGGCGATCTCGATCTGGCGCACGAAGGGCAGCGTGCGCGGGTTGAGCGGCGCGCTGCTGCGGCGCGTCCGGCCGGTGCGAACCTGGAATCTGTCGAGAAGAAACTTGGCCGCGTTTGTCGCAGGTTATCAGCGGGCTGTCCAACATGCACCGTCCGCGGATCTTGGGTTGCCGAAGGCCTTGGCACCCTTCACCATCCCGGATTTGCAGACGGGTAGTTTCGCTCAGCCCAAGCAGCGAAGCCTGAACTGGCAGTTCGATGAGTGGGGGGAACGGCGGTAGCGCTCTCCCGCTACCACTTCCAACCCACTATCGTACGTAACGGCGGCGTTGAAGCGGCTGCCTAGTCCGGTGGGCTTTTCAGTATACCGTGCATTGGGAAATGCGGCCCCGCCTATAAGGGCGGCAAGCTTGCCCTTGACCTCGATTTCGAAGCCCTCACGTGCCCGCTTGGGGTGCACGGTGACACTATGAACAAGTCCTCGAAGGTTTTGGATCAGCGGGCCACGGTCGTCAGCAGCAGTTGCGTGGTCGGCCAACGCCTTTGAAAGGCCGTCGACGGTTTCGATGTAACGCTGCAAGGTCGCAGGGTGGAGAGCTACGGGTGACGGCGGCTCATCGAGACCGGAGAGCTGTGCCTCTACCTCGGAAAGCTGCGTCTTGAGTTCTGCAATACGCTGCTTGGCATCCTCTTCAGCAATGACGCTCCTGATCACAAGATCGATCGTGCGCTGCCGCTCGCCTTCTATCCGATCGCGCTTGCCTTGCAGCGCTGTGCGCATCGCATTGGCCTGCGCGGACAATTCTCGGCGCTCTTGGTTGTATTTGCGGATGTATGCCTCGATGAGGTCCGGCGCTTTCAGTTGGTCGCGCATGCCATCGAGGACCGCCTTCTCGATCTCGGGTAGATAGATGATGCGCCGGTTGGAGCAGCTCCCGCTTTCACGAACTGCCGAGCACCGGATGCGAGTCTTACCTGTCTTATCACGGTCGTGAACCGACAGACCCGAACCGCAAACGCCGCAGCGGAGCAGACCGGACAACAGGTGAGCCGGCCGACGCTTGATATGAGAGATTGCGTTAACCCGCGCTGCTTTGCGAGCTTGCGCCTTCTCCCAGATTTCGTCTTCGATGATGCGCAAATGCGCAACTTCTTTCGTGTGCCATTGGTCCTTTGGATTCGGCCTGGAGACGCGCTTGCCTGTATCGGGATTCTTCACCATCCGGACCTTGTTCCAGACGATCCGACCGACATAAAGCTCGTTGACGAGCAGACCTACGCCGCGCTGTGCATTTCCGTTGATCGTGGAACCGTTCCACCGTATCCCCCGCGGTGGCGCTATCCCATCCCGGTTGAGGTCACCGGCTAGGTCACGTGGTGCGCGACCGGCCGAATAAGCGGCAAAAATACGCCGGATAACGTCTGCCTCCTCTTGGACGATCTCGAGTTCGCCAGGATGGCCCAAGACCGGTCGATAGCCATAGGCCCGGCCTCCGGCATGACGTCCATCACGGACGACTCCAGCCATACCCCTACGGACTTTCTTTGCGCCATCCTCCCTCTGCATCTGACCGACAAGTCCACGAATACCAATGAGCACCGCATCGGCGATACCGTCATGAACAGCCTGGATTTCAATGTCGAGAAAAGAGAAACGTTTGTGAAGACCTGCGAGATCCGCCATGTCGCGCGATAGGCGATCGAGCGCCTCGACGACGACGATGTCGAACGCGTTCTGGTCCGCAGCTTCCATCAGGCTCATCAGCGCGTCGCGACCCAATATAGATGAGCCGGAGCGCGCCTTGTCCTCGTAGACCGCAACGATAGCCAGACCGTTGCGCGCTGCGTAAGCACGGCACAGCGCAATCTGGTCTTCAGTGGATTTTTCGTTCTGCAGCTCGGTCGAAAAGCGTGCGTAGACAGCGGCCCGCCTCATGTGTCGGAAGCCTTCTTCTCGCAGCGATCTGCATCCATGGCAGCATTTCGGCCAGCCGAAGCACCGACGGATTTGAGATGATCGCCTCTGGCATCGGCGATGGCGAGTGCTTCGACAAACTTAAGCATGGCTGTGCGAAGCTCCTCCGGCGTTACCGCTGGGGCGGTTTCGCGCAGCAATCCACCATCGCGTCTGTGTCGTGCCGACTTCACGAAGCCGAGCATCACTAACACGACCGGCGATAAAAGGGGCACACCCCTTCGATCGTGCAATTAGGACCCTTCGGCGCGGAAATCGGATGGTCGCCGAACTGGCGAATCTAGATCGCACGGGCTGCACCCATGCTGCTGGGAAGCCTATGGCAGGAACTTGGGATGCGTCCGGAAGCCTTTTCATGCAACGCTCCCATCATCGCCATAGGCAACGACAGGGCCACTTTCTCCGTGCCTGCGGCGATGTAGCCGTTGTCGAGGTCTCTTCGGGAAACACTCGCTCGACCATCCCCTCCTTGGCGGTGCGGATCGAAGCGACAGCGCGAACTTCGCCATTCCAGCCGTCGAAGGGAACTCGTTGAGCTTTGCCATAACTGCCGGTCAAGCCGGCCTGCATTCGACCAGCATGGGTTCGCTGGACCTTGCGCTCTCCTGCTTTGGGTCGATGGCTGCCAGTTCCTCTCCTAATGCTGCGATTAAAGACGACACCCGACCTCGTACTCGCGGATGGAGATCCACAAGCCTTTCAATCAAGCGTCGACCTTCCGCGCTGGCAATAAAATTGATGCGTTCGTCGACCGGCAGCGGAGGAGGATCACGATCGGTCTCATTGCCCGGCAGGCCTTCGAAGAAGCGGCCGACCGGAACACCTAGTGAATTAGCGATCTCGTAGAGCATGGAAGCGCTCACGCGGTTTCTAGCGTTCTCATATTTTTGAAGCTGCTGAAAACTGATGCCTATAGATCGGGCAAGCTGGGCCTGCGATACGTCCGACTGCACGCGAACCGCGGCGATCTGCCTGCCCACATATTGATCAGCAGGGTGCGGGCCACTCTCGATTCCATCGTTTGCCGGTGCGTTGAAGACGCTGCGGCGCCCTCGCTCCGCAAATGCTTTTCGGAACTGCATCAGTCGCTCCATGTGTAGAGAGTTTGTCTCGGTAAGCCCCCGCGAAAATCACCAAACCGACGAATGATCGCGACTTCTGTACCTTGTTGCCGAAGTTCAGCTCGAGACTTTCTGCTCTCTAATCCGAGTTATATCGTCTAAGGCCGAGCGGATCTGTGGCCACGGGGGCTCACTGTCATGTAGCGAATACTCCCCTTCCCTAAGCGCTGCATTTAGCTTGGCAGCTATACCGGCGAGCGACGTTGCAGGAACTTGGGATAAGGCTTCGAGGAATTCCTTCGCCCGCTCGCCAGCTTCGCGCTCAGCAAGTAAGGCTGTCGAATAACCAATCTCCCTAGCGGCGGCATCCCAGCGCGCCTGATTGGCTACGATTTCAGCTTCAGCTTGGGTGCGGGCCACTGTGTTAGCCGGACGAACACCGAGCAATTCCTGGAGGGCTTCAACGGAGTGAACTGTCACGCTCTCGCCGTCGGACAAGGTAACTGTCGTGCAAGGGAAGCCAACGGTTTCGATAAGTACCCTCTCCAGCCGCTGCTGCTGATTGCAAAGCCGTTCAGCCTCTTCCCAAGCCGCCTGCCATCGTTTCCACACCGCCACCGCAGGATCAATGGCGTCATCACCCTCCAAGTCGATGCGAGCAAACGATGTAGCCTGTGTCGCCGCCGTTGCGGTTGCTGTTCCCTCAAGCACCTTCCTGCGGGTGACGAAAGGCCAAGTCGTGTTATTGTCGGAATCAGCCATGATCCGAGCTCCGCAAAGCGTGGGCGTGGTTAGACTGTTGGAAGCGGGGGAACCACTTCCAACGGCCGTTACCTAAAACAAGCATATTTGCACTTTTTGTGCAACAGGGCATTTGAACAATGAAGATAAGTGCGGCCCAAGTTCGCGCGGCCCGTGGGCTTCTCGACATTTCTCAACAGGAACTGGCGGATCTATCCAAGGTAAGTTTGAGGACGATCGTGCAGTTCGAACGTGGTTCGAAACCAGCATCTGAATCAATCCTGCAAGCGCTGAAGCTATCGCTCGAAGCAGCCGGAATAGAATTCATTCCAGAGAATGGCGGTGGCCCTGGTGTGCGCTTGTCACGCGGTACCGCGAACACTTAGACGAAGGCGGCATCTACAGGCGCCTTTAGGACTATCTGTTTCTCAATCAATGTCAGCAATGCGCCTCTTGCAGCCATTCGACAAACCTGATGGTCGTCATAAAAGCGGACATCAATCCGATTGCGTGTCACTGATCGCGCCTTCGCAATCGGTGCTCAGTCCACTGTGGATCTGGTGACCGTCTCCTTCATAGCCTGGTGCGACCTCGGCCGCACCGCCTATGGCGACGCGTCGTGGTCGGTGCTCGGCGACAGATTCGCCCGTATCGCGCTAGAGAACCCGTGACCGCTTGGCAAAGGATAGATCGTCGGACTAGGTTGCCGGCTCTAGATTTTTGGGGGGCAAATGATAAAATTCCGACTTACGGATACTGGACTAGATTTCGAGTACAAGGCCGACAATGCTGACCAAAGATGGGTATGGAGTGAGCTTGAGGAGAAGAGGTCCGTTACCATCTCGTCGGTGTTCCACTTCGACAAGGACGACCTGACCAATCCTCCTACCAAGAAGACCAAAATCGACGACTACTACTGGTATAATTTCCCCTTCGGCAAATTTGAGGACGAGTACGTTCGTATTTCTGGAGAGTATCTGGGTATCGCAAATGATGTTCTCATGCCGAAAGACACAAAGTTCAAGCGGACGCTCTTCGCCGCCGAGCGCAACATCTCTATCTTCGGACGCCTAGCAGACCTGCTTGAGCACGACGATCCCATCGTTATCGGCGGCAAGCGGTCGGGCGCCATTCCGATGAGCGTTTACGAAGAACTGCTCGATAAGTTCCCGAACACCCATGAAGTGGACCGGTACGCTGGTGCTCGGGTGACCACGATCCTGTCGCAGCATCTCGACGGATTGAAGGACGCCCGTGGTCGTTATGAGAAATACCTCAACAAAAAAATGTCCGGTGCCGCCGGCATGAAGCTCGATCTCGACGAGCTGAAAAAGCTTGAGATCGAGAAGTATCTTCTGATCCGCGACCTCATAAAGGATGCCTTAGAGACCAAGACCAATCTCGACGAGAAGCAGTGGCAGACGCTGATGCTTTCCTTTCTGCTGCTGCTGTTCCCCAAGTACATCAGGGTCCTCGAGAATGTGACGATCAACGACTATTACAGTAAGCCGGGGGGGGAAGACGTCGCGGTACATCGATCTGGCGCTGCTCGACGCCAATGGCAATCTCGACGTAATTGAACTCAAGAGGTCATTCGAGAACAAGATCCTTCGCAAAAGCCAGTATCGAGACAACAGCATACCGACGTCCGAGCTCAGCGGCGCCATCATGCAAGCCGAGAAGTACCTGTTCCACCTTTCGAAATGGGGTATCCAGGGCGAGCGGGAACTGACCAAGCGATACGCGGCAGACATACCTGAGGGCATGGCGATCCGCATCTCAAATCCAAAGGCGATCATCATCTTGGGGCGGGATCAAATGGAGGGGCTAGACATGGACGACGGCCAGCGCCTCGATTTCGAAGTGATCAAGCGCAAGTATGCAAACATGATGGATATCATTACATACGACGATCTCCTTCGCCGCCTGGACAACACCATAGTCGCGCTGGGCGGTGAGACCGTGATTACGAGGAAGCCGTGAGTCTCAGGGCCACATGCTCTCCTGGTTCTGCCGCACGACCTTGAACTCCTCGAACGATCCGCGGGCCATGTAGACATCGACGCTCGGATCGGAAACATGGCTTGAACGTTATCGCGCTCATGGATGCCTCCGTGGTCAGAATGCGAAGATGCAGTGCGGCTCACAGCTGATCAGGACAACAGGTCGATCGCTGTGCGGGTAAGAGCAGCGACACCGAAACCGATGCAACGTTCATCCGGTTGATAGTCCGTATTGTGCACACGGTCATTTCGGCCGGGTTGTGAAGAGCCTACAAAAATATGCGCGGACGGCATTAGTTCAGTGAAGTAGGCAAAATCCTCGGTCCCGTAATCTCCTGGACATTCGATTAACGAGCTTTCGCCAAACTGCTGCACTAGCGATCCTACGGTTGAATTCAGTATGGCATCATCATTGACCTCGGGCGGGCAACCGCGGATGAAATTGATCTCGCACGTCAAACCCATTGCTGCCGCGACACCGTCGCAGATCTCGTGGAATCGGTTTTTCATGATTTCGCGAGACTCGGCCGAACGACATCTGATGGTTCCCTCGAAGAAGCAGGTTTCGGGAATGATATTGAAGGCAGTGCCGCCATGGATCTGGCCGATCGTCAACACGGGCGCGGCGGCAGGATTCACGGAGCGGGACACGGCGGTTTGCAATTGCATTATGATTGCCGAAGCGGTGACTATTGGGTCGAGAGCAGTATAGGGGCGGGCTGCGTGGCCGGATCGGCCTTTCACAACGACACCGAATTCATCCCCTGACGCAAAGACAGCGCCCCGCACAAATCCGAACTTTCCAACCGCTAGTTCAGGCATATTGTGGAAACCAAGTGCTATGGACGCGCCTTCCGCAGCGCCTTCCGCGACCATTCGCTTTGCGCCGCTGTCGATGGTTTCTTCGGCGGGCTGAAACACGAGGCGAACGCTTCCGCGCAGGCGAGGCGCCATACCGGCGAGAATGCGTCCGACGCCCAACAAGGTTGCGGTGTGAAGGTCATGGCCACAGGCATGCATTCGACCGGGAATGGTGCTCGCGAACGGAAGCCCTGTCGCTTCGTCCATCGGCAGCGCATCCATGTCCGCACGTATCAAGACCAGCGGACCGGAACCCGCGCCGCCAGGAATGTCTACTGTCACGCCAAGTCCGCCGACTCCCGTCCGTGGGATAAGCCCGAAGGATTGCAATTCTTCCGTGACAAGCGCCGAGGTGCGCGGCGTATCGTGGCCGAGTTCGGGATGGGCGTGGATGTCTCGACGGATCGCGATCAAGGACGGTTCCAAGGCCGCTGCCTCGCGCTCGATCAGCGAAGAGATGTCGTTAATACGGTCGCTCATAGGAGTTCCTTTCTTGTTGACCGAAACTAGCGGTCCCGCCGAAGGAAGTTAGCCAAAGTTCTCTGATGCCCTCGACAGTCTGATGAAATGTGCGGCCAAGCCCCTGTCAGCTCGGAGGCCCCACTATCGGACGGGCCCCCGCCGTTCACTGGTGACTGATTGTCGCTTTTCCGAAAACGCCGCGAGTAGGCGCTTGGTGTACGGATGGCGCGGATGCTCAAAAACCTCGTCCACGTCCCCGCTCTCGACGACCCGGCCATTGAGTAGAACCAAAGTTCGATTGGCCAGTTGGCGAACCACAGCCAGGTCATGGGTCACAAAAATTGCAGCTGCGTTCGTCTGCCGAACTTGCTCTGCTATCAGGTTCAGGATGTCAGCCTGAACGGAAACGTCGAGTGCGCTTGTCGGTTCATCAAAGACGATGACCTGAGGCTTGCCAGCAAGCGCACATGCGATGGCAACCCGCTGCAGAAGACCGCCTGACAGGCTTCGCGCGAAATTGCCAAGATTGTAGTGAGGCAGTCGGACTTTGTCCGCCTGGGCCTTCTGATCAGCCGTGGTGGAGCGGCGGCCGGCCGCGAGCGCCAGGCATCGTCCGATCTGATCCCCGACCCTGCGCCGCCTGTTCAATGCGCTCGCGGGGTTCTGAAAAACAATCCGAATGTCGGAAAGGCACTCGCTTGTGCGTTCGCCAAAGTAGGGCGGAAGGCGCGTGCCATTCATTGAAATCGAACCCGCATCGGGTGCGATCAGTCCGACAAGCCCCTTCAGCAAAGTCGATTTGCCGCTGCCCGATTCGCCCACGACGGCCAATATCTCGCCGGGCCGGAGTTCGAAACTGACGTCCTCGAGTATTTGTCGACGGCTGGCCCCGCGACCATAGGACATGGCGAGACCTTCGACTTTAAGCCGGATTTCAGGCGCTTGAGGCCGTGTCGCGTGCTGGCCGCGGGCGGGGATGCTTGTCAGAGTTTCCGAGATTGGATGATGGCACCTAAAGCGTGTGGTTTCCTCACTGATGTCCGGACGCTGCCTTTCGCAGATCTCCGTCGCCATGCCGCACCGCGGCGCGAACAGGCATCCCTCCAGACGGTCGAGTTGGCTCGGTGAAGGCGGCGCGCCTTTGATCCCCTGAAGTGTACGCCGCTCCGTAACAGATGGCAGACAGGCCAGCAGGGCCCTCGTGTATGGGTGTCGGGCATGCGCAATGACTTCGTCAGCCGGCCCCTGCTCGACAAGTTCACCGCCATACATCACCGCGATATCGTCGCAAAGGTTATGCACTTGGCCAATGTCGTGTGAGATGAAGACCAATCCAGCGCGCCGCTCCCTGCGAAGAGCCTTCAGAAGCTCTATGATCTCGCTTGCAACAGTGGCGTCGAGGCCAGTCGTGGGCTCGTCTAGCACAAGGACGGCCGGATCATTTGCAAGGGCGAGCGCGATGATGACGCGCTGCTGCATACCTCCCGACAGCTGGTGCGGGTAGGACGCCAGAACCTGAGTCACGTTGCGGATCTTGACGCTTTCCAGCAGCGCGGCAGCGCGTTCTCCACGCTTGCGTGAAGCAAGGCCAAGCAGTCGCAAGCGTTCGTCGAAGACCGAACCAATGCGTCGGCTAGGGTCAAGTGCGCCGCCCGGGTTCTGGAACACGACCGATAGGCGTCCGGCAAGTTCCCGCCGGTTTCGCGATGCCAGCTGCGCTGTGAGGTCGTTCCCGTTGATTTGTATGTTGCCGCCGGTCAAGACGCCGTTGGAAGACATGCAGTTTGCGAGTGCCAATGCCAACGTCGACTTGCCCGAACCGGACTCGCCGACAATGCCCAGCGCTGCTCCGGGAGCGACGCTCAGCGAAACATTGCGGACCACGCTTAGAATTCCGGAGCCGACACGATAGCCAATCGACACATCCTCGCAGGCGAGTGCGGCTATGCTGTCAGGGGCGACCGTCATTCGAAGACCTCTGCGAAACGTTCGGTCAGCAGCGTCATCGATGTGACCAGCAGGGCGATTGCCAGTGCCGGGAAAAGTGTCGGCCACCAAATTCCAGCAACAAGCTGCTGGTACTCCTCGTTGATCATCAGCCCCCAATCGGGTGTGGGTGGCTGAACGCCAAATCCAAGGAAAGAGAGGCTCGCAGCTACGAAGATTGCAAAGCAGGCCCGGACAGAGAACTCGACCACAACGACGGGTAGCGTATTGGGTAGAATTTCCACGAGCATGACGTACCAGGCGCTCTCTCCACGCAGCTTCGCCTGCGCCACGTACTCAAGAGCGGTCTCGGCCAGGACGGCACTGCGGAATGTTCGCGAAACCGGAGCTGCGAAGATCAGGCCGATGATCGCTCCCACTCCGATCGGAGTCGGTTTCACCGCCACCACCACAGCGAGCGCTATTAGAATGGTGGGTACCGCCAGGACCGCATCAATAATGCGGCTCAGAACATCATCGACGATGCCCTGAAAATATCCGGCGCAGAACCCAATCAGGCCCCCGACGATAACGGCGACCGCTGCCGCGACGGGCGCAATGATGATCACCGTACGCGATCCCGCCAGAACTCGAGCGAAGACGTCCCGGCCGAATTTGTCGGTTCCAAACCAATGCTCCAGTGAAGGCGGGAGATAACTGTCGAAAGGCCGCGTGATCAGAGGGTCTTGGATCGGCAGCCACTGATAGGTGAGCCCCACAACAACAAGTGCAGCGACTATCGAAGCGGCTAACAAAAAGCTTGGCGAGCGATGCATCGTGCTTCGGCCTACTTGAACCGGCGGCGGGGATCGAGAAGGTAGACGAGTGCGTCGCCGATCAGGATGGATGCCATGAAGACGATACCTGACACGAGGACGCCGGCCATGAGCATCGGAAGGTCGAGCTTCTGGCTAGCCTTCAGGATCAGAAGCCCGATCCCGTCGTAGTTGAAAAGAAGCTCGACGACCGTAAGGCTTCCTACAAGATAGCCTACCTGAGTGGCGATAACCGGGATGGTCGGCACGATGCTGTTTCTGAGGACATTCCTCAAAACGATGCTTCTTTCGGAAAAGCCGAGGGTCCTGGCGTAACGGACATGGTCTGACAGATAGACTTCGCTAGCCCGTGCCCTGATCATCCTGGTGAGGTAACCTGTCAGCACCGTCGAGACCGTTATTGCGGGCAAAACCAGAGCGCGGAGCCGTTCCAGCAGGCTGCTGCCGTCTGAGACCTGCGCGGACGTCGGAAACACGCCCAGCATCACGCCGAAAACGATGAGCAGAACCACGCCAACAACAAACTCCGGAATGGCCGTGGCGATGACGCTTGCGTTACCAATCATTCCACCGAGCCATGTTTTTTCATTGCGGGCTGCCAGAAGTGAAAGGACCACGCTTGATGGCAATGCAATCACGATGGCGAATAGCGCGAGAAGGGAGGAGTTACCGAGGGCGCGGCCGACAAAGGGCGCGACTGGTGCCCGATAGACATAGGACGTCCCGAAATTCCCGCGAACGAAATCGCCGGCCCATTCGAGGTACCTGACGAGCAACGGTCGATTCACCCCAAGCAGTTCGTTCAATTTGTCTACGGACCGCTGGTCCGCCAGGGGGCCTAAAATGCGGCGACCAACATCGCCCGGCAGGACTTGGACGACCACGAAAATTATTATGCTGAGCAGGAAAAGGGAGAGGAGGCTCAAGCCTCCTCTCCTCAGCAAGGTCGCCGCACCTCCATTCATACGAGGAAGGCCGCTTCTCCAAGGAACAAATGTCCCATGGCAGTAGGCTGAACGCCGGT
This sequence comes from Mesorhizobium sp. CNPSo 4671, assembly GCF_057784245.1. Classification (NCBI taxonomy): domain Bacteria; kingdom Pseudomonadati; phylum Pseudomonadota; class Alphaproteobacteria; order Hyphomicrobiales; family Phyllobacteriaceae; genus Mesorhizobium; species Mesorhizobium sp. CNPSo 4671. The sequence goes on along the minus strand of NZ_JBWLUW010000001.1, from coordinate 827,016 downwards.
TACGCGGATCGAATGCACCACGTTGAAGTTGTAGAAATAGAGTCCGAGCTGCGGCGTTTCTTCCAGCAGCAGCCTTTCGATCTCGCCAGCTGTTTTCTGCTGGGTCTCGAGGTCCGTGGCGGCGAAGTACTTAGCCATTAGAGCGTCATAGGTCGCATTCTTGAAGTGCGCGGCATTCCAAACGCCCTTCGATGACAACTGGGCAGACAGGAAGACATTGGGAACGCCCCGATGCCCATAGTCGTCGATTCCGAAGGGCGAATCCAGGAACGGCGAAGTTCCGAACTTGAGGTCGCCGTAATACTGGTCCGTACCCATCTGAACGATGTTGACCGTGATTCCGATTGTTCGCAGCTGGTCTTGGAGCAGCACCGCCAACTCAGGGATGGCACCGGATTTCTGGGTAAGAAGATCCACGTTGAAGCCATCGGCAACCCCGGCTTCAGCAAGAAGCACCTTGGCGGCCGGAATGTCTTGCACGCGCTGAGGGACCGACTTGTCGCTGGAGGCGAAGAAATGCGCGAACGGTGTGTCGTTACCTACTTCTGCCTTGTTGTCGAAGAGTACCTTGACCAGTGCAGCTCGGTCGATAGCCAGCGCGACAGCCCTTCTGATGCGAGCATCGTTGAACGGCGGCATGTCGACACGCATGTGAATGACTTCATGGCTCGAGCTCGGGATGCTGATCACAGCGACCTTTGGATTGTTGAACAAGGCAGCACCAGCGCGTGCGGGAAATCCGCTCAGAACATCGGCTGCGCCACTCTGGATCGCCAGGATCGCCGCGCCGATGTCGTCGTAAAAGGTCCAGTCGACCTCGTCGAAGCTTGGGATGGGCCCCCAGTAGTTTTCGTTTTTCACGTAGGTGACACCGCGCCCCGGGCGCAACTCTTTCAGCTTCCAGGGGCCGGTACCGTTGTGATTGTTCGCATAGTCACTGTTGTCGCCATTCTTCAGTATGACGCAGTTGTAGTTGTCTGAAGAGGCCGTATACGGAAAATTTCCATAGGGTGCGTCGAGCGTGAATTCGACGGTTGTGTCGTCCTTAGCGACTGCTCCGCCTTTGCTGAGGATGCCGCTCAGTGCAGACAATGCATTGGAGCCTACGTCAGGATCGGCGTGACGGTTAAACGTGGCGGCAACGTCTTTCGCCGTCATCGGGGTGCCGTCATGGAACGAGACGCCTGATCTGATCTTGTAGACCCATACTTTCCCGCCTTCGCGCGCCTCCCAACTCTCAGCAAGCGCCGGCTTCAAAGTTCCGCCTGCCTGTGAGATTGCGAGGTATTCTCCTGGTTGACTGATGATCAGCCGGCCGCCGACTTCCGAAACCGCAAATGGATCGAGGGCGGTCGCCGGTGTAGTGACCGCACCCTTCAAAATACCGCCCTTCTGCGTGGCCGCGATGGAATTGCGCGAGAACGCAAGCGCGGCGACTGCGGCACCACTCGTGGCAAGGAACGCCCGGCGCGAAACACCTGCGAGAAGCGCCAATTTTCCAAGTTCTAATTGGTTTTGCACTGCACTAACCCTCCATCTGCAAGCGGCCGAAGACGGATTAGTTTCGCCGAAACGTGGTATCGGAAAATTTCAAAATTGCCCACTAATTGAAATTGAACGCGTATGATGGGGCGGATTTTATGCGGAAATCGTCACTTCATGCGGTGTCAGCGCATTCAGCCGACGGACGCGCAGGTATTATGAATTGGTATCAAGGCTGCCGAGTGGCACGGTCGGCCATTGCCATGCCATGCCATGCCATGCCATGAAGACCGTCGTCGTCAGCGAGCGCGGGCAACGCAACTTCTGAGATCCGCTGCGGCACAAGCTGCGCGCCCAACCGTCGGCTTGGGCTAAAGATTTCAAGAACTCGACTCAATGTGATGCCCAATTTCATTGGGGGGTCAAAATTGATGCCAATCGATCCCCATTCTCCTGCAATCAAGAATTGACCGCCTCCAAGGCTGCAAACCTAGCTTGAGGCTGGGACCAGCTCGCAAAGGGGTCCAAGCCGGACGGTTGGAGCGCTCCAGTGACCCGGCGTCCGCCGTTCCCAAGATGAAGGAGAGAAATAATGACTGATATGGGTCAGGACTATATGGATGTGGCGATGGTGCTGAGCCGATATTTCGATGGCCTCTACAATTGCGACGCATCCCTGCTTGGTGAGGTGTTTCACCCGAAGGCTCAACTCGCAACGGTCAGTGAGGGAGATCTGGCTACGCTGGATGTCCCAAGCTGGCTCGATCTTGTTGCGAAACGTGAGTCTCCGGCCAGCCGTGGGGAGGCCCGGCTTGATCAAATCGTTTCGATCGAATTTGGCAGCCTGAACACCGCGCTTGCAAGGGTGCAATGCGCCATTGGTCCCAAACTGTTCACCGATTTCATTTCTCTCGTACGGATTGCCGACGATTGGAGGATCATTGCAAAGGTCTATCAGTTCGAGCTGACTGACTAGAGCGGGATGAATTTGGCTTGAATCGAAGGGGATCCCCAAGGGTCTGCAAATCAGATTCAAAGTGCTGGCTGGAAAAGGAGGCCGGCATGGATGGGCAAGCCATATTCGAACGATCTTCGGGACCGGGTTGTCGCTTCGGTTGAGCAGGAGGGGCTTTCGCGCAGGCAAGCAGCGGCGCGTTATGATGTCGGTATCAGCTCTGTGATCAGGTGGGTTGGGCGCTTTCGAGAAACAGGCAGCGTCCGCCCCGGCCAGATCGGTGGACACAAGCCCAAGAAGATCCGCGGCGCCCACCGCGACTGGTTAATCGAGCGCTGCCGCAATGAGGCCTTTACCTTGCGTGGGCTGGTCGCGGAACTGGCCGAGCGCGGTCTGAAGGTGGACTATCGCTCGGTTTGGGCGTTCGTTCACGACGAGAAGCTCAGTTATAAAAAAAGACGCTGGTCGCGGCCGAACAGAGGCGCCCCGACATCGCGCGCCGGCGTCAGGAATGGTTGAAGTATCGCATCGGGATCGATCCTTCCCGCCTGGTGTTCATCGACGAGACCTGGACCAAGACCAACATGGCGCCGCTGCGAGGCTGGGCGCCGGTGGGAGAACGGCTCCTCGCCGAGGTCCCGCACGGCCACTGGCAGACCATGACTTTCCTGGCGGCGCTGCGCCATGATCGCCTGGACGCGCCGTGGCTGATCGACGGACCGATCAACGGCGAGCGGTTCCGGCTCTATGTCGAGCAGGTTCTGGTTCCGACCCTCAAACCCGGCGACATCGTGATCATGGACAATCTCGGCTCGCACAAGGGTAAGGCAGTACGCCGCGCCATTCGCGGCGCCGGTGCCAGGCTCCTGCTGTTGCCGAAATACTCGCCCGATCTGAACCCGATCGAGCAAGTCTTTGCCAAGCTCAAACATTGGCTCAGAAAGGGGGCGCGGCGAACTGTCGATACCGTCTGCGACGCCATCGGCAAAATCCTCGATGCCATCACAGCAACCGAATGCCTCAACTACTTCGAAAACGCCGGATACCGTTTAAGCTAAAATCATCCGACTCTAGGACAGCGTCATCGGCGGCTGATTGCGAGTGCAGCCGCCGATGCTACAGAAACGCTCCATAGGGGAACGTAGCGTTCGGGGGCTCGACATCGCGCCGGCGATTTTCGAAACGATCCTTGACTCTCATCGCGGCCATCAGCGGGCGGAGGAACCAGGGATTGCCGTTGTAGAAAGGTGACGACTCGAAGGGCACTTTGGAATAATTGGTTTCGCCCTCGGGTTTTCCGAGCACCTGGAAAGCGACCTTTCTGCCGAAATAGGATCCTTGGGGCATTCCCATGAATGTGAAGCCGGTCGCATACCAGACGCCGTCCGAGCGCTGGCCGATCTTCGGCATTGTGTCGAGCGGCGCGGCGCAAAAGCCGCTCCAGGCATAGCTCACCCGCACGTCTGCCAGATCGGGCAAAACCGAAAGCAGGTCTTTTCGCAGCAGGCTCGCCTTCGCACGAATGGGCATCGCTTTGCCCGTGCGGCCAGACGTGATGATGCGCTTCCCGTCAGGGGTCAGACGGATGGCCATGGTATCGAAATCGGCGTCGGTGTAGCTCCGGTTGGTGGGCAAAAGTCGGGCAAGCCTCTGACGGTCCACTTCTTCGGTGGCAATCGCGAACCCCTGGAACGGAACCAGGCGCCTGGCGAACCAGTTCATCTCTTTGCCGGTATACCCATTGGTGGCGACGATGACGTCCGTCGCCCGAAGCGTGCCCAACGGCGTTTCGACGTCAAACTTGTCGGCCGATTTTGTGATACCTGAGACACGGGCGTTGCTGTACACTAGCACGCCGAGTTTGGTGGCCGCCGCCAGCAGACCCGCGTGGTACTTTCCAGGATGGATCGTGGCCATGTCCGGAATAAGGACCCCACCGCAAAACACGTTGGAGCATCGGATCTCGCGCTGAAGCTCCGACCGGTCCAGGATATGCACGTCTTCGCCCAGACGCTTCTGGCGTAGTTTGAATTCGTCGACAACGCCGCGCAACTGGTGGGGCGATCGTGCAAGGACGACCCGTCCGGACAGATTGAAATCGCAATCGATCCCTTCACGCTGGATCACCTCCACCATACTCACGTTAAGCGCTTGGAAGAGTTCAGCATAATATGCGGTCGCCTTTTCGACGCCGTAGGCCTTGGCCAGTTCCCCGAAGGACTTCTTGAGGAAACGTCCCAGGAAGCCGGTGTTTCTCGAGCTGGCTCCAAAACCGGCAACCCCCGCATCGAACACCGCAACGCTCCTGCCCGCCCTGGCAAGTTCAATGGCGGCGTTGAGCCCGGTCACGCCGGCACCCACGATTACGGCATCCGCGGATGCCCTGAAACCCGGCGAAGACTCGCCGCCCTCCTGGCCCATGGCGTCCCACCAATAGGCCCTCTCCACAAAATCTGGAGCGATGTTCGCGCTGCCTCCGCTGCTAGCGTTCCGCAGGTTTTCCTGTGCACTCATGAGGTATCTCGCTTCAAGGGTCACATTACCAAGGCAATGCCGTTCGCAATTCTCGGTGCCTGTTCTTCCAACGCGTCTCGAGGATCGCTATCAGCTGGTTGAACACTTCTCAGATTTGCGCCCTGGGCCGCAAATGGCCCGGGACGCGCGCTCCTAGTTCTGCGGATAAGGTCCGTCGGGAGGATTGTTCGGGTCCGAAATCATGCGTCCATTGTTGCCTACGATCTCGCCTTTCTTGACGAGGATCGACCCGGCTTTCATCACGATGTCAACATTGTGCAAATGTTTGATATCGAGGCTGGGGTCACCGTCAACGACGAGGATGTCGGCCAGCATATCCGGAGCGATGGTACCGACCTTGTTCTCGATCTCCAGAAGCTGAGCCCCATTCAATGTGGCCGCCCTGATGGCTTCCAAATTTGTGAGGCCGCAATGGATGAGCCACTGCATCTCCCAGATCACGGATGCCGCAGGGTTGACCGGAAGCGCGCTATCGGTGCCCACGGCCAGCTGGATGCCCATCTTGTGCGCGAGCGATACGACCTCGAGGTGAGTTCTCATCCGCGAGGCGATTTCCTTCATGAACCACGCCTCCATGCCGATGACTGAGCCCTGGCCGGCAAGCATCTGGAAGGTCCAGATGGTCGGGACTAGGTGCACTTCCCGTTCGAGCATCAGCTTCAACGCGGCCTCATCCGCCAGCACACCGTGTTCGATAGAATCTATGCCAGCGTTCACTGAATTAATGATCGACTGGGGATTGACGGCGTGCGCTGCGGTCGTGGCCCCTCTCGCATGCGCTTCCTGAACTCCGGCCACCATTTCCGCCTCGGTCAGATGAACGTCGTAAGGGCTCTCCCAAGCTTCGGCAGCCGCCCCCGAGGCCATGAACTTGATGATCTCGGCACCGGCCATCATTTGCTTGCGTGTCTGGTGCCGAACCTCGTCTGGGCCGTCGGCCGCCACGCACAGGCGGGGGCCGTGCCCGCCGGTCATATTGATCCCCCTGCCGCATGAATAGATGCGCGGGCCTACCGTGCGCCCTTGGTCAATCAGTTGCTTGAGAGCGAAAATGCCATGGCCGTGCGCCCCAACGTCTCGCACGGTGGTCACACCCCTTGCGATCAGGTCTCGCGCATTGTCGATCGAATAGAGAGCGCCCAGGGCGCTCGATTTGTTACTCAGCTTCATGTCATATTTGTCGGCTTCATATGGACTGGCCGGAATGTTCAAATGGATGTGCATGTCCATGAGCCCGGGGAGCAAGGTCTTTCCGCTGCCGTCAATCTCTACGTTAGCAGCCCCGCTCCAGGCGCCCCCCTCGAGCGATCTGATGCGGCTGTCCTCGACGACGACTGTCCTGTTTCGAAGCGGCGCCGATCCAGTCCCATCAATGACGTCGATGTTTCTAAGTACTGTGAGCATCGTTCATACCTTTGTCTTGAGCTTTTGCGGCGCGAGGCGGAAAGGATTGATGGAGAGCATCAGGGGCCACGCTTCTCCAGTCGTCGGAAAAGCAGCGACATTCCAAGACACAGAAGGAAGTACATGGCTGCGGTGGATAGCCAGGCTTCGAAAATGGCGTGCGTGGATACGACCAACTCGACGGTGCTGTAGGTGAGATCGTGCACCGAAATCAGGGAGATGATGGTGCTGTCCTTGATCAGGGTGATGAACTGACTGGCCAGTGGAGGCAGCACTTTGTGGATAGCTTGAGGCAGGATGATGAACCGCAGCAAGTCAAGCGTCCCCATGCCAAGGGATTGGGCGGCTTCGGTCTGTCCCTTGGATATTGACTGGATGCCGGCCCTGATTATCTCGCCGATGAAAGCGCTTTCGAACAAGGCCAGAACCATGACCCCCGACACAAGCGAGGGAAACTGTCTCATGTCGCCAAAGAAGAACATCCAAATTCCATTGTTCTCCTGGCGTGCGATACCCCGTGCCCACCCCTCGACGTTGAGCGCAGATATGATCTGCTCTGACAGGAAGAAGAAGAAGATGAAGATGACAACGACAGGGGGGATGTTGCGTAGCACCTCGACATAGGTTCTTGCCAGCATCCGCGTAACCAGGGTCTGGGAGCAGCGCGCCACGCCTAGAATCGTGCCCAGAATGACCGCAAGCACGGTGGCGTAGATGCAGATACGAATGGTCGTAAGCAAGCCATTGAACAGGGTGCCCGCCACCCAGCGCCCCTGACTTTCGTCATACCGAAAGATGTAGTTCGGGATGACGTGCCAACGCCAGTGGTACCGGAGGCCCCCTTCGATCTTTGCCCACACCAGCACCACGAAGATGCTGATGATGACGAGAATCATGTAGTCCCAAAAACGAAGATCTCGAAGGCGAAGCATCCTGACCCCATACAGGTAGCTGACCCCCACGGACCAAAGCGCCCGTGGGGTCATGTGGCGACTAGTTCGGGCTATCGACCTGGTCGTACCAGCCGTCGGTCGTGAACCAGTAGTCGTGGCGTTTCTTCAGCCAGTCAGTCCGCCACTCCTGCGCGATCCAGTTGTTGAAGAAGTTGAGAGCATCGATGTCACCCTTGCGGACGGCGAAGCCCTCTCCCCGCTTGTCGAAATCGATATCGGGGAATGGCAGAGAGATGGTGTCTGGATATTCGCGGGCATAGCGCGCCGGGTTCGGCGGTGTATCGAGAATCGCGGCTGCCCTTCCGTCGATCAATTCCTGGATGGCGGCACGCTCATCGTCGAACAGGACCAGCTTGGCCTTCGGGAAATTATCCGTGACTGCAACCGACGTGGTCGCGCCCCGGCGCCCCGCGAACGTAACCGAGGGATCATTGAAGTCTTCCAGACTTTTCTTGCCTTCGGTTAGCTTCTTGTTGACCACCAGCTGAACGCCGGTGGTCGAATAGTTGTCGGTGAAGTTGACGGTCATGTTGCGCTGGGCTGTGACTGACATGCCCGAAATGATCACATCGAAATTGCCGGCAATGAGCGCGGGAATGATCCCGTCCCATGCGGTGGGGTAGAACTCGACATCCACGCCCATGTCCGCCGCGAGCTTCTTTGCGACGTCTATTTCAAATCCGATGAGTTCACCGTTCTTCGCCCGGATGGCCCAAGGCGTGAAAAGTGAGAGCCCCACTTTCATCACGCCACGCTCTTTGATCGTTTCAATGACGCTTTCCTTGGAAAGCGCCTGCTGGGTTGGCTGCTTCGTTTGTGATAGCGCCGGCAGCGCCATGACAAGCGAGGCTGTAAGTGCCGCTATGAGTTTCAGTCCGGTTTTCATATCGTCCTCTCTGTGGTTCGTAGTTTTCTGATTTTCGCCCGATTGTTAATTTTCGAGTCTTCTTTCTATTGCGCTCGAAAATATCGATAGAAACAGTGTCAGGATCATGTAAATAATCGCAATGGTAAACCAGATCTCAAAACTCATATACGTATCTGAAATTAGGTTTCTTCCGACAGTTGTTAATTCTGACACCGCAATCACGCTTACGATTGCAGAGCTTTTGACAAGATTTATTGCCTCACCCGTCAGTGGCGGAAGCACGATCTTGATGGTTTGGGGCAGGATGATTTCGCGAAAGGCCAGCGAATCCGACATCCCGATGGATCGCGCGGCCTCCCATTGGCCTTGGGATACGGACTTTATGCCGGCCCTGAAGACCTCCGAGACTAGTGCCGCATGATAGGCCGCCAGGCACAAAACCGCTGCGGCGAAGCGATCAAAATTGAATATCTGTCCAAGTATGTAATAGAAAAGATATAAGAGGATCAGAATCGGAGTATTGCGCACTATCTCCAAATAGATAGTCGCCACTGCGGAGCCCACAACCAATTTTGACAATCTTAGAAGGACTATTCCGAGTCCCAGGACCGTTGCTAACCCGAAAGCCAGCACCGACAGCTTTATCGTTCCCCACAGGCCCCAAACCAATTCTCCCAGCTGGAAGCCGTCCTCGGTGTGGCGGTAGAGAAATTGTGGAACTCGGTACCACTGCCAATTGTATCCCATCGCCTCGGACCCGGTCAGCGCGGCCCTGCAGATGAGAAATACAATCAAGACATAGATGAACAGGGAGAAAGGCAGCGAGTTGCCGATCCTCGAAAGCGTGTATTTTCGCCGTTCATATTTCATTGAAATATGATCCCCAATTCCTTCAATGCCGAAGAATCTGATCCAGGAAAATTCTGCAGCGCTCGCTGGAGGGGGCGGAGAAGAATTGCTCTGGCGGTGCAACTTCGACCACCTTCCCGTTCTCCATGAAGACCATCTTGTCGGCCACACGGCGGGCAAAGCCCATCTCATGCGTGACGCAAATCATCGTCATGCCGGACTCGGCCAGTTCGACCATGACTTCCAGAACTTCGTTGATCATCTCGGGGTCGAGAGCCGATGTAGGCTCGTCGAAAAGCATGATTTTCGGCTCCATACAGAGTGATCGCGCGATTGCCACGCGCTGCTGTTGACCGCCCGAGAGTTGGCTGGGTTTCTTGTTGGCCTGTTCAGGAATGTGGACCCGTTCGAGGTACTTCCTCGCGGTCGCTTCTGCCTGGGCGCGACTTGTCTTTTTGACACGAATCGGCCCGATCGTGAGGTTTTCAAGCACCGTCAGGTGGGGGAACAAATTGAATTGCTGGAATACCATTCCAACCTCCTGGCGCACGGCCCGGATGTCTTTTGTATCCTCGGTCAGTTCCACGCCGTCGACGATGATCTTGCCGCCGTCATGCTTCTCCAGGTGGTTGATACACCGGATAAGCGTGGACTTTCCCGAGCCAGAAGGCCCACAGATCACGACACGCTCAGCGCTGCGCACGTTGAGCGTCACATCTGACAGCGCTTTGAAGTCACCGTAGAACTTGTCGACGTCGACGATCTGGATGATTGGAGCAACCGTGCTCAACGCAGCCCCCTGTCGAACCAGGTCAGTGCATGGCCCAGACAACCTTCGGCTGGACGCGTCCTTGGCGAAACGAGCGCGTCGCCTTTTCGGCCAGAGACATGCCTGGCCGCAGTGAGATCGATCCCGATTGGCATTCGCCAGACCTTTGCCATGTTGCGGCTCCAAGCGTCTGTCGATGTTTGCAAACTACCCGATCCAGTTTCTTTCAAAAGCGCGTTCGAAATGGAGCAAATCAACAAATCTGCTTCCGAATTTGTCCGCGGATTTCATTTGTGTCGGGAAGCGGATGTCGGCCTACGCGCATGGTCGAAAGCGCGGCAGACGGCCGGCAGATGTTCTCGCTGAGAAGGGGGCGTCATAAGCACGCAAAGTTCGCCGTCGCTCAATCGCGCGCAGGCCTGCAGGCATGATTAAACTGCGCGCTATTGCGCTCTACGACCGACGGGCAAATATGTCTGGAAGAGCGGAGGGCCCGGATCCTACCCTACCGCGTTTCATCGAACTGAATGATGGGTTCGAACTTGACTGTCTTGATCGCGAAGTAGCTGTTGATGGATTGTATCTGGGGAACGGTTGACAGCGGCTCCGTGATCGTTCGCTCGAAGTCCGCCATGTCCGTGAAAACGGAAACAAGAAGCAAGTCCCGGCTGCCTGTGACATTGTAGCAGATGATCACTTCCGGGATGTTTTTGATCAGGCGGATTGCTTCGTCTCGAGAGCGCCGATCGATGCTGTTGAGCCGAACTTCCGTAATTGTCACCAGCCTGGGGCCGACCTTGTCAGGATTGACCAGCGCGATCTCCCGCTCGATGTAGCCGGTTTCACGCAGACGACGGACCCTGCGAAGACAGGACGCTGGCGACGTCCCGACGTCCGCGGCGAGCTTGGCATTGGTGACCGTGCTGTCGCGTTGCAGCCGGTTCAAGATCTTGCGATCAATCTGGTCGAGGTCCGCGCGTCTGGTAGACATTCCAAGCATCCTAACTTTGGGCGGTGAAATTTTCTGCCAATTCGATGCGCAGATATCGTATGCGATTTCAATCTAAGATCAATTTATGCCGAAATTCCTCATTCTGGCTCGATATTGTCACACCGCGAGCACATGCTGGAAGAGCGGAATGTCGAGACAATTGGATTTCAGAAGCGACACGCTGACCATGCCGAATAAGGCGATGCGGGCCTGCATGGCCGACGCGGAAGTCGGCGACGATTACTATCGTGAAGATCCGACAATCCGCGCTTTGGAAGAATATGCGGCGGAACTGGTTGGCAAGGAAGCGGCGCTGTTTGTGCTCAGCGGCACGATGGGCAACCTGGTATCGATCAGGGCGCAGGTGCCGCACGGATCGGCCGCGATCGTCAGCAATTCCTCGCATATCCATATCAATGAAACCGGTCATCTGGCGGCCGTGTGCGGACTAACCTCCCACCCGCTACCGACGCCAGATGGCCGGTACCCGCTGGAGCTGTTGACTAACTTCGCGCCTTTGCTGGCAAGCAACCAGAGGCCGTCTGTCCTCAATCCGGTCCTCAAGCTGATCTGCGTCGAGAACACCCATAATGGCGAGGGTGGCCGCTGCCTCGATGCGGATTATCTCACGCAGGTCAGGGATTTCGCTTCCGCCCGTGGCATGGTGTTACACATCGACGGGGCCAGGCTCTTCAACGCGGCAGTCGCGCTGTCCTGCAAACCATCCGATCTCGCGGACCCGGCTCACAGTGTTACTTTTTGCCTTTCGAAAGGCCTCGGCGCTCCAGGCGGAGCGATTGTCGCGGGCAGCCGGGAACTCATCGAGGAAGCACGCCGGTGGCGTCAGATGGTCGGCGGGGGGATGCGCCAGGCCGGCATTTTGGCTGCGGCGGGCTTGATGGCGTTGCGGGAAAATATTGACGATCTCGGTATCGACCATCGCAATGCGAAGCGTCTGGCGGCAGGACTGAAGGAGGTCGGGCTAGAGGTTAGTCCGTCCGACGTCGAAACCAATATCGTCATGGCCTACGTGCCAGACGCGTTTGGCGACCCGCGGGCTTTCCACATCCTCATGGCGGAAGCCGGTGTGTTGGTCCTCCAGCCCAAAGGCAAAAGGCTGCGCTTTGTCACGCATCGCGATCTAACGGGCGCGGATATCGAGGCGGCCGTCGAGCAACTCCACAGAATTACCCGCGCCTACAAAACTGGGACATATCATGCAGACCGGACTTAAGTGCATAGCTGTCGTACACAACACCCTCGGCGAGTGCCCGGTCTGGGATGTTGATCAGCAGTGCCTCTATTGGGTGGATATCACCGAGAAAATTTTGCACCGCTATGATTCTGCGACAGCAGCGGTCAAGACTTGGAAAACGCCTTTCGAGTTCGGGTCCATCGCCCTTCGGAAAGATGGACAGAGCATCATTGCCGGCACACGCGACGGGTTTGCCATCTATGATCTCACCTCCGGGGGTTGCGAGCATTTTTCAACGCCCGAGGAGCCTTTCCCAGGGAACCGCATGAACGACGGTAAGTGCGATCCCGCGGGTCGCTTCTGGTGCGGGAGCATTCACGAGGTCTCCGATCCGTCCCAAAGACGCCCCATCGCTTCCATGTACAGGGTGGACGCTGACCGCAGCGTCACGAAGGTGCGCGACGGCATCAAGACCAGCAACGGGTTTGCCTGGAGCCAGGACGGCCGGACGATGTATTTCACTGACACGCCGACGCTGAACATTCTCGCTTTCGACTACGACGTTCAGTCGGGAAGAATGAGCAACGAGCGGGTGTTTGCCACGGTGCCTCATGGCCAAGGCCGTCCAGATGGCGCGACGGTGGACGTCGAGGGATGTCTGTGGAGCGCGCATTTCGCGGGCTGGAAAGTGACGCGCTACTCGCCGTCCGGCGACGTCTTGCTGACAGTTGAACTCCCCGCTCAGAATGTCACATCTTGCACGTTCGGTGGCCCGGACATGTCCACGTTGTTCATTACCACCGCGCGCGAGGATCTTACCGAGGAGGATCTCCTGCGGCAGCCGCTCGCCGGAAATGTCTTCGCCTACGACGCCGGCGTGGCGGGCGTGCCAATGAATCGCTACGCGGGTTAGTTTTCAAGCTCGCATTCAACGGAAATTGAAGGGGCTGTGCTTTGCAGAGAATTCTTATCACCGGCGCGGCAGGGCGCCTCGGGCGCGTACTGAGGAATGGTCTGGCCAATGCCGATCGCACCTTGCGTCTGCTCGACATCGCCAATCTCGGAACACCCGGTGATCACGAGGAGATATGGAACGCTGACGCTACAAATCTGCCGGAAATGATCGAAGCGATGGACGGCGTCGATGTCGTCGTCCATCTGGCGGCCTTTCCCGAGGAAGCACCCTGGGAAACTATCTTTCCCCTCAACTATTCCCTCACTTATGCCGTCTTCGAAGCTGCCCGGCGCGCAGGCGTGAAGCGCGTGGTTTTCGCGAGTTCGGTGCAGGCCGTAGGCTTCCACCCACTCGAAAACACGATCGATGAGACCGTGCGCATACGTCCCAGTGGCTATTACGGCGTGTCCAAGGCGTGTGGTGAGGCCCTCGCCAGCCTGTACGCGGACAAGTACGGCCTATCGGTGGCTTGCGTGCGCGTGGCGTCGTTTGAACCCAAGCCAACCGATATGCGGATGCTATCGACATGGCTGAGCCATGAGGACGGGATCCATCTTTTCGAACAATGCATCAAAGCGCCCGAGCATCACTACTACGTTGTCTATGGCGTTTCCAGGAACACCCGCGCGCGGGTCGACAACTCCCATGTCGCGTGGCTCGGATTCAAGCCCCGCTCGAATGCGGAAGACTACCTCGCGGATATCCTCAAGAGCGGCGAGCCCTTGGGTCCACTGGCAGGAAAGACGCAAGGAGGCGGCGCCTGCGATATCGGCTTTTCGGGTGATATCGAGAAGACCCTGAACGCGCTGTGAGCTGCATGCCGAGGCAGAGTTTCCAAACCGGAACCCACGATGAAATACACTGACCTGTATATCGACGGAACCTGGCGGGCCGGTTCCACGAAGGCCCGCTTCGATGTCATCAATCCGGCGAACGAATCCGTTTTGGCATCAGTCGCTTCGGCTGACATCCCTGACGCGGACGCGGCCCTGGACGCTGCGGAAGCGGCAATGGACTTTTGGTCGAAACAAACGCCGCGGCATCGGTCCGAGGTCTTGCGGAAGGCCTGGGAGTTGATGTCCGCGCGACTGAATGAGTTCGCCCACCTGATCACGCTGGAAAACGGCAAGGCTAAAGCCGACGCAACGGCCGAGGCAAAGTACGCGGCGGAGTTCTTTCGATGGTTCTCCGAGGAAGCGGTTCGAGTCGACGGCCTCGTGAAGCATGCTCCGGATTCCGGTGCGAGAATCCTTGTCCAGCAAAGGCCGGCTGGCATCGCCGTTCTCATCACGCCCTGGAACTATCCCGCTGCTATGGGTACCCGCAAAATTGCCCCGGCACTGGCTGCAGGCTGCGCCGTGGTGATAAAGCCCGCGTCCGAGACGCCGCTTACAATGCTTGCGCTCATGCCGTTGCTGGAAGAAGCAGGCGTTCCTAGGGGCCTGGTAAACGTACTTCCGACCTTGCGCCCGGCCGAACTGGTCGACCATCTTCTTCATGACAAGCGGGTTCGGGTCGTGAGCTTTACGGGCTCGACCGGTGTGGGGCGAAAGCTCCTGCATTCGGCGGCCGATCAGATCCTGAAGCCGGCCATGGAACTCGGCGGAAATGCGCCATTGATCGTTTTCGGTGACGCAAATCTTGACATTGCCATCGAGGGCACCATGCGGGCCAAGATGCGCAATCTCGGTGAGGCCTGTACGGCAGCGAACCGCATCTACGTCCACGACGATATCGCTGCTGAGTTCACAAAGAGGCTGACGCGTGAGATGGCGCGGCTCACGGTTGGCGACGGCACACTGGACGGGATCGATGTTGGCCCGCTGGTCAATGCCAGCACCCGGGACAAGGTGGCCCGATTCGTCGAAGACGCCGTGTCACGCGGCGCCAAGATCCAAACAGGTGGAGTGGTACCGGAGGGTAAAGGCTTCTTCTATCCTCCTACCGTGTTGTCAGACGTCCCGGAGGATGCTGCCTGTGTTCACGACGAGATATTCGGGCCTGTAGCGGCGATCCAAACCTTCAAGGAAGACGAAGACGTTATCCGCAGGGCGAACAACACGGAGTACGGCTTAGTCGCCTATGTGTTCTCGGAAGATATGAGGCACGCTCTCCAGATTTGCGAGCGGTTGGAATACGGAATGGTTGGGCTCAACCGAGGCCTGGTGTCTGATCCTGCTGCCCCTTTTGGAGGTGTTAAGCAGTCCGGCCTCGGTCGTGAAGGTGGCCATGAAGGAATGCTTGAATTCATGGAGACCCAGTATATTTCGGCGAGCTGGTAGAGGTCGCGCCGATATCTTGCTTCCCAGTTCTCAGATCGCGGGAAGTAGGCATCAATCCCATAACCCCCTGATGTGCGTTTTGGCGCGTCGAATTTGCCGTTTGGGCAGGCACGTTCGCGCAGTATACGCGGCTCTCAGTTGCGGAGTTCACCTCAAGCGTCATGTCGGCGTTGCCGCCTGCCACGGGAATGGCGTCGCCACGTCATCGTTCGATGCCCTGCTGCTGAGTCGCGGCCGTGCTGACGATCCGCGCAGTATATCCGGAGGCCAATAGCCTTCGGTGCCAGTTTCGCTGAACCAACGACCGCCGGACGTTAGTCACATGCGTCAACTAATAGCGTCCCTGCAACGGCGACTATTGTACGAGCCGGTGGCGCTCAAGCTCGCAACTCCGCGGCTGAGTGGCGATGACATTATCGATGCCGAGCGCATTCTGATCCAATGTGAGCTGTCAACGATAGCCCAGACACGGGTGAAGCTGGCGTTGGATTTCCACATGCGTCTCATGCTGTGCTGCGACGATAAGAGTTTGCTCGCCAAAATCTCGAAGGTTCATGTAGCTGTTCTTCACGTCATTTCTGATCAAGCATCAGTCGTGTTGGCGGGGGAACGCGCTCAGCATCAGCTCTGGTGTTTGTTGGAATGTTGTCGTCGAAGGCAAACCGATCGCGCGCTCGACGCACTGCGCCAAGTGATAGGGGACGCTTGCCTCAGCGTTTCCGAAATCGCCGGGGATGTTATGACCTGTAGCCATCCAGCCATTTGCGTACCGGACGTGCGCTGAGGCCTTGCTGCCGCGATATCTCTGCGATGGGTTCATCTTCCGGGCGTGTTGGTCTTCGAACTGTTGCGGGCTGAGATAGCCGAGCGCTGAATGCAATCGGCGGGTGTTGTAGACCTCATCAATGAAGCGGGGAAGGTCCTCAGCGACGTCGGTGAAGGTTTCATAGGCCATCGGATAGATGGGTGAGACGGTCGAGGAGCGCTGTCGTCATCTTGGCGTCGCCGAAGACGGCGGGCCATTCTCCGAACGCCAGGTTGGTGGTGACGATGATCGAGGTCCGTTCGTAGAGCCTGCTGATCAGGTGGAAGAGCAATTGCCCGCCGGCCTGCGCGAAGGGCAGATAGCCGAGTTCATCGAGCACGACGAAGTCGAGCCGGGTGAGGTAATCGGCGATCCGGCCCTGCTTGCCGCCGCGGTGCTCGGTCTCGAGCCGGTTGACGAGATCGACGACGTTGAAGAAGCGGCCACGTGAGCCGTTGCGGATCAGGGCGCGGGCAAGGGCGATTGCCAGATGCGACTTGCCGGTTCCGGTGCCGCCGATGAGCACGGCGTTGCGCTGGTCGGCGACGAAGGTGCCGTTGGCAAGGTCCCGGACCAGGATCGTCGGACGTTCGCTATACGCGACAGTGCCGCCCAAGCATTGGCTCGGAAATACTCGACCAGCGTTGCGTCAGTGTCGACCAATTCACGACAGGACAATTCGTCGAGCAGATAGAGAGCGCGCTTGGCACCACGCTCGAAGGACGCGTCGAAGGCGTCGTCGATTAACTCCCCAACGTGGGCGATAGCCTGGGCGTCGCCCATTTTCGCAATGCTGCGTTCGCAACGCTTGTTCAGCTGTTCGAAGTTAGGCTTCGTGTCCATCGCCTTCATCATTCATCGACAGGTGGAGTGAGCTCGCACTTAGGGCGAGAGCACGACCCGGAACTTTGCCTGGGTGGTCTTGAGCAGATAAAGTTCGGTCGTTGCCAGCAGCCGCAAAGCGTCATCAGTGATGGAGGCAACCGAGCCTCCTGGTTGGACAAGAATCATCTCGAACTCGAGTCTCGCGCGGCGCGACTTTTCCTTGAAGTAGGAGAGGTCTTTGATGTCGCCCTTCAGGAAGCGGTTGTGGCCTTCGCGGACCCAGGTTTCCTGCCGCCTTTTCAGATCGTGATAGAGTGTCGGAAGGCCGGCGTGCTTTGCTACGATGCTCTTCTGCGCCTGGCCGCAGACAATGTAAAAGTTCCGGATATCCTGCGACACCCGCGCCTCATGAGCTCCCTTGCAATGGACGAGGCATAACCGAATTGTGTTATCGTCCACGTCTTTTAGGCACACAAGGTCAGCGGCCTCGCCGTGGCCGTCATCGTTGAAGATGACGTCGAACTCGCTGTTGAGCTGCTCAAACGTTCGGAACTGGATCGTCTTCCGGTCACCGGCCTTGTGCATCGACTCCTTGTTCAACTCGATGCCATTCCATTCCCACGCCTCCAGTTTGTCACGCTGATAGAGCCCGGCGTCCAGCTTCACTGGAATGTGGTAGCAGTTGTACGAGTAAGTCCCGTCTGCATAGCGAATGATAAAGGGATCCTTCTGGAGGTACTCCTCCAGGGGCACCGCGGGCAATGTGCCATGCCGGAACGCAATGGCAGGTCCGGAGACGTGGTCGTGGCGGTATCCGCCCGGAATCTCCTCACTGATGACCAAGGCGTATTCGGACGTCGCCCCCTCGGTTTCGATACGGAAGACGATTTCGCCGTCCGATCCGACATCACCGAGATTCAGATCGACGGCGAAGACGGGAACTTCTGACGAACCAAAGATGACGAACTGCCGGTCGTTGAAGCGCATTTGCGCCTGCTCACCCCATTGGGCCGATATCGGCCACGCAGGGTGCGGCTTAGCCAGTTTCTCCGGGCGAAGGAAGTCGCGAACGATGTTGCTCTCGCTCTCAACTTCGGACGAGACTTTCGCCCATGTCGCGGCGGTCCACTCGATCCAGTCGGATATTGTGCCGGACTTTTGCTGCCAGACCTTGCCGCGTCGCTGGGTTCCTCCCCAAAGGACGCGCTCGCCGTCCTCGTATCCAAGGCACGCAAGGTTGTTGAGCGAGGACTCGGCTTTCTCGATACTTGCGAGCCCTTCGGTGACATTCGGTCCGAAATAAGAGGTGAAACTAATCGCGCCGATACGCGACGAACCGAGACTCTTCACCAGTGGCAGTTCGACATTGTTGAGAATGTTGAAGATAGGCGTGCCCGATACCAGCGTGGTGTCTTCGTTCGTGACCGCCTTGGCGAGTTTCTCGGACCGCAACGCATCATAGTCGCTCGCAAAGAGGCACAGTGCCCCAGCAGCCTTGTCCCATTTGAGGATCAGGAGGTCGTAGATCGTGTCGTACACATTCTGGTAGTTGCCCCAGGCCACATCACTAGAACGGCACACTACGGCGACCAGAACGCTGTCCTGTTCACTGAGCGCGTACCAGCTGTCTGAGTCTTTCTGAAGGACCGACTCGAAAGCTAAGGGGTTCCAGTCCTCGCATTTCGTCCGGAAGAGCTGTGCTGAAAGTGCCGGCCGGAGGTTCCAAAGCGAAAGATTCGCATGGAGATCGCCAGATTCTTTAAGCGCAAGCACCACGTCCTGCAGCCGCAGTTCCTGTGCAATTCTTTCCTCGCTCAAGCGCTTGATGAGCAGATCCCAGTCGGCTCCTTCTGCGTAGAGGTCGGCGAGTTTCGCCTCGGCATCAGGGTCGGCAATATTGGTGACGACTGTGGCCTCGCCGATTTTGTCGGCGGGGCCTTTGCGTGTGAAGCGGCCGATGAACTGAAGTGTTACGGCCAGCGACTTATGCGTGTCGTGAAGGGCCGCGACCTTGAGGTACGGCAGGTCGAATCCTTCGCCGAGCATGTCAACGCAGATGACGATCCGGGCTCCATCGGCTCCTCGATCGAAGAGCTGAGTCATAGCTTCGCGATTGATCAAGGTGCGCCCGGGACCAGAGTATACGACCACCGGTTTGAGGTCCGGTGCGAGGCGCTGGTAGATGCGGCCCACAGCTTCGGCCCGGTCCTTTGACGACGTCCGCGCCATCAGCAGGTGATCGAGCTTCAGGTCGTCCCGGTCATGGCGGAGCGTCGCAATGGCTTCGTTGGCAATTGCGACATCGCGGGCTTCCTCGTCCCCGTATTCTTCGATCGTTTTGAGGTTTATAGGGCGGTAGTAGCCGGCGGCCTGGGCATCACCGAGCTTGTAGTTGAAGATAATCTTGCCATCGACGCGCTTGCCGTCGCGCCGGAACGGCGTTGCGGTGAATTGGAGAATGCGTTTTGCAGCGAAGTGCCCCCGAACACCCTGCCACGTTCTGGCAGTGATGTGGTGGGCCTCGTCGACGATAAGATCGGAGCATGCGTTCGCAAGACGGCGGACTACCGCGGCCCCCGAGGAATCGAGAACATTCGGAAGAGCAACGATGACATTTGCGTTCTGGATGATCGAGTCCAGTTCGTCCATCGACCTTATGCCAGTGGTGATGATCGCAACACGGGGCCTGGCGAGGTCGACAGTGATGACCTGGGCCTCGGGCAGGACGCCAAGGCTGATTAATTTGCCGGCGATCTGGCTTCGTAGTGTATCGCTGGGAACGAGGACGAGTGTGCGTCCAAGCCGTCGGTAGACGAGCGTTGCCAACATCGTTTCTGTTTTGCCGGTTCCAGTCGGAAGGACGACCGTGGCTGGTTCAAAGGCGGAGCCAACTGCAAAGTGAGCGGAGATCGCGTGCAGCGCGCCTATCTGCGGGGTGCGCAGGCCCGGAAGGTCGTTCTCCTCGTCCTCGGTTCGAAAATCGAACCTATTGATCCATGACTGCAGAACCTTTTCCGGCGTGTCGGCATAGGTCGCCAATTCGCCTAGGGAATCCCATTGGATTTCAAAGGTCTCAGGAAGGTTATCGAGGTCGTCGACGCTTGGTGCCACGACCACAGGCAGCGGCGTGGATACTCGGCGCGCCCCCTTTCGGCGAAGGAGAATCTCGCGGTACGGATGACTGAGTTCCGTGGTGATGAGATCGTGCCCCTTGATCTGAGAGGGCGAGATTCGAGCTTTAGTGGTAGCACCGCCGAAGACGCGCTGAACGATGCGGTTGCCGCCGACCTTCAGGCCGCGCTCTGGAAGAGCGGGGAAATCAAGAGTGCCGCGCCAGGCAACGAACAGGCTCATATCACAATGTCGACCAGAGTTGAGCAGTACTTGCTACGTGCGCTCTCGCATCTAACGATAGTGATGACGAAAAAGCGAATCATCGAGGATACCATTATCTCCTTTTCAGAGTGGTGAACAGAATATTGGAATTTTGTTTCGGATATTGCATCCGTAGTTGTCCACTCTGACAGATCCTAGACTCCGCTAATTTAAATTATTACGTTCCAATGAGGCAACACCCCCAACGCCTTTTCCGGTCTATCTTGTCGCCTGCAGCATTTGCACGTCTCTATTCGCCCACCCCGCGCCCAATGGCTGTTATTGGCTGAATGCGCTCTAATAGCTGACAGGCAGGTTACGGCCCAAAGCTGTCGGTCAGCGATGCGCCCTCAAGTCGGTCGTTCAGGCGGCTTGCTGAGTCACCCAGAAGCTGCCGTTCAACACGGCGAGCAGAATCGGTCAAGAGGGCGGAAAGCCGCCTCACGATAGTGCAGTATAGCGGATGCAGCATGGTTGAAAAAGCGGACGTTCACACATAGAGCGTGACCTGCCACGGGACTTTCATCCATTCACGTGAGCTCCGTTCCGGACGGTCCTGAAGCTTGAGCTAGGTTTGCTGCACCGCGTTAAAGCATGCCGACGGATTCCGTCAGGAATGACGCAATCATCGGCAGAAGGGCGAATCAGGTGCTGGAGTTTCTGGCGTCGGGGCCTAAGTGATCGGGTTTTCCGGGTCTTGCTCCATTTCCCAATCTGCAAGTAGATCGCGCAAGGTCGCCTCCGCGTCCTGCAGCCGTTGCCCCCGGCGTTGTGAGAGCATGAAGGTCAACGGACGGATGTGCCAGGCATGGCGCTGAATGGCGACAAGGGTGCCGGCCGCCAGATCGCCCGTGACCAGATCGCGCGGCATGTGGCCCCAGCCGAGGCCCGCGGTCAAAAAGTCATGCTTGGCGCTCAGGTCGTTGACATGCCACTTGCGCTCTCCGACCACGGCCACTTCGGTCTTGTCGGCGTTCGGGCGGTTGTCGGTGACGACAAGCTGCACATGCCGGCTGAATTCGTCGGTTGGAACTGGTGAGCGTGCTGCGGCCAGGGGGTGGGTCGGGGCGCAGACTGTGACCATCGACGTCTCTCCCAGCCAGTGCCGTTCGATGGCGTCAGGGTTCAACTCTGGCACGTCGGCGATGGAAATGGCCATGGAGCAGACGCCGTCGAGGACCAGCGCCTCGCCGCCCTGCATCGTCGTCATCCGCAGGCTGACTGCCACCATGGGCGAGAGGGTCTGCAAAGACTGAAGGCAGGCAATCAGATGCGGCCGGGGAAAATAGACGTCCGCCGCAATCGACAGCTGCGGTGCGCCGAACCGCGCGATGGCACTGGCGCGGGTCTTCATCTCTTCAGTGCGGGCGATGACCGATCGCGCGTCGGGCAGAAGGTTGCGCCCAGCAGCGCTGAGTTCGGCGCGGCGCGCATCCCGCTCGAAAAGCGCGACATCAAGCGCCTGCTCCAGCGCAGAGATGGCATGACTGACGGCGGACTGCGCCCGCATAAGTTTCTTGGCGGCACCCGAAAAGCTGCCTTCTTCGCAAACGGCCACGAAGGTGCGCAACTGGTTGATGGTGACGCTGTCCAGCAAATTCCCATCCAATCATTAGATGTATAGAAGCGAAATTACGTCAATTTACTGATGCAATCAAGAGCACTAAATATCGGTCATCAGTTGGCGATGGCGACCTTCCCAAGATTGCAGCCGCCCTGAGCCGGACAGAACAAACCTTCGATCAAGCCTCTCGTCAGGCCGTGCCCTCGTGTCGGTGCCGGTCATCAGGAAAGAATTGACCATGCCTCACAGACCGAAAACCGGGTCGGGAAGCTGGATTGCGCGGATTGCCAACCGGCTCCGCCCGACCGCAGGCGGCCCCGTTTCCCAGACTCCCCTCCCCCTTTCAAAAAGGACTACCCTCATGCCCACCCTTCTCGTCATCGAAGTCAGCCCGCGTTTTGATTATTCAGCCTCGCGCAAGCTGACCGAACGCTTCGTTGCGGCCTGGATGGCTGCCAATCCGCAAGGCAGGGTCATCACCCGTGACCTGGCCAAGGCGCCGGTTCCGCTGGTGGATTTCGCCTGGATCGGCGGGGCCTTCATGCCGGCCGACACGCACACAGCCGAAATGACGGCGGCCATCAGGGTGTCCGATGATCTGGTCGCGGAACTGAAGTCCGCCGACCACCTGCTGATCGCGACGCCGATGTTCAACTTCTCGATCCCGGCAGCGCTCAAGGCCTGGATCGACCAGATCGTGCGGGTCGGGGTGACGGTGGGCTCCGACAACAAGGGCCTTCTGACCGGCAAGCGCGCCGACATCATCCTGGCCACCGGCGGTGATTTCACGCCAGGCTCGCCGGTCGCGGGCTACAACCTTGCCAGCGGGTATCTGACCCAGGTGCTGGGGTGGATCGGGATCACGGACGTCAACATCACGCTGGCCGGCCGGAGCGTCGCGGGCGGCGTCGGCGAAACCGCGATCGAGGCCCTTGGCGCCACGGTCGAAGCCGCCGCCGTCCGAGCGACGGCCAGTGCCGCAGCGATGTGACACCGGGGATCGCCGCCATGATCTTTCAACCGCAAGTCGCCCAACGCGGCGTTGCCCGGATTGACGATCCAGTGACCACAGCGGGCTTCGTTTCCGGCCATCGGGTTCGGCGGTTGATCGGCAGCGACAATCCCGCCTTCAGCGATCCCTTTCTGCTGATGGGCGAGGACTGGATGCCGCATGGTGCCTATTCCGTTCATCCGCACCGCGGCATCGAAACCCTGACCTACGTCATCGAGGGGGTGGTCGATCATCACGACTCGGCCGGTCATCTCGGCTGGTTAGGGTCCGGTGATGCACAGTGGATGACAGCGGGGCGCGGCGTTCTGCACGAGGAAAGCGCGCCTCCGGGCACGATTGCCCACACGCTGCAACTCTGGATCAACCTGCCCGCCGCCGCCAAGATGACCGAACCACGGTATCAGCATCTGCGTGCGGTGGACCGGCCTCTGTGGGAGCGGGGCGGCACCCGTATCTCCGTCTTCTCGGGGCAAAGTCATGGGATTTCGGCCCCTACGCTGAACCATGTCCCGGTGACCATGCTCAAGGTCGATCTGGGTCCGCGCGACGCTACGTCGATCGACCTTGCCGGAGAAGACAACGCCTTCCTTTTCCTCCTGGAAGGCAGCGTCCTTGTCGGACCGGGTGAAAGCCGCCTCAGTGCCGGGCAAATCGCTTGGCTTACGCGCCCGAACCAGCCGGAGCCGACAGAATTGACACTGCGCACGGACGATACGTCGGTGAGCCTTCTCGTCTTTGCGGGAAAACCCATGCACGAGCCTGTCGTCTTCGGCGGCCCTTTCGTGATGAACACCGCCGAAGAAATACGTCAGGCCCGCCGGGACTTTGCGCGCGGGACCTTCGCCTCCAACAGCAAAGCCACAGCAGTGGCGCAAACAAAAGGAAAATGACCATGACCTACAGCATCATCGGCACCGGCAACGTCGGTCTGACCCTCGCCGGGATATTCTCGCGCGCCGGCATCGACGTCGCTATTGCCAACACCCGCGGCCCGGCCACGATCGAGCCCCTGATCGCATCGCTTGGCCAGAGTGTGACAGCAGCCACGCTGGACGCGGCTCTCGAGGCCCACGTGATCTTCTTTGCCGTCCCTTTCCTCAACTTCAAGGATGTTGCCGCCACGCGGTCGGACTGGACCGGCAAGATCGTTATCGACGTCACCAACGCTGCCTTTCTGCCGCTCGACGTGCAGGAGCGCGAACTTCAGGGCCGCTTGTCGTCCGAGGTCAATGCAGATCGGGTCCCCGGCGCGAATCTCGTCAAGGCGTTCAACCAGTTGCCGATGAAGGGACTTGTAGCCCCGGTCGCCATTCCGGATGGCCGCCGCGTCGTGTTCGTGTCGAGCGACGACGAGGCCTCCAGCGCTTTGGTCGCCAAACTGGTCTCCGACCTTGGCTATGCACCGATCGAATTGGGCAAGATCGCGGAAGGCGGGCGCCTGATCCAAGCCAGAAATGCCCTGATTTTCCAGAACCTGATCAAGGTCGGCTGAAAGCGTGTGAAGTTGTTTGAGATAGAAGAAATCCGTCGGACCGCCAGTCCATCTGGCGATCCGACAATGAACCATAGCATGTGATATTTGGACGAAGCCAAAGCTGGCAACGGCCGAGGTCTTGGCACCGGTCTTTTTTCGATGTTTCGGGCCAGTAGTCGGCAAAGGACCTTCGGTCCTGTTTGATGCTCCGGTAGGTGTGATCGCGCCCGCTTGGAGCCTGACGGCTTGCACGGTTGAGCGACACGTCAGCATCGGCGGCATTGTCCAACTGAAAATGCTGCGGCCGGCGAGAATGGCTGGTACGGAAAAGCCACAATGCGGCTTGCCACGGCCGCCGACGGTCGGCAATGGGCCGGAACCGTCGGTGGGCGCGGCATGGGGGATGTCCGCTTTGGCCGGTCGGAATCCGAGACCTTCCATTCTGCAAACGGCCCCTTCCCAGTCGTTGAACTTACATCAGAGAGGACTGTTCAACGATGGGCGCAACGTGCCACTCCACCGGTGTGCCATGAGACAGGATCAGCGACCCACCGATTGATGTCCGACTCCCTCCATCCCGCACCGTTTAAGCTGATCTTGACCTGGGCCGGGAACGTGCCTTCGCCGATTTTTCGGTACATCGTCGAGCGGGACAAGCCGGTCCGCGCGAGGACGGTCTTAAGGCGAATGATACGATCCAGTTCAGGCATGGCTGCGTTGCCTTTCGCTGAGAGCATTTGGCACCTGCTGGAACCAGACAGGACAACCCAAGGTCGCCGCGCAATCAGATTTGTCATCGCGTCGATCTGGGGCGTGGGAACGGCGGCAAATCGGAGGGGTGTCAGAGCCCAAGGCCCCGCCCCTTACCGATGCCATGGCTGAATGCCAGTTCCGCACCAAGGCGCCGGCCGGATTCGACCTGGATGCCAAGCGCCTTTTTACGATTGGCAAGCAAGGATTCAAGCTGCGGATCTCGTTCGAGGCTCTTGGCCATATCGGACATGGCCGAACGCGTTGACTTGTAGCCGGACATGTCGCCGGTCTGATATTGCTCCCGTCCCGTCCGATCGAGCTTTTGCCAGCGTTCCACGAACCGGTCGGCGCGGCGGCCGGGATCGATGTCCATCCCGGTGCGGATTTCCGTTTCAAGCTGGAGAGCAAGCACGATTCGATTGACGCGGCCGGCACCCGCTTCACGAACCAGCTCGGGATTTTTCACATAAGCCGCTTCGGCATCGCGCCAGCCATGCGGTCGCACCTTCTCGAAAGCGCTACGGGCATCCCTCAACTCGCGCATCTGCTCAGGCGTCCCCTGCCCATCCGCATTTGCCTTGTGCGACATCGCGTCGAGAGCGCGCGCGTGACGCACTAGCGCCTTCGTACGAGCGCTGCGCAACGCCGCTTCCGCGTCCACCGGCAGAATCGTGTCGCGTGGCACGCCGGTTGCGGGAGTTTTTCTGTCGGGCGTCGGGTCTGCATCTCCGATGTGCGCCCCAACATTTTCCCTTCCCGGCCCAGGTCCACGGTCCTGCGAGGGCTCGCCGTCTGCGGGCGAGCGCAACCCGTCCAGCAATCCGCCGATCCTGTCGCGCAGCTTCTCCGGAACGATCCGGCGCACAATCTCGACCACGCGCTCGCGGAACGTGATGCCGCGCCGCTCGGCATAGCTCTGCGCCGGGTCGACCTGCTCGTAATCCAACGCCATGTCCTTGGCGCGGTCCCGTGACAGCGTCCGGACGAGGCGTTCTTGGGTCGCGAAGTCATCGCTGCCGTAATGCAGGTCCATCGTTTCGCGATGCCGCGACAGTGCGACGTAGCTGCCATGTGCATCCATGCCGGGCGTTGCGAGCACATGGGTCCGGTCGACAGTCATGCCCTGCGCCTTGTGAACGGTCGCGGCATAGCCGTGGTCGATGTGGGAATAGTCTTTCAGGTCAAAGTGTACCGACCTGCCGTCGTCGGTTAGAACCGTCATGCTACGTGTATTAACCTCTTCGATCACGCCAAGCTTTCCGTTCTTGACGCCAAGCCCCCGCTCGTTGCGCAGGAACATGACACGGTCGCCGCTTGCGAAGCTCCTTGCACCTCGTTCGACATTCACTTGAACCTCGTCGCCGAGATCGCCGGCACCTCGCATGCGCTCGCGCGCCGCCTTGTTCAGGGCGCGCACCTCGTCGTTTGTGTGTGTGAGAATGATCCGGCGTGCCTCTGGTTGTGCCTGCCTGTCGCGATCCCAGCGCTCGACCAGATCGCTGCGCGCCTCATCGCGCGTCGCAGCCGGGTGCACCATGCCTCTGTCGTCGTAGGCCCTGGTCGCAGCGCCGATCCTGCCGGTTGCCAGGTCGCGCGTGGCGTCGCGCTGCCAGTCCTCGCGCTGCCGGCGCACCTGGCCGATCTCGACGCCGCCATGGCGCTCGTGGATCGAACGGAATGCAGCGCCGGCTTCGATCGCCTGCAACTGCTGCGGATCGCCGACCAGCACGACCTTTGCGCCGACGTCCGCCGCATGGGAGAGCACGCGCTCCAACTGGCGCGTGCCGACCATGCCGGCTTCGTCGATCACCAGGACATCACGCGCGGTGAGAAGATCGCGGCCCTGTCCCCAGCCGTGTTCCATGCTGGCGATGGTGCGCGACGAGATGCCGGATCCGCTTTCCAGATTCTCGGCCGCAATGCCGGAGAGTGCGGCGCCCTTAACCTCATAGCCCGCCGCTGCCCATGCCTGGCGCGCAACACCCAGCATGGCGCTCTTGCCCGTCCCGGCAAAGCCGACAATGACACCAAGACCGCGGCCTTCGGTGATATGCGCAAGCGCATCGGTCTGCTCGCCTGAAAGGACAAGCCCGCGTTGCGCAGCCCGCGCCAGTGCTGCCTCGCGATGTGCCTCACTCACCGCGTGTCGCTCGTCCAAATCGATACGCTCCGCCGCGCGGTGAAGGCGCTGTTCGGTGTCGATCATCTGCCGGGTGGTGAAACGGTCTTCGCCGCGTCCGTCCTTGCCGAGTTCGACCAGATCGGGTGCGTTGCTGATGGCTCCCATGACATCGTTGAACTGGTCAATTCCATCGCTGTGCCGATGCGCGAACTTCGCGATGTCTTTTCGGGTGAAGGTCGACTGCTGATGGGTGATGGCATCGAGCGCCACGGATGGATCGGCAATGATGCGTGCACCATTGTTGCGCGCGATCTCGCGGTGCAGCTCGGCGCGATCTGCTTCAAGGTCACCAGCGTCAAGGCCGCTGCCTTCAATGCGCTGGGCTGGAGCACCGATCTGCGTTTGCGGCTCCAGCGCAATGCCCTGCGCTTCCAGACTGCGATGATCGATGCGGGCGTCGATGTCGAGTTCGGCCAGGCGTTCATTGGCCAGATCCGCCCATCGCTCGCGCCAGCGCTCGACCAGCTGGGTAGCATTCCAGTCGCGCACCTTTGCGCCAAAGCCATTCTCATCCACGGACCGCATGGTGAGCATGACATGAGCATGTGGTTTTGGACTGCCATCCTCTGCCCTGTCCCAATGCACATTGAGATCGGCGACCATGCCTTTGCTGACAAATTCGGCTTGAACGAAGTCGCGCGCCAGTTCGATGCCTTGCGCCTGGCTCAGTTCACGTGGCAGGGCAAATTCCACCTCGCGGGCGAGCTGGGCATCCTTGCGGACCTCGAACGCCTCGACATCGTTCCACAGTCGTTCGCGGTCGCTCCAGGCCGCCGGTGCGTTCTCCGGTAGCATCACCTCGGAATGGACGACACCGCGCTTGGCGGAGAAGTCGTGGCTGCGTTCGATGCGCTCATCTCGCAGCCGCGAAGCCGAGCGGTAGGCAGCCGACGCGACAGCGCTTGAGCCTGCCTTGCGGCGAATGACCTTGACGTGAAGATGATAGATCGCCATCGCGACCAGATCATTTGCACGGCAGAGCGCACGTCGGCACGACGTATAAGCGCGCCCTCCCTCGAAAAAATCTCGGGATGGACCAGCCCGTCCCGGGCTGTCTCGGCAACCCTGAAGCCTTGCGGTGGACGCTCGCCTATCATCGCCACATCGACAATCAATGGAGACAGCCATGCGCAAACCACGAGACTTCGACAGCGAACTGAAGGCGCTGGAAGAAAAAGCGCGCGAGCTCAAGACGCGAAAGGTGCATCAACTTGGCGAGCTGGTGATCGCGACCGGCGCCGATCAGCTCAGCACCGACGAACTGGCCGGCGCACTGGTCGCAATTGCCGAGACGAAAGACACGGCAAAGCGTGAGGCATGGGCTAAGCGTGGGGTGATGTTTTTCGAGAGCCGGTCCCGGCGAGCTGGTCCGGCATCTCAGCGCAACCCTCGCAGCACTTCAGCACAACCGAGCAGCACACAATCGCCGGCAGGCGGCACAGGCTCGGCATGACATGCGCACCTGGCAGGTCGAGCGCCGCAAGCGCACCCGACACCTGATCGAACTCGGCGGTCTCGTCGTCAAGGCGGGCATCGTTGAACTGACCAACGACGATCGCGCTGCCATTTACGGCGTCCTCCTCTGGATCGCTGACAAGCTCCAGAGCGATGAAGGCCGGCACGCGCAACAATTATGGACTGCGAAGGGTCAGCAAGCGTTCGACGCGAAGTGGCGTGAAGACCAGAAGAGCCAGCGAACATAGCAGTGGTCGGCGAGCGAAGCGGTACAGCAACGAACAACGGCATCCGCCGCGCTGTGCCAGCAGAAGGACTGCGTTCCAATCGTCAGGATGGTAGGGACTTTGTGACAGTCAGCAGTACCTGGAGCCCGCCCGCAAGCAATAAAAACGGAGGACGGGTCGATGAGTGCGCGCCAGCAAACGGGTCGACTAGCGAATCTTCCTTATGCCGGTGATGGTCAAGTTCAAAGGTTCAATCACGTCGACGCCGACTCAGCTTGCGATTGATGGAAGGATGGAAGGTATTGATCGGGCCGTGCCGAGTACGTTTGGTGCTGCGCTCTGATGCATTCCGGCTGGGACGACAACTTATCTTAATCCAACGACCCAAGCGCGGGGCCAGTTCGATCGTTGCACGACGCGTACATAGCGGTGGGCCCAGTCCCAAACTACAGTTTGGTCAGAACGCTCTGCGCACCCGTGAGGTCACACGGTCGGTGGTGAGTTCGTAGTCGTTGCGGTGCGGATTGGCCTCGACGAAGCCATCGGGATCATCACTCTGCGCAATGTCGTATCCGGAGGCATCAAGCCACAATACACGAGCCTCGTGCAAAACAGGCAGACAGCATTAGAACCGCGATTGCCCGAGGTGCCAGTTAGACAGATCGCAGGAACCCTAACCTGCAAGCTGCGGCAGGTTCCGGAACAGCTCCAGCGCTTCCGGGTTGGCGAGCGCTTCCTTGTTCTTGATGGCGCGGCCGTGCACGACGTCGCGCACGGCGAGCTCGGTGATCTTGCCCGACTTGGTGCGCGGAATATCCGACACGGCGACGATCCTGGCCGGGACATGGCGGGGGCTGGCGCCGCTGCGGATCTTGGCGCGGATGCGCTTTTCCAGGTCCTCGTCGAGCTGGACGCCCGCGGCCAGCCGCACGAACAGCACGACGCGCACGTCATTGTCGAAATCCTGGCCGATGCACAACGCTTCCAGGATTTCCGGCATCTGTTCGACCTGGTTATAGATTTCCGCCGTGCCGATGCGCACACCGCCCGGATTGAGCGTGGCGTCCGAGCGGCCATGGATGATCATGCCGCCATGCGCGGTCCATTCGGCGAAGTCGCCATGGCACCAGACATTGTCGAAACGCTCGAAATAGGCAGCCTGGTACTTCTTGCCGTCGGGATCGTTCCAGAAGCCGATCGGCATGGACGGAAACGCCCTGGTGCAGACCAGCTCGCCCTTCTCCTGCCGGATCGGCTTGCCGTCGTCGTCCCAGACATCGACGGCCAGGCCGAGGCCGGGGCCCTGGATCTCGCCGGTCCAGACAGCCTGCGTCGGCACGCCAAGCACGAAGCAGGAGACGATGTCAGTGCCGCCGGAGACCGAGGCCAGATGCACGTCCTTCTTGATGCCGTCATAGACGAAGCGGAAATCCTCGGGCGACAGCGGAGAGCCGGTGGAAGAGATCGCCCGCACGGTCGACAGGTCATGGCTGCGGATCGGCTTGAGGCCGGCCTTGCGCACGGAATCGATGAACTTGGCCGAGGTCCCGAAGAAGGTGATCTTCTCGGCATCGGCGAAGTCGAACAGCACAGTGCCGTCGGGGAAGAAGGGCGAACCGTCATAGAGCAGCAGCGTCACTCCGGAAGCCAGTCCCGACACCAGCCAGTTCCACATCATCCAGCCGCATGTGGTGAAGTAGAAGAAGCGGTCGCCGTCGACGAGGCCGGCATGCAGCCGGTGTTCCTTGACATGCTGGATCAGCGTCCCGCCGGCCGAATGGACGATGCATTTGGGGATGCCGGTGGTTCCTGATGAAAACAGGATGTAGAGCGGGTGCGAAAACGGCAGCTGTTCGAAGCTGACCGGCTTGACAGCGAAGGGCGCCAGCGCCTCTTCCATCGCCACCGCCTTGTCGATGGTTGCGGCTACGTCGGCCGAGGTGCCGAGATAATCGACAAGCAGGACCTTGCGTACGCTGCCGAGCTTGGCCGCGACAGCGGCGACCTTGTCGGCGACCTCGATCGCCTTGCCATTGTACCAGTAGCCATCCGGTGCGATGAAGATGATCGGTTCGATCTGGCCGAACCGGTCGAGCACGCCCTGCTCGCCGAAATCGGGTGAACAGGATGACCACACAGCGCCGATCGAGGCCGCGGCCAGCATGGCGGCGACGGCTTCGGGCATGTTGGGCATCATCGCTGCAATGCGGTCGCCCTTCTTGACCTTGAGCGACAGGAAAAGCTGCTGCAGGCGCGAGACCAGGCCATGCAGCTGGTTCCAGGACAGCCGCCGCTCGACCTTGTCCTCGCCGCGAAAGACGATTGCCTCGCCGGCGCCGGTCTTCTTCAACAGGTTCTCGGCGAAATTCAGCGACGCATCGGGAAAGAAGGAGGCACCCGGCATCTTGTCGCCATCGACGAGCTCACGCTTGCCCTTGTCGCCGACAATGCCGGAAAAGTCCCAGACCAGGCTCCAGAACCCTTCGCGATCCTCGACAGACCAGCGGTGCAACTCGGCATATGAGGCGAATGTAGCGCCGGCTTTCGCCTCCGCCGCCTTCAGGAAAGCCGCCAATGGCGAAGCGTCGATCTGGTCTTGCGTCGGGGTCCACAGAGGCGCGTTGATGGCCGTCGTGCCAGAAACAGGAAGACCTAGCATAACGGGAGCGAACCCGGTGCCCGAGCACCGGCGATCGCAACGGCAACTAGCGTTTCGTAAGTTTCAGCTTCCGGCGGACTTCATCCGGTCCAATGATCCGCGCTCCCATCCCCTGAATGACGGTAGCAGCTTTCTCGACGAGCTGTGCGTTTGTCGCGAGCATGTCCTTGCCGGCATAGAGATTATCTTCGAGACCGACGCGAACGTTTCCGCCCGCCAGGACCGCGGCTGCAGGATAGGCAAGCGCATTGCGGCCGATTGAAAAGGCGGAAAAGGTCCATCCGGCCGGAACGTTGTTGACCATTGCCAACAAAGTATTGAGGTCGTCCGGAGCCCCCCAGGGAATACCCATGCAGAACTGGATGAGAACAGGATCCTTGATTATTCCTTGGTCTACAAGCTGCTTGGCAAACCACAGATGGCCTGTGTCGAAGGCCTCAATTTCAGGAAGAACCCCAAGAGCTGTCATCTTCGTCGCCATCGCGCGCAGCATCCCAGGCGTGTTGGTCATGACATAGTCGCCGAGGTTGAAGTTCATCGTCCCGCAATCGAGCGTGCAGATTTCAGGAAGACACTCGGCAATATGTGAGACCCTCTCCGTGGCCCCGACCATATCCGTACCTTTGGGATTCAGCGGGAGCGGGTTTTCAACTCCTCCGAAAACCATGTCGCCGCCCATACCGGCGGTCAGATTGAGCACAACATCGACATCCGACGCCCGAATGAGGTCAGTCAGCTCCTTGTAGAGATCATTGCGACGGGATGGTGCGCCGGTCTCAGGATCGCGCACGTGGCAATGAACAATGGCTGCACCTGCACGCGCGGCATCAATGGCGGATGCGGCTATCTCCTTCGGCGAGCGCGGCACATGCGGGGACTTGCCAGCAGTGTCGCCGGAGCCGGTGACAGCACAGGTGATAAAGACTTCTCGGTTCATGGCCAGCGGCATCTGCTTCTCCTTTGCTGGAGCCAGATATTACCGAAAGCGCATGATGGGCTTGTCCGAAAAGGACTATTGCTGCACATTTTCGGCGCGATGTTGGCGCTGCTTCACTGCTGATCTTCGGCCCTGAGGAGGGTGCGAGACGCTCGAAAATACGTCGAGCGGGAGCTTCACTCGTCCAGCAGGTAGGCCACGCCGCTGTCGTCCGTTGGACGACGAGCGAACTCTCGTCTATATGCGCGCGAGAAGTCCGCCGAAGACGAAAAGCCACAGCTGGATGCAACCTCTGAAATCGGCATGTCTGTTTGCCGGAGCAGGTCCTGGGCGCGTTGCAACCGTAGTTTGCGGTGATACGCCTTCGGCGATTCGCCTACATGTGCCTTGAACAGGCGTTGAATCTCTCGTTCGGACACACCCTCAAAGTCGGCCATCTCGCCCACTTCGACGTTAACCTCGATCCGCTGTTCAAGAAAATGAAGCAGACGCCGCAATCTCGGATTTCGTGCGTTGAGCCGATCGGAGACGGGCATCCTCTGGGGGACTTCTGCACGGCGCATCCGATTGTAGATGAACTCGTCCGCAACGCCCGAAGCAACTTTGCGGCCAACCTGCTCCGAGATCATCGTCAGCATCATGTCCATTGCGGCCGACGCTCCCGACGCTGAAAAGCGCCGCCGATCAACCTCGAACAATCTGTCAGTAAGTTGAACCTGCGGAAACTCGCCGGCGAAGCTGTTCGCGTTCTCCCAGTGAATAGTCGCGCGATACCCGTTCAAAAGACCTGCGCGCGCCAGAACATAGGCTCCGGTCTCGACAGCCCCAATCATCGAACCTCGCCGAGCCTGCCGCCTGAGCCAGGCAAGGATCCGAGGGGTCGTATAGAGATGCGGGTTAAAGCTGCTGCAGACGATGACGACGGGGCTGAACGGAAAATCGTCTATCGATCCATCCACCTGCAGCATCAGTCCGTTGCTTGCTCGAACAGGCTTGCCGTCATGAGAGACTGCTTTCCACGCATAATACTGGCGACCAGCTACCCAGTTGGCCTCTCGCAGGGGTTCCACCGTCGAGGAGAACGCAATCATGGCGAACTGCTCCAGGAGCAGGATCGTCACTTGGTGCGATTCGGCACCGTCAATCTGTGGAAAGGTAGAGGTCACTGTCCCGGGTCTCGATTGTTTGCTCATTTGACGAAACCACATTCCGAAATTGTCAAGCCATGTGGCTAGGTGCGCTCCTGGTAGCGGCGACAAGTCGCTGCCTGTGGCGCGCCCTCTTTGCAAAAAATAGGCGTCACTTTTTGTAAGATAAGCGACCGGAATCGCAAAACCTTCATGCGCCCTCGCTCATAGATTTGGAAGCGCTATCCGCAAACTGCGCGCAGTCGTGGATTTCAACATTGCGCACAGTCAACGAACAAAACAGGGGAAATCTCATGAGCGACGAAACTGCAACCAGATTTGGAGCAGGCCCATCCTTCAACCGCCGCGCGTTCCTGATTACCGCGGGCGCCGCCGGCGCCTTAGCCGCCACCGGAAGGCTGGCCGTTGCTGCTGAAAAACCAGTCGCCGGAGGCCACCTAGTTGTCGGCCTAACGGGGGGAGCCAGCAGCGACAGCCTCGACCCTACTTTTGCCGCAGCGCAGGTCGCCGGAACAGTCCTCAAGCAGCTGCAGGACCATTTGATTTACGCGGCATCTAACGGCAAGGGCCTCGAGCCGATGCTCGCGGAAAGTTGGGACCACTCCAAGGATCTCCAGACCTGGACTCTTAAACTCAGGAAGGGCGTGACGTTCCATAACGGCAAGTCGATGACCGCCAAAGACGTGGTCTACAGTTTGAACCGTCACCGAGGCCCGGATACCAAGTCGGGTGGTGCAGCTGGCATGAGGATCGTTTCCGACATCAAGTCGGCGAACGACCATGAGATCACCATTACGCTCAGCGAGCCCAATATCGATTTCCCATATGTGCTGACCGACTATCATATCGTCGTGCAGCCCGAAGGACTCCCTGGCGACTCGGGCATCGGAACCGGCGCTTATGCTCTTTCGGAATCGGTT
Source organism: Mesorhizobium sp. CNPSo 4671 (assembly GCF_057784245.1). Lineage (NCBI taxonomy): Bacteria > Pseudomonadati > Pseudomonadota > Alphaproteobacteria > Hyphomicrobiales > Phyllobacteriaceae > Mesorhizobium > Mesorhizobium sp. CNPSo 4671. Next base: position 792,442 of record NZ_JBWLUW010000001.1, on the reverse strand, counting down.
TTCGGTACAAGATATTTGACCAAGAAATTCAAGGACTACTGGCGCCCCGATGTCGGCTTCGTGGACTCGATCGAGACCCTGGTGATCAACGATGGTACTGCGCGGGTCTCGGCATTGCTCAACGGCAAGGTCCATCTGATCAACACAATCGACCCGAAGGTGGTTGGATTGTTGAAAGGCTCCGCGTCGGCTTCAATTGTTCCGACGCCGGGGCGCGGGCACTACAGCCTGGCAATGCGTTGCGACGCCGCTCCCTTTGACAATGCCGATCTGCGCATGGCGCTGAAATTGGCGATCGATCGGGAAGATTTGGTGAAGCGGATCATGCATGGCTACGGAACGATCGGCAATGATACGCCGATCAACGACACCTATCCGCTCGCCACAGTCCTTGAGCAAAGGAAATACGATCCCGAAGAGGCTGGCCGCCTCTACAAGAAATCGGGACATTCAGGGCCGATCGAACTGTTCGTCTCGGATGTAGCCTTCCCGGGCGCTGTGGATGCCGCAACGCTGTATCAACAACACGCGGCTAAAGCCGGCATAACAATCAACGTGGTACGTTCGCCGGGTGACGGTTATTGGAGTGACGTCTGGAACAAAAAACCCTTCTGCGCCACCTACTGGGACGGTCGCCCCACCCAGGATCTGGCCATGGCGTTGGCATACAAATCCGACGCGCCATGGAACGACACCGCCTGGAAGCGCCCGGCCTTCGACCAGCTTCTCGCAGAAGCCCGCAAGACCGAAGACGAACCCACGCGCATTGCCAAGTACAAGCAGGCAAGCGAAATGATCCGAAACGATGGCGGTGCCATCATACCGATGTTCAATCAATACCTCGATGGCGTCAGCAAGAAGGTCAAGGGCTATACACCCGACGTCAACAATGAACTGATGAATGGACGCTACTTCGAGAAAGTCTGGCTCGAAGGATAAGCGGCGGTGGAGCGGCGGCACTGACTAACTTCGCCGCCGCTCTTCCCCTTACCTGCCTAAGCTCATTCCCCTCCTCTCGTCTCGAAAGAGCGGAACAATGAGGCAGGCCGAAAATAACACTGCGCCGCGCAAGGCGCCGGGGCGTTGACCGCCGGAAAGTCACCCTTTCTGGCCTCCGGTCGGTTGCGAAATTGAGGCGGATTGCCCGAACATCCTCGCGGTCCTAAACGGTCCAAAAGGCCCGTTAACAGTGTGCTTGGTGACGACCCCTTTAAGCGCCATCGGCTAAGGCACCAACATCTTCACGCACCTCGTTGTATTCCTCATGGCTGACGCAGTTGCTTCATCTCGGCGGATGAGTCAGCAAGCACCGCCATGTCAGGGCGAATACCTGATTCCAACATCTTCCTGCCGACCAGATAGGCGGTGGCATCGTTGATCGCGTCGACGGACGCCAAGGCTCCCCGATTGTTGCCGCATCCTGGCGGTAGGCAGCGCGTGCCCGTTGGGGACCCGTTCCAGTGCCTCGCCCAGCGCGACGCCATCGACGTTTATGATCCGACCGATATTCGAGAGGATTAACCGACAATAGCTTCTGTAACATCAAAGCCTGGCCATTGAGCGGCGGGGAGAGTGTTATTGCCGCATCCGCGGTGGCCGGGATCACAGCTGCGCTCGGCCCTCGGCTTTGTTCATAGCGTTTGCATCCTTTGTTGGCGGCCACCGCGGGTTCCCGGCTTCTACGCCGACGGCTTCAAGTTGCCGGCGACTTGCTCCATTATGCTGACCCACATATCGGGCGCTGTACCCGCGCTCTAGCTTTTCCGCTGCCCTACGCTGCGGCCGGCGCCCTCTGGCACTGGAATTCCGGCATGGGCCTCCGCGATGATCTTCAGTCGAGCCAGCACAGTCTCCGGCGCGGACACCGTCCTTCCGGCTTTGCTATCAACGTGCAGCATCATCTGCTCGCCAGTGGCGATCACGTCGCCCGTCGCAGCATCGTGGATCCGGGTAAAGAAGTGCAGGCGCTTGGCGTCTGAAGTTAGGAGCTGAAGCGTAGCGTAGAGCGCCTGCCCGAGCTTGGCCTCGCTGAGATTGCGGATGTGGGTTTCGACCGTGTAATAGCTGTGGCCGGCTTCCACATAGGCGAAATCGACGCCGATGAGCCGCAGCAGTGCATCCGACGTGTCGCCGAAGAGCTGGAGATAGCGGTGCTCCGTCATGTGGCCGTTGTAATCGACCCAGGCGGCGCTCACCTTGGCCTCGACGAGGCGAAGCGGCTCGGGGCCGATCGCCACCTCCACCTTGCTGGCATTTGCCCAGAGATGATCCTCGAATTCGGCGAGCAACTTGCCGGCGCCCCAGCCTCGACCGTCGTCACTAGCCTTAAGCGCATGCATGATGCCGACGAGGTTTTCGTCGCGGATGCGTTCAAGATCGCGGATGCCGCGCGCGCCGGACTGCGCATCGGATTGCGCCGCGATCTTCTCGACCAGCCCATCGTCGAGATCGGGAACGTCGGTCAGCTTTGTCCAGGGCCAAGCAAGGCAAGGGCCAAACTCGGCGAGAAAGTGGCGCATGCCCCCCTCGCCCCCGGCGATGCGATAGGTTTCGAAGAGGCCCATCTGAGCCCAGCGCAGGCCGAAGGAATAGCGGATGATGTCGTCGAGCGTCTCGGTGTCGCAGATGTCGTCCTTGATGAGCCAGAGACCCTCGCGCCAGATAGCTTCCAGCAGGCGATCGCCGACGAAGGCTTCGATCTCCTTCTTCAGGATTACGCCCTTCATGCCGATCGGCGCGAGCTTTGCCTTGGCATCCTCGAGCACGGCGCGCGAGGTCTTCTCGCCGCCGACGAGCTCAGCGAGCGGTAGCAAGTACACAGGGTTATATGGATGCGCCACGAACAGGCGTTCAGGGTGCTTCATATCGCGCTGGAGATCAGTCGGCATGAGGCCGGATGTGGATGAACCGATGAGAGCCTTCGGGTCGGCGAACTTGTCGATCTCCGTCAGCACGCCGCGTTTCAGTTCCAGTCGCTCGGGCACGCTCTCCTGAATCCAGTCAGCGCCTTCCACAGCTTCCTTGATGTTTTTGACGAAGACGACCTTGCCCTTCGGCGGCAGTGGCGCCGTTGTCAGCATGGCATAGGCGCGCTCGGCATTGGCCATCACCTCGCCGATGATGCGTGCCGCTTCGGGATGCGGGTCGAAGACATGGACGTTGATGCCGGCAAGTGAGAAGCGGGCGATCCACGCGCCGCCGATGACGCCGCCTCCGATGCAGGCTGCTTTAGCGATCTTGCTCATTTCGATTACCTCTTCTGGAGTTTCAGATTCTCGGGCACCTCGGTCGGGCCGATGATTCTGGGGCGCCGGCCGAGAGATCGCGCACATTTCAGCGAACGATGGCGGGCCCGACTTGGCGGCGATCGCAGGAAGGGACCCTTTGCTGTATCGGCTCCCGACGGTTGCAGCCGTCACAGTAAAGCGCCTTAATTTCCGGCGCTCTCCATGCGCCGGCACTTGATCGCTTTTTCCAGCCAGCCGATCTCCATCTCCGGCACCGACGACAAGAGAAGGTCCGTATAAGCGTCAAAGGGCGGCGTCAGCACCTTGCTCTTGGAGCCATAGCGCACAACCTCGCCGCGATACATCACCGCGATCGAGTCGGCGATCGACTTCACCGTCGCCAGGTCGTGGGTGATGAAGAGATAGGCGACCTTTTCATGCTGCTGCAGGTTCAACAGCAGCTTGAGGATGCCGTTGGCCACCAGCGGATCGAGCGCCGAGGTCACCTCGTCGCAGATGATCAGCTTCGGCTTTGCGGCGAGCGAGCGGGCGATGCAGACGCGCTGCTTCTGGCCGCCCGAAAGCTCGGCCGGATAACGGTCGACGAAGCCCTTGCCCATTTCGATCTCGTCGAGCAGTTCGGCGACGCGCTTGTCGCGTTCCCTGCCGCGCATGCCGAAATAGAATTCCAGCGGCCGGCCGATGATGGTGCCCACCGTCTGACGCGGGTTCATCGCCACGTCGGCCATCTGGTAGATCATCTGCAACTGGCGTAGATCCTCTTTCGGCCGGTCGGCCAGCCTGTTGGCGAGCGGCCTGCCGTCGAAAGTGACGGTGCCTTCCTGCGGTGGCAGCAGCCCGGTGATGGCGCGCGCCAGCGTCGACTTGCCGGAGCCGGATTCGCCCACCACGGCCAGCGTCTGGCCGGGATAGATGTCGACCGAGACGTTCTTCAGCACCTTGACATGGCCGCCGCCATAGGCGGCGGTGACATTCTTCACTGAGAGGAACGGTGCGGTACCTGGATGCTTTTCCTGATGCTCGATCTCATGAACTGCAACAAGGGCCCGAGTGTATTCCTGGCGCGGCTCCTTGATGATCTGCCTCGTGCCGCCCCATTCGACCAGACGGCCGTGGCGCAGCACCATGATCTCGTCGGAGACCTGGGCGACGACGGCAAGGTCGTGGGTGATGTAGAGCGCCGCCACATGGGTGTCGCGGATGGCGTCCTTGATCGCCGCCAGCACGTCGATCTGCGTCGTCACGTCGAGCGCGGTTGTCGGCTCATCGAAGACGATCAGGTCCGGTTCCGAACACAGCGCCATCGCCGTCATCACCCGCTGCAGCTGGCCGCCCGAGACCTGGTGCGGAAAGCGTTCGCCGATGGTTTCGGGATTGGGCAGGCTGAGCTTCTTGAACAGCGCAACGGCCCGCTTTTCGGCCTCGGCGCGTGTCGCCGTGCCGTGCAGCAGCGTGGCTTCCACCACCTGGTCCATCAGCCGGTGCGCCGGGTTGAAGGCCGCCGCCGCCGATTGCGCGACATAGCAGACCTCGCGGCCGCGCAGCTTGCGGAAACCTTCCTTGCCGCCCTTCAGGATGTCGCGGCCGTTGAGGATCACCTCGCCGCCGGTGATGCGCACGCCGCCTCGGCCATAGCCCATGGACGACAGGCCGATGGTCGACTTGCCGGCGCCGGATTCGCCGATCAACCCAAGCACCTTGCCCTTTTCCAGCGTCAGCGAGACGTCGTGCACGAGCGTAATCGTCGTCGGCGCCTCGCCCGTCGGATAGACGGTCGCCTCGATGCGCAGATTGCGGATGTCGAGGAGCTTGCCCGACTTTTTCTGATCAGCCATCAGCCGCGTCCTCCCTTCAGGCTCGTCGTGCGGTTGAGCACCCAGTCGGCGACAAGGTTGACCGAAATTGCCAGCGCGGCGATCGCGGCCGCGGGAATGAGCGCCGCGCCGATGCCAAAGACAATGCCATCCTTGTTTTCCTTGACCATGCCACCCCAGTCTGCGGCTGGGGGTTGTACGCCAAGCCCAAGAAACGACAGCGTGGACAGGAACAGCACGGCAAAGATAAAGCGCAGGCCGAGTTCCGAAACCAGCGGCGACAGCGCGTTGGGCAGGATCTCACGGAACATGATCCAGCGTGTGCCTTCGCCTCGCAGTTTGGCCGCCTCGACATAGTCCATGACGTTGATGTCGACCGCAACCGCGCGCGAAAGGCGGTAGACTCGGGTCGAATCGAGAATGCCCATGACCAGGATGAGCGTCACCAAGTTGGATGGCAGTACTGAAAGTACGACCAGCCCCATGATCAGAGTGGGGATCGACATCAGGAGATCGACAAGGCGCGACAGGATGGTATCGAACCAGCCGCCGAACACCGCCGCCGAGAAACCCAGAACAGAACCCAGGGAGAACGACAAGCCGGTCGCGACGAAGGCAATGAAGATTGTCGTGCGCGCCCCGAAGATCAGGCGCGACAACAGATCGCGGCCCAGATTGTCGGTGCCCAGCCAATGCGAACCTGACGCCGGTTCCCACACATCACCTACAACCTCTCCCAAAGAATGCGGGGCGATCCATGGTGCAAAAACTGCACAGACAAGGAAAAGGCTTGTCAGACTCAAGCCGACCCATGCTGCAACTGGAATGCGTTTCAATATGTACATCTTGCTCATTTCGGATGGCGAAGGCGCGGGTTGGCGATGATTGCCGTGACGTCCGCAATGATGTTGAGGCTGATATAGACGGTAGCGAAGATCAGGCCGACCGCCTGCACCACGGGCACGTCGCGTTTGGTGACATGATCGACCAGATACTGGCCCATGCCGGGGTAGACGAAGATCACTTCGACCACGACGACGCCGACGATGAGGTAGGCGAGGTTGAGCATGACGACGTTGATGATCGGCGCGATGGCGTTCGGGAAGGCGTGCTTGCGGATGACCGCAAAGGCCGAAAGGCCCTTGAGTTCCGCCGTCTCGACATAGGCCGACTGCATGACGTTGAGGATCGCCGCGCGGGTCATGCGCATCATGTGGGCGAGGACAACAATTGTCAGAGCCCCTGCAGGCAGCGTGATCGCCTGCAATCGGTCAAGGAACGGCATGCCGTCATAGACCGTTGAAATACTAGGGAAGATCGGCCATCTGACGGCGAAGAAATAGACCAGAACGTAGCCGACAAAGAATTCCGGGAACGACGTCGAGGCGAGCGCCAAACCCGAAATAAGCTTATCGACCCAGCCATTGCGGTAGCGCACCGCGATCAGGCCGAGACCAATCGCCAACGGCACTGCCACGACCGCCGCCCAGAAGGCAAGGAACAGGGTGTTCCACAAGCGCCCCTTGATCGAGGTGGCGATATCCTGGCCGCTTGACATGGAAGTGCCGAGATTACCGGTCAGCACACCGCCAAGCCAGTGGAAATACCTGATGTAGGCAGGATCGTTGAGCCCAAGTTGCTGTCGCAAATTTGCTAGCGCAACTGGGGTCGCGGATTGTCCAAGGATGGCTTGTGCGACGTCGCCGGGCAGGATCTGCGTGCCAGCGAAAATCAGGATCGAAACGGCCAAAAGCAGAAGCAGGCCCAAACCGATGCGCTGAGCTATGAGTCTGATCATCGGGGGTGCTCCACCTCGGTAAGATCATTGCAGCAATTGAGGTGCAAGCCGCAAACACTCCCCAATTCACTCATAGTCACCATCCCAGCACCACGCCGTCCTTCCTAGGATCTGATCCGCCGATGAGAAAACCGCTGTCGCGATCAATGACAATAGCTTGACCCGACCCGTGGGGGTCGGTCGCGTCGCTTACCTCGTGTCCATAATCGCTCAAGCCCCGGCGGATGCTGTTGGAAATGCCGCGCTCAGCCAGCAGCGTGCCCGTGTCATCCCAAAATATGCGCCCGTGATCCAAGGCTGCCTGGGTATCCATGCCGTAGATTGCCATGTTGGAAAGGATGTGGGCCTGGCCAATCGGCTGGAACGCTCCCCCCACGACGCCGAACGAGATCGCCGGAGATCCGTGGCGCATTGCCATGGCTGGAATGATGGTATGCATCGGTCGTTTGCGGGGACCGATCTCGTTTGGGTGACCCTTTTCGAGGGTGAAGCACGCCCCCCGGTTCTGCAGCGCAAATCCGCCCTTCGGGGTTACCACTCTGGAGCCAAAGCCGTCATATACAGAGTTGATGAAAGATACCGCGCGTCGGTCGCGATCCACGACCGACAGGTAGACGGTATCGGATTTTGGCAGGCGCGGCAGTGAGATGGCCGCATTTCGGCGGACTGGGTCGAACATTTTAGCGAGCGCGGCTATGTAGGGTTGCGACAACAGCGTCTCGGGAGACACCAGCATCGTCGCGGGATCGCTCACGAAACGGTCGCGCACGCCATACGCCAATCGAGCGGCTTCTATTTCGATATGGAAGCGCTCGGCGCTGTCAGGTGAGCAATCGGCTGCGCCGAGCGATTGAATGAGGCGCATCATGATCAGCGCCGCAATTCCCTGTCCGTTCGGCGGTATCTCGAAAACATCATAGCCCGCGAATTCGGCGGATATCGGCGTAACCCAATCGGCCGTAACTTCCGAGAGGTCCTCTTGTGTCAGAAAACCGCCCCCGGCTTGCACTGTCGTCGCGATTTCCTCGGCGATTTCGCCTTTGTAAAAGGCATCGGCCCCGCCGCGCGAAATCGCGCCAAGCGTCCTCCCCAGGGCAGGAGCGACGAAGCGTTTACCAACCGCTGGGGCGGCACCCTGGCTCAGCCAGTGCTGAGTGGCGCCTCGGTCTCGCCTGAGGTCGTCGACGTAATTGGCCCAGTCCCGTGCAACCCTAGGGAAGACGGGGAATCCCTGTTCCGCATATCCAATCGCGGGCGAAAACAGTTCGTCGAACGACCTTGTCCCGAACCGCAACAACAGTGCTTCCCAAGCCTTAACCGCCCCGGGCACAGTCACGGTCAAGGCACCGAACTCCGGCATCCTCTCGTAGCCCATGGCGCGGTATCGCTCAGGCATGGCGCCGGCCGGTGCACGGCCAGATCCGTTCAGTCCATGGATAGAGCCGTCGGGTTCGACAACAATTGCAAAGCAATCGCCCCCAACGCCGGTCATGTGGGGTTCCACCACACTGAGCGTCGCGGACGCTGCAATAGCAGCATCCACAGCATTGCCCCCTCGCCGCAGGATGTTCAGAGCGGTCGCAGTCGCCAAAGGGTGCGACGTCGCCGCCATTCCGTTTTCTGCAAAGACGGTCGATCGTCCCGGAAGCTGAAAATCACGCATGTCGAGTTGGCCTTTGAGCGAGTTGAAGCCGCATCCGAAAAGGGCTGGACCCGGATATCTCGAAGACCGTGAGCACACTTGACAAATTCGGATGCATTCGCGCCTAAAACGGCAGTCTGCTTCCTGCAGCAGAGGTTTCCATGGCTGTCGAGGCCCGCAGGAAAGCTCTGGTCCTGCCTTGCCTCAAATCGAGCCACATCAGCCTCGTCCTGAGTTTGGCCAGCGATGTTGGCGGCCGGGCAATGCCGATGCGCAAGATCGCATCAGCCACATGTTAGCTTGGATCCACATAGCGGCATTTATGCGCAAGCGCTCGACTGACCTCCCCTGTTCGGGAGTTCCTAGAATACGCTTCCCATGCTCAAGTGAGGCATATCATTCACGCATATCAGCCACAGTGATTGGTATTGGTAATGATAGGGGCGGTATGATGGACTTCGATATGTCGGAACAAGACGTGTACCCCAAAGCGCCTGAAATTCGGGGGTTGCGGGTTCAAGGACGAAGTCGCGACCTTTGGCAAGAGATGGTCAAGGGTGTCGATCTGACCCTCGAACGTGGCGAGGTCTTGGGCTTGATCGGCGAGTCCGGCGCAGGGAAGTCAACTCTCGGACTTGCAGCGATGGGATATGCCAGACCGGGCTGCCGGATCTCCTCTGGAACCGTGATGTTCGACGGCATAGACCTTGCGCGACAACTGCCGGCGGAGCTTCGCAAGATATGGGGTCGTCGCGTAGCGCATGTGGCCCAATCGGCGGCACACTCATTCAATCCCGCCCATACGCTGCTGGATCAATTCACCGAAGCGCATATCTGGCATCATCTGCTCAGCCGGGACGACGCGCAACGCAAGGCGGTGCAGCTTATCCGGAGTATGCATCTGCCCGAGCCGGAGGTCTTCGGAAACCGCTATCCGCACCAAGTCTCAGGCGGTCAGTTGCAGCGCGCAATGACCGCTATGGCGATGGCATGCAATCCAGATCTTTTGATTTTCGATGAGCCAACAACAGGGCTTGACGTGACGACACAGATTGAGGCCGTACCTGCGACTAGATGGCGTTGACGCCGGCTATGGCGCCGCGAAGATATTGCATAACGTCGACCTGACAGTGTCCCGCGGTCGCACTGTCGCCATCGTCGGCGAGTCCGGCTCCGGCAAGTCCACCCTCGCCAGGGTCATCACCGGGCTCCTGCCGCCTACCCGTGGTACGATAACGTTCAGCGGCTCTGCCCTGCCGCCTACGGTTCGACAACGCTCGACAGAGCTGATGCGGCGTATCCAGATGATATACCAGATGCCGGACACCGCGCTTAACCCGCGGCGGCGTGTACGTGACATCATAGGCAGGCCGCTGTCTCACCAAATGGGCTTACGAGGTCCGGCGCGCCGCAAACGCATACTGGAGCTTCTGGAGATGGTCGAGCTTGACGGGCGCTTTCTCGATCGGCTGCCGGGCGAGCTCTCAGGAGGGCAAAAACAGCGAATCTGCATAGCTCGCGCGCTTGCGGTCAATCCCGAACTTCTAATTTGTGACGAGATTACCTCGTCGTTGGATCAGATCGTTGCCGGGGAGATCCTTAAGCTCTTGATGCGACTGCAAAAGGAACTTGACGTTTCCTATATCTACATCACTCACGACCTGAATACGGTAAAGGCGATTGCCGACCAGATAGTTGTCCTATCTGATGGGTGTGTGGTTCAAAGTGGCTCGCGGTCCGAGGTATTGACCCCGCCCCATCATCCTTACACAGCCAAGCTTTTGGCATCGGTCCCTCAAATGGATCCTGATTGGCTAAGCGGGCTTTTGTCCAGAAAGTAAGGATCCTCGCAGCCTGAGAAGCAGGAGCCGAGCCCTGTCACCCACTGGTCGATGAGCGGCGTGACGGGCAGGATTACGCACGGTCCCTAGGACTTGGATCCGGTATGGCCTACAGCTTGGTTCGTCGACAGCGTGTACGAGAAGCTGTCGATTGCTGCAATCAGCAGCTTTGAAAAGTTCGCTGCGGCCCTGTCCGGTGTAGACTGATTGGGTGCAATAAGGGCGATCTCGCTTTCGATCGGCGAAGCAAACGGCCTGATGGTCGCCCCAAACGCCCTCGCAAAATAACCCGCGGTCAAAGAGTCCACAATTGCAACGCCTAGGCCGCCCATCGCCAAATATGCCGACGTGAGCGAGTAGTAGCCTTCAAGCTTTGATCGACGGCCGATGATCTCGGCCATCTTCGCGTCTTTACAGTGCATCGATATGTAATTCAGTCCAGGCACGATCAAGTCCATTTCGCCGAGCCGTCGTATCGATACTGGTCGCGAATCCCCCGACAAGGCTTTGTTTTCGGGAGCGGCGAGCAAAAAATACCTCACTTTTCTGCGAGCCAGAACAGCTACATCGCTGATATCAGAGAGCGGATTCACAAATCCCAGGTGAAACCGCTTGGCCCTGATCCATTGGACAATTCGCTGCGAGTCATGGAACTGGAACGATATGGAAAGTGTGCTGTGGCTTGACCGCCACTGTCTTACGGCGTGAGGCAGAACCTCCATCATCGTCGCTGATGCGATTCCAATTGATAGTTGTGTGCGATTGTACTCCCCGATCTCTCGGGCCGCCTGGGTGATCTCAGCAAGGCCCCGAAAGGAAATGTCCACCTCAGCAAACAGCATTTCGCCCTCCGCTGTAGGTATGACGCCCCGGCTTTTCCGCACGAAAATCGGATATTTCAACGCCTTTTCTAATCTTGCGATCAGCCTCGTCACGTTGGGCTGCGACGTGTTGAGCATCCTGGCAGCGGCCGAGAATGAGCCGCTTGTGACCACTGCACGAAAAGCCTCAATTTCACGAAATCCAAGCATTAATGCCCCATATCAATCTCGCATATCATGAGACGATATACGTATTTGTCATTATGGGAAGACTATGGTGAAATTGGTCCTGTTGGAGCACTTAGGGCACGTTATGGACATTCTCATCCGCCTGCCGAATTACCTGATCGGATCGTTTGGTCAAAGGGACGGCCTGCCCTGTTGAAGACGGGAGCTCACTCGATCGGCCTCCGACTCTTCCCCCTAAAACTTAACCTGAAATCGGCTCGGCAGTTCAAGGACTCCCGCAGTTTCAAGCGAGATACCCAGGACAAGCATGACTTTGACTTTCACCGATACAAGACGGGCCAACCTTCAGCGCCTCCTCGCGCCACGCTCAGTGGCATTGATCGGCGGCCAGACGCTCGTCTCGGCTATCGAGATCCTGAAACGCGCCGGATACCAGGGCGAAATCCACGTCGTGAATCCGGTCCGGGCGGAGGTCGGAGGAATTCCCTGCGTGCCCAGCATATCCGAGTTGCCTGGAGCGCCCGACGCCGCCTTTATCTCCGTCAACAAGAACCTCTCGATAGAGGTCGTTGAGGCCCTCCGTCAAAAAGGTGCGGGAGGGGCCGTCTGTTTCGCCGCCGGCTTCCGTGAGATGGGCCGCGAGGGAGCTAGCCTCGAAAGGAAACTCTCTCAAGCTGCCGGCAATCTGGCGATTGTAGGTCCCAATTCGAACGGACTCGTCAATCGGCTGGACCGCCTGGCGCTTTGGCCGATGAATGACCACGCTCCCCCGGTCATGGAAAAAGGCGTGGCAATCATCGCCCAGTCCGGAGGCATCGCCGGGATGTTTGTCCGAAATTGCAGGGGTGTGACACCAGCCGTGGCTGTATCCACGGGAAACCAATCCATGCTGCAGCCCGCCGATTGGATCCATGTCTTGGGATCTGACCCTCGCATAACGGCGATCGGGCTTTTCCTTGAAGGTCCGGGAGACGTTTCGGCTTTGGCCGAGGCGTCTGCTGCCCCGCGGCGACGGGGCATCCCGGTCATAGCGTTGAAGACAGGCAGAAGCATCCTGGGAATTGAGATGGCGTCCACCCATACGGGCTCGCTAGCGGGAGACGACGAACTGTTCGACGCACTTTGCGAACGGTTGGGATTTATCCGAACAAAAACTCTCGCCCAGTTTGCGGAAACCCTGAAGGTCTTTGACAAATTTGGCTCGTTGCCCGGAAACCGGATTACCGCCCTTACTGCGAGCGGCTCGGCCAAAGCCATGTTCGCCGATGCAGCGCTGGACCATAAGATCGAATTCCCGGCCCTCTCAAGCGAAGTGCGTGAGAAGCTTGCCCCGCAACTACCCGAATTTGCCAGCGTATCCAACCCGTTGGATTTCAACGCGGCTTATACAGGCACGGTTGGCCTGACACTCGAGAACGAACCGGCTCTTTATGAGTGCTTTCGCACCGTCCTTTCTGACGGGTTCGACTTTTCGTTGATGCATACAGAACATACCAAGTTCCATCCGATTGATGGAACACCGACAGTGCGAGCCTGGGCAAGAGCCGCCCAAGACACGGGCACGCGCGCGGCGCTGATCTCGCTCTTGCCAGAAAACATGTCGGACGACGCTAGCGCGTTCTGTGCGCAAAATGGGTTGTTAGCACTGCAGGGTCTCGAGGACGCCTTCGCAGCCATCTCTACAGCGGTCAAGCATGGAACAAGAGCTTTGTCCGGCACTGATGATGCAGGGATCGAACTGCCCCGTCCAATATCCAGAGGCGCCGGCAGGCAGTTGCTGGATGAAGCGGCTTCAAAGGAAGAGCTGGCAGCCTTTGGTATTGCCTTCCCCGACCGCAGGCTCGTCGACGCGAAGTCTGTCTGCGACGCCGCCCGCGACATTGGGTACCCAGTCGTCTTGAAGGCGGTCTCAACTGAGATCCCCCACAAGAACAAGGTCGGAGGCGTAGCCGTCGATCTCCAGAATGAGGAAGCACTGCTGGACGCGTTGTCACGAATGAAGACAGCACTGGCGAGCATCGCAATCGAGCCTAGCGGATACATCATTGAAAAAATGATTTCCGGCTCGACCGCCGAATTTATCGTTGGGATAAAGTCGAGCGAAATTTATGGCCACGCTCTCATAGTGGGGGCCGGAGGCGTCGAGGTGGAGCGGCTGTGGGATTCGACTGCAGTGTTGCTTCCTGCCTCCAAAACCCAAATCAGGACGGCGATCTCGAGCCTGAAGTCAAGCCATCAACTTGCTTCGTCAGCGATTTCGGCATTGACCGACTTCGCGGCGGCAATAGGAGATTTTGCGGTCTCGAACCGCATGCGCCTCGTCTCGCTTGACGTCAACCCGGTCCTCATGACCGACGGTTCGGATGTCATCGCGGTCGACGCGCTGATTGAATTGGAGAAGTTTTCATGACTGTCGATCCATTTGTCGGCGTATCCGGGCCAGACTACATCGTACCAATTGAGTGGGGTGCGATCCGCAGGTTTGCAAGGACCCTCTACAGCAGTCTACCTTCTTGGATTGACGACCCACAAGCAGTAGTCCCGCCGACCTTCCTGGTCACCGCTGGTTACCATTGGGGCTACATCCTCGAGCGTCCGCCAGCAGGCTCCGAACTCGCCGCCGTGGGGGGCGACAAGGGGCACATGATGGATGGAGAACAAACGTTCATCTTTCACGGCCCGCCACCGCGTGCCGGCGATGTGTTGACCGCATCTACGAAAGTCGCCGAACACTTCTTCAAAACCGGGCGCGCGGGCGGCAAACTCGAATTTTTCGTGATGCAGACAACGTTCCACGACAAGAAGGGATGCCTTGTCGCCGAGTGGAGACCGACTACAATCCGCACCGAACATGCTGCAGCTCAATCGTTTGCCGAACGGTCAATAGACAGGCCTTTCTTCGTCCGTGGAGACGCCAGGTCCCAACTGGACAGGGTGACGCGGGCCGTCGCCGGGCCCCTCCCCGAGGCCGGGCCAGGCCCTGTAACCATGCCCGGTCTGACCCTTACCGACATGATCAGATACCAGGGCGCCTCAGGTGAAGACAGCACCTCGCACCACGACGGCCTGGCAGCACGAGCCAACGGGTTCCCCGAATTCTTCTCAGTCGGGATGCACCATGCCGGAGTTCTTGGCGCCTACGCGGCGCACTGGCTTGGACCTGAAAACGTTCGCCGGTTCAAGGCACGATTCCATGACATGATCTGGCCAGGCGACGTGCTCACATACTCTGGCAAGCCGTTGCAATTTGGCGACAGCAGTGAGGGTCGGACGCTGAATATCGAGCTTCAATGCACCCGGGACGGCGCACCAGTGGTTTCAGGATGGGCAACCTTCCTGGCGCCCCAATAAAGGAGTTTCACCCAATCGCCGCGGCCCCTTAGCAGAGGTAGGGGCGCAGATCACGGTCAGGCGAGGTCTCGTTGGCAAACGAACTTCGGCGGCGCTTGCAGCTTTTACGAACGCGACAGCAGGAAATGCCTTGTTAATTTCCCGCATATGGACGGTTAATCGACGACTTGGCCTAAGCTGCCGCGATCGTTGACCCTTGAACGACGTGGAAGCCGGACACGCTGTCGTCGCCGCCGGCGCCCCGTTGAGGCGTAACCGTGCCAAGCCCGCCAGGCGCTTCAAGGGGATCAGGAGTCCCGCGACGGTGAGCGTCTCAGCGCCTATGCCGAGGTTTTAGGGCCGCGGCATCGCGCTGACGACCGGCCTTTCAGCACGGTCGCGTGTGGATGCGTATCGATGTTGAAGGCCTATCGGCAGAGGCCAGAGGACCACGGTCGCCGGCGATCAGCATGTCGTTTCCCTGTCAACGGTGGTCATCTCCGAAAGCCGATCGAGCGTCTCTTGACGCAAGAGAGCAAGGTTGGAGGCGGCGGGCGAAAGTTTAAGCTAGTTTTCAGCCGATGTGAACCTCGTGAGGACGTTCAGGGTGAAGCGCTCGACAAAGGGGTCTCGCTTGATCAGCCCCACAACCCATTCGCATGTCGCGGCATTGAACACCTTGCCCTTCCCTCGGTTGAAAAAGACAATCATCCCCGATCCGCGCCGGACCGAGTCTAGCGCCTCGGGATCGGAGCGCCGTAAGCGCCGATGTGCTATCCCGCGCATGCTCCCGTCGCTGTTGAACAAGGTGGAACCAGGGTTGCCGTGATCTGGCTCCTCCGAGGTCGCAAGGCCCATGGCTACGATCTCCATGTCTTTCGGCGCGCCATCTTTCCCAGTCGCAAAAGGCAAACCGTTCTGGACAACGTAGTCGCAGCCGTCGACCTCGTAGCCGAAAATCTTCGAAGCGGCGCCGAGCTGGTCGCCATAATAGAGGTCGGTGCCTTCAAACGCCCAATGGTCCGGGCGATAAACAGTGAAGCCGCCCGAACCGCGTGGCGCGCAGCCTCCCCAACCTGCCAGAACGCCGCCCCCGCCATTCAGTCCAAAGGTAAGCGCGCCAGGACGATTGACCTCGATGTCTTCCCAGCCAACCGTCAGCAAATGGCTGTCTTCGGTACTGCGAATCGGATCGTCCTGGCCCTTCGATTTGTAGCAAACCTGCTGCGTCCCGTTTTTCTCGATGCGGATCTGCCAGATGAAATTGGCGCCGAAGCGTGCCACGTGCCCGCCCGCGTCGACGTAACGGTCGACGGCGTCTCTCATGTTCCAGCTCCAATACTCATCGTGGCCGACGAACACCACGCAACGATAATTGGTCAAAAGGTCCGGATCTGCATGGAGATCGTGCTGCGTTGCCATGTCGACCGTAAATCCGTTGGCTTCGGCCCACCGCAGCATATGCCTGTCATAAGTGGCCCAACCCGCTGAGGCGTATTTCTTGCTGAACCCGTTGGCGTATGCCCATTCCATATGTGGATAGCGGACCGCAGCGCCCATGGGCGGAGGCTCCGACAGTACCGCCCTTGGCGCACCTACCGGCAGCCAGGCGAAGCCTCTGCTAAAGGGGCGCAAAGTACTGACAACTGGAGAGAACTCATTCTTTTCAGGTCCAACGATACCTTCGTAGAAGTTTGATCCGCCCCAATCGTTGTAGGCGACCCAAGTGCCTGTGGCAGCTATCAGCAGAATGGCGTCAGGTGCCGAGGGTGCGGCAGCCCTGATGATGACCGGGAAATGATGCTCTATCTCGCCCCTGACATCGTCTCGGCCCTTGACGTGGATGATATAACCGCCGCTACGCCACTCCGGCGTCACCTGGATCTGGAGCGCCACCGGCCAGCCACAGCCATTGACCGAACAGTCCTCGGGTGTCTCATGGAAGACGCCGGCAAGCCCATCGGAGCGATGAACCACCGTTTCATCCAGTCCGTCACGATATATCCTGAGATCAAACTCGCGCATCGTAGCGCAGGTGTGGATGTTGATCGTGTCGCCCGGCTTATAAGACAGCCGGTCTGCGTAGCACCACACGCCAAAGCCAGACTTATCGCTGGCCGGCAATTCGTGAAAGTTCTCCATAATCGAATTTGCCCAGCCGCCGTGGGTGGTGGTCGATCCACGGTTTTGAGACTTTCGATATGAAGTTGCAGACGTCATTTGGTAGCCTCGCAGGTTTGAGCCTGAAGGTACGACCGGAAAAAACTTCGAGTTTAACAATTCCGGCCTAACGGATCACGGATTCGGCATGCCATCGCAATCCTGGCCCGGCTGGATGGATCACAGCATCGATGCCTGGCCCGGACGGCGGGAAAATCGGTTCCGATTTGGAATAACATTGCTCCGAAAACGTCAAGCAGACGAATCTCGACGGAGCAGATTGTCGGCATATTTCTCGCTTTTTCGAGGTCCCGATGAATGCCCTAAAGCCAGGCCCCCATGCGCCAACACGGGGCGTAACCGTCCACGTCGAATGGCCGAACGCCACGTTCGAGAACTTTCATGAATTGCCGTTGGCAGACAAGACGCATCTTGGGGCGTGGTGCTACGCAGACCGGCTGTCTTACAAGCCGGGCGACACATTCAGGATCCACACTTGCACCACCGGGACGAAATACGACATCCGCATCTACCGAGACGGGGTCAAACAAACCGAAGTGTTCTCAAAGCTCGATATCCCGGGCGTCTTTTACAGGACTCCCAGGGACTGCTCGGTCAATGGCTGCGGCTGGCCAGTTGCTCTCGAATTCGAAACCCCGGCCTGGACTAGCGGCGGTTATATTGTTCACATTCGCGCCTACGACGATAAGGGACAGCATTTCGACCACCATTTTCCTGTTGTGGTTCGAGCGCCCTCGCCTTCGGCGCCCGATGCGATCCTCTTCATCACCTGCACTGGCACTGCAGTTGCCTACAATGATTGGGGCGGCTCCAATCACTATGAAGGCATCACGGGAGAAAATGGCGATCGCGCGTCTCCCGTCGTGAGCACGCTGCGTCCGTTCAGCCGCGGATTTGCATGGCTGCCGGAAGGCGCCCCTCGGATCCTGTTTTCCGATCCGCCATCGATGGGAGCTGCGATCCGCTATCCGCACATGGAATGGGCTTATGCGAATGGTTTCAGCAAGAAATATGCGTCCGCCGGATGGGCGTACTACGAGAGGCACTTCTTCCGATGGGCGGAGAAGCACGGCTACACGGTCGACGTCGCGACCCAATATGACCTTCAACTGATACCCGGTCTCCTGGAGGGCTATAAATGCGTGGTGCTGGTCGGCCATGACGAATACTGGAGCAAGGAGATGCGCGACAACTTGGAAAGCTATGTCGAGAAGGGCGGCAATGTTGCCCGGTTCGCCGGCAACTTTACCTGGCAGATCCGGATCGAAGACGATGGCGGGCGCCAGGTTTGCTACAAGACCGAAGCCTATCAGCATGATCCGGTCCGCGACACCGAGCGCAAACACCTGCTCAGCACGTCTTGGGAAGACGTCGAGGTCGGCAGGCCGGGAACGCTGACATTTGGCCTGAATGGGTCCAGCGGTATCTATTCCGGCTGGGGCGGCTGCGCGCCCCGCGCTTCAGGCGGGTTTACCGTCTATCGTCCCGAACATTGGGCTTTCGCTGGCACCGACCTCTACTATGGCGACCAGCTCGGCGCCGGTTCGAAAGTCTTCGGCTACGAGGTCGATGGCTGTGACTACACGTTCCGCAATGGCTTGCCATATGCGACGGGCAGCGATGGAGCGTCTCCAGATATGGAGATACTGGCCATGAATGTTGCGACGACTTTCGAAGCGGACCACGGCAATCCTGGCTCTACGCTGTTCATAGGGCACATGGACAGCGAGGGCGTCGCCTATCAGAAGCTTCGGCGCACAGACGATTCAGCGGTCGATTCTGTAAAGCGCGGCTCGGGCATGATTGTGTGCTTCGACCGCGGCAAGGGCACTATCTTCAACGCGGCTACGTGCGAGTGGGTTTCAGGCCTCCTTGGCAAGGATCCTTTTGTCGAAAAGCTTACGAGCAATGTTCTTGATCGTTTCATCGGACACGGGACCGCGCGTTGATCGTGGAGAGCGCACGTACCCCCTGCCGGAGGACTAAATGAGCAGAATTATCCAACGCACAGTCCATGACGTTCCAGAAACAGCAATTTCGGGAGACGGCATTTGGCTGCACCTTTCAGATGGCAGATCGGTCATAGACGGATCCGGAGGAGCCGCTGTCGCCTGTATCGGGCATGGGAACCGCCGGGTTGCCGACGCGATCGCTGCCCAGTCGGCAAAGATGGCCTATGCTCATACGGGCTTCTTTACATCCGAACCGGCCGAGGCGTTGGCTGATCTGCTTCTCGGTGACGAGCCGGGCGGTTTGACCCACGCTTTCTTTGTAAGTTCCGGCTCGGAGGCGATGGAAGCCGCGGTCAAACTCGCGCGACAGTATTTCCTGGAAATCGGTCAACCGAAGCGCTTCCGGGTGATCGCGCGACGGCAGAGTTACCATGGCGTGACGATTGGTGCGCTTTCCACAGGGGGACACTTGGCGCGGCGAGCGCCTTACGAACCTATTCTCAGCGAAGCCTTCAGTCGCGTCTCCCCCTGTTTTGCATATCGCTACCAGATGCCTGAGGAGAGCGACGAGCAGTATGTTGATCGGCTTGCGGCTGAACTGGACGCCGAATTTCAGCGCCTAGGGGCCGACACCGTTACGGCCTTCTGCGCAGAGACCGTTGTCGGAGCCGCTACAGGCTGCGTTACCGCAGTGCCGGGCTATTTCAAAGCAATGCGCGAAATTTGCGACAAATATGGCGCCTTGCTCATTCTCGACGAGGTCATGTGCGGGATGGGCCGCACGGGAACAACGCATGCCTGGGAGCAGGAAGGCGTTTCACCCGACATACAGGCTGTCGCGAAAGGCCTCGGCGGTGGCTATCAGCCGATAGGCGGCATCCTCGTCGCCGGCAAGATAATCGATGCACTCCGAGCCGGATCAGGCAGCTTTATCCACGGTCAAACCTATCAAGCACACGCGGTTGCGTGCGCTGGCGCCCTGGAGGTCCAGCGGATTATCCAGGAACAAAATCTTCTTGCAAACGTGGTCGAGGCAGGAGCCAAACTCGAGGCATTGCTGACAGACCGTTTAGGAAACCACAGACACGTTGGCAATATCAGGGGCCGGGGTTTATTCCGGGCCATCGAGTTTGTTCAGGACCGTTCATCCAAAACGCCATTCAAGCCAAATCTGAAGGTAAACGAGCGGGTGAAGCAAGAGGCATTCTCACGTGGTCTTTGCATTTATCCGTCAACTGGAACGGCAGATGGCGTCAATGGCGATCACATAATCGTCGCGCCGCCGTACATCGTCTCATCATCGGAACTAACCGACATAGTCGAGCGCCTCGGTGAGGCCGTGGACGCGGCGGTGGCGGGCCTTAGCGGCTGAGCTGAAAGCGACTGCGGTACGGATAGTTTCCCTCCGACACGCACGAAGCATTTCAGAGCTGCGGACAATTCCGGATTTGCGACGGTCGAGGAAAGTGCTCGGCCACGAGGCTTACCGCTAGCGCCTTTGCCCAGGGCAAGGCAGTCTAGGCGTCAACTTTCGGTCGTGTCCGGAAAGGTGAATAGCCATTCCGCTTAAGTCAACCTAGCTGTTGTTTCTAGCGATAGAATTTTAAGAAATTCATTTTTTGGAGGCACATTGTGCAGAGCGCGTTGAAGCCACTCAAGGGCTACCGAGTTGTTGATTTTGGGCATTACGTGGCCGGCCCCGCTGCGGGCATGATCCTCGCCGATTTTGGGGCGGAGGTGATCAGCATTACGCCGAAAGGCGGCCACCGGTGGAAGCATCCAACCAGCAAGATCCTCGCACGCAACAAAACAACAGTCGAATTGGATCTGAAGGATCCTCATGACCTCAAAGAGGCGCGCGAGCTCGTTGCGAGGGCAGACATTCTGATCGAAAATTTTCGACCGGGGGTGATGGAACGGCTTGGCCTTTCCTTCGAGAGTTTTGCCGCAAATACAGGCCTTGTCTACCTTTCACTGCCTGGCTTTGCTTCCACAGATAAAGAGCGCGCGCACTTGCGAGCTTTCGAAGCCGTCATTTCCGCAGCTTCCGGCCAGTTCACTGACATGGGGCTGAACCGCGTCCTGATGGGTATCAACCCAAGCTTTTCTCCACTGACACTGGCCTCGGCCTACGGTGCGGCCCTGGGCACGAACGCGGTACTCTATGCCCTTTACAATCGTGGCCGAACAGGCCGTGGAGTGCACGTCGAGGTGCCGCTGGCCTCTGCCTTGATGGAGGGATTGGCCTACAATTCGCAACGTGTCGAGAACTACCCGGAACGTTACAAATCACCCCGGGAAAAAGAGATTGAACGGCGGCACGCCAACGGAATGGCGCTGAACATGGAATATGGAGAGCTCCAGGAGTTTCTGGACCCCTTTTACCGAAGCTACAAGTGCGCTGACGGGCGAATGATCTACGTCGTTTGCGCATCACACACCGCCCATGCGAAGCGAGCTTTGCAGGTGCTGGGCATTTGGGATGAAGTGAAGGCGCTCGGCATTCCAGAACAGGATGACTGGTATAGGCCGATGACGGAATGGGCTGAAGATTGTGCGCTCGGTCACTATCCGCTTTCCGCTAAATGGGCAGCCATAGTCTCGGAACGAATGGCCAAGGCTTTTGCGACCGACACGGCTTTCTCCTGGGAGCAGAAGCTAGGCGATGGCCGAGTGCCGGCTCGAGCGCACAGAACGACACAGGAATGGATCCACACCGCGCATGCAATCAAGGCAGGGTTGATCGTCGAGACAAACGATCCCAGCTTCGGCGTTCTGCGGTCTTTCGGCCCACTGGCTTGGTTGCGGGAAGCCGATCAAAGCGATGCGGCCAATGTTACGCGGAAATCAGCGCCCGTTGCCGATTTCATCAGTTCATGGGACGCCCCTAGGAACAGTGTATCCGCGAACGGCAACAATGGCCCTTGGCTCGACGACCTGAAGATCCTGGATATGACAAACGTAATCGCCGGGCCGACGATTTCCTCGTTTCTCTCCCGATTTGGTCCAGAGATCATCAAACTAGACCCGGTCAAATCCACTTTTGATCCGTGGAACACGATCGTGTTCGGCATGCAGGCAGGACGCGGCAAACGAAGCATCCTGGCGGACATAACCACCGATGAGGGGCGCGTGGTGCTGGACAGGCTGATCCAATGGGCGGATGTGATCACGTTCAACGGCACCGATCGCCAGGTTGACCGGCTGGGACTGGATGAAGAGTCGCTCAGGAAGATCAATCCGAAGGTGATCCTGTGTCAGGTGGATGCCTTCGGCGGCCCTGGCCGCGGCCCGATGAGCGATCACCCGGGCTATGACGACACCGTCCAGGCGATGACGGGCGTCATGATCCGTTTCGGTGGCGGGCGCGATACGCCTGAGGAACATGCCCATTTTGGCACTATCGACGTGCTCGGCGGATATCTGGCAGCTTGCGCTGCTGGTGCTGCGCTGGTCATGCGGATGGATCAGAAGAAAGTGTCGCGCGCAAGATCGTCGCTTGCCGCGGCGGGGCAGCTCATTCAGGCACCCTTTATGTATGATTATCCCGGCCGACCTCCTTTCGACGAACCAAGCGGCAGAGACGTCCTAGGGAACTGGGCCGGCTATCGTTTCTATCGAGCGAGCGATAAATGGATTTTCCTCGCATGCGCGAATTGGGATGAGTTCGACACGCTGCTGCGGGAACTTGGACTGGACGAAGCCGGCACTGATGCCGACAAGGAGCGGCAGATCGAGCAGTACATTCGCGCGAGGACCGCAGCTGATTGGGTCACGGTATTGACGAGGCTTGATCTCGGGGTCGTTGTGCCCTCATCAATTGCCGAGTTGCGTGATCGTTATCTCAAGGATGGAGACGAGGTCGACCAAGGCGACGGGACGTATCAATTCGTTCGCCATCAGATCGAAGGTGCGGACCGCTGGGTCGATCTGTTTGCTCCCTGCGCGATCCGCATAAGAAACGGAACAATCAAGGCGCATCCTCCGGCCGAGAAATATGGCGTGTCTACAAGGAGCATTCTCGAAAAGTTGGGTTTCGACACCGCCGAGATAGACTCGATGGTTCGCCGGCGGGTGGCAGTTGACGAGTGGTGCGAATACTATCTTCCTGAATGAATAATGTTCCCAACAAGTTTCATTCAATGGGCAGTCTCGTTCGGACTGCCCACTGAATGGCGCGGATGCACCTCGGCGGGGCTTGGGAGACTACCCAATGGGCAAACTCAGGCGAGCTGCGAAACAACTCGAGTGCCTCAGGACGACTGATGACGGAGTGTCCCAACTCGCACCCGCTTGGACCATTGATCACCACGCCTGGCCGTTGCAGCTACGATGACCAGTCAAGTGGCTTCGGGCCAGTGGTGACCAACGGCGTAAAGTGGGGGAATTTATTGGGTCTTTTTGGTGGCAGGTGAACCGGAGACAGCGCCAGCTGGCACGTGGGGTGCGCTGATTGGAATAATATCAGCGCTGGGAGTTTTCGGAGCAGCGCAGGGGTTAAGCTACCCTTTGTTTGCGCTACTGATGCAAAACAGAGGGATGCCTCCGGGACTAATCGGGCTTTCGGCTGCGATGACACCCACTGGACTTCTGTTATCCGCACCCATCGTTCCTTTGGCAGTCAGGCTTTTCGGGGCAAGACGTCTTGCTGTGACATGCGCGCTCATGGCGGCCACCTGCTTCCTCATGGTTGGTATTTGCCGAAACGGTTTTGCTTGGTACCCGCTTCGCTTCCTCATTGGAATTTTCATCAATCCCTTGTTTATCCTTGGCGAATTCTGGGCTCTGGCGCTTTCGCCGGCAGGGCGCCGCAGTCGGGTAATGGGGTTTTACAACACCTTGCTCAGTGCAGGCTTCGCGCTTGGGCCTCTCACACTGACCGTCGTGAGTGCCGAAAGTTGGGCACCATTCTTTGTGATCATCGTTGCTCTGGCTGCCTGTGCCGGAATACTGGGCATTGTATCTCGCAACATGTCTGGTCTCGACAATCCGCACACAGACATATCGACGGTTGGATTTTTTGAATTTGCCGGGAAGGCTCCCTTTCCGCTTTTGGCCGTTACAATGGCGGCGGCAAGTCAGCAGAGTGTTTTCACATTGATGCCTGTATTTGCCAGGGCGCATGACGTGGCCACGGGAACGATTGCGGCAATGTTAGCTGCCATGTCCTTGGGCAACATTCTCTTGCAGATCCCGCTCGGCTTGGCAGTTGAGCGAATAGGAGCTCGCGGCGTGATCTTGGCCTGTGCTGCGACGACAGGCTCCTGCGCAATCGCACTCACCCCTCTTATTCATTCCCCGGCAATCTGGCCCCTGCTGGTCGTGATGGGTGGCTTGGGTTATGGGGTGTACACAATGTCAGTCATCCACATCGGCAACGAGTTTAGCGGGCAAACGCTCGTAGTCGGAAACGCTTCTTGCGCGCTTTGTTGGGGTATCGGTGGGATGCTAGGCCCCATGGGCGCCGGATCCGCTATGGACGTTGGTGGTCCAGTTGCGTTGCCACTGACCATCGCTTCGTGCAGCGCGAGTCTCGTGGCATTCGCCGTCTACATCGAAAGGCGCAAAGCCGAACAGGCTTCCCGCAGGCTCCGTAAACCACCTTGTCTGCCATGCGAAGGTGACGAGCATTGAACACGGTTCGCGGCCCCACCCGTCTAAAGGCGTAACAAACCGTTGGATGCGTAAAATCCACCGAAAAATGGTCGCTAGACCAATGCTCCTCGCCGAGCCTCACCAGCAGATCTAGGAGGCGCGACCCAGAATGTTCGAAAAGCTTCCAAGAACCCCAGTCGATCCCTTATTGTAGAACCGTCCAATCGTTTGCGGATTCGCTCTTCGACCACAAACGGCAGAAGTTTAGTTATGGAACTACATTTTATATATTAAAACAAAATGCTTAGCTTCTCATAATATCCATTATGTTAAATTGACTGCTATGCCGGCGGAATTGCACAGCCCTTGGCGGCCCTACCTTAAGCCCATGCAATGATGACAGGTTGCGTTGCGCGCGCGTCGAGCCGGCGCCAGGCCGTTGCGGATAGTTCCTGGCAACAGAGCGGCGAAAGCCTTCGCGCGTCGTTGAATGCGACGCAGTGTCTTTCACGCGCCATCCAACCAGCCGCCGGTGAAGCCGGCTCGCCGGAGGCCATCGACTATGTATGGCGCACTCTTCGCTATCTCCCACAGAAGGCCGGAACGGTAGTTCTCGATCATGAGCGCGATTGGTCCTTGATTAACTCCGATTTGTTCCGGCGCAACCCAGCCACGCTCCGAGCCGTCCTTGCAAAGAGTCGGGTTGAAGCTGGCGGTGAAGCCGTAAGGGTAATCGTCGCGCAGACCGATCTCGTGAAAGTGGCATAGCGCCGGTATCACAATCTCGGGTGCGAAGGGCAAAGAGGTCGCCGTGGCCCATGGCGACAGCATGCCGTCAGCCGGTCCGCCGGGCGCGCCGCGCGCTATGTAGCCGTGAAAGGTGCGTCTCTTGCCGTCGATTGTTCGGCGCAACGGCCCCGGACCGTCGCTTGCCGTTATGCCCCAGCTATTTTCATGATAGCCTCTGAAGCCACGCGGATTCTGGCTGGCATAGCTGCGCTGGGCATACGTCGCCCGCCGGCTGTTCTCAAAATAGTCGATGCCGACTTCCCGCGTTGGCGGATCCTGGATTCCGCGGAAATCGATCCATATTTGTGACATCTGGTGGATGAAGAGCGGCCCGGCGTGAAAATGCTCCTCGCCTCCGACCTCAGCCCAAAGATAACCGCTGGCGCGCGCGGCGGGGCAAATATCCTGGGGGATTGGGTGCGTCGGCGAACCGAGGGCAAGAACGTAGAGAATCAGGCTTTCGTCAAACCCCGTCCAGCGGTCCTTCAGAAAGCCGCGTTTCGGTTTCCAGCCATGCGTGAGGGTGGCCTCGCCGTTCAGCGCCCAGGCCCAGTCGACACGATGATAAAGCCGCTGGGAATAGTCGCGGATGAGCGTTTCGGTTTCGCTATCCTCGCGGAAATAGGCGCCCACGATGACGATTCCCGCCATGAGGATCGCGGTATCGATGGTCGAGAGTTCGCTGTTCCAGACCCGACGGCCAGTATCAATGTCAAGAAAGTGGTAGAAGAAGCCCTTGTAACCCGACGCGTCAGGCTCTGGCCCTTGGGGCAGTTCATAGAGAAACCCGAGGGTTCTCAGGGTATATTCGGCCGCCTCTTCCCGGCTGACAACTGAGCGAGCAACGCCGATTGGCAGGGTACTAAAACCCATGCCGGTAGCGGCGATCGAAGCCGGTGCACCCACGCGGTTGCGGTCGCGAACAAGACCGTTTTGTTGATTAACGACCTCGGTAAAGTACTGAAACGAGGCGTCCTGCAGATCGGCCAACAAGGATTCGATGGACCACTCCGTCTGCGCATCCGGCTTGGGGCTATCACTGGCCATATTCTGGCGCCATCTCAGCGTCGCGGCAATAGCACCAACTCGGCCGCTTCCTCGGCGTCTTTCAGAAGCGTCTTGCGCGGCATGCCCATCTGCGCACGCATGGTCAGACCGCGCGACAGGTCGAGCACCTGGCCCGCGCGCGCGGATACCGGAAAGTCAGACGGTAGCTCTCCCGCGCTGATGGCGTCGTAGAACCGGCGTTCTACCAGCGCCATGCCGCCGGCGGCCGCGTCCTTCAGGAACTGCCGGACCTCGGCATCGTCCACGAGCGGCGCAACGCACAGCAGAAGACACCCCTGGGCTTGTCCTTCCTCGGTCGCACTTTCGACGGCGTGTCGCAGGAAGCCGGCCAGCGAATCGCGAAGGGTCGTCGGCGAGAAGAGCGCCTGCGCGGCGCGGGCGCCCTTCGCTTCGGCATAGGCCCGAAGGGCGCGCAGGAATATCGCCCGCTTGTCGCCGAAGACGGAATATAGGCTTGGCCGTCCGACACCCATGCCTGCGACGAGATCGTCAATGGTCACTCCGTCGTAGCCTTTCGACCGGAACACCCGGGTTGCCTTTTCCAGCGCGTCCTTCTCATCAAAGCTACGTGGGCGTCCACGAGGCCTCTCAGCATTTTGAAACATTTAGTTCTAAACTCCTTGACCCCTGTCTTTACGCCAATATATAATCAAACAGTTCAAAAATGACAAGGCGGCCCCCTACCGCGCGGGACTCCTTAGACCTTAACCTTCATCAAGGAGCCGCCCATGAAACATTCCATCGCACTCGTCACTGGCGCAACCTCCGGGCTGGGTTTTGCCGCAGCCCGCTCTCTCGCCCAAGAGGGCTGGAACCAGATCATCGTTACCGGGCGCAGCCTGGCTCGAGCGCAGGAAGCGGCCGCTCAGCTCTCGGCCGAGACCAAAAGGCAGATCTTCACGCCTCTGGAGCTGGAGTTGGACACGCCTGCCAGTGTCCAGTCCGCGCTTGACGAGCTGGTCAAACAAGGTCGGGCGATCGATTTCCTGCTCCTCAATGCCGGAATGGTCCCCACCAAGGAGCGCGTGATCACTCCGATGGGCGTTGAGGCTTCTCAGGCCCCGCTGATCGGCCATCACCAACTGACTGTCGGGCTGCTTCGCGCCGACCTACTTAGCCCCGACGCGCGGATTGTTATCACCAGTGCGGAGCCGGCCCGCGGGGGCGTACCCATGTTCAAGTACGCCGACGTGCCGGCCCTCGCGGCGAAGAGCTTTCAGGGCTACCGAGCCGACGCTATCGAAGCCCTGATTCGCAACGGGCCGAACGTGAAGTATTCGCCCAACAATGCGTATGCCGACGCGAAGCTCATTGTCGCTTGGTGGGTCGCGGCGCTGGCGCGCAGGCTCCCCGCCGGCATGGCCGTTTACGCCGTCTCACCGGGTGCGTCGAACGACACCAAGGTGGCACGCAACGCTGGCTTCTTGGTGAAGTATCTAATGATTCCAATCGTGAACCTCATTCCCGGCATGAATCAGACACCGGAGACCGCATCCCGTCGGTACCTCCAGGCGTCGGAGTTTGGAACCGACGTCTCAGGGCAATTCTTCGCTTCGGCTCAAGGAAAGTTCTCAGGCCCAATGGAGGTGCAGCGCCAACCACACCTCCACGATCGCGCCAACCAGGAAGCCGCATGGCTGGCCGTCGCCAAGGTCTCCGGCGTCGACTTATCGTTCCCGGTACCGTTACACACAAAGAGCTCAAACGCATTTTGAAATAAATAGTTCGAAATTATCTTGACCGCCGTCTCTGCACCTCATTAACATACAACGTAGTTCAAAACCAGGCGCCTTCGGCGTCGCAAGGAGAGTACGCATGGATCGATATCAAGATAAAAGGGTGGTGATTATCGGCGGCACGAGCGGCATGGGGCTTGTGACAGCCAAGATGCTCCTTGGCGGCGGCGCGCGGGTGCTGGTGACGGGTCGCTCGGAGGCGGGTCTTGAATCGGCGCGAAAAGAGCTTGGAGGCGCCGCCATCGTGGTTTCGAGCGACGCGCGGTCGTTGAGCGACATCGACGCTCTCGCCGCTCAGGTGAAGGCCGAGTTCGACACCATCGACCTGCTCTTCGTCAACGCCGGGTTCAGCACGCCAACGCCTTTCGCGGGCGTGACAGAGGCCATCTACGACGAGATGTTCAACCTCAACGCAAAGGGGCCGTTCTTCGCGGTCCAGAAGTTTGCGCCGCTGATCAACCGGGGAGGCTCCGTCGTTCTCACGACCTCGGTCGCCAATGTCAAGGGACTGCCCGGACAAGCCACCTACGGCGCCGCCAAGGCAGCGCTGCGATCCTTCGCGCGGGTGCTCGCAACTGAGCTCCTTCCCCAGGACATCCGCGTCAACGCGGTGTCGCCCGGTCCCATCGACACGGGCATCCTGGAAAAGGTTTTCCCCGAGGAGCAGATGCGGAACCACGTTAAGGGGCACACAGTCGGCATCGTCCCAATGAAGCGCTTCGGGACTTCGGAGG
Source organism: Mesorhizobium sp. CNPSo 4671 (assembly GCF_057784245.1). Taxonomy (NCBI): domain Bacteria; kingdom Pseudomonadati; phylum Pseudomonadota; class Alphaproteobacteria; order Hyphomicrobiales; family Phyllobacteriaceae; genus Mesorhizobium; species Mesorhizobium sp. CNPSo 4671. The sequence continues at coordinate 763,704 of NZ_JBWLUW010000001.1, read as the reverse complement.
AGATCACGAAGGCCGTCCTCTTCCTTGCGTTCGACGCGACCTTCACGACCGGCCTTGAGATTCCAATCGACGGGGGTTGGTCGCAGCTCTGAGGGCATCCTCGACTGCAAGCTGGGTCGGGGGAATGTCTCCATGGCGCAGCTGATGTATATCACCGCGCCAGCGAAGGCCGATAGTGGTCACATCTTTCCAAACCGGAATGCAGCAAAAAATGACTTGCAGGGCGCGCTTATTCCCCGCGGAAAAAGCGCGCCCTGGCTGAGCAAGCTGCTCCCCCACCATACCCTTGTTTCCCAACCGCCTACATCACTCGGGCCCTATAAGCTCTGCGAGCCGCGGCGTGATCCACGTTGACATTCTATAGCGGCCGCTCCACAACTGTTCTATAGCACGTGATATACTATTCGGCGCGGAGCTCGAGGCCGAACGTCGTATGTCCATCCAGAATAAGGATTAATCGTTCATGGTTCAGCGCACTTTTCTTGTGACAGGCGCCTCGAAAGGCATTGGACTTGCTATCTCAAAACGTCTCTCCGCCGAAGGACATGAAGTCGTCGGTATTGCGAGGGATCCGCTTCCGTCCTTTCCCGGAACACTCGTCTCGGTCGATCTCGGCGATGACAAGGCTTCCGCTTCGGCCTTTGCCGAGCTTGCCCAGCGCCATTCATTCGACGGCGTGGTCAACAATGCCGGCGTGGGAAAGCTGCATCCCCTGGGCGAGGTCGATCTGGCCGTCGTCGACGAGCTCATGAGCTTCAATCTGCATGCGCCGATCAATGCCGTCCAAGCGATCCTACCGACTCTGCGGCAGAAAGGCTGGGGACGCATCGTCAACATCACCAGTTTGACGACCCTTGGAATGGTCAAGCGCACCGCCTATGCAGCCAGCAAGGCAGCGCTCGGAAGCTTCACACGGACCTGGGCGCTCGAATTGGCGGAGACAGGCATCACCGTCAATTCCGTCTCACCGGGACCCATCGAGACGGAATTGTTCCACCGCAACACGCCCCGTGGCAGCGAGGCCGAGCGCCTCTTTCTCGCCAACATCCCGATGCGGCGTCTGGGGCAGCCAGAGGAGATCGCGGCGGCGGTGGCCTTCCTGCTCTCGGAAGATGCCAGCTATATCACCGGTCAGACCCTGTTCGTCGATGGCGGCGGATCCATTGGAAAAGCCGCGGCATGAGGTCGGACGGCCTTGAACCCCTTAGGAGTGGGCAGCGTGCCGCTACGACAGGCGGCGCTACGCTTTCGCAGTTCGCGGTCTTCTGTTTGCAATCCCTCGCTTGGGTCGCCGCTGAAATAACCGGGTCATGGCTCCCACAGCCGAATGCGTGCTCGAACCATGGCTAACGTTGACGTCGAAGCGAAGCCAAAGAGCTGGATAGCGCGTCGCCGGCGGCTATTGTTGATCGGTGGACCGATTATCGCGCTGGCCGTGGCGTTCGGATTTTACATTACCGGCGGACGCTACGAAGCCACCGACGACGCCTACGTCCAGGCAGCGCGTGTACAGATAAGCACGGAGGTGGGCGGCCGAATTGCTGAAATCGAGGTCGAAGACAACCAGCAGGTGGCCAAAGGCCAGGTTCTGTTCCGGCTCGACCAGCAGCCCTTCCTCATTGCCGTTGCTGATGCGGAGGCCAAACTCGACGAGGCGCACCTCAAAGTGCCGGCGTTGCTTGCGACGTATCACCAACGCGTGGCGGAGGAAGCGGACGCTCGTGCCAATCTCGCGTACCAAACTCGCGCCTACACGCGTCAAACCCAGCTGCAGCCGCAGGGCATCTCATCGAGCGCTCAACTCGACCTGGCCAAGAGCAATTTCGACTCCGCGCAGCAGAAGGCTGCTGCCGCTGCGCAGGCCGTCGCCAGCGCACTCGCGGACCTTGGTGGCGATCTCAGTACGCCGGCCGACAATTTCCCCCTGGTCCGCCAAGCTCAAGCTGCGCTCGATCGCGCAAAGCTCGACCTGTCCTACACTGTCGTACACGCACCAATCGACGGGGTCGTCACCAAAGTCGAGCAAATCGAGGTCGGCACGCATGTCAATGCGGCCACGCCTTTGTTCGCGTTGATGTCGAGCACCGACATCTGGGTGGAGGCAAACTTTAAAGAAACACAGCTCACCTATATGCACCCAGGCCAGAGCGTCACTCTGGCCGTAGATGCGTACCCCCAGCGTCTATTCCACGGGACCGTAACGAGCGCGAGTCCCGGTACGGGGTCAAGCTTCTCCTTGCTTCCGCCAGAAAATTCGTCCGGCAACTGGGTCAAGGTGGTCCAGCGGTTGCCAGTACGCATTTCCATCAACGACGCCGACCACAAATCGCCTTTGGCTGCGGGCATGAGCGTCGAGGCGGAGGTCGACACCGAACATCGTCGTTCGCTGGAATTCTGGAACTGAAACAATGACTGCGGATGTCGCTGAAGCGCCGCCACCACCATCGCACGTCGCCCTCGGCCGCGCGACGGCTCCGCCCGAACAACAGTTTAAGCGAATACCATACCACGGCCTGATCACGGCTTCGGTGCTGCTGGCAACTGTCATGCAGTCGATCGACTCGACGATCGCCAACGTGGCCCTGCCGCAAATGCAAGGAACGTTGTCCGCTACCCAAGACCAGATGGGATGGATTCTCACCTCCTACATCGTCGCATCAGCCATCGCCATCCCGCTTACCGGCTGGCTGGCCGGACAACTCGGTCGCCGCCGAGTCTTCCTGGTGTCAATTTTCCTGTTCACCTTGTCGTCTGCGCTGTGCGGTCTGGCGACGTCGCTACCTGAGATCGTCCTGTTCCGGTTTTTGCAAGGCGTCGGAGGCGCAGGTCTGGTGCCGCTCTCGCAGGCGGTGCTGTTGGACATCAATCCGCCGAAAGATTACGGCCGGGCGATGTCGCTCTGGGGTATGAGTGTGTTCATGGGGCCGATCCTCGGCCCGGCGCTGGGAGGCTGGCTTACTGAGGACTACAGCTGGCGTTGGATATTTTTTATCAATGTCCCCATTGGCATTGTTGCGTTTACGATTCTTCTCTTCATCTTGCCCGAAAATCGCAACGCACAGTCCTCCCGCTTCGATTTCCTCGGCTTCTCGATGCTGGCGATCAGCATCACCGCATTTCAGATGATGCTCGACCGGGGCCAGCTGCTCGACTGGTTCTCGTCGACCGAGATAATCACCGAGGCCAGCATTGCCGCGATCACGTTCTACATATTTGTCGTCCACACCATCACATCACCACAGCCGTTTCTAAATCTGGCTCTATTCAAAGACAGAAACTTCGTCATCTCCACCATATTCGTCTTTATTATCGCCGCGGATCTGAACGTCACATTGGCCCTCACGCCGACGTTATTGCAGGAGGAACTGCAATATCCGGTGATCCTTACGGGGTTGGTAATGGTGCCCCGTGGAGTCGGCATGTTCGTCGCCACGCTCATCGTCGGGCGCGTGATCGCGCGGATCGACGGCCGGGCCCTGATGGCCCTGGGGCTTACGCTGTACGCCTATTCGCTGGTGCAAATGACGCATTTTTCAGTGCTCATGGACAATTGGCCGATCATTTCCTCTGGCTTCATCCAGGGCGCCGGCTTCGGGTTCGCGTACGTGCCCCTGTCCGCGGTCGCGTTCACGACGCTGCCTTCGAATCTTCGCAATGAAGGCACCGCCTTTTTCAATCTGCTGCGAGCCACCGGGAGCTCCGTTGGCATCGCCTCGATGACGTTTCTTCTCACCCAGAACATTCAGCGGCTCCACGCGTCGCTTGCCGAGCACATCACGCCCTACAATGTCGTGTCCGGCCCCGCTATGGTCGCCGCTCACGTGACCACGGATACGTTGCAGGGCTTGGCAGCGCTCAACGCCATGATCACGAAACAAGCCGCCATGATCGCGTATATCGACGACTTTCGGCTCATGATGCTGCTTACGTTGCCGACGCTCCCGCTTCTTCTGCTCCTTAACAAGGTGAAGCCCGCCGCCGGCGTTCAGGCCGCGCTGGAGTGACCATGAAACAGGCGCGCGTTCCCCGTGTCACCGCCTTGGCCCAGTACCTCACCGAAGTCGCATTTGATGGCGATACCGCTGCCTTCGAAACCTGGTGGAGCAGCTCCGCGCCAGCGCGAGCGGCGCGCGACCCGACCAATACTCCAGAAACTCAATTCTCCCAGGAGGACCAAATGGCTGACTTCCCCTATAGCTGCGCCTTAATCATCGGCGCCGGACCAGGCATCAGCGCGTCTCTCGCGCGGCGCTTGTCAAAGATCGGCTTGCAAGTAGGTCTCGCCGCGCGCGATGTCGAAAAGCTCAAGCCGCTTGCGCAGGAAACTGCCGCCGCCGTTTTCGCCGTCGACGCCTCTCAGACGGACGCAGTGGCTCAGCTGTTCCTCGATATGGAAAGCCAGATCGCCGAGCCCGATGTCGTGATTTACAACGCCAGCTCGCGCGTCGCAGGTCCGCTCTCAAGCGTCGATCCGGCGACGGTCGAAAAAGCAATCGCCATTACCACGTTCGGCGCGTTTTTGGCCGCCCAGCAGGCAGCCAAGCGCATGGAGCCAAACGGGCGTGGCGCGATCATCTTTACCGGCGCGAGTGCTGGCATTAAGGGTTTCGCCCAATCTGCGGCTTTCGCGATGGGCAAGTTCGGACTGCGCGGGCTCGCTCAGAGCGCGGCAAGAGAACTCGGCCCGAAAGGGATACACGTTGCGCACTTCAACATCGACGGAGGCGTGCGCTCGTCACGCCGACCGGACCCGAGCGATCAGCCGGACAGCACATTGGACCCCGACGCCATCGCCCAAGCTTATATCGACGTTCTCGCTCAGCCTAGAAACGCCTGGTCGCACGAAATCGACCTTCGGCCGTGGACAGAACGATTCTAGGCGTCGCCGTGACGGCCGCCGCCCGAGCTCGATTGGTGGAGCCCCGGGCGCGCTGCACCGCGGCTGAGGGCTAGCCGTTCGAATGTTTGGCGTCAGGCCAAGCCGGCAGTGCCAGGGCGATCGTCCGACGCAAATCTTTGCGGTTGGCGCCGGACTGGGCCTCGACGGCCATGCCACTGGCGATCACCAGGACCAGGCGCGCGAGAGAATCTGCATCCATCCCGGCGGGAAAATCCTCGCTCCTGCGTGCTTTTGCAAATCGGTCCCGTAGCTGTGTCCGCATCTTCTCGCGGAGTTCAGCCAGAAATTCCCGCACCGGATCCCCGAGGGCACGCGGAAGCGCGCTGTTTATGATCAGGCAGCCCGGTGCATGATGTGGGTCGGTCAGCACGTCGGCATACCCGAGGAGAAAGTGCTTCGCGATGGCTCGCGCCGTAGGCTGCCGAAAGGCCGCTTCCGCGATCTTACTCTGTTCGACGAAGTACCGCTCGATGACCTTTTTGAACAAACCTTCCTTGCTGCCGAAAGCGAAATAGAAGCTCGGCGGCGTGATCCCAATCGCGTTCGTCAGATCGCTGAGCGACGTCCCCTCATAACCATTCTGCCAAAAGAGGCCCGTCGCCTTTTCAATGGCAGCGTCAATTTCAAATTCGCGAGGACGGCCCATAGTCTCTAACGCCCTTATTCTGTACCACGTGCTATATAAGCCTTCGTATCTTCTGACACAATTTGGTTAGGTTCACCTAGGGTACAACCCCAGTTCGCAAGGGTCACCCCTTGCTGGCGAGCACCATGTAGAGAGCGAAGGCGCTAAAGGCCATGGGTAGGCTCAGGGACCCGTCAAGGCGCGCCTATCCACGGTCCGGCCGAGCGGGGGTGAACCGATCCCGGCACAGCGCTTCCAGGCATCTTGCAGTAATCGCCCTTGCGTCATTCTATATCGATCGATATAATACGCAAAGCGCGTTGCCAACGGTTTAGGTAAAGCGCTACAGATTAATAATTGCGAATAATATATCGCCCACTATGGAATTTCGCTGTCCCCTAGGACCCGGTGTGGCGTCCCTGGCCGCATGCATCTGTCAGGCCGCAATGGCGCGGTCGACGGCGGCTTCCTGGCACAGTTTCGCCAATGAGGTGTTCCCGATGAGAGAAACAGCCAACCATGTGGCCCCAGAGCAGGGGAAACTTCGCCGCGCCTTCAAGGCCGTCAGCGTCTTCGTGCAATCGCTGGACTACACCAGCTTCGACTACACTATGGACAGAATTGAACGCCTGAAGCGGCAGGTGGCTCGACTAGCGGAGGAACTTCAACAAATCCGCGATTTGGGACCCATCGATGCTCGCAACGGCAGCGCCGCTGCGCTCAAAGATTGATGGTGGCTCGATCTAGGCGCTCGGCTCACGGGGAAACCATGAAAGTCATCACCGATATCACTCATGGAATTTTGGACTATGTAACCGTCGCGTTGTTCGCGTTAGCGCCGAGTCTCCTCGGCTTTGGCGGGACGGCGGCGCTAATTTCTTACGCGCTTGCCGCCATTCACCTGACCATGACGCTTCTGACCGATATGCCTCTAAGCGTCATCAAGATAATTCCGATGAAATTACACTCGATTGTGGAAATGATCGTCGGACCCGTTCTCGTCATAGGGGCCTTGGCTCTTCCTAGTCTGGTTATCGGCGGCCGGTGGTTCTTTGTGGTCGCCGGCGCCATGATTTTCGTGGTTTGGTTGTTGTCCGAATATAGTCCCCAGGACCAAGTTTGACGATCGATCCCCAAAAACCGCGAACTCGAGTCGGAACCGCTTTCACCTTCACCGGGCATGGCAGCTACCACTGGCCGAGGCGGTTACATGGCTGACGCCACGTTTGCCGCCGGTACAAGAGGCGAATGGCTATGCAGCCAGAGTAGTCACTCGGTTCGGTTCGCCATCAATCTGCTACTCCAATGGTCTCCGCCCACATATCTAGAGTGAACTGATATCCCGGCCGGCCTCCCGAAAGATCCCCCACAACTATGTTCAATATCATCTTGGGATTGCCATGGCTCGCGGTCGTGGTCCGCTTCATCGAGCCGATGCCGTGGCCGTGGCCCATCAAGATCGCTCTTGCAATCATTCTGCTGATCGCTTCGCAATACCTCTTGTTCTGCCGCCTGTCCTCGGGCTCGATCTTCTCGCCCGAGTTCCCCAGGCCGATCATCATCGCCTTCAATTTGATATTTGGGGCGACCGTTCTGCTCGCGGTGTTCCAGATTGCCCTTGATGCCTTCTCCATCCTTCTCACGGCGATAAACGGCGACTTTCCGTCGGTTCCACCGCAGGTCAGATACGGGTTGGGGGTAGCAGCGCTTGGTCTCGCCGCATTTGGTGTCAGTCAGGCGATCCGCGTTCCGGCACTCAAGGAAATCGAAATCCCTATTCCAGGGCTTTCTCCTGCATTCGATGGTTACAAACTCCTGCAACTCACGGACCTGCACATCAGCCGACTGTTTCCTGCTCGATGGGCGGAAGCTGTCGTGTCACGGGCAAACGCACTCGATGTGGACCTGATCGTGATGACGGGTGATTTGATCGACGGCGACGTCGCCCATCGCCGAGTAGATGTGCAGTCGATTGCCCAATTGCAGGCTCGGGACGGGGTTTGGGCCATTCCCGGCAACCACGAATACTTCTTCGATTACCGGGGGTGGATGCTGGAATACGAGCGTTTGGGACTGCGGACACTTTTGAACCAGCATGTCATAGTCGAGCGCGATCGGACCCAACTTGTAATCGCCGGTGTCACCGATGGTTCAGCCAGACACTCGGGCAACTCAGCGCCGGATCTTACAGCCGCCATCCTCGATGCGCCTCGGGAAGCTCCGATCATTCTCCTCGATCACCAGCCCATGCGGGCAGAACGGGCCGCGGCGGCAGGGGTCGCGCTTCAGTTGTCCGGGCACACTCATGGCGGCATGGTTGTCGGGCTTGCCAGCATCGTGGCGCGGGCAAATAACGGTTTCGTTTCAGGGCTTTACAAGATTGGAAGCATGAACCTGTATGTGAACAACGGGACAGGTCTATGGCCAGGTTTTGCTTTGCGTCTGGGCAAGCCCGCGGAACTCACGCGCATCACACTTCGGTCCGAGCCAGCTACAAATCGGTCTGACCCGCCTCATACTGGTCGAGCCGCCGCCGCAATGCCCGCATTTCTCGCGTGAGCGCAGCCTCGCCATCGGCGCCCAGTCCGGTGGCCTCCGCGACGCAACGCATGACGTCCCCAGCCTGCCGCTGGACAGCACGTCCCCTGTCTGTCAGGGCAACCAGCACACGCCTATCGTCGGCCGTGTCACGGGTTCGCTTCAGCAGTCCCATCGCCTCCATGCGCTTGATCATTGGCGTGATCGTACTGGTGTCGAGCGACAACCGATCTCCCAGATACCCGATGGTGACATTATCCTGCGACCAGAGCGCTACCATCACAAGATACTGCGGATAAGTAAGACCGACACGTTCCAGTTGGCGGCGATAGACCCGATTGAAGGCATGCCCCGCCGAGTAGATCGAAAAACACAGAAGGTCGTCGAGATCAGGCGCAGGCAGCGCAGTTTCAGCATGTTTGTCCATGCCGGCTTTCTATATTGCGCACTATAATATCGCAAGGGGTTGACGTCATGAACGCCGAATTCGCTCAGATGCGGATGTCCGAAAAGTGATTGTTTCGGAGACACCGCCAGTCGTTCGCACGGCGCCAGCGAAAGCATGCCCCACACGAACCCACAAAGTGTGGGTTTACCGGTTGCTTGTCGTCTGGAATATGAGTGTGATAACGGCGCATACGGCAAGGACAGCACCGTAAGCAAGCGCGGTCTTGACGAGGCCATAGTACGGCGCCGCGAGGCCCGCGCCGACCGCTGGCAAGGCGAAAGAAAGGTAACTGGCGACAAAATACGCCGACAACAGTCCCGCACGCTCGTGGCTCGCCGCAAATGGCAGCAAGGTTCGCAGAGCCGCACCGTAGGAACAGCCGAAGCCGACCCCGGCGACAATCGTGCCGAAGACCATACCGGCTGGCGACGCGGCATAAATTGCCATCATTGTCAGTCCGATGCCGATGGCGAGTAAAAGAGAGGCTGTCTGCACTGCGATCCGCGCACTGAGACCGCGCAATGCCAAAACCGAAATGCCGCCACTCAGCATGAGCGCCGACACGACGGCAGCGCCGACCAGCGGCGAATGGACCCTGGTCGCTGTCACGACGAGCGATGGCATCAACGACAGATAAAATCCCCCAAATGCCCAGCCGGATAGCGTGAGCGGAAACAACTGCAGCATCGGGCGCACGGCGGCTGTCGGTATCGTCAGGTTTGGCCGTAGAACGGCCAGCGCTCCTTTTTTTCGTGGCGCCGTCTCGCGGACGAAGTGTAAGGCTATTATTTCAGCAAGCGTCACGCAGAGCAGAAGTACGAAGATAAGTTGACTGGGCCAAGGCAAGTAAGTGACGAAACTTCCCGCAGCGAGTGATCCCACCATCAGACCGATGAACGCCGTGACGCTATTGAGCGTCGCCGCCGCCTTCGGCGCAGCATCAGTGATCAATGCACCGAGTGTCGCTAGCGCAATGCCGGTCGCTATGCCTTGGACGGCTCGCGCAGCCATCAGCACCGTGCTCGAGTTCCCTTCGATGAAGAGGACGAGCGCCAGCGCATTGAGCAGAAGCGCGGCGAGGATCATGGGCTTGCGGCCAACAAAGTCCGATAATCGCGCGACCGTCAGGAATGCCGCGACCATGGTCAGCGAATAGATTGCGAAGATCAGCGTGATCGCCAGGGGCGTCAGGCCGAGTGTCTCTTGGTAGAGACGATAGATCGGCGTAGGGGCACTGGCGACCATCGAGAATGTAATTGCCGTCAAAACAGCGTATCCGGCGGTAAAGCGCATTGCCACCTTGTTCGTCAACGTGAGATCGGTTGCCGTGGACATCGAAGCTCCAAAGACTAGGTATTTGTATTCACATTAGGCCCACAAGATCGGTGATGCCGAAGCGGATGTGCACCCGGGCAAGCGAAACAGTGGCGGCAAACGGGCCGGTACCCTTAAGACATGTTGGCCCGGATAGTTACCGATCCGCGTGCCTTGAGACACGACAAACCATGCGCCGGTTGCAAATGCCGTGACCGCTACTCGCCCCGTCAGGGGAGAAGCACCGCCATTTCAATCTCGACCAGAATCTCGGGGGTATAGAGTGCCTGAACGCCAATCGTCGTCATGCAGGGCGTTGCGTCCCCGAGCAATTCACGTAGGGCGGTTAGGACCTTCTGGAACGCTTCCGTGGTCGCATTCACGACATAGACGCGCATCATGACAATGCCTTGCGCAGACGCCTCCAGATCCTCAAGTGCTGCGGCGAGGCTGGCGGTCGCAAGCTTTGCCTGGCCAGCGATGTCTTTGGGCGTGTCCTGACTGCCAGGCGCCGCTGCGATCTGGCCGGACAGGAAGGCGAGGCGACCTTGTTCCGCGACGCTGATTTGCGAGAACTTGCCTGACGCCATATTCCACATTGTCGGAGGGTTGCGGCGGCTCACCGACGTCGACGTACGCGACGGAACGCGCGCGGTGACCTTGATCTCGAAGTCGAAGCCCGCGAGCCAGTTGACGCCTACAGCGGTCCAGGTCGGAAACGGAGCTTGCGGAAACTTCTCGCTTTTCACCGCCATGACTGCGCCCATTTGCTTTTCCGGATCCGTATGGAACGATGTCACATCGATGACGTCGTCGAATGTGCATCCTCCTGCCGCGAGCGTGGCTTCCAAATTGGCGAAGGCCAGGCGAACCTGAGCTTCGAAATCGGGTTCGGGCGAACCGTCGGCGCGGCTACCGACCTGACCCGACACGAACAAAAGATTGTCTGAGCGCACCGCAGCAGAATAACCGTGTTGCTCGTATAGCGCATGTCGGCTGGCAGGAAACACGGCTTCGCGCTGGGTCATATCGTCGTCCTTTTCACGTGGGGGCGAACCTGCCGATCCAGCTTCGCTAGTTATCCGACGCCCATAGCGAGCGTTCGGCTCATCAATGTGAGATCAAAACCGGATTGTTCCGACCATTGATTCAGGGCTGCCTGGATCTTCGCAAAATCGCCTTTCCCGGCCGGGCTTTTGCTGAGCACCTGTTCGCGAATGAGCGCTTTCACGACATCGGGCATCGTGATGAAGGCCGGCTTGCCGATCGAGCGCAGGAAATGCATTCCTGTTTCGCCGCCGAGCCGGCTCCCGTTCTTCTTCAGGAAATCGAGGAGTCCGACATAGTCAGCGTCGGGCCATGCCGCCAGAAACCGGGCGGCGCTGCCGTGCTTCTCGGTCAGCTCCGTGAGGAAGCGCCCGTTTTCCTGCACCGATTTGATCTTCGCGCCGTTCCTGACGATATCCTTGTCCTTGAGCAGTTCGTCGAAGCGCTCCTCGGTCATCCATGCGCAGCGGGCTGGATTGAACTGCTCGAAAGCGGATTCGAAGGCCTCCCACTTCGCATCAATGACCTTCGAGGAAAAGCCGGCGCTGAATACGCGCCGCGTCATTGCTGCGAGGATGCGATCGTCAGGAATCTTGGCGATGTCCTGCGGCGCCAAGGGTCGGGTTTCAGAGAGCATCCGCTCGAGCGCGTCTCGGCCGCCGTGCCGCTCGGCCGCCAGTTTGATGATTTCGTCGAAACGTCGCATTTTTAGCGCTTCTCTCATCAACTTCGGTGCTCTCAGGCCGCCTTCCTTTCGGTCCCGAAGACGACCATGAGGATCACGCATGGGTCGTCCGACCGGTTGCGGAATTCGTGAAAGGCTCCGTTCTGAACGAAGAAGTCGCCCTCCTTGGCCGTGACCGATTGCACATGGCCATCTTCCCCCGGATAGGCGATATCGACTTCGCCCTTCAGCACCACCGCGAGGTCGATGGTGTCGGTCCGGTGCATCGCACTGCCGAGCTCGCTAGGGGTCATACCCCCGCCGGTGCCGAAATCGATCTTGGCCATCAAGGCCCCAAGATCCGTCTCGCCCGCCTTCTCAGGGGGCACGACCTGGAGATCGACGCGAACCGAATCCTTTGGCCCGAAGATCCCAAGCCGCTTGTATTCCCCGAGAACTTGCTCAGGCGTAAGGGGCAGCTCGGGAATCTTGTCGAAACCCCAGATATTCGTGACCCGATCGGCGGTTTCGGTGTCGAGAAGATCGTCCACTTGCATGACGACACCAGCCTTGCCTTCGGCGCTCACGATTCGCCGCATGTTCATCTCGTCTTCTCCTCTGAAAATGATTGGCTTGGTTTCAAGTGTCGGTGGGTCCGATCGCCACTTTTGCAAAAAAACAAATCAAGAGAGGCGCAACCGCCTCGCGTTAGTATAGCGAACGCTATAGAATGAGGCAGGTCCCGTCAATCAATAATGTGGCGATCGCTATGCCAACGTGGCTCTCTCGAAGACCGGATATGGTGCTGTCGCTTACACGTACTCGTCAGTCGCAATGCCTCAGCCGCGGCGACAGCTCTAGGGGTTTGCCCCGCCAATCAGGCGCAACGCCGGCGTTCAAACGCATTTCATCCCGTGCATGAATGGCTAGCCACCAAGCGACATGATACGTCCGGCAATCGACCGATTTCCGCACATCGCCTAGGTGGAGCCCGAATCGCGGTCCGGAGGATGGTTCCGTGTACGGAAACCATGTGCCAACTTCTATTGTGCGGATAACGCTCCGCAAACCAAACCTCACATGACCGTTAATTCCACACTGACGGAATTCGTGCGTGGGCCTTACGGGGCGATGCCGACAATTCCAAGCCGCTATGTCTCGTCAAATTGTTCCAAAGGCCGAATCCGATATTCGAATTTCTACCGTAAGCGCATGTAGTTCGGCCTGGGCCGCGACGCAAAAATTCGAAAGGCTTCGACTTGCCGTCAGGCCGCACGCCAACGATAGCAAAAGAGCGCCTCCTCAATAGTGGGTGTTGCGATGTAGCGGTCTCCCGACTCGAACCCCCATAGATGCTTGGATCAAGGTTGCAACACAGCGAATTCAGGCACCCTCACCTCCTTCAGAAACGCGCGAATCTCAACGGGAGCCGCAAGACAGAAAGTTCGAAAAGCTTCCAGGAACCCCAGCCAATCAATGATTGTGTACTAAAACCTTACTAAACCATTCGATCGGAGCGCTGGAATCAGGCCCGCTTGGCAACGAACCTCATGAACTGAGGCGACTGCTTTCCGCAATTGAACAGCAGATCGAGGATCGACACCTGATGTATGAATCCGGTCCAGAGCTGGGGATAGACAGGATAGCCCTCATAGTCGAACCATTCGAGATCGATGCCCTTGAGATCGAAGACCTCGGGCACGATGTAGTCCTTCGCGGACGGCCCCGAAACGTAGACCGTACCTCCCGCCTGGGCGCAAATGTCGGCCAACCGCTCGGTTTTGGCACCGTTGAGCTGGTAGGCGCTGGACGAAGTGATGGCCGTGGTGATCCCCAAATACCCGCATATTGCCGCGATAAAGCAGCGGTTCAGCTCCGATATGTGTGTGTAGTGGCGGCAATAGAGCGGCTCCAGCCATTCGGCTATTTCCGAAAAGCAGCTTGCCCGACGGTAGTTCAGCTGTAGCTGCCGCCAGTGCGACTGAGCCCAATCGGCGCCGTCTATCTCGGTCTCGCGGATCTTCTGAAGGTATCGTCCCTTGGTCACGACAGGTACGGTCAGCCATTGGGCGCCGGCAGGCGTCTTGATCTTGTTGCGATTGCGCCAGTCGCGCCGGGTGTATTGCATGTCGTCGTAGAGGATGAACTCGTCGACCGAAGCGATGAGGTCGAAATATCCCTTCCAGGGGATATAGTTGGACTGGAGAATGGCCACCCGCTTCGTCATCTGGTCACAGCTTCACGCACCAAGAATCCCCGGGGGCAGCTCAACGTCCTTGCGGTTTATTCAGCGGTGAACGGCGCTCAGCACCGCGGCCACGCCCTCCTGGGCAGCGAGACTGAGGCCAAACCACAGCGGCAGTCTGATCAGGCGTGCGGCGGCATCGGTGGTGACGCGCAGTTCGCCGTGGGTCCGGCAATAGCGCCGGCCTGCCGGCGATTCGTGCAGCGGAACATAGTGGAAAATGGCGTCGATGCCATTTTCCCGAAGACGGGCCAGCACGCCACGCCTGTCGACTCCTCCGGGCAGCAGCACGTAGTAGAGATGCGCATTGTGTTCGCACTCGGCCGGGACAATTGGCCGACGAAGCTGCCCGGCCTGCTCCAGTGGCGCCAGCAGCTCGTGATAGCGGTTCCAAATCCGCAAGCGCTCCGCGGTGATCGATTCCGCATCCTCGAGCTGGGCGAGGAGGAATGCCGCCAGCAAATCGCTGGGCAGATAGGAGGAGCCGATATCCTGCCAAGTGTATTTGTCGACCTCGCCGCGGAAGAACCGGCCGCGGTCTGTTCCCTTTTCGCGGATGATCTCGGCCCGTTGGCTGAGCGCGGGGTCATTGATCAGCAGCGCCCCGCCCTCACCGGAAATCAGGTTCTTGGTCTCATGGAAGCTTAGCGTCCCCAAATCGCCAATGCTGCCGAGCGGCCGCCCCTTGTAGCGCGCCATCGCGCCCTGGGCTGCATCTTCGACGACCTTTAAGCCGTGCCGGTGCGCGATATCAAGTATGGCGTCCATCTCGCAGCCCACACCTGCGTAGTGCACCACAACGATCGCCCGTGTCCTTGGGGTTATCGCGGCCTCTATCAGACGCTCGTCGAGATTGAGTGTATCCTCTCTTATGTCGACGAATACGGGCACGCCACCCCGCAGCACAAACGCGTTTGCCGTCGATGTGAAGGTGTAGGACGGCATGATGATTTCGTCGCCGGGTACAATATCCAGCAGGAGAGCTGACATCTCCAGCGCCGCCGTGCATGAATGGGTCAGAAGCGCCTTTGCGCAGCCGACATGCTCCTCGAGCCAGGCATGGCAGCGTTTGGTGAAAGCCCCGTCACCGGACATGTGCTGGGCTACACGCGCCTCCGCGATGTAGAGCATCTCCCGTCCGGTCAAATGCAATCGATTGAATGCAACAGGCAGCGACCCGGTCGTCCGCAAAGGCTTGTTCAAAGAATCGGACACTGTCATCCCCCGGTCAGACGGCGGTACTGGTATCGCCGAAAGAAAGTACCTCCTGTACTTCAACCGGGACAGTTCCATTAATTGGCGGCTTGAGCAAGCCAACTTGGGAAATTGGGCACGAGAACATCCGATTTTCGCACCAAGGAGGTAGAATGAAGGAAGCCAGGTTGACGGTGTTGCTTTTCCTGGGGCAACGATAGCGGAAATGAGACGTTGGGCGGAAGTGCCTGGCGCAGCAACGGGCCTGTTCCCCTCATGAAGCTTTCCGTCGTCAGCACGCTCTACAAGTCAGAGCCCCATATCGCCGAGTTTTGCGACCGGGTCTCTGCCGCCGCGCGCCGCCTGGTCGGGGATGACTTCGAGATCGTCCTCGTCAATGACGGCTCTCCCGATGGCAGCCTGGATCTGGCCGTCGCGCGCAGCGCGATTGACCGGCACGTGACCGTTATCGACCTGTCACGTAACTTCGGCCACCACAAGGCGATCATGACCGGGCTGGCCCATGCCAAGGGCGATCGGGTGTTCCTCATCGACAGCGATCTCGAGGAAGAGCCCGAGTGGCTGCTGTCCTTTGCCGACCAGATGTCGGAACACAAGCTCGATGTGGTCTATGGGGTGCAGGAATCTCGCCGTGGCGGCACTTTTGAACGATGGACCGGTGCGATATTCTTCTCGATCAATGACTGGCTGAGCGACTTCCACCTGCCGCGCAATCTGGTGATCGCGCGGCTCATGACCCGCGCCTATGTCGCCGCGCTCGTCAGCCATCAGGATCATGAGTTTATCATCGCTCATCTGTTTCAGCTGACCGGGTTCCGGCAGGATTCACAACTCGTCGTCAAGCACGCTTTGTCGCCCACGACCTATTCGATCAACCGCCGCATTCAAATGGCGGTTCGCTATCTGATGACGACATCGACCAAAATTCTTTACCTGATACTGTATTTTGGTCTCACAATTTCGATGTTGTCGGTACTGACGATGGCGTTTTATCTCACAAGATATGTTGTCTACGGTGTTGGCGTTAGCGGGTTTACCTCCATAATAATTTCCATATGGTTCTTTGGCGGCATGACGATGCTCGTCCTTGGTCTTCTCAGTGTCTACATTGCCAACATACTGTCCGAAACCAAACGTCGTCCCTACACGATAATTCGAGCTATTCATCGTGGTGCTGCGGCAGGCATCGAGGGACAGAACGATGGCGATGCCACCGCGGGAGATCGGTCATCCCTTGGGTCGGAGAGAGTTCGCGACTAGCTGGTCGTCGGCGCCATCACACGGGGCATTCTGCACGGCTCTGCCAAGCGTTTTTTCCAGCCAGGCGACCACGGATATCCCCTCGACCGCCGCCGCATCCAGCACTTGATTGCGCAGTTCAGGCGAAACGCCCTCCAGTTTACCGAAATAGCGGGTTCGGTGCGATCCGCCCCGTCGCCCGGGGAATGTGACGTCGAGATCGAGCGGCGGCTCTCCCTGACCCTTCACGAAGCTGATCAAATAGAAGGAACCGCCGAGGATCCATCGGCAGGCAACCTGCCGCGCGGCGGCCGGAATACAGTCCAGCGGCGCGCGATGGCGAAACAGGGGATTGGAGTTTTCCAGGATTCTGGCGAATTCGCTGTTTTCCAACCAGGGCGCGATTCCTTCGTCGCCGACCACGACCCGCCCGTTCGGCCTCACGACACGGGTGATTTCCGCCAAAGCTTGCCTGTGGTCGGGGAACAGGTTGAAGCCGCCGAAATGAAAGGCAGCATCGAAAAACCCGTCCGCGAAAGGCAAATGCATCACATCGGCGCAGAACAACTGCAGGCGTGAGGTGTCCTTCCCCGTGCGGCGCAGGCGATGCTGCCCCGTCAGCAGCATTTCAAGGGACAGGTCCCCGGCAAATACGTCGATGGGCATATCGAGCAGATGGATGGTGTCGCGGCAGGTCCCGCAACCGATCTCCAGCAATCTGCTGTCCGGCCGAAGCTCGAGTTGGGCAAACATGTCCCTGCGCGTTTGCTCCTCGTCCGCAAGCAGGGTGGCGAACATTGCCGCGATGCCGCGATCATATTCGCTTGCCCGGTCGCGGTAATAGGCCTGGCTCTCGGAGGAGGCCTGCACCTGGCCGGAGCGGATGAGCAGTTGCGGAATGCCGTCGATCAGAGGATAGCGCTCATCTGGCCCGCCCAGCAACGCGGAGCCGTCCGCCGCCTTTGTCAGGGGCTGACGAGTCCACGGGGAAACAAAACTCAATTCCGGTATCATTCGCGGAACCGCCCATTTAGACTTGGATACACGATTCTGTGAGCGAAAACCCACCGATGGTTATGCCCATGACGTCTATTGGCGCCCCGGCAACGGACAAAAGCGGGGCAATGCTGCTTGAAGTCGCCCGCTACTATGGCGACAAGGTGCAGGCGCACGGCCCCAGCCCCAAAGGTGTCGACTGGAATACGGAAGAAGGCCAGATCCTTCGCTTCAGACAATTGGCATCGTTGATAGACCTGCCGGGTGACTTCACGGTCAACGATCTGGGGTGCGGCTACGGTGCCTTGCTGCCGTTCCTCGCAGATCGCTTTCCCGGTGTACGATACTATGGCTGCGATGTGGCTGCAGAGATGATCGAAGCAGCGGCCACACTTTTTGGTGATCGTCCGCAAGCGCAGTTTGCCGTCGGATCAGTGCCGGCGCAGATTGCCGATTTCGGCTTCGCGAGCGGTATCTTCAACGTCAGGCTGACACGTCCGGACGATGAATGGGCGGCTTATCTGGAGGCAACGCTGGATGTCCTCCATGCCACCAGCCGGCGCGGCTTCGCCTTCAATTGCCTCACCTCCTATTCGGATCTGGACAAGAGAAGAGCCGATCTTTTCTATGCCGATCCAACGAAGCTTTTCGACATCTGCAAGAAAAAATATTCGCAGCGCGTGGCACTGCTGCACGACTACGGTCTCTATGAATTCACCGTCCTGGTCAGGAAGTCATGAAGCGGCCCATCGTCATATTCGGAGCAGGCGATATCGCTGAACTCGCCCACTATTATTTTACGCGCGATTCCTCTTACGATGTCGTCGCCTTCACCGTGGACAGTGCATTCCTGACCCAGGATCGGCTGGCCGGCCTTCCTGTCGTGCCCTTCGAGGCGATGACCCGGGACTATCCGCCGGGCAGCCATAGTGCGTTCGTGGCGCTCAGCTACAGCAAGCTGAATGAGCTTCGCCGCGAAAAATATCTGGCGCTCAAAGCGCTGGGCTACGATTTCGTGAGCTATATCAGCTCCCAGGCCACCATCCTCAACGACGGCAAGATCGGCGAAAACTGCTTCATTCTCGAGCACAATGTCGTTCAACCTTTCGCATCGATCGGCAACAATGTGACGCTGTGGAGCGGCAATCACATCGGGCACCACTCTCGCATTGCCGATCATTGCTTTCTCGCCTCGCATATCGTGGTCTCGGGCGGGGTCGATATCGGCGAGGCCTGCTTCCTGGGCGTCAACGCGACACTGCGCGACCATATCCGTGTGGGCGAGCGGTGCGTGATCGGCGCAGGAGCACTAATTCTGGCGGATGCAGCGCCCGACGGCGTCTATCTCGGCAACGCGACGGAGCGGTCGAAGGTGCCGAGTTCGCGGCTGAGAAAGATATGACGCGATCACGTTTCAAGCGCGCCGGATTGGTATGCCGGCCGGGCAGCTCGCCCTGGGAGCGGTCGCATTGCCAGAACCCCTTTGCCCAGAGGCTGGGCAACGAAAAATACCGCATTCATTTTGCAAGCCGAGATGACAGCAACCGCTCACGAGGCGGCTGGGCCGAAGTCACCGCGACCGCTGACGGATTGACCCAGACCGCCCGCTCGGAGCGCCCATCGCTGGATATTGGCCAGCCGGGGACATTCGATGATTCCGGTGCCATGCCAGGCTGCCTCGTCGATCACGAAGGCCGCTTGTTGCTCTACTATACCGGCTGGTCACTCACCCGCACGGTGCCCTTCACCTTCGCCATCGGGATCGCGGAATCACGTGACGGAGGCCGGCATTTCGATCGCCTCTCCGAAGCGCCTGTGCTCGGCAGAAACCATTACGATCCCCTGCTTGCCGGCGCGCCCTGGGTGCTCGTTGAAGATGGCAATTTCCGCATGTGGTATGTGTCGGGACTGCGATGGGAGGTCGACCCGGAAGGGAAGAATGCTCCGATCCACTATTACACCGTCAAACACGCGACGAGCCGCGACGGCATGAATTGGACGACCAACGAGCATGTCTGCCTGCCTTTCCATGAGGGAGAGCACGCGATCGCCCGACCGGTCGTCCAGAGGACAGATGCCGGCTACGAAATGCTCTATTGTGCAAGGCGTCTGGGCGAAACGTACCGCGTGTACCGCGCCTCATCCGTCGACGGGAATCACTGGGAGCGCGACGGGGTGCCACTGCTCGACACCAGCGCCAGCGGATGGGATTGCGAGATGGTCTGCTATGCCAGCCTGCTGCATACTGCCGGGGCCAGCTTCCTGCTTTACAACGGCAATGGTTATGGCAGGGATGGGGTCGGCGCCGCCATCCTGGAACCATGACGGAGCGGTCGGCAGCGCCGAGTTCGCGGCTCAGAGGGATATGACCGGTGCGATGGGAGAAGCTCGGCCGGCTGTTTTGTCCGACCGGTGATATCGAGTGGATGCGCTCGCACGCCACCATGCCGATCGCCGAGCACGTATCGGGCGATCTGTTCAAAATCTATTTCGGCTCTCGGGATGCATCGCAACGCTCACATACCGGCTATGTCATCGTTGACCTGTCGTCGCCGGCGCGCATCCTCGAGGTCGCCCGGTCGCCCGTTCTGGTGCCGGGAAGTCTCGGCGAATTCGATGACAGCGGCGCCCTGGCGAGTTGGCTCACGGTCGCGGGTCCGACGCGGTATCTCTACTATGTCGGCTGGAATCTGGGCGTGACCGTTCCCTTCCGCAACGCCATCGGCCTCGCCACGGCGCCGGCCGGCGGTTCGTTTTCACGTTTCGCCGCGGGTCCGCTGCTTGATCGCTCGATGACAGAGCCGCATTTTGTCGGCAGTTGCTGCGTGCTGCATGAGGCCGGGCTCTGGCATATGTGGTACACATCCTGCGTCTATTGGAGCCGATCGGTGAACGGCCCGATTCACCGCTACCACATCAAATATGCGCGTTCCGACGATGGCATCCATTGGCGCCGTGACGGACGGGTCGCCATCGATTTCGCGAGCGAACAGGAATATGCGATATCTCGCCCCGCGGTTAAGCGAGACGGCGAGCTGTGGCGTATGTGGTATGCTTATCGCGGCGAGAGCTATCGCGTCGGCTATGCCGAGTCCGCCGACGGCCTGAACTGGACCCGGCTCGACCACGCTGTGGGCATCGTGTGCTCGGAGTCAGGCTGGGATTCGGAAATGATCGAGTATCCGTTCGTGTTCGATCATGGAGGACAGCGCTACATGCTTTACAACGGCAATGGCTACGGGAAGAGCGGCTTCGGCCTGGCCGTGCTCGTCTAGCAAGGCTTGAGCCGACATGATCGTTTGCCCGCGCTGCAGTCTAAAACATGCGGTCCAGGACGCGATTTGCCCGGGCTGCGGCTTTGTCCCAGCCAGCCAGGACGGCTTCCCCGCCTGGGCACCCGAAATGGCAAACGAAGGCGGAGGATTCCACGAGAGCTTCTTTGCCGAACTTGCTAGGCTCGAGGCCGGAAATTTCTGGTTCGAGGCCCGCAATGCCATCATCGTTCGCACGCTGCGGCGGTTCTTTCCGAAATTGCGGTCGTTCCTCGAAATCGGCTGTGGCACGGGCTTTGTGCTGCGCGGCATCGCCCGCGCCTTTCCCGAGGTCCGGCTTGTCGGGACCGAAATCTTCATTGCAGGGCTGCCCTTTGCCGCCGCCCGCGTGCCGTCGGCAAGCTTTGCGCAGATGGACGCAAGACGATTGCCCTATGCCGCGGAATTCGACGTGGCGGGGGCGTTCGACGTGATCGAGCACATCGAGGAAGATGTCGACGTGCTGGAGAATATGAAACGTGCGGTGAAGCCTGGAGGCGGCGTGATCATTTCCGTGCCGCAGCACAAATGGCTCTGGAGCGACATCGACACGCAGTCGTTTCACTTCCGGCGCTATGAAAAGCGGGAACTGCATGAAAGGATCGAAGGCGTGGGGCTCGAGATCGTCTACAGCACGTCCTTCGTGTCGCTTCTGTTGCCGCTGATGTTCCTGTCACGGCGGCGCAAGAGCGAGAGCCCGGAGTTGGATGCCGGCAGCGAATTGCGCCTTGGACGGGCCACAAACGCCTCTTTTCGGGCCGTGATGGGGATCGAAAGCCTGATCCTGGCGACGGGCCTCACCCTTCCTGTCGGCGGATCCCGGCTGGTGGTGGCGAAACGTCGATGACAGGTTGCGCTCGTCGCGAAAGCAGCTTTGCGATCGCCCAGCCCTAAGGCAAGCGGGTCGCCGCCAGCACCACACCGAGGACAATCAAGCCATTGCCCGCAAGGGACTGCCAGCTGAACCGTTCGTGCAGGAACACGATCGAGCCGGCGAAAATCAGGGGATAGGACAGGGCTGCAAACGGGAAGGCCACCGATAGCGGAATTCTCGATATCCCTGCGTACCAGAAAAGACTGGAAGCCACGAGGCCAAGGCCTCCTATCCAAACCTGCCAGTCGGCGAGCAAACCAAGCAGATAGGGCCAGCCCGCGTCGAAGCTGAACGGCACCGTCCCATGCTCGGTCAGGCGGGACTTGATGATGATTTGGGCCATGGTGAGCAAAGATACGGCCGCAACAATGAGGGCAATGCCGGTGGCACGGTTATCCAGTTTGCTTCTCCATTTTGCTCGAATCGGCCGGCGCTTTGGCATTGAACTGTAGCATGCCAGCTGTCCATTTTGGGCTGTGTTGCGGCTGCAGGCGCGGGGCACCCGCCCGGCAGCCTCTCCGTCCAGCAAGAACCGTTGATACCGGCTTGGATTGTCTCGTGCAGGTTGACAAAGGCAAAGCCAAACGGTCCATCTAGGCCAGTTGTCGTGCCTAGCCCTGGTTTCGAGCGGCGTGCACGGCTTCGAGCAATTCCAGGAAAAGCGTGTAACGGCTTTCCCATAGGAGTTGCGTCAAAACAAAGAGTTGGAGCGGCTCGCCGTTTTCGTGAAACGGTGAACTGCTCTAGGGGGAGCCCAACCGAACCATGGCAATCCAGGAGCAGTCCCGGACAATCCCGGCTGAGCAGAATCTGCCGGCAGAGGGATTGCCCAAAGCCAGGTCCTATTGGCTTCCTGCCGCAGTATTAATTCTGGCGATCAATTTCTGTTTCCTCGTATTCTACGTTTTTGTGGAATACAAAAAACTATTTCACGCCGACAGCGCAATGAAGGTCTTGCTGGCGCGAGAAATTGTGAGCAGCCACAATTTCTTCCCCTCGGATTGGTATTATGGAAACAATGACATTGTCGTTGTATTCGGCCATCTCTTTATTATACCGGCCCTGGCTTTTCTTCCTGCCGGCTTTACAGTTCATGCGATCTCGGGCCTCGTCACATCCATACTCGTGCTGCACAGCGTCTGGCTGGCTGCCGGCCTGGCGCCGATCGGCAAGACGCGGCGGACGCTGATAACCGCTTCAGTAGCGGCGGGAATGTCCGGAGTGCTGGCGGAAAATCTCTACGGACAGGCGTCATACGGCACAATTCTCTACATGTCGCTGTACTCGATCTACTGCCTCGTCAGGTTGATGAGAGAGAAGTCGACGAAGGACGTCGTCCTATGGAGCGTTTTGCTCTGCCTGCTGATTACAGCCGAGTTCTGGGGCAATCCTCAGCGCGCGATCGTTACCATAGGGATGCCGCTCGTCGCCGCCGCTCTGTGGTCGATCCACAGGCTGGGAGTGCATAACGCAGGTGTGGGAAGAGCATCCTTGGTGGGCGCGACCGCTTCGATCTGCGCAGCGATAGGTGGCGGGACCATCCTCTATGGAGTGACCTTCGCGCATGTAAACAATGCCGCGCGCGACGCGTCCTCCGTCCAATGGCTGCCATACGACGCGATCGTCGGCAACCTTCTGGTCCTGGGCAAGGAGGTTCTGGCGGTTTTCGGCGGATCTCCACCGGGAGGCAGCGGACTTCTGACGGTGATCGGTCTCTACGGCGCGCTGCGATTGATTGTGGCAATCATATTGGTGGCGTTGATCGTGCGGTCGGTGGCAACATCGGTAAGGCCGGGCGACGCGGTCAGGCCGCTCGCCATCTATGGATCGGTGGGGCTTCTGTCGGTTTGCCTTCTGCAAGTGGCAACGACCATTCCAAACCTTGCCGATCCGATCGGAAGTTCCCGTTACCTGGTACCGGCGCTGGTCACGATGGCCATAGTGGCGTTGGCCACGCCTCTCGACATGCGCCTGAGACCCATCGAGTTCCTCAGCGTAGCGGTGGTCCTTGCCGGATTGCTGACAAGTGCCTACCCGACATTTGTCAGGTCGGATACGCTGTCGCATCTGGCCTTGGTGCAACGGAAACCCCGTGCCATCGATTTGTCGGACTTGGCTCGCTACCTCCAGGCCAATGGGCTGACCTATGGCTACGCCACCTACTGGAACGCCGGCTCGGTCAGCGTGTTGTCCGATGAGCATGTCCTGGTTCGGCAGATCACCCTGGACCACGCCCTGCCGATGCCCATGCGTTTCCTGTCCGCGGACCGCTGGTACAATGCCGATACGTGGAAGGGCGAGACGTTTCTTCTGCTGACGCAGGAAGACGCAAACAAGATCGACTGGAAGCGGTTGGCAGCGCTCGGACTGCCCGTTTCGCGGAAACTTCAATTCGGCGATCTTGGCATCTTTGTCTTCGCAGAGAACATTGCAGCGAAGCTGCCGGGTTGGGATGTTCGGTTCATGCAGCCGGTAACATTTCATGCCGACGCCCAAGCGCTTACGCAAGTGGGCTCCTTGCAACAGCGCGGCGACGGGAAGGCGCTGGTGGCGCCGCCGGAAGCGAACGGCGCGCTGTACTATGGTCCCTATGTGACGGTCGCCCCGGGAAGGTATCGCCTTACCTTTGACGTCGAAGCGAGCAGCAGTCCTGCCGCCACGTTGCGCCTTGACGCAGCTGCGTCGCCGGGCGGGATCGTTTTGGTTCAGAAGGATCTGACGGAAAGTCACGGACCCCAACAGCTGCTTTTCTCGCTCGACCACACATCGGCTATGGAGTTTCGAGTCTGGGCTCTGGGAAACGGCGCGGTGGCGTTCAAATCAGTCACCATCGAGCGCGCAAGCCCGTAGCGGCGGAAGCAGCGCGTGCACGGTGACGCCTTTGCAGGATTTACTTTTTCGCCCGCGCGCCTAACCACGCGTCCACCGAGCGATACTCGTCCAGACCAAATCCGAGTATCTTCTTCTGATCCGCGCTCAATCCCGGAAACTCGGACAGGACCGACGGGAGATGAAGCTGCTGCCGCAGCATCGGGATGGTGAAGACGTGGTTCGCACCGCGCCGGTTGCAGTCTGTGTGGTTGGTCGACCCGGCGTGGTAGAGCATGCAGTCCAGAATGATGAATGTTCCCCGCGGGACGGTCACCTGAACCTGACGCCGCCGCACCGTTTCGTCCGAAGGAAAATCCTCGCGGTGATGGCTGGCGGGGATGACCCGGGTGGCGCCATTTTCAGCCGTGAAATCGTCAAGCGCAAACAGGGCACTTATTGCAAGCGGCCGTGAACTGACGAAGTGCTGGTAGGGCAGGTCGCGATGGTAGGACGCCTGTCCGTATTTGCTCTTGTTGGCGCGATTGATCAGCCCGTTGACCTGATTGAGGATGTAGTAGCCACCGAGCATTCTTGAGAGCAACTGCGCCAGGCGCTCATGGAAGACCAGGTCCATGAACGCCGGAGCGAATTTGGGAAGCACGCGGATCGTGTCCCGCTCGCCGAGCGCCGAAAGGTCGTATCCCGCGGTTGCGGCTTGCTCGGCATATTTCACTTCGGCGGCGTCAAAGTCACGGGACAGCGTGTCCAGTTGTTCGCCCGTCAGCCCTGCCTCGAGCGTCGTATAGCCGGTGAGCCGGAGATCCTCGATCAGGACATCGATCTCGTCGCGTGCGACCGCGCTTTCCTTGACCCCGTAGCGATCTATCCCGGTCACAGCTGTTCCTTGAGGCGGCTGGAGAAGTGGTAGGGATGGACGATGTGCACGCCGCCGTTCCGAAACCTTCCGGCCACCGCCGGCCAGCTTCGCGGATTGACGGCGGCCACCATGATAGTCCGGGGATGCGCGGAAGCATACTCGCCGGCTCTCAGCCATGGCCGGTCGTCAAGAGTGGCCGCGTGCGGCTCGTCCGTCAGGAATGCTTCGGCTCCCTTGACCAGCCGGGGGGCATAAGTCCGCAGCAGGTTTCGGAATTCCCCGGCTCCAAACATCGCGTAGGGCCTGTCGTCCAGCCACCCCGACGCTCCATCATCAATTTCCGACCAGCCCTTCAGGAAATCCGATCGCGCCTGCGCCAGCGACAGGGACTGGAGATCCGTGGGAGCCTGCGGCGCGGTCGCATCGGGACTCAGGAGGGTCAGTCGAAAGCCCTTTTGCTGTCCACGCAGCGCAGCGCTTCCAATGACATGCAATCCCGCTGCCGCGGCAACCATCCGCAGGGACAGCTGGGTGAAACTCGAGACATGATCGAGGAACAACAGTTCCGTGTCGGCAACATCGCCGTCCGGGCAGATCACCACCACAAGGCCTCCGTCCGAGAGGGCCCGCCTGGACACGGAAAGGAACGCCTCCGGACTGAGGGCGTGCTCAAGGACGTTTACCGAGAGGCAGAGGTCGTACCGTCCGGCAATTTCACCGAGAGCTTCTTCGGCATAGCCCTGGCGGATCGTCGCTTGTGCTTGATCCCGCTGCCCGGCCGACGCGACCAGTTGAGACGCCGCTTCGAAACCCAGCGCTTCCCTCAATTGCCATCGCCGCGCAAGGTCTTCGAGCAATGCACCGGTCCCTGCCCCGAACTCAACGACGCTTCCCGGGCGAAGCGGGCGTCCGAGAAGCGTGACCGCGGATTCGTCCATGCAATCAGCATAGCCTTGTGCCCGAGCGGCATCGGCGGCCGGATCGACCAGGCCGAGATCGTATCCGTCGCTGTACATGGCGTCCCGGTCTTCAGGTCTCAGTGGCGTGACATGAAAGCCATGTCCGCACCTCAGACAGGAGGCCTTCTCAAGGCGGCGGTTGAGAACTGCACCATCGCTCCTCATGGAAAGCGATGGATGGGGTAGCGCCAGCCTCATCGGTGCGCCGGCCCCGCAAGCAGGACAAACGGATTCACTCAAACTGTCGCCCCTCCGCCACTTCCATATTCGGCCAATGGCCATCCGGCGTAAATCCCCCAACGCGCCTTGAGGTCTCGCCCTGCCCGCACCGGCCAAGGTTCGTTGCTTTTGTGACCATCCGATGCAATCGTGGCACTCTGCGCTGCCGTTGCTTCGTGCATCGGAACCACCGGCAGGCTTCGACCTTTGGCGGTCGAAATCATTGTTGGACCACAATGACATCCTGTTCAGCCGTCTTATGGACCGCTTTTGTCGTCACGCTCGTTGCGGTTCTGGTCCTCGCCCTTTTGCCAGTGCCTGAGCTTCAGGAATTCGGGCTCGACATCGGTTTCGACAACGACAAGCTCAATCACGCCAGCGCATTCGCCACCCTGGCAGTTCTTGGAGGTCTTGGCTGGCCCAGGCGCAAGGTCAGGCTGGTCATTTTCCTGGCCCTGGTCGGGGCGGCGATCGAGGTCCTTCAGGACACCCCACTGATTGACCGCGACCTCGACGTGTTCGACTGGATTGCCGATTGCATCGGCATAGCGGGCGGGCTCGTGGTGGCGATGTGTTTAAATCGGGTCATGCACCGCAAAGACTGATGGCCAATCGCACTTGGTCCAACGGGCCGTAGCGCTGTCAGCCCGGACGCCTCAGCTCGCCTCGCGCATCGCCTCGGCCGCCTGCAGATCGACCGACACAAGCTGGCTGACGCCCTGCTCGGCCATGGTCACGCCAAACAGCCGGTCCATGCGCGCCATGGTGATCGGGTTGTGGGTGATGATGACGAAGCGCGTCTCGGTGGTCTTGGCCATCTCGTCCATGAGATTGCAGAAGCGTTCGACATTGTGATCGTCGAGTGGCGCGTCGACTTCGTCGAGCACGCAGATCGGTGCCGGATTGGTCAGGAACACGGCGAAGATCAGCGACATCGCCGTCAGCGCCTGCTCGCCGCCCGAGAGCAGCGTCATGGTCTGTGGCTTCTTGCCGGGTGGGCGGGCCAGGATTTCCAGCCCCGCCTCGAGCGGGTCCTCGGATTCGATCAGCTGCAATTCCGCCGTGCCGCCGCCGAACAGATGCGAGAACAGCCGCTGGAAGTGGCTATTGACCACGTCGAAGGCGGCCAGCAGCCGCTCGCGGCCTTCACGGTTAAGGCTCTGGATCGCCTGCCTGAGCTTGCGGATCGCCTCGATAATGTCCTCGCGCTCGGAGACGATGGCCTCCAGCCGGTCGGACAGTTCCTTCTGCTCTTCCTCGGCGCGCAGATTGACGGCGCCGAGCCGTTCGCGCTCGATCTTCAGCCGGTCGAGCTGGCGTTCGATCTCGGCCATCTCGGGCATCGGATCGTCGGCTTCCAGGCCGGTGTGGCGGATGACCAGATGCGGCGGCGTGTTCAGCGTTTCCTGGATGCGTGCCTCGACCTCCAGCCGGCGCTCGTCGGCCGCCGTCAGCCGCTCCTCGGCACGCACGCGAGTTTCGCGCGCCTCGGCCAGCGACTGGATGGCGGATGTCGCCGCCTTGTCGAATTCGGCTTGCCTGTTCTCCGCTTCCTGCAGCCGATCGGAGGCTGCCTTGCGCAAGGTCTCGGCCTCGGTCAGCTGCGACAGCAGTGCGCGCCGCTTGGCGTCGATCTCATCAGGCGCATCGGCCAGCCGCTCGCGCTCGGCCTCGGCCTCGGCCTTGCGTTCACCGAGCGAGGCGATTTGCGTCGAGGCGTTTTCGGCGCGGACCAGCCAGTTGCTGCGCTCGGTTCCAATGGCATCCAGCCGGCGCGTGCGCGCCTCCGCCTCACGCCGCAGTCCCTCGTGAACGGCCCGCGCATCGGCCAGCGTGGCCCGGTCGCGGGAGACATTGGCCGAGGATTGTTCGAGCTGCAATTGCAGGTCGCCGAGATCGGGCGCGTCCTGCAGCAGCATTTCGGCCTCGACGAATGCCGCCGAGGTTTCCTCATGACTGTCGACGATGCGCGCGCGCGCCTCGTCCAAAGCCGCGCGCCGGCTCGCCAGCTCGCCACCGGCCTTTTCGGCCTCGGCCAGCGCGTTGCGGGCAGCGTCCAGCCGGTGCTGGGCGTCGCGTCCGGCCTGGCGCGTGTTGCGCTCGGCCTCGCTTGCCTGGCGAAGCGCCTGCTCGGCCTGTGCCAGCGCTTCCTCGGCCTGGCGCAGGACGAGCGTCGCCTGCACCGCTTCGGCATCAAGTTCGGCAAGCCGGTTCTTCTGCGCCAGCCGTTGGGCGGCAGCCGTCGGCGCATCGGCGCTGGCGGTCAGACCGTCCCAGCGCCAAAGCGCGCCTTCACGGCTGACCAGGCGCTGTCCGGGCGCAAGCAGCGCCTGCAGCCGGCGGCCGTCAGCGGCCTCGACAATGCCGATCTGCGCCAGGCGGCGGGCAAGCTGCGCCGGCGCGCGAACCACGCTGGCGAGGCTCTTGATGCCTTCCGGCAGAGCCGCGTCGCCAGGCTGGATCTGGCTTTCGCCCCAATGCGCGGGCGCGCTGCGGTCGAGCGGAACGTCGAGGTCTTCGCCAAGGGCTGCGCCGAGTGCGGTCTCGAAGCCGCGCTCGACGCTGATCTGCTCGAGCACCGAAGGGAAGAGATCGCCACTGGCGGCATTGAGGATCTTGGCCAGAGTGCGCGCTTCCGTCTCGATCCGCGCCAGTTCGGCCCTCGCATCCTGAAGCGGCGGGCGGGCGGCACTTTCGGTGGCGCGGGCATCGATGACCGACTGTTCGGCCTGCGCCACGGCTGCCTCGGATTCTTCGAGCTGCGCGATGGCCTGTTCTACCAGTTCGCGCTTTTCGGCCGGATCCGGCAAGCCGGCGACCTTGGAGAGAATGTCCGACAATTCGCGGTCGACCTCGGCGAGCTGGCGGGCGAAGCGGTCGCGGCGCTCGGCGGTTTCGCGCAGCGTGCGTTCGATCTGATGGCGCGAGGCGGCGGCCTCGGCGCGTTCAGCCGTCAGCGCGGCGAGTTTGGCTTCGCTTTGCGCAAGCGTCGATGCCGCCTGTTCGAACGCCGCGCGGGTGGTGGCCTCGCGCTCGGCCGCGCCGGCGTTTTCTGAATTCAGCGCGGCCTCTTCGGTGCGCAGGCGTTCGAGAACATCGGCATTGTCGCGCACCATCCGCTCCTCGCGGGCGATGTCGCCGTCGAGCTGCTGCAAGCGGCGCTCGATTTCGGCCTGGCGGTTGCGGATGCGGCCGGCCTCCTCCTCGATCTGCGACTTGGCGATCGACAGACGCTGGAAGGCAGCGGCAGCCGCGGCTTCCGCGTCGCGCAAATCAGGCAAGCGGTGGGCGCCGATGCCTTGCTCCCTGGCGGCGGCCATCTGCGCGGCGGCGCGGTCGCCGACAAGGGCGGTGGCAGCCGCCAGCGCCGAGCGCGCCTCGCCTTCCTGGGTCTTGGCCAGCGTCCAGCGCAGATGCAGCAATGTCGCCTCTGCCTTGCGGATATCGGCCGACAGATTCTTGAAGCGGGACGCCTGGCGCGCCTGGCGCTTAAGGCTTTCGATCTGGCTTTCCAGTTCGCCGACGACGTCGTCCAGCCGTTCGAGGTTCTGTTCGGCCGCTTTCAGCCGCAGTTCGGCCTCGTGGCGGCGGGTGTGCAGGCCGGAAATGCCGGCGGCCTCTTCAAGCAGCGCGCGGCGCGCCTGCGGCTTGGCCTGGATAAGCTCGCCGATACGGCCCTGCCCGACCATGGACGGCGAGCGTGCGCCGGTCGACTGGTCGGCGAACAGAAGCTGCACATCCTTGGCGCGCGCTTCCTTGCCGTTGATGCGATAGAGCGAGCCGGCCTCGCGCTCGATGCGGCGCGACACCTGCAATTCATCGGCGTCATTGAAGGCAGCCGGTGCCGAGCGGTCGCTGTTGTCGAGGAAAAGCGTGACTTCGGCGGTGTTGCGCGCAGGCCGCGTGCCCGAGCCGGAAAAGATGACGTCGTCCATGCCGGACGCGCGCATGTTCTTGTAGGAGCTTTCGCCCATCACCCAGCGCAGCGCCTCGACAAGGTTCGACTTGCCGCAGCCGTTCGGCCCGACAATACCCGTCAGGCCGCGTTCGATGACGAACTCACCGGGCTCGACGAAGGACTTGAAACCAAGGAGGCGGAGGCGCGAAAACTTCATTCACGCGCCCCATAAAGGCGAGCGCCGAAACGCTGCCGCTTCAGCGCTGACCTTATGTCAGAGCAGAGGGTCGATGATGGCCGACATTTCCTCAATCGACATCGCCCCTTTGTAGGTCTTACCGTTGATGAAGAAGGTCGGTGTCGAGTCGACCTTGAATTCATTGGCGCCGCGCTTCTGGACCGATCTCACATCGTCCAGAAGTTTCTGGTCCGTCAAGCAGGCCTCGAAGGACTCCTGTGTAAAACCGGCTAGCTTCGAGATTTGCAGCAGCGCATCCTTGGTGTTCGACACGCCAACCCAGTTCGCCTGCTGCGCAAACAGCACGTCCACCATCGGGAAATAGTTATCCTTGGCGCAGCGTGCCAGCATGAAACCGGCTTCCGCGCTCGGATCGAACGGGAATTCGCGCAGGATATAGCGCGCCTTGCCGGTGTCGATATACTTCTTCTTCAGGTCCGGGAAGGTGGTTGCGGCGAAATGCGCGCAGTGCGGACAGGTCATCGAGGCGTATTCGACGATGGTGACCTTGGCGTCATCCTTGCCGAGCTGCTTGTCGGGCAGCGCGCCCGGCTTCAGCAGTTCGGCCATGTCCACGTTGCCCTGGGACTCGGGAACCTGGACGGCAGCCGGCGTGGCCGGCTTTGCGGGAGCCGCCGGGTCGGCGGGCTTCACATCCGCTGCCTTGGCCTGTTCGCCGGAGTCGCTGCAGGCGGCGAGCAGGGCCACCGCCGGAATGGCGGCCAGCGAAGACAGGACGTTTCTGCGAGACAGACTTTTGCCGAACAAAGGACGGTTCATACGAATCACCTGACAAGGGTTGAATTTTGCAATGCAAAGGCACGAAAAGGCGAGAGTTGGCGCGAATTAAGGCATCTCCATCCCCAATCCAATCGTGAAACCTGACGGAGGCGATCACGAATGCGAGATGTTGACGACAAATCCATGACTGTCTTCAAGGGGTTTTTGACTTCCTTTCACCCAAAATGGTTGCGCCAAGCCTTTCCAGCGAGGCGCGCAGCCCATCATCCTCGATCAGTTCGACAGTGCTGGACAACTTCGTCTGCTCCGCCGCCGTCAAAGGCCTGAAGGTCGGTTTAGGCCGTCCTTTGTCCGTCGTCACCGGTTTTTGCACGATCCTGATGCGGCCTATTGCCGTAAAGCCGAGGAACGCGTTCACCCGGTTGATGATCTCACCGGTCTCGTGCTGCAGGTGAAGTGCGGCCATGCCCTCGCAGGCGATAACCAGCACCGCCGGCTCGAATGGATCGTCCTCATGCAGGCGGCGCGGCCACTGGATCTTTTCGGGCCGCGAGCGGCTGGCAAGGCGCGGTCCCGCAATCTCTTCCCAGGACTGGACGAGACCAATCGAGATGCCTGCCCGCTTGCGCAGCACCGGATCGAGGATTTTGGTCGCAAGATCGCTCACCGGGACGGGATTGCCGTAGGGCGTTCTCCCTGCCATGTACGTTCTCCAGCCACGACCCCAGCTATACCGGCCAGGCCAATACACGATCAATGGCACCAGCAGACCAGACCCGCAAGGCCCAGACACGCAAGGCAATCCCGGACGATACCGCGTCGCGCCTGCTTGCCTGGTACGACGTGCATCATCGCGAACTGCCGTGGCGCGTGAGCCCGCGCGACCATGCACGCGGCGTGCGACCGAATCCCTACCGCATCTGGCTGTCCGAAGTCATGCTGCAGCAGACCACCGTCGAGGCGGTGAAATCCTATTTTCGCGCCTTTGTCGAGAAATGGCCCGATGTCGAAGCGCTGGCCGCGGCGCCGACCGAGGACGTGATGAAGGCCTGGGCGGGGCTGGGTTACTACTCCCGCGCCCGCAACCTCAAGGCCTGCGCCGATCTGGTGGCGGCGCGTGGTGGCCGGTTTCCCGACACCGAGGCCGGGTTGAGAGGCCTGCCCGGCATCGGCGCCTATACGTCGGCGGCCATTGCGGCGATTGCCTTCGACCGGCCCGCCGCCGTTGTCGACGGCAATGTCGAACGCGTCATATCGAGGCTGTTTTCGATCACGACGCCGCTGAGCGAGGCCAAGCCCGAGATACGTGCCCATGTCGAGGCGATGGTGCCGGCGGCAAGGCCGGGCGACTTCGCCCAGGCGATGATGGATCTCGGCGCCACGATCTGCACGCCGCGCCGGCCGCGCTGCATGCTGTGTCCCCTGTGCGAGGACTGCAGCGCCGTCGTCTCAGGCGATCCCGAAAATTTCCCGGTGCGGCTGCCAAAAGCCGACAAGCCGCAGCGGCGCGGCGCTGCTTTCGTCGCCGTGCGTGAGGACGGCGCCATTCTTCTGCGCAAACGGCCCGAAAAAGGTTTGCTCGGCGGCATGACCGAGGTGCCGACAACGGCCTGGACGGCGCGGGCGGACGGAGCCACCACGCAGGCGGCGGCGCCCTTTCCCGGCGACTGGCGGCGTGCCGGGACAATCACGCATGTCTTCACCCATTTCGCACTCGAGCTCGAAGTTTTTCACGCCCACATCAAAGGCGATGCGCCGGTAGGGCATTTCTGGTCACCCGCCCGGGAGATTTCCGGGGAGGCCCTGCCGACTGTCATGAAAAAGGCAATCGAGGCTGCGATACCCGGCGCGACGAAAAAGCCGTCGCCACACAGTGCAAAGAGGCCCCATGACTGAAATCCGCCACATCGTTTTCGACATCGGCAAGGTGCTGATCCATTACGATCCCAACATTCCATTCAGCCGCCTCATTCCGGATGCCGAAGAGAGAAAGTGGTTTTTCGACAATGTCTGTACGCATGACTGGAACATCGAGCAGGACCGCGGCCGGACATGGGAAGAGGCCGAGGCACTGCTGATCGCCGACCATCCCGATCACGCGGAAAACATCCGCAATTTCCGCCGCCACTGGCACGAAATGGTACCGCACGCCTATGATGACAGCGTCGCCATCATGCTCGGCCTGATCGAGAGCGGCCATGATGTGACCATGCTGACCAACTTCGCCGCCGACACTTTGGCGGAAGCCCGCAAACGCTTCGATTTCCTCAATCGTCCACGCGGCGTGACCATCTCCGGCGAGATCGGCAAGATCAAACCGGACCGTGACATTTACGATCATCACGTGGCTGCGTTCGGGCTCGAACCATCGGCGACGCTGTTCATCGACGACAGCCAGAAGAATGTCGACGGCGCTAAGGTGGCCGGCTGGCAAGCCGTGTTGTTCACCGATGCCAAGACGCTTCAAGCAGATCTTGAGCGCTTTGGAATTAAGGCGCGATCCGAATCGCTTGCGGCGATCCCCTGAGATTTCGATTTAACGTGATACGCGATAATCCGGCAGGGGGTCAGCCCCCTGCCCGCTCCATGCCAAGCCGGGCAATGCGGCGCAGTTCGTCGATTGGGGTCAGCCCGCCGCTGCGCTCATAGTGCCAGAAGGTCCAGCCATTGCAGGCGTCCAGTCCCTGCACTTCGGCGCCGATCTTGTGGATCGAACCGGCGCTTTCGCCGATCGCCACAGTGCCGTCGGCGCGCACCTTGGCGGCCCAGCGCTTCTTGGCGTCGTAAAGCGTGGCGCCCGGCGTCACCAGCCCGGTGTCGATCAGGCTGACGAAGGCGACGCGCGGCTCGGCGCGCTTGCCGGTCAATACCGTCAAATCGGCATCTTCCAGCGGCCGCACCGCATCGATGCGCTCGTTGGCGGCGTCGATATAGGCCTGCTCACGCTCGATGCCGACGAAATGGCGGCCGAGGCGTTTGGCGACCGCACCTGTCGTGCCGGAGCCGAAGAAGGGATCGAGCACGATGTCACCGGGCTTGGTCGATGCCATCATGATGCGGGCGAGCAGCGCTTCCGGCTTCTGTGTCGGGTGCAGCTTGTCGCCATTGTCGTTCTTCAGCCGCTCGCCACCGGTGCAGATCGGGAACAGCCAGTCGGAGCGCATCTGGATGTCATCGTTCGACGCCTTCAGCGCTTCATAATTGAAGGTGTAGCCCTTGCCCTTCTGGTCTCGGGAAGCCCAGATCATCGTCTCATGCGCGTTCTGGAAGCGGCGGCCGCGGAAATTCGGCATCGGATTGGTCTTGCGCCAGACCACGTCGTTGAGGATCCAGAAGCCCAGGTCCTGCATCTTGGCGCCGACGCGGAAGATGTTGTGATAGGAGCCGATGACCCAGATGGTGCCGTTGGGCTTCAGCACACGCCGCGCCGCCAAAAGCCAGGCGCGGGTGAAGGCGTCGTAGGCCTCAAAATTTTCGAACTGGTCCCAGTGATCGTCGACCGCGTCGACCTTGGACTGGTCGGGTCGGTGCAGATCGCCGTCGAGCTGCAGATTGTAGGGCGGATCGGCGAAGATGACGTCGACCGATTTTTCCGGCAGGCGGTCGAGCGCCGCGACGCAGTCGCCCTTGAGGATCGTGTCCAGCCATTCGGATTGCTGGGGAGCATGGGAAAGGTCGTCGAGAAGACGCACGGCAGACATTTTTACACCCAGGGCACGCGTTACTGTTTACTCCCCGTTATGGTTACCGATCAGCGTAAATATTCGGTGAAGGTCGAAGGAATCGCTCGCTCCGTTTGCGAAGGCCGGACCGTTGGTGTATGCCGCGCCGCCTGAGCCCATCGCGGCCTTCCTCCATCTTCCTTGTCCCGGATCACCATGCCCCAGCCAGACCTTGTCATCTTCGATTGCGACGGCGTGCTCGTCGATTCCGAAATCATCGCCGCGCGGGTCGAGGCTGAGCTGATAACGCTGGCCGGATATGAAATCTCCGCCGAGGAGGTCGCCGAGACCTATGCGGGCCTGACGTTCAAGGACATCCTGCTGCGGATCGAGGAGAAGTCCAAAATCCCGTTCCAGGCGTCGCTGATCGACCGCGCCGAAGAGCTCGTCGACCGGAAACTGCGCAGCGATGTGCGTGCCATAGAGGGTGTGCGCGAAGCGGTCGCCTCGGTCACGGCGCAACGCTGCGTCTGCTCCAACTCACGCTCGGAGCGGATAGAATTCATGCTGGAGAAAGTGCATCTGCTGCCGTTCTTCGCCGGCCGCATCTTCTCGGCGCTGGAAATACCGAGCAAAAAGACCAAGCCTGCCCCCGACGTCTTCCTGCTCGCGGCGGAAAAACTCGGCGCGAACCCGGCCAACACCTTCGTCATCGAGGATTCCGTGCACGGCGTCACCGGCGCCAGAGCAGCCGGCATGCGGGTGATCGGCTTCACCGGCGCCAGCCACAGCTATCCCGGCCATGCCGACGCGCTGACCGAAGCCGGCGCCGAGACGGTGATCCGCCGCTGGGCCGAGCTGAAAAGCGTGATCGCGGCGCTGTCGGAATGGTCGGCCGACGCCTGAGACGCGCGCGCCCGGCCGGACGCACGCTCTTTCGATGACCGCTCAGTTTGTCGCGGCGGCCCTTTTTCTATGGGTCTTCTTCGGCTTGTCGGTCGTCGCCTTCGGCGCCGTTTCGTCGTAGCCGGCATAGGCCTGATAGTCCTGTGCCGTCGGTGCCGGCACGACGACATTGGAATCGGTGAAGACGAACTGGGTGGCGACCGAGGGATCGGTGACCTGAACCTGATACTGGTGAATCTGCGAATACAGCACATCGGTGCCGTGCATCACCGCCGTGCGGATCGGCATGGTGATGGTGCCGGGTGTGAACTTCGGTCCTGGAACGATCTTGCCGGCGACCGCGATCTTCATCGTCAGCTGGCCGTCGGCGCGGCTGCAATCGCGGGTCACGTCGGCAATCGAGGCCTGGTAAATGATCCTCGCCGAATCGTCGGGCGGAGTGGCAGCGGCGGCGTCAGCCGCGGCCTGGGCAGCCGCATCCGCCTCGGCGTCGCCGGTCTTCTTGAGCTTCGGCTTGGGCTTCTTGACCTCGTTGACATAGGTATTGAAGAAGGCCGTACCGTCGCGCACCGTCACCCTCGGGCAATAGGCGTTCAGCTGGCTGGCCAGAATCTTGGGATCCTGCGGCGGCGGTGGCGCCGTTGGGTCTTTCTTGCCGAAACCGAGGTTAAGGATGCCATTGTCGCCCGATTGGCAGCCGGCGGCGGCGAGCATAAAGCCGGTGAGCGCAAGACCCGCCAAAAAGCGACCACTTGATGTACGAAACGCCATGAAACTCCCACTTCCCTCTCGTAAAGCTGGTGACGTATATCAACGGCGCGGCAAAAATGCGACTGGAGCCGGCACAGAAATTAACCACCTTGTGGTGAACGGAAAAGCCAAGCGGCAACGGGACTGAGACATGCAATATGTGAGTACGCGCGGGGAAGCACCCGCGCTTGGATTTTCCGATGCCGTGCTGGCCGGGCTAGCGCGCGATGGCGGGCTTTACGTGCCGCGCGAGTGGCCGCAGTTTTCGCCATCCGAGATCCGCGCCATGCGTGGCCTTGCCTATCCCGATCTGGCGATCCGCGTGCTGACGCCGTTCCTTGGCGGTGAAATCGCAGCGCCGGTCTTCGAACGCTTGGTGCGCGAAGCCTATGCCACCTTCCGCCACGAAGCCGTCTGCCCGCTGGTCCAGACCGGCCCCAACACCTTCGTCCTCGAACTCTTCCACGGGCCGACGCTGGCGTTCAAGGATGTGGCGATGCAGTTGCTCGCCCGGCTGATGGACCATGTGCTTGCCGAACGCGATCAGCACGCCACCATCGTCGGCGCCACGTCAGGCGACACTGGTGGCGCGGCGATTGACGCCTTTGCCGGACGCAGCCGCACCGACATCTTCATCCTGTTCCCGCATGGCCGCGTTTCGCCGGTGCAGCAGCGGCAGATGACGACGTCGAAGGCCGAGAACGTCCATGCGCTGGCGATCGAGGGCAATTTCGACGACTGCCAGGGCCTGCTCAAGGACATGTTCAACGACCACGCCTTCCGCGACCGGGTGGCGCTGTCGGGGGTCAATTCGATCAACTGGGCGCGCATCATGGCCCAGATCGTCTATTATTTCTCCTCGGCGCTGTCGCTCGGCGCGCCTGACCGGGCGGTGTCGTTCACCGTGCCGACCGGCAATTTCGGCGATATCTTCGCCGGCTACGCCGCCAAGAAGATGGGCCTGCCGATCGAACGGCTGGTCATCGCCACCAACGACAACGACATATTGGCCCGCACCTTCGCGACCGGCGAATACCGCACCAAGGGTGTCTTTGCGACCACCTCACCGTCGATGGATATCCAGGTATCATCGAATTTCGAACGCCTGCTTTTCGAGGCCTCGAACCGTGACGCAGCGACCGTGCGACGCTACATGGACGGCCTGAAGCAGTCCGGCGCCTTCACCATAGAATCCCGCGAGATCAATGGGATGCGGTCCGAATTCGACGCCGGCCGTGCCACCATGGACGAGGTCGCCGCCACCATCCGCTCGACGCTCGCGGCCAGCAACTACCTGCTCGATCCGCACACGGCGGCAGCTATGCATGTCGCGGCGGGCAAGGCGGCAGGCGCGGTGCCGATGGTGGTGCTGGGCACCGCCCATCCGGCAAAGTTCCCCGCCGCCGTCGAGGCCGCCAGCGGGGTCTCGCCGGCCCTGCCCGCATGGCTAGGGGGATTGATGACATTTGAGGAAAAATACACGGTACTTCCATCCGACCTGAAAATGGTGGAAGATTACGTCGGCCGCCGCGCGCGGGCGGCGCGTTAGGGAGTACGAGCCATATGGGTGTTGAGGTAAGCCGTCTGTCGAACGGCCTGACAGTCGCCACCGAAACCCTTCCAAGTATCGAATCGGTTGCCTTGGGGGCCTGGGTCAAGTCCGGCGCCCGCAATGAACGTGACGAAGAGCATGGCATGGCCCATCTGCTCGAGCACATGGCGTTCAAGGGTACGAAGCGGCGGAGTGCCTTCGCAATCGCCTCGGAAATCGAGGATGTCGGCGGCGAGATCAACGCGGCCACCAGCGTCGAGACCACCTCCTACTATGCCAGGGTGCTCAGCGATGACGTACCGCTGGCAGTGGATATTCTCGCCGACATCCTGCAGGAGTCCGAATTCGACCCGCAGGAACTCGAGCGCGAGCAGCACGTCATCCTGCAGGAGATCGGCGCCGCGCACGACACGCCAGACGACATCGTCTTCGACCGTTTCACCGAGACGGCCTTTCGCCACCAGACCATCGGCCGCTCGATCCTGGGCACGCCGGAAACCGTCAAATCCTTCACCTCGAAGCAATTGCACGATTTCATCGAACGCCAATATGGCGCCGAGCGGATGGTGATCGTCGCTGCCGGCGACATCAAGCACGACAATTTCGTGCGCGAGGTCGAGAAGCAGCTTGGCGGCTTCCGCAGCAAGGCCGACAGCACCATCCCGCAATATGCGCAATATGTCGGCGGCGATTTCCGCGAGGACCGCGACCTGATGGACGCGCAGATCGTGCTTGGCTTCGAAGGCCGCGCCTACCATGTGCGCGACTTCTACGCCTCGCAGGTGCTGTCGATGATCCTTGGCGGCGGCATGTCATCGCGCCTGTTCCAGGAAGTCCGCGAGAAGCGCGGCCTGTGTTACTCCGTCTATGCCTTCCACTGGGGCTTTTCCGATACCGGCATCTTCGGCGTCCATGCGGCGACCGGGCAGAGCGACATCGCCGAACTGGTGCCTGTCATCATCGACGAATTGCAGAAAGCCGGCGAGAACATCCTGCAGGAAGAACTTGACCGCGCGCGCGCCCAGTACCGCGCCGGGCTGATCATGTCCGCCGAAAGCCCGGCCAGCCGCGCCTCGCAGATTGCAAGGCAACTGCTTTTGTTCGGCAGGCCCATCGCCAAGGAGGAATTGATGGAGCGCCTGTCGGCGCTGACGGTGGAGCGGCTGACCGACCTGTCGTCGCGGATGTTCTCGACCAAGCCGACGCTTACCGCTGTCGGGCCCGTGGGTACGCTGGCACCATATGAGGCGATCCTCGATTCGCTTCCGGGCACGCAGACCACGGCCCGCAGGCTCGCCGTCTAAGTCCCCCAAGCGTCGTGTTCGCGCTCCCTTTCTTTCGCCGTGACCTGCCGGCGCTGAAGGGCAACCTCGTCACGTTGCGTGTGCCATTCACCAATGACTTCCGGGAATGGTCGATATTGCGTGGTGAAAGCCGCGCCTTCCTGGAGCCGTGGGAGCCGCGCTGGACTCCCGATGAACTCGACCGCGCGGCATGGCGCCTGCGCATCAGCCGCTACCGCGAAGACTACGCGCAAGGAACGGCGATCGCCTTCTTCATCTTCGAGAAATCGAGCGGCAAGCTGGCCGGCGGCATCACGCTTGGCAACATACGCCATGGCGTCTCGCAAAGCGGCCATGTCGGCTACTGGATCGGCGAGCGCTTCGGCGGTCGCGGCCTGATGACCGACGCGGTCAAGGTCGTGGCCCGCTTCGCCTTCGATACGCTGAGGTTGCACCGGATCGAAGCGGCCTGTATTCCCGACAATATCAGGTCGATCCGTGTGCTTGAAAAAGCCGGATTCCGGCGCGAAGGACTGTTAAGATCCTATCTGAGGATCAACGGCATCTGGCAGGACCACTACCTCTACGCCCGGATCGCGGACGATCCGCCGGCCGCAGGAACGAAGGACTGATTTTTGACGAATTTCCTGCGAAACGGGCCGCTGTTCGCCTTTGTCCTCGCGGCAATGCTGACGCTGTGCGCGGCTTCGTCGGCCTTTGCCGTCGAACCGATCAAGATTGCCCGCGACGATGTCGCGCTCGATCTGTCACGCGCCTTCGAGATCTACCGCAACCAGGGCGAAAACTTCCAGGTGTCGACCGCGCCCGGGCCGGACGGCATCGTGCGGCGCATCGAGGTCGAAGCCAATGACGCGCGCTCGACCGGCGACTGGGCGGTGTTCGCGCTGGCCAACACCACCGACCAGCAGCTCGACAGGCTGATCGTCGCGCCGCATTTCCGGCTGGTCAATTCCGGCATCTTCTGGCCCGATCTCGGCGCCACCCGCATTGCAGCGATCACGCCCAGCGAGGGCTTCGCGCTTGACCGCCAGACCAGCCCTGACGCCGACGTGTTCCGGGTGACGCTGAACCCGGGAACGGTGATCACCTTCATCGCCGAACTCGCCTCGCCCAAGCTGCCGCAGGTCTATCTGTGGGAGCCGGAAGCCTATAAGGACTCGGTCAACTCCTACACACTGTTCCGCGGCATTGTCATCGGCATCGCGGGCCTTCTGGCGCTGTTCCTGACCATCCTCTTCGTGGTCAAGGGGACCTCGATGTTCCCGGCGACCGCAGCCCTTGCCTGGGCGGTGCTTGCCTATATCTGCGTCGATTTCGGCTTCCTCAACAAGGTCATCGAGATCTCGCCCGGCAATGAGCAGATGTGGCGGGCGGGAACGGAGGTGGCGCTTGCGGCGACCTTCGTGGTCTTCCTGTTCGCCTATCTCAACCTCAACCGATGGCACGGCCATTTCAGCTATGGCGCCCTGGTCTGGATCCTCGGACTGGTGCTGATTGCCGGTGTGGCCATCGTCGATCCGGCGGTCGCCGCCGGCATCGCCCGCATCTCCTTTGCGGCAACCGCACTGACCGGGCTCGGCCTGATCATCTTCCTCGGGATTCGTGGTTATGACCGCGCCATCATGCTGGTGCCCAGTTGGGTCATGGTGCTGTTGTGGCTATGCGGGTCATGGATGGCGATCACCGGCATGCTCGACAATGACATCGCCCAGCCTGCGCTCGGCGGCGGGCTGATCCTGATCATCCTGTTGATCGGCTTCACCGTCATGCAGCACGCCTTTGCCGGCGGCGCGCTGCATCAGGGCCTGTTCTCCGACCTCGAACGCCAGGCGCTGGCGGTTGCCGGGTCGGGAGACACGGTGTGGGATTGGGACGTGCTGCGCGACCGCGTCGTCACCAAGCCCGATGTCAGCATCCAGCTCGGCCTCGCGCCCAACAGCCTCGGGGGTGCCGCGCGCAACTGGTTGCCGGTGCTGCATGCCGACGACCGCGACACGTTCCGCACGACACTCGACGTGGTGCTGGAGCACCGCCGTGGCCGGGTGGCGCAGAATTTCCGGCTGCGCGGCGCCGACGGGCATTATCACTGGTTCGCCTTGCGCGCCCGCCCGGTCATCGGATCGGATGGCGAGGTCATCCGTTGTGTCGGCACCATGGTCGATGTCACCGAGCAGAAGAAGTCCGAGGAGCGGCTGCTGCACGACGCCGTGCACGACAATCTGACCGGCCTGCCGAACCGCGAACTGTTCATGAACCGGCTGGAAGCGATCATCTCGATCGCCCGCACCGAGGAGAAGGTGCGCCCGACCGTCTTCGTCATCGACATAGACCGCTTCAAGCAGGTCAATGACGGGCTCGGCATCTCGGCCGGCGACACCATCCTGCTGACCATAGCGCGCCGCCTGCACCGGCTGTTGAAGCCGAAGGATTCGCTGTCGCGCTTCGCCGGCGACCAGTTCGCGCTGATGCTTTTGTCCGAACAGGACCCTGCCCGCATCGCCGGCGTGGCGGATGCCATCAAGCATGCGATCAACAATCCGATCACCTTCGCCAAGCGCGAGATCGTGCTGACCGCCTCGATCGGCCTGATCACCTGGACCTCGGCGCAGACTTCGGCCGAGGATATGGTCAAGGACGCCGAGCTTGCCATGCACCAGGCCAAGCGTTTTGGCGGCGACCGGATCGAGCCGTTCCGGCCGGCTTTCCGCACCGTCGGCACCGACCGGCTGCAGTTCGAATCCGACCTGCGGCGCGCCATCGAGCGACGCGAATTCACGCTTGCCTACCAGCCGATCGTGCGGCTGGAAGACGGCAGCGTCGCCGGCTTCGAGGCCTTGCTGCGCTGGGACCATCCGCGCCGCGGCATGATCCCGCCGGCCGACTTCATCCCGGTCGCCGAAAGCTGCGGGCTGATTGTGCAGCTTGGGCTGTTTGCCATGCAGCAAGCAGCCGAAGACCTTGCCGGATGGCAGAAGCAGATCGGCGACGCACCGCTGTCCGTCTCGGTCAATTTGTCCAGCCGCCAACTCATCCGCCGCGACCTGGTCAGCGATGTCCGCTCGGTCATCGCGCGGGCCAATCTGAAGCCGCGCTGTTTCCGTCTTGAACTCACCGAGTCGCTGGTGATGGACAATCCGGAACAGACCGCTCATGTGCTGACCAAGCTCAAGCAGCTCGGCATCGGCCTGTCGCTGGACGATTTCGGCACCGGCTATTCATCGCTCGCCTATCTGACGCGTTTCCCGTTCGACACGATCAAGATCGACAAGAGTTTTGTCGACGACAACTCGCCAAAGCGCGCCGTGCTGCTCAAATCCATGGTCAACATGGCGCATGAGCTCGGCCTGTCGGTGGTCGCCGAGGGCATTTCGGACGAACGCGATGCGCTGGAACTGCGCCAGATGGGCTGCGAATATGTGCAGAGCTTCATGTTCGGCGCGCCGATGCCCGGCGACCAGGTGCTGAAGACGCTGAAGGAGCAGTATCCGCTGACACAGGCTTAGAGGCCTCTGCGTCGGCCTGATGGGTCAGGCGTGCCCGGCCGCCAGGCTCAAATGCGCCAGATCGATGCCGATCGAGGCGAGGATGCGATCGTATTTGCGCTCGATGTCGGCGTCGAACAGAAGCTCGGGACTGGCCGGACAGGTCAGCCAGCCATTTTCGGCGATCTCGGTTTCCAGCTGACCGGCGCCCCAGCCGGAATAGCCGAGCGCCATCAGCGCATGACGCGGGCCGCGGCCCGACGATATGGCGCGCAATATATCGACCGTCGCGGTCAGGCAGATATCGTCGGAAACGGTCAGCGACGATTCCACGCGATAGTCGCCCGAATGCAGGACGAAGCCGCGGCTGCGATCGACGGGCCCACCATTGCGCACGACGAAATCGCGCGCCTGCGCCGGCAGGCGGATCGCCTCCTGCTCGTTCATGATGCCGAGCTGCACAAGAAGGTCCGGAAACAGCATCTGCTGTGTCTGATTGATGATCAGGCCCATCGCGCCTTCATCGCTGTGCGCGCAGATGTAGATGACCGAGCGCGTGAAACGGTCGTCCTTCATGCCGGGCATGGCAATCAGGAACTGATCG
The DNA here is from genome assembly GCF_057784245.1 of Mesorhizobium sp. CNPSo 4671. Taxonomy (NCBI): domain Bacteria; kingdom Pseudomonadati; phylum Pseudomonadota; class Alphaproteobacteria; order Hyphomicrobiales; family Phyllobacteriaceae; genus Mesorhizobium; species Mesorhizobium sp. CNPSo 4671. The sequence continues at coordinate 720,285 of NZ_JBWLUW010000001.1, read as the reverse complement.
TCGAGAAAGCCGCGTCCAGCGACCGTCTTTTTGTGGCGCAACAAATCCATTCAACGAAGGTACCGTGTTTCCCGGGCGCCGAAAAGATGCGCCGCGCCGGATTCGACCAAAGCCCATGGTGCCAGGCCGCGATGGCTTGCCCGCGAAGGTCACGCAAATATGATATCAACAAAGCCGTGAGAACATTGCGAAGCCACGAACGGACGATCAAATCACCGCCATGCAAAGCTTGAAAATCCTGCTGCTCGGCACCGCCATAGGATCGGCGGCCGTTCTGCCTGCCTCCGCCTCATCGTCCGCCTGGTACACCAGCGAAGGCGGCAAGGTGCGGCTGGTGACATCAGGCAAACCCGACGAGGCCGGCCGCATCCAGGGCGTTCTCGACATCGCGCTCAAGCCCGGGTGGAAGACCTATTGGCGCGATCCGGGCGACGCCGGCGTGCCGCCGCAGCTCGATGTTTCGGCCAGCACCAACATTGCCGATGCCATTCTTTCGTTTCCGGCACCGCAACGCCACGACGATGGTTATGGCAAATGGGCAGGCTACAACTATCCGATTTCGCTGCCTGTGACCTTTACGCTGGCAACACCGAACCAGCCGGCTGTCATCGATGCCGATATCTTTCTCGGCATTTGCGAGACGATCTGCATTCCCGTGCAGACACGGCTGACCGTCGACCCCACCTCCGACCCTGACAATGCCGACGACGCAGCCCTGGTGAAGGCGAGCTTCACGGCTTTGCCGGCGCCGGCAAAGCCTGATTTCGGCATCAACGTGCTACCGGGCGATCACGAGACGCTGGTTGTCGAGGCGAGCTTTCCCGGTGACCCGGAGGCAGCGGATTTTTTTGTCGCCGGCGAGCGGGACTACATGTTCGGCACCCCTTCCCGCAGCGAAAAGGACGGCAAGCTGATCTTCACCGTGCCGATCCTCGACCGCCCTTCAGCAACGCCAACGGATGGCGGGCTTCACTACACGCTGACGAGTTCGGCGGGCGCCGTCGAAGGGCTGCTGCCTTTCCCTTGATCCAGCTTGTCCGAACGGTTGCAGGACGCCGCTGAGTTCGCTACGCAAGCATGCATCCTTCCTTCCCATTCCCAAGCGAGGAACTCATGACCATTTCCGTTGGCGACACGCTGCCCGAGGTAACCTTCAAGACGATGACCGATGACGGCGCCAAGGCGATCACGTCGGCCGAGATTTTCCCGGGCAAGAAGGTCGTCCTGTTCGGCGTTCCCGGCGCCTTCACGCCGACCTGCAGCAACAACCATCTGCCCGGCTATCTCGAAAACCATGACGCCATCCTGGCGCGCGGCGTCGACACCATCGCCGTCGTTTCGGTCAACGACGTTCATGTCATGGGCGCCTGGGCGCACTTCACCGGCGGCGAAGGCAAGATCCTGTTCCTCGCCGACGGCAGTGGTGATTTCGCCAAGGCGGTCGGACTCGACAACGACCTTTCCGCAGCCGGCATGGGCCTGCGCTCGAAGCGGTTTTCGATGATCATCGACGACGGCAAGGTCATCGCGCTCAATGTCGAAACCAAGCCCGGCGTCGACGAGTCCGGCGCGGCTCATATTCTCGGACAGCTCTGAGCTTCAACGGCCGCGTCGGCGAGGCCGCAACAGCGACCTCGCCCACAACGCTAGCGCTCCAGAACTGCCGGCTTTCGGGGGATCCAACGATGTTTGACGTCATCTGGCGCGCTATCGCGATCGGCATCGGCGCCACCGTACTGATGGATCTCTGGGCCCTCTTTTTGCATAAGGCCTTCGGCCAGCCACGGCCGAACTGGGGACCTGTCGGCCGCTGGGTCTGGCATCTCGGCGACAAGGTCTTTCACGATGATATCGGCGCCGCGGCGCCTTACGCGCATGAAGTGGCGCTCGGCTGGGCGTTTCACTATTTCGTCGGCATCGTCTACGGCATCATCCTGGTCGTGCTTGCCGGAACCGGCTGGCTTTCCGCGCCGACCTTCCTGCCGGCCTTCATTCTCGGCATCGTCACCGTCGGCGCCGGCTGGTTCCTGCTAGCGCCGGGCATGGGTGCCGGATGGGCCGCCTCGAAGCGGCCCAATCCGATGCAGATCCGGGCGCTCAACCTAGTCTCGCACACGGTCTTCGCGCTCGGACTCTGGGGCACGGCGCTGCTGATACGCTGAAGGTTTAGACCTAGGCCGGCCTGTCGATGGGCCGCCATCCATGGATGACGCGGCGGGCGCCGATATCATAGGCAAAATAGTTGCCACCGCCTGCCGGTTGATCCGCTTCGCGGCTGATCTCCCGCACACTGAGAGACAGCAGCAGGAGCGTTCCCACGCCTCCATGGCCGACAAAGGCCATGTCTCCGGCCCCACCCTCATCAAGCACGGCTGCGACCTCGCCCACAATACGTTGCTGCGCATCGATCGCCCGCTCCCACCCGCGAACGCTTTTATGCGGATTGGCGAAGAACTGATCGGCGACCGCTTCGAACTCCGGCGGCGGCAGAAAGCCGGTCGCGGACCGGTCATTCTCGTGCATCCGCTCCCTGACCTCGACCGCAAGGCGGAGATGGCGTGCCAGGATTTCGCCCGTTTCTATTGCCTTGCGCTCGCCCGACGAAACGATGCGCCGGATAGATCCGACCCATGGCTGATCGAGCATGGCGACAGCCCTCGCCCGTCCGATATCGGACAGTCCCCATTCCGGAACGGGAACGGCAGCGTCGATCTGAACCTGGGGATGCGTGACATAGTACAGGATCGGCACGATCGAGGTCACCCTGCCTGGAAGCGGACCGGCTGCTGGAACTCAGTAGCTCTGGGTCGAACGACGGGCCTTCGTGGCTGCCGGCTGCTTCGGCTGGGCATCCGGCTTCGGCGCTGAAACCGCTGGCTTGAAAGAGCCCTTCTTGAACGGCGCCATGCCTTCCCGTGCGAGTTCGTCGGCGCGCTCGTTCTCGGTATGGCCGGCATGGCCCTTGACCCAGTTCCAGGTGACCTTGTGACGCCTATTGGCCTCATCCAGCGCCTGCCAGAGCTCGCCATTCTTGACCGGCTTCTTGTCGGCGGTCTTCCAGCCGTTCTTCTTCCAGCCATGGATCCATTTGGAAATGCCGTCCATTACGTATTTGCTGTCGGTGTGAAGCTCGACCGTGCAAGGCTCCTTCAGCGCATTCAGCGCCGAGATGGCGGCCAGTAGTTCCATGCGGTTGTTGGTCGTTTCCGCCTCGCCGCCGGAAAGTTCCTTGGTGGTGCCGTTGAAGCGCAGGATGGCGCCCCAGCCGCCAGGGCCGGGATTGCCTGAGCAGGCGCCGTCGGTGAAGATTTCAACCTGTTTGCTCATGACACCCTGTATTCGGCCAATCCATATTCCGAAGCCGATTTGATTGCCCGATGGAACCGCATCCGCCTGATATATTCGGTCGGATCGCGCTTCATCACCAGCCCGCCATCGGGAACGGTCAGCCAGTCGTAGAGCCGGGTCAGCATGAAACGCAGCGCCGAACCGCGCGACAGCATCGGCAGTGCCGCCTTTTCTTCTCCGCTCAGCGGACGCACGCTCTGATAGCCGGCAAGCAGTGCCTTGCCCTTGGTAAGGTTGAAGGAGAAATCCTTCTCGAAACACCAGGCGTTGAGGCAGGTCGCGACATCGTAGGCATAGAGATCGTCACAGGCGAAATAGAAGTCGATCAGGCCGGACAGTTTTTCGCCGAGGAAGAAGACGTTGTCCGGAAAAAGATCGGCGTGGATGATGCCTGCAGGAAGGTCCTTCGGCCAGTTGCGCTCGAAATCGGCGAAGTCGGCATCGACCTCGGCCGCGAGGCCCGGCTCGACCTCGTCGGCGCGGTCGCGGGCCGCATTCCAAAGTTTGCGCCAGCCGTCGATGGCAAGCGCGTTGGGACGGGTCATCGGAAAATCGGCGCCGGCCAGGTGCAGGGCTGCCAGCGCCTTGCCGACCTCGGCGCAATGCGTTGCCGTCGGGCGCCGCAGCGAAAGTCCTTCGAGGAAGGTGATGATGACCGCTGGCCGGCCGGCCAGCGTGCCGATGACGCTGCCGTCATGCGCGGTCACCGGCAGCGGGCAGGACACACCCTTGTTGGCGAGATGGCCCATCAGCCCGAGGAAAAACGGCAGATCCGCCTTCTCGACCCGCTTCTCATAGAGCGTCAGAATGTAGGAGCCGCTGGAAGTGTGCAGGAGGAAGTTGGAGTTTTCCGTGCCCTCGGCGATGCCCTTGTAGGACAGGAGATCGCCGACCGGGTAGTGCTTCAGGAAAGCGCCGAGTTCGCCCTCCGCAACATCGGTATAGACCGCCATCTGCCTTACGCGGCCCCATTGACGAAGGCCATGTCGGCCGGCGTCAGTTCGACATCGCGCAGTACCCGCATGACCGGAAAATCCTCTGTTTCGGTGGCCGTGATGGCGAGATCGATGGTGACATCGAAGCGCTGGCGGAACGCGTCGATGATCTCGTCGACGATGATCTCCGGCGCCGATGCCCCTGCTGACAGGCCGAGCGTCGAAATGTTGCCGATGTCATTCCACGGAATCTCGGCGGCGCGCTGCACGAGAAGCGACATCGTGGCGCCGGCACGCTCCGCCACTTCGACAAGGCGGCGCGAATTGGAGGAATTGGGAGCGCCTACGATCAGATAGAGATCAGCACCCGGGGCGGTGTCCTTGACCGCTTCCTGGCGGTTGGTGGTGGCGTAGCAGATCGATTCCGCTGCCGGCGCCTGCAGGTCGGGAAAGCGCTCTTTCAGCGCGCGGATGATGCCGGCGGTGTCCTCGACCGATAGTGTGGTCTGGGTGACGAAGCCAAGCGCCTTCGGGTCGGCCGGCACAAGCTTCGCGGCATCGGCCTCGGTCTCGATCAGCGTGACCGCGCCTTCCGGCAATTGCCCCATCGTGCCGATCACCTCGGGGTGGCCGGCATGGCCGATCAACAGCACATGGCGGCCAAGCCGCTGATGGCGCATGGCCTGCTTGTGGACCTTCGACACCAGCGGACAGGTGGCGTCGAGATAGAACAAGTTGCGCGCTTGCGCATCCGCCGGCACCGATTTCGGCACGCCATGCGCCGAGAAGACGACCGGCGACTGCCGGTGTTCAGCCGGGATTTCGGAAAGCTCCTCGATGAAGACCGCGCCAAGGCTTTGCAGCCCCTCGACGACGTAGCGGTTGTGCACGATCTCGTGGCGGACATAGACCGGCGCGCCGTATTTCTTCAGCGCCAGCACGACGATCTGGATGGCACGGTCGACGCCGGCGCAAAAGCCGCGCGGCTGGCAGAGCCGGATCGTGAGAGGAGGTTTGGCGATTGTCTGAAGCATTGAATCCTGGCCGGTTCGTCAGCGCCGAAATGAGGTGCCTACCCCTGTTCTGTCAAGAGCAGGCCCTGTCAAGGGTGTCGGTAGAAAGGGGAGCGCTGCTTGCGTTCATTCCTCTTTCGCGGGACGGCGAAGCCGCAGGATCAGCACAGCTGCGAGTGCTGCGGCAAGCCCATACCAGGTGACGGCATATTGCAGATGGCTGTTCGGCAGGTCGATGATGGTGACGCCACCGATCGGCAGACCGCCAGGATTCGGCGTCTTGTCGGCATCGATGAAGATCGGCACCAGCGTGAACCCGGCCGGCAGGCCGGCGCTCGCCGCCATCACGTCGCGGTCCTTCCAGTAGAAGATGTTCTTCGCCACGTCATTGTCTGGCAGCATCATCGACGGTTTTGCCGGCAGCGGATTGCGGGCAAGCCCGGTAATGGTCACTTTGCCGGTGATCTGCCCCTTGGCGCGCTTGGCGGGGTCTTTCAGATCATAGGGTATGAAGCCGCGATTGATCAGGACGAAGCGGCCGTCGTCGAGGGCGAGCGGCGTATAGACGTTGAAGCCGGCGTCACCCTCCCAGGTCGCATAAAAATGCCGCTCGCCCGAATGCAGGAACGTGCCGGAGACCGTGACCGGCGTGTAGTCGACGTCGCCGGTCGCTGCGAATTGCTTCTCGACCTCGGCCAGCGGCAGCGGCGCCGAATGGGTGCGCTGGTCGATGGTCTGCAGGAGACCTTCCTTCCAGTGCAGGCGCTGGACCTGCCAGGTGCCGAGCGCCAGCAGGATCGAGAGCAGCACCAGGCCAAGGCCGAGCAGCAATGCCGAGCGTGGCCGCGAACGGCCACCACTCCTGATGGATGCTTCGCTCATTCGCCGCGGTCCAGCCTGCCTTCGGCCGCCTTGTTGGCATATTGCAGGGTGAGCAGCACGCCCTTGATCAGCCGCAGCGCGGTCAGGCACAGCACCAGGGCCAACGGGATCCAGATCAGCAGATGCAGCCACAGCGGCGGGCTTAGCGTCACTTCGACCCAGAGCGCCAGGCCGACGATGATGAAGCCGATAATCAGGATGACGAAGACCGCTGGCCCGTCGCCGGCATCGGCGAAGGAATAGTCGAGGCCGCAATTGACGCAGCGTTTGCCGACGGTGAGGAAGCCGGAAAACAGCAGCCCTTCGCCGCAGCGCGGGCAACGGCCGTGCAGGCCGGCCGATATCGGATCGATCGGAGGCCAGATCGCCTTATCTTCACTCATCGCTATTGCTCGATCTCTATCGGTGTCCCATCGGCCACCATTGCCCAGATTTCGTCCATGTCGGAGTTCGTAACGGCAATGCAGCCGTCGGTCCAGTCGACCAATTGAAGCAGCCAGCCCCACCAGCCGAAACCATTCGCCTGGCCGTGGATCATGATCATGCTGCCGGCATCGACATTGCGCGCCTTCGCCGCCGCCAGATCGTCGGCATTGGGATAGGAGATGTGAATCGATCTGTGCGCGATGCTGTCGGGGTTGCGCCAGTCGAGGATGTAGCGCCCCTGGGGCGTGCGCTGATCGCCCTCCTGGTGCTTGTGGCCGACCGGATCCCCGCCAAGCGCAATGCTGTAGCTGCGCAGCACCTTGCCGTCACCGATAAGTTCCAGCCGCCGTTCCGCCTTATGGGCACGCACCAGATCGACCTTCTCAGCAGCAAGGGCCGGGAATGCCAGGAAGATGAATGCGCAAATCGTCCAGGGAATTGTCAGCCGCATCGGCAATCGATCGGCGATCATTGCGCCGAAAAGAAGAAGGCGGCCGCGTCGCCGCGGCCGCCTTCCCGAAATCGAAATCATAGACTCTTTGTTTCGACGCAATTCCGAACGGAAAACCGTTCACACTCTTCCTGGAATTGCTCCAAAGACTGGATCAGTGGCCTTCGATCACCGCGCCAGCCGATCCCCAGACATAGATCGCCGAGAACAGGAACAGCCAGACCACGTCGACGAAGTGCCAGTACCAGGCGGCCGCCTCAAAGCCGAAATGCTGCTTGGGGGTGAAATCGCCCTTCATTGCCCTGACCAGGCAGACCAGCAGGAAGATGGTGCCGATGATGACATGGAAACCGTGGAAGCCGGTCGCCATGAAGAAGGTGGCGCCGTAGATGGAATCCTTGAAGCCGAACGGAGCGTGCATGTACTCATAGGCCTGCACCATGGTGAACAGCATGCCGAGGCCGACGGTCAGCACCAGGCCGTTGATCAGGCCCTTGCGATCGCCATGGATGAGTGAGTGGTGCGCCCAGGTGACCGTCGTGCCCGACAGGAGCAGGATGATGGTGTTGTAGAGCGGCAGGTGGAAGGGATCGAGAACCTCCATGCCTTTCGGCGGCCAGACACCACCGGTAAAGGTGTGGCGCGCGTAGTTCTGCACCTCACCGGCAAAAAGGCTAGCGTCGAAATAGGCCCAGAACCAGGCGACGAAGAACATCACCTCCGAGGCGATGAACATGATCATGCCATAGCGCAGATGCAGCGACACGACACGCGTGTGATGGCCCTCATGCGCTTCCTTGATCGTGTCCGACCACCAGGCGAACATGGTGTAGAGGACGATCACGATGCCGATGAAGAACAGCCACGGATTGGCGATGTTGAAGCCGAAGATCGGGAAGGAGCCGCCCTTCAGGTACTCCATGAGGCAGACGCCGCCAAAGGCGGTAACGAGCGCCCCTACGGAGCCCAGGAAGGGCCATGGGCTCGGGTCGACGAGATGATAGTCATGCTGTGGTTTTGCGTGCGCGTCTGCCATATCAACCCCCGAGATTTGCTTCGGTATTGGAAATTGTCTTGCTGTTGCCCTGGACCGGCTCCGAGGAGGCGACCGGCTTGGTCTTCTCGACCGGGAACATCGTGTAGGACAGGGTAATCGTCTTCACGTCCTTCAGTTCCGGCACATTGACGATATCGGGATCCACATAGAACAGGACCGGCATGTCCAGCGTCTCGCCGGGCTTCAGCGACGTATCGGTGAAGCAGAAGCACTCGACCTTGTTGAAGTAGGGGCCTGCCAGTTCCGGCTGCACGTTGAAGGTGGCGCGGCCGGTAACGGGGCGATCGAATTTGTTGGTCGCCTGATAATGCGCCTGCACGGTCTCGCCGATCTTCATGGTCATCGAGCGCTGGACCGGCTGGAATTCCCACGGCACGCCGGCAATATTGGCGTCGAAGCGCACGGTGATCTCACGATCCAGCACGCGGCCGGCATACTGCTTCTCGACGCGTTGCGTCTTACCGCCATAGCCGGTCGCCTGGCAGAACATCTTGTAGAGCGGCACGGCCGCATAGGCCATGCCGATCATGCCGGTGAAGAAGGCGAGGCAGACCGCCGCGACGATGGCGTTGCTGTTCTTGCCGGCCGGCTTCTTGGAGATCTCGACGCTCATCACATCGTGCCCAGATTGTGGCCGAACTTGATGATCGTGGCGATGTAGAAAATCACGACCAGCACCGCCAGCGCCACGCCGATGGCAACCGAACGGCTGCGCTGGGCCTTCTTCTGACGATCGGTCAGCGTGACCGTTTCGAGTTTTTCCTCGACCATGATCATGCCCCACCCATGGCAAGCGCGCGTTCAACAACGCTGTCGGCCAGATAGGCAGCGAAGATTGCGAAGAGATAAAGCAGCGAATAGGCAAACAGCGACTTGGCCGGCTTCATGGTCCGGTCGTCGTCGGCCATGCCGAGCACTTTCCACGCATACCAGACAAAGCCGACGCCAAGCAGCACGGCGGCCACGCCATAGAAAGGCGTGGTGTAGCCGAGCAGCCACGGCAGCAGGCCGACCGGGGCCAGCACCAGCGCATAGGCGAAGATCTGACGGCGGGTCGACGCCTGGCCGGCGACATTGGGCATCATCGGGATGCCGGCGCGCTCATAGTCTTCGGACTTGAACAGCGCGAGTGCCCAGAAATGCGGCGGCGTCCACAGGAAGATGATCAGGAACAGGACGATGCTTTCGAGGCTGACCGACCCGGTCACCGCGGCCCAGCCGATGACCGGCGGGATCGCACCGGCAGCGCCGCCGATGACGATGTTCTGCGGCGTCCAGCGCTTCAGCCACATCGTGTAGACGACGGCATAGAAGAAGATGGTGAAGGCCAGCAGCGTCGCCGACAGCCAGTTGACCAGCACGCCGAGCGTCATCACCGACAGTACCGACAGCACCAGGCCGAAGCTGAGCGCCTCGTGCGGCTGGATGCGGCCGGACGGCACCGGGCGGCTTGCGGTCCTGGTCATCACGGCGTCGATGTCAGCGTCGTACCACATGTTGAGCGCGCCCGAGGCACCGGCGCCGATGGCGATCGACAGGATGGCGATCACCGCCAGCAGCGGGTTGATGGTCACCGGTGCGGCGACCAGCCCGACAAAGGCGGTGAACACGACCAGCGACATGACGCGCGGCTTCAGCAGGGCGAAGAAATCGCCCGCCGTCGCTTCCGACATGCGGAAGCCCGCTTCGTCAATGCTGGTTTCGTCGACTAGGGCCATGCGTACTTAAGTCCATCATTCCGTTGGCCAAAACCGCCGGCGGGCCGGCGGTTTTGTATTCGGGCGGGAGCCGCCTTACTTGATCTTCGGCAGCTGCTCCCACTGGTGGAACGGCGGCGGCGAAGGCAGCTGCCATTCGAGCGTGGTGGCACCCTCACCCCATGGGTTGGCACCGGCGATCCGCTTCTTCTGGAAGGCTTCGAACACGCCGTAGAGGAAGATCGCCACACCGACGGCCGAGATATAGGAGCCGATCGACGACACATAGTTCCAGCCGGCAAACGCGTCCGGATAGTCGATGGTGCGGCGCGGCATGCCGGCGAGGCCGAGGAAATGTTGAGGGAAGAAGATCAGGTTGACGCCGACGAAGGTGACCCAGAAGTGGGTGTTGGCGATGACAGGCGAGTACATGTAGCCGGTCATCTTGGGGAACCAGTAGTACCAGCCGGCGAAGATGGCGAACACCGCGCCCAGCGACAGCACGTAGTGGAAGTGGGCGATGACGAAATAGGTGTCATGCAGCGAGCGGTCGAGACCGGCATTGGCCAGTTGGACGCCGGTGACGCCACCGATGGTGAACAGGAAGATGAAGCCCAGCGCCCACAGCATCGGCGTCTTGAACGAGATCGACCCGCCCCACATCGTCGCGATCCAGGAGAAGATCTTCACGCCCGTCGGCACCGCGATGACCATGGTGGCGAAGACGAAGTAGCGCTGCGTGTCGAGCGACAGGCCGGTCGTGTACATGTGGTGCGCCCAGACGATGAAGCCGACGGCACCGATGGCGACCATCGCGTAGGCCATGCCGAGATAGCCGAACACCGGCTTCTTCGAGAAGGTCGAGACGATGTGGCTGATGATGCCGAAGCCCGGCAGGATCAGGATGTAGACTTCCGGATGGCCGAAGAACCAGAACAGATGCTGGAAGAGGAGCGGATCGCCGCCATTGTCCGGCGCGAAGAAGGCCGTGCCGAAATTGCGGTCGGTGAGCAGCATGGTGATGCCGCCGGCCAGGACCGGCAGGGACAACAGCAGCAGGAAGGCGGTGACCAGCACCGACCAGGCGAACAGCGGCATCTTGTGCAGCGTCATGCCCGGAGCACGCATGTTGAAGATGGTGGTGATGAAGTTGATGGCGCCGAGGATCGACGAGGCACCGGCGATGTGGATCGACAGGATCGCCAGATCCATGGCCGGTCCGGGCTGACCCGAGGTCGACAGCGGCGGATAAAGCGTCCAGCCACCGCCGACACCGTAGGCGCCCGGTGCGCTCGGTACGAACATCGAGGTCAGCAGCAGGATGAAGGCCGGCGGCAGCAACCAGAAGGAGATGTTGTTCATGCGCGGGAACGCCATGTCGGGAGCACCGATCATGATCGGCACCATCCAGTTGGCGAAGCCGCCGATCAGCGCCGGCATGACCATGAAGAAGATCATGATCAGCGCATGCGCGGTGGCGAAGGCATTGTACATGCTCTTGCCGCCGTCGACCGCTGCGTCACCGTTCATGCCGTAGACCATCTGCGCCAGACCGCTGAAGATCTGGATGCCAGGCTCCTGCAGTTCCATGCGGATGGCGACCGACAGGGCGCCGCCGATAATGCCGGCCATGATCGCGAAGATCAGGTAGAGCGTGCCGATATCCTTGTGGTTGGTCGAATAAACCCAGCGCACCCAGCCATGATAAGGCTTGTGGTCGTGGCCGTCGTGAGCTGCAGCGTCTGCCATGTTCCGCTCCGTTCCCTAAATCTTGCTAACCCGCGGCATCAATTGCCGGCGGCCGCTACCTTGTTCTGGCCATCGACCTCGGCCATCAGCGTCTTGTTGGCGCCGGGCAGGTCGGTTTTGGCCGCAGCCAGCCAGGTCTTGAACTGCGCGTCGGAGACGACACGGATGGCGATCGGCATGAAGGCGTGGTCCTTGCCGCAGAGCTGCGAGCACTGACCATAATAAAGACCTTCCTTCTCCGCCTTGAACCAGGTCTCGTTGGTACGTCCCGGAATGGCGTCGATCTTGATGCCGAAGGACGGCATGGCGAAGGAGTGGATCACGTCGGTCGCGGTGACAAGCACGCGCGTCATCGTGTTGACCGGCACCACCAACTCATTGTCGACGGCAAGCAGGCGCGGGTAGACCTTGCGATCCTCCTTGCCGGCCTTGGCGCGATCGCCGTCCTGGAGGATGGCGGAATTGAAGGAGAGCGTGTTGTCGGTCTGGTATTCGTAGTCCCAGTTCCACTGGTTGCCGGTCGCCTTGACGGTCAGCTTGGCTTCTTCCGGCGGGGTGTACTGCGCGGTCAGGAGCTGGAACGAGGGAATAGCGAGGCAGAGCAGGATCACGACCGGGCCGACGGTCCAGATCACCTCGATCAGCGTGTTGTGGCTGGTCTTGGAGGGAACCGGGTTTGCGCTCGCGCGGAACCTGACGATGCAGTAGGCAAGCAGAAGCAGCACCAGGATGGTGATCGGGACGATGAACCACATCGTGTAGTTTCCGAACCACTCGATCTGCCGCATCATGTCGGTCGCCGGCGCCTGGAAGGTTGTCTCCCAAGCCACGGGCTGATCGGCATGGGCGGACGTGCCGGCGAAAAACGCGGTGGCAGCCCCAGCACTGGCTAGAAACTTGGCGTCTGCTAGGAAATTTCTCATCGCCCTCTTCGTCTCCCAGTTCCTCGCGGCTGCGCCAACGAGAATAACGAACAATGCCGGGACGGGAATCCCGACAGTCTCAAGGTGGTTCAAACCATACTCTTTTTCCCTCCGCAAGAAAGGAGCGGAGGAAACTGTGCGGCATTTTTGCGCGCAAGCTGACACGGCTCTTCCGGGGCAGCGGCCATGACGGCGAATCGCGTATGTTCGGCAGGTTGCCAGCCTCATGCCGGCCGGGTTCGCGAAGCGTCGCAATTCAGGCGAATTTGGCAGGGAAAAGCGATGTATTGCCTGTTTCGGGACAGTTCGGCCGTGGTCTCGTCCTTTACTTGGCATTGGCGCGGCTTAAAGTGCCGTGATTCGCAATGGAGCCGTCATGAACTCTTGGCTTTCGAGACTGAGGCATACGAGACTGGGACTTTCGATCACCTTGGCGAAAGCCATTTTTGTCGTTGCCCTGTCCACGGCCGGTCTGGTCGCCAGTCAGGCCAATGCCGCGCAACCCAGCGGTACTGTGCGCTCGACGCATGGCGCCTGGTCGATCATCTGCGACACGCCCGCCGGTGCCACCTCTGAACAATGCGTGATGATGCAGAACGTCGTCGCCGAGGATCGTCCGGAGATGGGGCTGTCGGTCGTCGTGCTGCGCACCGCCGACAACAAGGCCGAGATCCTGCGCGTGCTGGCGCCGCTCGGCGTGCTTTTGCCGAACGGGCTCGGCCTCAATGTCGACGGCAAGGATATCGGCCGCGCCTATTTCGTGCGCTGCTTCCAGGACGGTTGCTATGCCGAGGTCATCCTCGAAAAGCCGCTGCTCGACACGCTGAAGACCGGCACGTCGGCGACGTTCATCGTCTTCCAGACGCCGGAAGAAGGCATCGGCATCCCGGTCGACCTCAAAGGGTTTGCCGACGGCTTTGCCGCCCTGCCCTGACAGCCAGGCGCTTGCGAAAAACCCGACCCTGACGCAGAATTCCCATGGGATGGGTTTGGCGGTGGGTCATCATGCGCTCGTTTTCTTTGCTTTTCTCCGCTGGTCTGATTTTGACCGGCGCGGGTTCCGTCGCCTGGGCCGAAGATACCGAAGTCATCACCGCGCCTGATCCGGCAGCAATTCTTGACATTGCCAAGGGTTACGGCTCGGCCAAGCTGGATAAGGATGACGATGGCGACCCCATGGTCTCCGGCCGGATCGAGGGCATGAAGTACGTCATCTACTTCTATGGTTGCGAAAACCATGAGAAGTGCAAATCGATCCAGTTTTCCTCGGGCTACACCGACGCCTTCACGGCCGAGCAAGCCAATGCGTGGAACAAGAAGTATCGCTGGGTGAAGGCCTTCTCCGGCGACGGTTCCAACTTCAAGATGGATGTCTCGTTCATCGGCGGCATCACCAAGGCCAATCTTGAGGAACAGTTCTCGAACTGGGATTCGATGACCACCAACATCAAGGATTTCATCAACCAGAAGTGACGCCGGCGGTCTGCCCGCGAAGCGCATTTGTCCTCACCGCGCGTCGGGACGATTGTCTCGGCGCGGCTTCGCGCCTACATCGGGGGAAACAAGCTCTCTTCCCACGAACGGATGCGCCATGAACAGCCTGATCGGCCAATTCGACATTTCCGACGATCGCATCAAGCAGATCGTCGCCGACACCATCAACGGCGCCGATGACGGCGAACTGTTTCTCGAATACAGCGAGAGCGAGGCGCTGATGTTCGACAATGGCCGGCTGAAGACCGCCAATTTCAACACCGACCAGGGCTTTGGCCTGCGCGCGGTCGCCGGTGAAGCCAGCGGCTACGCCCATTCGAGCGACCTGTCGGAGGCTTCGCTGCTGCGCGCGGCCGCTGCCGTCTCGACCGTCAAGGGTGGCTATTCCGGCACGCTTGCCGCCACACCCGCCCGCACCAACCGCCATCTCTACGGCGACGAGAACCCGATCCCCTCGCCCACCTTCGAGGCTAAGGCAAAGCTGCTGCAGGAAATCGACGCCTGGCTGCGCGCCGAGGATCCGCGCGTGCGCCAGGTGACGGCCTCGCTCGCCGCGTCCTGGCAGCATGTCGAGATCGTGCGCGCCGACGGCCAGGTGGTGCGCGATATCAGGCCGCTGGTCCGTATCAACGTCTCGGTCGTCGTCGGCGACGGCGACCGCCAGGAAAGCGGCTCCTACGGCATGGGCGGACGCAAGGCCTTTGGCGACTTCCTGATCGAAGACAGCTGGAAGCACGCAGCCAAAGAGGCGCTCAGGCAGGCGCTGGTCAACCTCGAGGCGATCCCCGCCCCGGCCGGCACATTCGACATCGTGCTGTCCAGCGGCTGGCCGGGCGTCATGCTGCACGAGGCTGTCGGGCACGGGCTGGAAGGCGACTTCAACCGCAAGAAGACATCGGCCTTCGCCGGCCTGCTGGGCCAACAGGTCGCCGCCAAGGGCGTCACCGTCGTCGATGACGGCACCATCCCCGAGCGGCGCGGTTCGCTGACCGTCGACGATGAAGGCACGCCGTCGGCACGCAATGTGCTGATCGATGACGGCAAACTGGTCGGCTACATGCAGGACCGCCAGAACGCCCGGCTGATGGGCATGAAAGCCACCGGCAACGGAAGGCGCGAAGGCTACGCGCACCAGCCGATGCCGCGCATGACCAACACCTACATGACGTCTGGTGACATGGAGCCGGATGAGATCATTGCTTCCGTCAAGAACGGCATCTACGCCGTCTCCTTCGGCGGCGGCCAGGTCGACATCACGTCGGGCAAATTCGTGTTCGGCTGCACCGAGGCCTACATGATTGAGAACGGCAAGGTGACGCAGCCGATCAAGGGCGCGATGCTGATCGGCAACGGGCCTGACGCCATGCACCGCGTCTCGATGGTCGGCAACGACATGAAGCTCGACAATGGCATCGGCATGTGCGGCAAGGCCGGACAGGGCGTGCCGGTCGGCGTCGGCCAGCCGCATTTGCGCATGAACCAGATGACGGTGGGCGGCACGAGGGTTTGAGGCTCGCGGCCGTTCCGGTAACGTCGCTCGCCAAAGTGATGTTTCCAAATTCGGGCGGCCCGACCATGTCCAGATCCAAGATCGTCATCCTGACAGGTGCCGGCATTTCGGCGGAATCGGGTGTCGCGACCTTTCGCGATCCTGATGGCGTCTGGGCGAAATTCAGTCTCGAAGACATTGCGACGCCTGAAGGCTTTGCCCGCAATCCCGCCAAGGTGCAGGATTTCTACAATATGCGCCGGCGGCAGATGAACAGCGTGGCGCCGAACGCCGCCCATGCGGCACTGGCCAGGCTCGAGCGCGAAGTCCAGGGCGACGTGCTCCTGGTCACCCAGAACATCGACGATCTGCATGAGCGTGCCGGCTCGCGGAAACTGATCCATATGCATGGCGAACTCGGCCGCGCGCTTTGCCAGGACTGTGGCGCAAGCAGCGCCTGGGCCGGCGACATCACCGTTCAATCCGAATGCCCGGCCTGTGGCGCCAAAGGCAAGTTGCGGCCCGACGTGGTCTGGTTCGGCGAGATGCCCTACCGCATGGAAGAGATCGGCGAAGCGCTGACGCGTTGCGACCTGTTCCTGGCGATCGGAACGAGCGGCAGCGTCTACCCGGCGGCCGGTTTCGTCGAGGAGGCCCGCGCCGCCGGTGCCTTGACGATCGAACTCAATTTGAAATGCGCAGGCAGGGCCTCCCGCTTCGACGAGCAGATGGAAGGACCGGCGACGCAGATCGTGCCTGCCTTCGTCGAGCGCATCCTTTCGGGAACAGGCTGACGCTGCCGCGCATCAGGCATCCCGCTTTTCCAGTTGACGCCGTGGCGCAGTGCCTTGCGCTGGCGTCACGACGCGTTTGCAGACCGCGAACACGAACATGTTAACGCCTTCTTAAATGTTTAATTGATCGTGCGCCGTCACCACATTACCGTTGATCGGTGCTCTCGTACGGTGGTGTTGCCAGTGCTGCGTTCCCTCGGCGTCCTGACTTCCTCGTTGCTGCTTGGCTGTGTTTCGCTGGTTGGCGTAACTTCGTTGGATGTCAGTTCGGCTTCAGCGCAATCCACCTTACTCAAGCAGTCGACATTGCTCGGGAAGACGCAGCCATCCGCGGATGCCTTGCGCTTCGCCTCGGTTGGAGGACGTACCAGCGTTCCTTATGGCTGGCTCGATTTCTGCCATCGCCGGCCAAAAGAGTGCAAGGTCCCCGCTCTGCCGGCCACGAACGTCAAGCTGACCGCGCAGAACCTGCGCATCCTCAAGCGCATAAACCTCAAGGCAAACAACTACATCAAGCCCGTCAGCAACTTCGAGCACTGGGGCACGATGGCGGACCACTGGGATTACCCAGTCGACGGCAAGGGCGACTGCAAGATCTACGCACTCTACAAGCGCAAGCTTCTTCAGGAGGCTGGGTTCCCTCGGCAGGCGCTGCTGATGACCGTGGTCCACGATCTTGACAATGAAGGCCACACCATCCTGACGGTGAAAACCGACAAGGGCGATCTCGTCCTCGACAATCTGGTCGACGAAATCCGGCCCTGGAACGCGACCGGCTACTATTTCCTGAAACGCCAGTCGCAGCAGAACCCGAATATCTGGGTGTCGATCAACCAGCGGGGTGGTACGCCGAAGACCGTCACAAATGTTGCCAAACTCGCAGACTGATCAACCTCTCAGGGCCGCAGCGGTCCAGGCGCCACGGATGGTCGGTGCGTTTCAGCGCTCGGGATGGAAGATCTCGCGACCGTCTCATCCACTCTTGACCGAGCCCAATGAACCTGGCTTCAGACGGAAGTCTGGTTCACGTTCCTCCGGAACTGCCGCCAGCCTCCCCGACAGGGCAGGCTGGCAACAATAGCCGAGAACAACCACTGATCAGGTGGGTTTGCCGCCGTTCTTCTTGCAGTCGGCCCGGAATTTCTCGCGTGCCTTGCCGTGCAGCTTCTGGGCATCGGCAAGTGCCGAACATTGCTTCGAAATCGCGGTTTTCTCCGGCGTCATGGCAGTCGTCTTTGCCTTTTTCGCGGGGGCGGCCGTGGTGGTGGCCGGCGCAGTCGTGGTCGCTGCTGTCGTCGCTGCCGCGGCGGCTCCCGTCGCAATGAAACCGGCCACGGCGATAGACGTCAGAACGCTTGCAATCCTCATTATGGTTACTCCCTTGAGGCCCCCGGCACTGACTGGGTATCAGCGAGCTGGGGCGCCGCGCAATCTTGGCTGCGGCCAACCACGCAGTTGTGATCTGATCACGGGTTGCCGCAGCGGCCCGGCCATGTTTTGCCGCCGGCCCGGCACAGCCGCCTCACCTCTCACAAGGCGACCGGCGATGCGTTTCAAGCCTTTACGCATCTCGCGACCCAAGTCGGATCACCGGGCGACATGCGCTATTTCTTGCAGGCCGGCTCATTGGGGTGCCCGCAAGACGGCTTCTTGACGGCTGGCGGCTGCGGCTTGGGCTGCGCCTGCGGTTGCCGGTGCACCTGCTGGATCTGCTGCTTCGGCTGGGCGTGGAACTCCGGCCTCTGCGGCTTGGGCTGACCCAGCACCTTCAACTGCTGATTGCCATTGTTGACCTTGAATTTCTGCTGGACGTTGCCGCCACCGTTTCCGTTGGCGGGCAGCTTGTGGAATTTGGGACCGTTGCCATTACCCTGGGCCGCACTGCCTTGCCCATTGGCCTGGCCGTTCGTCTGGCCACCGCCCTGATTGTGAAGCTTCTTGAGCTTGGCATTGGTCGGATTCTGGCTTGAATTCTGCCCATTGAGCGCCGATGCGTTGTTCGCTCCATTCGCCGCAGGCGTGCCGTTGGCGCCAGGGATCTTGCGGAGCTTCTTGCCAGTCTTGCCGCTACCGTTCTGGCCCTGCCCATTGCCTTGGCCATTGGCCCCGTTTTGCCCATTCACGACCGGGTTGCCGGTGACGGCGTTTCCACCTGCCGTACCCTGCTTGTTCAAGAGCTTCTTGGACTTGTTGTTGGGCAGGATCGGGTTGTTGGGCAGGTTCTGTCCATTCAGCACCGGCTTGCCATTGACGAGCGGCAGCGTCTTGCCGTCGGCGCCGGGCAAGGCATGACCTGTCAACTTGTCGGCAGGCAAGGTCTTCGACAGCGGCGTGGCACCGCCCGGCTGCTGGCTGCCCTGCTGCAACTTCAATGGCAGGCCACCGGGATTGACCTTTGCGAGCGTCGCTTCCTTCTTCTGCAGAAAGGCCGGCAGCGCCACCTTGGTCGCCAAAGCTGCCGCACCGAGGCCCACCGCGCCCGCGGTCAGCTTCTGGCCGGTGGTGAGGCCGCCGCCCTGGTTCTCGTTGATGGTCGTGTTGTTGACGATGGTGGTATTGTGGATGTTGTTGAAGATGACATCGTTCGGCGGCGGGAAGATGTCATGCGGAGGGTTCACCCAGGCCGGCACCGGCACAAAGACGGGTGTCGGCAGGAGGAAGATTCCGATTGGCGGCGGCGGTGGCGGCAGTTCGATGAAGTCGCGCGGCCGCGGCGGCAGGAAGATCACAGCAACCGGCGGCGGCGGTGCGAAGTCGAATTCCGGATCGTCGAAATAGAGCACGGACCGGTCGACATAGACGATCTCTTCGGGCGGCGGAGGCGGCACGTCATAGTCATAGACAGCAAAACTCTGCGGCGGCTCCAGGGCGGCGTCGAAATGCTCGAGCCTGCGGCGGGCGTCCCAGGCATGCGGGCCATGCGGATAGCGATCGAGATAGGACCAATAGGCTTCCGGCGTATCCCTGAGCCAGGTCTGGCGCCAAGTGATCGCCTCGCGCCGCGCTGCCAGGATGGCGCGCACGCGCCTGGCCATCGGATCGTGGGGATAGGCGACCAAAAAGTCTTCGTAGCCGCGCATCGTGTCGCGATCGAGGGCCGCGATATAGGCGTCATGCGCGTCGAAGTCTCGGATCTCCCTGGTCCGGTTTGTCCGCACCTCGGCGGCGGAAACCTGCGGCGCCGGAGCATCCGGGCCGCGGTCGAAGAAGACGAAGGGATCGGTGATCTTGGAGGCGTCCCAAGGCACCTCCGCTCCATCGGTCACTTCGTTGACCCGCAGCCGCGTGCGATCGAACACATCGCCCAGTTGCAAACCGCCATCCCTGATCATCTCGGCCAGCGCCTGTGCGTAGGCGCCGTAAGGCCCCTTGCCTTCCGGCGCGACCGTGCCCGGGGCGGCGTTGAAGGCGATCAGCATGTTCGGGTCGGGATCGACCAACGCGAGGCCGCCGGCCAGCGGTTGGTTCGACCTGGCGAAGGAATTTGGCCGCGCCGCGTCAAGCACAACGATGTTGACCTTCGTCGGCAATGCGGCAAGCGGCTTGGTGAGGTCGGAAACCCGCACAGCCGCCATCGGCACATCTGCGGCATTCGCTGTCTGGGCGTCGATGGGGGCAAAATAGTTCTCGCCCTCGAACTGCAGTCCCTGCCCGGCCAGATAGACAAACACCACCGCATCTGGGCCGGCCGCCGTCACCTTGGCGAGGAAATCGCGATAGGCGCCACGCAGCGATTCCTGGTCGACATCGCGCGCGCCGACCACGTCGAAGCCTGCAGCCTGCAATGTCTGGGCGATGAGGCCGGCGTCGTTGGCGGGCGTCGCCAGCGCGCCCGAGGGGTAGGCGGCGTTACCGATGACGAAGGCAAGGCGCTTCTGGCCTTGCGCCAGCGCCAGGGCTGTCGACCCGAAGGCGAAAATGGAGAGGGCAAGAAGGAAAGCGAGGAGTTTCGAGACCGTCCGCATTACGATCATCCGTCAGGTGAGAGTGCCGCCCCATAGGCCCAAACTAGGCCGGTGCAAAAAGGCGGCTTTGCGGCGTCAATCCGGCGGATTGCCCGGTCTCAACCAAACGTGATCATTGCCCGGCTCAGCCGCGCCTTCTCCTCGGCTTCTCCAGCAGAGCGACCGCCTCGACATGGGGCGACCACAGGAACTGGTCGATCGGCGTCACGCTTTTCAGTTGATAGCCGCCGTCGGTGAGGATGCGCAGGTCGCGAGCCAGCGTCACCGGATTGCAGGACACCGCGGCAACGAAGGGAACATCCGAGCGGGCGATCTGCTTCGACTGGTCCTCGGCGCCGGCGCGCGGCGGATCGAAGACAAGGCCGTCGAAGGCGCTCAATTCCTTGAACGTCAGCGGCCGGCGAAACAGGTCCCGGCGTTCGCCCGTCACCCGCTTCAGGCCGGCGGCGAAACGTGCCCCCCGGTCGAGCGCTGAAAGGGCCGCCGCATCGCCCTCCACCGCATGGACTTCCGACTTTGCTGCCAACCGCAAGGCAAAGCTGCCGCAGCCGGCGAAAAGATCGGCGACCTTCTTGGCGCGCTTAAGATGTGTGCCAACGATCTCGGCCATGGTCTGTTCAGCTGCCTCGGTCGCCTGCAGGAAGGCGCCCGGCGGCACGGCGACGGCAACGCTGCCGAACATCACCACGGGCTTCCTTGGTTCGATGATGATCTCGTCATCGATGGACAGTCTGGCAAAGCCTTGCGCCAGGACAAAATTGGAAGCGATGCGGCGCTGGTGTTCGCCGAGCTTGCCGGACTCATGCACCGCGACGTCGAGGCCGGAACCGGTCACGGTGACCGCCATCCGGAACGATTTGGTGGTGGCGCATATCAAATCGGCAAGCGCCCGCAACCGGTCGAGCGCGGCGACAATTTCGGGCAGCGAGATCGGGCATTCGGATATGGAAATGATTTCCGGCGACAGATGGCGGTTGAAGCCGAGCAGCATGCCGGCATCGCTGCGCCGGGCGGCAAGCACGACACGGCGGCGCGTGTGCGGCGCGCAGGCGACCAGCGCGTCGATCTCGCAATCGAAGCCCTTCAGGGCATGCACCACCTTGTCGCGTTTCCACTGGCGATAGGCCTCGGCCTCGAAATGCTGGAGAGCACAGCCGCCGCATTCGGTGAAATGGCGGCAGGCGGGTCCGATGCGCAGCGGCGAGGCTTCCAGCACGGCCATCAGCGCGGCGCGATCTCTTTCGCGCGCGGCGGTGACAACCTCGCCAGGAAGCGTGAAGGGAATGAACAGATCGCCGCTTTCGGTTTCGGCCATGCCGTCGCCCTGGGCGCCAAGTTTTTTGATGGTGAAGCGCGCGCTCATCGATCCTTGATCCCACCGAGCAGGAATTCGCGATTGCCGTCGCCGCCTTCGATCGGCGACAGATGCAGGCCGAGCGAGCGCCAGCCGGGAACGGCATCCAGCCAATCCTGCAGCAGGCCAGCGACACGGGCGGCATCGAAGGGGTCTTTCAGCAGGCCGCCCTTGCCGATCGCCTCGCGGCCCGCCTCGAATTGCGGTTTGACCAGAAAGACTGCGGCGGCGCCAGGCTCGGCAATCGCGAGCGCGGGCGGCAGCGCCAGTTTGAGTGAAATGAAGCTGACGTCGGAGACAATGAAACCCGGAACACGGCCGGCAAGATCATCGATGGTGAGATCGCGGGCATTGAGTCCCTCGATGACCGTCACGCGCGGGTCCTTGCCGACATCGGGATGCATCTGGCCGTGCCCGACATCGATTGCCGTGACATGGGAGGCACCGCGTTCCAGAAGCACCTGGGTGAAACCGCCGGTCGAGGCACCGATGTCGAGCGCTTCGCGGCCGGCCGGATCGAGGCTGAAGTGGTCGAGCCCGCCGATGAGCTTCAACGCCGCGCGCGAGACATAGCCCTGCGCCGGATCGTCAATGGCAACAAGGCATTGCGGGGAAACGTTCTGACCGGGCTTGCGGGCAAGGACGCCGTCAACCGTCACCGTGCCGCGTTCGACCGCGTCGCGGGCACGCGAGCGGCTGGCAAACAGGCCGCGCTGGACGAGCAAGTCGTCGAGCCGCTGGCGGGTGCTGGCTGGCAGAGGCGAGTTCATCGGCCTTCATGGCGAAAGCCGGCAGCGAAGGCAAGGAGATTGGGCGCAACAAGGAAAGAAGCGGCGAACGCATCGAGCCGCGCCACCGCTTGCGTGCATCGTATCGGGTCCGGCAGAATGGCAATCGAGGAGACGAGCCCCTCCATCGTCAAAACCCTCGGGGAGAACGAATGCTGACGGGAACCTGCCACTGTGGCGCAACCCACTGGACCCTGGAAGGCGATCCCGGGCCGGTGACGGCCTGCAACTGCACGCTTTGCCGACGCTATGGCACGCTCTGGGCCTATGATTATGCCGATGAACGCATCCGCGTTTCCGGACCGATGGGTAGCTATACGCGCGCCGGAAAGGACACGCCGTCGCTCGAAATCCTGTTCTGCCCGACCTGCGCTTGCGTTCTGGCGTGGCGCGGCTTGCATACCGGCGCGTCCGGTCGAACACGCATTGCGGTCAATGTGCGGCTGGCGCCGCCCGAGGCTGTCGCCGATCTGCCGATCGACCATTTCGACGGCCTCGACACATATGACGACCTGCCCCGCGACGGGCGTTGCGTGCGCGACATGTGGTTCTAGAAGATGGTGCGCGACACCTGGCGCTCGACGGCTGGAGACAAACCGTCGTCTCGCTCCCCAGAAGCTTGCTCACGTGGATGCTCAGCCGCAACCGGAGACGCAGGCGCAGGGTCCGGCACGATCACGAGCTGCGGCACCTGCTTGTAGGAAAAGCCGCCCCTGATATTGCCCATCTTGCCGGCGACGATGCCCAGCGCCGCTTTTTCGAGATTGCGGTCATAGCGCGTCTCGGCGGCGGCCGGCGCGATTATGATGGCCGATAGGGCCACGCCGCACAGAAGCGTCTTCATTCCAATCGTCTCCCTGCCTGACAACCGATCTAGCAGGGCGCCGTTGAAAAACGGCCAAGGGACACGGTAAGCAAAACGCCAAACGGCAGTGTTAACAATGCGTTACGAAATCAAGCCGGCAAACTGATTCAAGCGCTTGAGGTCTTGAGTCAGGCGCGCTGGGGCGGGATTTTAATTCAGGCGCGCTGGGCGCGGGCCGTATGCCCAAGCGCCGTGAATACGGTGCGCACAATGCCAACGGCATCGAGGCCGGCATCGGCATACATTTTTTCCGGCTTGGCGTGATCGGCGAACACATCGGGCAGCACCAGCGGGCGCACCTTCAGGCCGCTTTCCAGCAATCCTTCATGGGCAAGGAACTGCAGCACATGGCTGGCGAAGCCGCCGATGGCGCCCTCCTCCACCGTCACCAGAACCTCGTGCGAGCGGGCCAGTCGCCGGATCAGATCCTCGTCGAGCGGCTTGGCGAAGCGGGCATCGGCAACGGTAGTCGAAAGCCCGGCTGCGCCAAGCTCCTCGGCAGCGATCAGGCAATCCTGCAAGCGCGTGCCGAAGGACAGCAACGCCACCTTGGTGCCTTCCCTGACGATGCGGCCCTTGCCGAGTTCGAGAACCGAGCCGCGCTCCGGCATGTCGACGCCGACGCCATTGCCGCGCGGATAGCGGAAGGCGATCGGGCCGCCATCATAGGCTGCCGCGGTGCGCACCATGTGGCGCAGCTCCGCCTCGTCGGCAGCCGCCATCACGACAAAGCCCGGCAGGCTCGCCAGGAAGGTGGTGTCGAACGCGCCGCAATGGGTGGCACCGTCGGCGCCGACGAAGCCGGCGCGATCGATGGGAAAGCGCACCGGCAGTTTCTGGATTGCGACGTCATGCACGACCTGGTCATAGGCGCGCTGCAGGAAGGTCGAATAAATCGCCGCGAACGGCTTATAGCCTTCCGTCGCGAGACCGGCGGCGAAGGTCACCGCATGTTGCTCGGCGATGCCGACATCGAACGTTCTTGACGGGAACACTTCGCCGAACAAGTCCAGCCCCGTGCCGCTCGGCATGGCGGCGGTGACGGCGACAATACGGTCGTCCTGACGAGCCTCCTGGATCAGGCTTTCGGCGAAAACCTTAGTGTAGGCCGGTGCGTTAGCGGGCGCCTTGGCCTGCGCTCCGGTGATGACGTCGAATTTGTTGACACCGTGATACTTGTCGGCGGCGGCTTCCGCCGGCGCGTAGCCCTTGCCCTTCTGGGTGACGACATGGATCAGCACCGGGCCTTCGCCATTGTCGCGGACGTTCCTCAGAACCGGGATCAGATGCTCGAGATTGTGACCGTCGATCGGGCCGATGTGATAGAAGCCGAGCTCCTCGAACAGCGTGCCGCCGGTGACATAACCGCGTGCATGCTCGACCGCCCTTGTGATCGCACGATCGGCGCGCTTGCCGAGGTAGGAGGTCAGCTTCTTGCCGAAGTCACGCAGGCCGGCATAGGCCTTGCCCGAGGCGAGCCGCGCCAGATAGGCGCTCATGGCGCCGGTCGGCGGCGCGATCGACATGTCGTTGTCGTTGAGGATGACGATGAGCCGGGCATCGAGCGCGCCGGCATTGTTCATAGCCTCATAGGCCATGCCCGCCGACATGGCGCCGTCGCCGATGACGGCGATGACATTGTTGCGGCCGCCGGAGAGGTCGCGGGCGGCGGCCATGCCGAGGCCGGCCGATATCGATGTCGAGGAGTGGGCGGCGCCGAAGGGATCGTACTCGCTCTCGGCACGGCGGGTGAAACCGGACAGGCCGCCTTCCTGGCGCAGCGTGCGGATGCGGTCTCGGCGCCCGGTCAGGATCTTGTGCGGATAGGCCTGATGGCCGACATCCCAGATCAGCCGGTCCTCCGGCGTGCTGAAGACGTAATGCAGCGCCACCGTCAGTTCGACCACGCCGAGGCCGGCGCCGAGATGACCGCCGGTGCGCGACACCGCGTCGACCAATTCGAGGCGAAGCTCGGATGCCAGTTGCGGCAGCTCGCTCTCGTCAAGCGCGCGCAAATCCGCCGGAATGCGAACCTTGTCGAGAAGCGGCGTATGTGGCGTTGCGTTCACGGGTGCTCAGGCTTTCTATTCAACGGCGAGATAGGCCGCCGGCCTGCGAAAGTAAATGCGTGTCAGTGACGCGGGCCTGCTCCCAAAAGGACAGCGAGTCGAAACAGTCTATGCCCGCGCTTTCAAGTCCTTGTTTTCATGCATATCGTGGCCCCGAAACCGGGCCGCTTTTGGGCGACATTCACTAGTTTTCCGGCAGTGGAATAAACTCTTCCTCATCTCCAGGAACGATATCGAAGCGGCCCGTCTTCCATTCTTGTTTGGCCTGTTCGATGCGCTCCTTGGACGAGGAGACGAAATTCCACCAGATGTAGCGCTTAGAGCCTAGCGAGGCGCCGCCGAACAGCATGAAATGCGCACCGCTTTGCGATGATATGACGATCTCGTCGCCGGGCCGGAACACCAGCAGTCGTTCGGCCGGAAAGACGTCGCCCGAAATCGCGACCTCGCCTTCCAGCGTGTAGATGGCACGCTCTTCGGCATCCGCCGGGATTTTCACGCTGGCGCCGGGCGCCAGTCTGAGGTCGGCGTAGAGTGTCTCGGTATCGGCCCGCACCGGGGAGCGCAACCCTTGAAAATCACCGATGACGACGCGGCCGCTGACGCCTTCGGCGTCGATCTCGGGCAGCCGCAAGGCAGCGGTGTTCTCGAACACCGGCGCCACCTCCTCCTTGCCGTCGGGCAGCGCCAGCCATGTCTGCAGGCCGGAGATCGACATCGGCGCACCACGCAATTCTTCGGGTGTGCGCTCGGAATGCACGATGCCGCGGCCGGCGGTCATCAGATTCACGTCGCCGGGCTGGATGACCATTTCGGTGCCCAGCGAATCGCGATGACGGATCTTGCCGTCGAACAGATAGGTCACTGTCGACAGGCCGATATGCGGATGCGGACGAACATCCATCGCCTGGCCGCCGCGCAGGATCGCAGGCCCCATGCGGTCGAAGAAGATGAACGGCCCAACCAGCCGCCGCTTGGCGGTGGGCAGAGCGCGACGGACCTCGAAGCCGCCAATGTCCTTGGCGTTCGGGATGACCATCAACTCGATCTGGTCGCTGGCGAAGGCGTCGCCGGCTTCAGGGTCTTTCCCCGGAAAGAAGCTCATGGACTCTCCTCTTCAGCGGTCATGGACCGCTTTGGCAGCATCAGGCAAAGCGGATCGCCGCCTTTGCCCGCAGTTTGGCCGCCACCTCTTCGCGATTGCGCGGATGCTGATGGGTTTCCAGCGAATCGAGTAGTTCACGCGCCGATGCCGCGATGGCCTCGACCGCATGGTCGAACGCATGCTGGTTCTGTTTCGACGGCCGTGTCGTTCCGCTCAGCTTGCGGACAAATTGAAGGGCTGCGTCGCGCACTTCGTCATTGGTTGCCGGCGGATCAAAATTGAACAGGGTCTTGATGTTTCTGCACATCGCTTCCGTATCTCCTCTTGTCCAGGGCGCCATATCAACGGCGACGAACTCTATCCTCAATCACGATGATGTCCAAAACTCGGTTGACGGCTTGCGCCTCATTCCGCGTCGAGCGGCTCGGTTCCGACCAGCTTGCCGTCGCGCGACAGCCGGATCTTTTCGACCTTGTCCTCGGCCGCCTTCAGCAGCCGGTCGCAATGCGCCTTCAGCGCCTCGCCACGCTCATAGATGCGGATCGACTGGTCGAGCGGCACGTCGCCACGCTCCAGATCATCGACGATCTTCTCCAGCGCGTCGAGTGCCTGTTCGAAGCTCATCGCCTTGACGTCTTCGTTGGTCTCAGCAGCCATCACTCATCCTTTCATCAGTCGCCCGACATGGGCGGCGACCGAAAATGCCAGTCCCTGCAGATCGTAGCCGCCCTCGAGCAGGCTGACGAGCCTGTTGCCGCTGTGGCGGGCCGCGCGCTGCATCAGCTGGCCAGTCGCCCAGTCGAAATCGTCTTCGGTCAGGTTGATCTCGGCCAGCGGGTCGCGGTGGTGCGCGTCGAAGCCGGCCGAAATGATGATCAGATCGGGCGCGAAATTGTCGAGCGCCGGCAGCACGCGCGACAGGAAGGCATCGCGAAACACCTCGCCGCCGGTCTGTGGCGCCAAGGGCGCGTTGACGATGTTGCCGGCGCCGGTCTCGTTCTTCGCGCCGGTGCCGGGATAGAGCGGCATCTGGTGCGTCGAGCAATAGAGCACCGAGGGATCGTCCCAGAAAATATCCTGCGTGCCGTTGCCGTGATGCACGTCCCAGTCGACGACAGCAACGCGCTCGGCGCCATGCTTCTTCTGCGCATAGCGCGCCGCAATCGCCGCCGTGTTGAAGAAACAGAAGCCCATCGCGGTGGTCTTCTCGGCATGATGGCCGGGCGGCCTTGCGGCGACGAAGACATTGTCGGCACGGCCGGCGAAGACGTCGTCGACAGCGGCGTTGGCGGCGCCGATCGCGGTGATCACCGCTTGCCAGCTCTTCGGGCTGGCGGTGGTGTCGGCATCGATGCGGGCAAGGCCTTCCTCGGGAATGGCGGCACGAACGCGGGCGACGAAATCGGCGGGATGGGCGTACAGGATGGTCGCTTCATCACCCTCCGGCGCCTTGACGCGATCAAGCCCTGCGAAGGCCTCGTCATCCAGCACCCGTTCTATGGCGCGTAAACGGTCCGGCCGCTCGGGATGGCCGGGCGGCGTGATGTGTTCGAGGAAGATCGGATGGGTATAGAGACGAGTGGCCATGCTCCCTATCTAGTGCCCCGGCAACGCGATGACCATGCGTTGCCGCTTGATGACTGGGGAAAATCACGCCTGCGTCCATTGGCGTCGCCGCGGGGATTGGCGCCGCCGAGGCTTCGGCGTAAGGTCGCAGCCACTGCCTGGTGCCCGCCGCAAGCGGGAGAATCGGGAACACGGTTGAACTCCGTGGCGTGCCCAACGCTGTGAGGGGGACCGCGCCGGTAAATGCCACTGTCGATGACGGGAAGGCACCGGACGCGGGTTGATCCCAAGCCAGAAGACCGGCCTGGCAGGCATCGTCATCCGCATGGTCAGGCGGCTGGCATCAATAGCAATCGCAAGGGGACAAGCGATGCCGGAACACATGACCGCTCCTATGGGCGACGGATTTGACCAGATGGCGCGTGACGCGGTCTACCGTGCCATGTTCACGCGGCGCGACGTGCGCAGCCATTTCCTGCCCGACGCGCTCGATGACGAGGTGCTGGCGCGGCTTCTGCTTGCCGCCCATCACGCGCCATCGGTCGGCTTCATGCAGCCCTGGAATTTCATCGTCATCCGCGACGCCGCGCGACGGGCTGATGTGCGTGAACTGTTCCTGGCCGCGCGCGAACTGGAACTGCCTGAAATCGAAGAGGAACGGCAGGCGCTCTACCGCAAGCTCAAGCTCGAAGGCATCTGCGAAAGCGCCCTCAACATCTGCATCACCTGCGACCGCCAGCGCTCGCAGGGTTCGCCGCTGGGCCGTTGGCACAATCCGGAAATGGATCTCTACAGCACCGTCTGCGCGGTGCAGAATTTCTGGCTGGCGGCGCGCGCCGAAGGCGTCGGCGTCGGCTGGGTCAGCATCATCGAGCCGCAAGCGTTGAAGAGCCTGCTATCCATTCCCGAGCACGTGACGCCGATCGCTTATCTCTGCGTCGGCCGGGTTTCCGAGTTCGCGCCCAAACCGGACCTCGAAACGCATGGCTGGGGCCGGCGGCTGCCGCTGCCCGAATTGATCATGAGCGAGACTTTCTGCGGGCAAGGCGAGGTACCGCTCAAGTCAGCTGTGGCGCACCTCAACGCAGTCGCCTGCGCGCCCGCCGATCAGCGTGTTGCGCCTGCCGTGCCCCAGCGCGAGCCGCCGAACGAGGCCAGCGCCTTGTCCTTCAACTCCCTGAACTTCGACGACGCCTCGGCCAGCCGGGCATCCCAGGCCGGATCGGGCACCTGGCCGGCGATGGTCTTGAAATAGACCTGCATCAGGCAAGCAATGGCAAATGGCTCGATGAAGGCCGCCTTGAAGGCCCAGGCGAAGACGATGGCGAGCACGAACGCCCAACCAGCCAGTTGTCCCGGCATGATGAACAGAATGGCGGCGGCCGGGGCCAGCATCAGCAGGAAAATGATGAAGGACACGCCCCACATGATGACCGCCAGCCAGACGGCGTTCTTGACCATGGTCTTGCCGTTCTGGGCGTAGAGCACGACGCCTTGCCGCGCCGTCTCGAAGGGCGAGGACGAATTGATGCGGATGTTGTAGCCGAGGATGATCTCGTCGACATAGGTGAGCGACAGGCGAATCACCGTGTTGATGAACGAGACGAGGCCGCTCAGCCCCGGAATGGGCAAGAAGGCGGCGATGCCGCCGAGCAGGCCGGTGATGGCGCGGATGGCGCCCTTGACCAGTTGGTCGACGACGAAAAGGATGTTGGCCTCGGCGAAACGCTCCGTCACGACCTGCCTGGCATAGGCGATCTGGTTCTGGCCGTCGGGGACATCCCGGCCGTCGATCAGATGGACCATGACGGCGATATGGCCGGCCTTGACGACATAGAGAATGTATTCCCGGATCCAGTAGACGGCGATCGAGACGACGCCGAAGCCGACCACGCCGCCCCACAAGGCGAAGGACATCGGTCCATCGGGATCGGTGGAGATATGGCCGACGCCGTAGCCAACGGAAGCGCCGGTGCCAGTCGCCACGATGTAGGCCAGCGTGATGCCGAAATAGACGATCATGCGAAAGACAATGAAAGGCCAGGTCCGCATCATGATGGACACCGACCTACCGATCTCGAAATCCCACATGTCCCGAATCTCCCCTCAGAGATGGCTGCGGAGGATGCGCTCACCCCGAAGATTGTCAATCGTGGGCGACCGGGTGGTGGGGTAGTTTAGATTATGAGCTATCGACCTTGATGGGTTGCTGCCCGTAAAAGAGGCTGCGAGGATGGCCCGATGATGCGTACAGCTATAGCTCTTATTGCGTTAGCCGTTTCGACTTTGATCGGAGCCCAATCTACACGTTCGCAAGAGTGGACTCCGTCTCAAAGTCTCGTTCTGGATGCGACACGAGCAATTGATCGCTATTTCTCCTTGCTCGACCACGGCGAGCCCAAGCGGGCCTATGAAATGATGAATGATGCCACCAAGGCCTCAATCCCGCTGACCGCTTTCACAGAGCAAAACGAACGGTTCCATGCTCAGGGTGGTCCGCTGCTGGAGCGGCGACTGCTCAAATTCACCTGGTTCAAAGACCCGGCGAACGCTCCCTTTCCGGGCATTTATGCAGCGGTCGATATAGCCACGAGATTTGAGAAGATCGATCGGCACTGTGGATACATAGTGCTCTATCAGCAACCTTCAGGGGGAGCTTTCCAGGTCATGCGCGCCGAAGGCAACTTCATCGACAACGCGACAGCGAAGAGAATTGAGACAACCCAGTCAAAATCTGAACTAGACAAGGCATGGACGGAATTATCGCGCAACTGTCCCAACTTCCCGACGGCCAATCCTTGAACGTTTAGGCGAGCTGCTTCTTGTATGGCCCACGCATCAAACTGCCATCACCAAACGCTGATGAGATTCAGACCGGTTGCTGAGCCGGTTTTCTGAGCAGGCCTTCGAGCAGTTGCTTGAACGCCGCGACCACCATCTTCGACGTCGCTTCGGGGTCATTCGAATTGGCGATCCGCTGCGCTGCCTGGCTGCTCGCCCCGTTGATCAGCCGTGCCGCGGTCTCGGGGTCGACGCCCGGGACGACCACCCCTTCCCCCTGCAGCGCGGTCAGATGATCGGTCATTGAACCGACGCAGGCGCTGGCATTCGGCCAAAGTGCTGGATCGCCCAGCACGGCCGGACCGTCCCGGAACATGATGCGCTGGATTTCCGGCTCCAGCGCCATTTCGATATAAGTTGTGCATTCGTCGACGAAATGCTGCCAGCGGGTCGGCGCTCTCGAGGCGACCTCATTCACCCGGGCAGCCATCTCCGCGTCGATTTCGGCGATAACCGCCTGCAGCAGCCCCTTCTTGTCGCCGAAGTGATGATAGAGCGCGCCGCGCGTCAACCCGGCCGATGCGGTGAAATCATCCATCGAGGCTTCCGCATAGCCTGTCGTGCCGAAAGCCTGGCGGGCCGCGGCGATCAGCTTGGCGCGCGTCTCGGCGATCATTTCCTTGCGGGGTCTGTGCATTTCCGTCTGGCCCTATCCACATACGCCTCGTATGCCAATTGACATACGCCACGTATGATCTATCTATTTCTCATACGCTTCGTATGTAATTGTCAGATCGCCCTTTGTCGAGGAACTGCCATGCAAAACCCCTATTCGGAAATCTTCCGCGCCCCTGGAGCCAAGGGCTTTGCAGCCGCCGGCTTCATGGCGCGCCTGCCGATCGCCATGGCACCGATCGGCATTGTGGCGATGCTGTCGCAAACGCGCGGCGAATACTGGCTGGCGGGTGCGGTCTCGGCGACATTCGCGCTGGCCAACGCCTTCCTGGCGCCGCAAATATCAAGGCTGGTCGACCGCCTTGGCCAGACGCGGATCGTCGTACCCACGACAATCATCTCCGTGCTCGCCTTCATCACGCTGGTTGCGGCCGCCAATCAGGACTGGCCGGTTTGGACGCTGTTCGTGTCGGCGTTGCTGGCCGCGGCCATGCCCAGCATGCCCGCTATGGTGCGCGCGCGCTGGACCGAGCTTTTCCGGGGCCGCCCCGAGATGAACACCGCCTTCGCCTTCGAATCGGCGGCGGACGAGCTGGTCTATATCGCCGGCGCATCGCTGTCGGTCGGCCTGAGTGCTGCCTTGTTCCCGGAAGCAGGCATGCTGGCGAGCACGCTGTTCCTTGCCTTGGGCTCGACGGCGTTCATCCTGCAGCGATCGACCGAGCCGCAAGTGCGCCCGATGGACCAGAGCTCGAGCATCTCGGCGATCCGTCTGCGCCCGGTGCAGATCATCACCTTTGCCCTGATCTTCATCGGCGCGACCTTCGCGACGACGGAAGTGAGCACCGTGGCGATCACAAAGGAACTCGGCCAGCCCGGCGCCGCCAGCCTCGTCATCGGCGTCTACGCGCTGGGGTCGTTCGTGCTCGGCATCATTGTCGGCGCGCTCAACCTGAAAGCGCCGCTGCAGCGCCAACTTGCCATCGCGGTCGCTCTGGTCGCGCTTGGCACGCTGCTGCCGCTCACCGCCAGCAGCGTGCCGCTTCTGGCGCTGACCGTCTTCATCAGCGGCGTGGCGATCTCGCCGACCTTCATCACGGCCTTCGGCCTGATCGAGCGGCATGTGCCGGAAGCGATGCTGACCGAGGGCATCACCTGGGTGACAACAGGAATCGGCATCGGCATGGCGCTGGGCTCCTTCGCCGCCGGCGCGGTGGTGGATGCGTTCGGCGCCCAGAACGGGTTCTGGGTCTCGGTGGCATCAGGCACGATTGCACTCGCCACCGTGCTCCTCGCCCAGCGAGTGCTGGCCACCCATAGATGCGAGTTGGACGGATGCGAAGCAGCCGCGGTTCCCGCCGAGTGACGGCCAGGATATGTTGAGATTCAGGTCAGGCCGCGCCGAAAATGATGGATTTCGAGAACCGGAGCGCAGCGGACTTTCCGGTCCGTGAGCACCGGAAGCGCAGAAAGCCGTCATTTGCAGGCCGGCCTCACCTGAATATCGACATATCCTAGATAATCTCGGTCTTGGCGATGTGGATGCCAAAGCCTTCGAGGCCGACATAATGGCGCTCGCGCGAGGCGATCAGGTTGATCGAAGAAATGCCGAGGTCCTTCAGGATCTGCGCGCCGAGGCCGATCTCGCGCCATTCATTCTCGCGCCGGCGCGCCTCCTCATGATCCTCGCGGTCGCCGCTTAACGGGCGCTTGCGCTCCTGGTGGGCGACGCCCACCGAACCTTCTCTGAGATAGACGATGACGCCGCGCTTGCGTTCGCCCATCGCCTTCATGATGCCGTCCAGCCGATGGGAGGTGCCGAAAACGTCGGTCACCACATCCTCGGAATGCAGCCGCACCGGCACGTCCTCGCCGTCGCGGATGTCGCCGAAGACGACGGCGACGTGATGCATCGTGTCCCAGGGCAGCGTGTAGGTGAAGACCTGCGCCTTGCCGCCAAGCGTGTCGATATCGGAGCATGCCACGCGCTCGACCAGCGTTTCCTTGCGCTGACGGTAGGCGATGAGGTCGGCGACCGAAACCTGCTTCAGACCATGTTCCTCGGCGAAAGCCTGCACTTGCGGGCCACGCTTGACGGTGCCGTCGTCGTTGACCAACTCGGAGATGACGCCGATCGGCGGCAGGCCGGCGAGCTTGCAAAGGTCGACCGCCGCTTCCGTATGGCCCGAACGCATCAGCACGCCGCCTTCGCGCGCGATCAGCGGGAAGATATGGCCGGGGCGGACGAAATCCGAGGCGCCGACATTGCCGTTGGCGAGGTTGCGCACGGTCAGCGTGCGGTCGTCGGCCGAAATGCCTGTCGTCGTGCCATGCTTGAAATCGACGCTGACGGTGAAAGCGGTGGTGTGGGCGGAATCATTGTCGGCGACCATCGGCTGCAGGTTGAGCCGCTTGGCTTCTTCGCGCGGCATCGGCGTGCAGACGATGCCCGAGGTGTTGCGCACGATGAAGGCCATCTTTTCCGGCGTGCAGTGGACAGCGGCGACAATCAGGTCGCCCTCATTCTCGCGCCCGTCATCGTCCATGACGACGACGATCTCGCCGCGTTCGAAAGCGCGGATGGCTTCGACAATCTTTTTCTGGTCGTAAGGCATGGGATGCTCGCTTCGCTCGCAGGGCAGTAGGGGAATAGGGCAGTAAGGCAGTAGGGGAAAGCAAAAATTTGGCTGTCTGGGCGCGGGGCGTAGCATATCGCCCTACTGCCCTACTGCGCCCTTCCCCGTCTGTCCCCTGTGCCGCAGATAATGATCGGCAATCGCGCAGGCAACCATCGCTTCGCCGATCGGCACCGCGCGGATGCCGACGCAGGGGTCGTGCCGGCCCTTCGTCATCACCTCGACGTCGTGGCCATCCTTGTCGATCGACTTTCGCGGCGTCAGGATCGACGAGGTCGGCTTGACGGCGAAACGCGCAATGATCGCCTGGCCGGTCGAGATGCCGCCGAGGATGCCGCCGGCATTGTTGGACAGGAACACCGGCTTGCCGTCATTGCCGATGCGCATCTCGTCGGCATTCTGTTCGCCGGTGATGCGCGCGGCCTCGAAACCGTTGCCGATCTCGACGCCCTTGACGGCGTTGATCGACATCAGGCCCGACGCAATGTCCTGGTCGAGCTTGGCGTAGATCGGCGCGCCGAGCCCCGGTGGTACGCCGTCGGCGACGATCTCGATCACCGCGCCGACCGAGGAACCGGCCTTGCGGATGCCGTCGAGATACTGCGTGAAAACCGGAACCGAAGCCGGATCGGGGGTGAAGAACGGGTTTTCCGCGTCGCCTATGAAATTCCAGTTCCAGTTGGCGCGGTTGATCGACTTTTCGCCCATCGACACCAGCGCGCCGCGCACCACCATGCCCGGCACCACCTTGCGGGCAAGCGCTCCGGCTGCGACCCGCGCGGCCGTCTCGCGGGCCGAGGAGCGGCCGCCGCCACGATAGTCGCGTATGCCGTATTTGACGTCATAGGTGTAGTCGGCATGGCCCGGCCGGTACTGGCGGGCGATCTCGCCATAGTCCTTCGAACGCTGGTCGACATTCTCGATCAGCATCGAAACTGGCGTGCCGGTGGTGATCATCGTCTCCCCATCCTCGTCAAGCACGAAGCCCGACAGCACCTTCACTTCGTCCGGCTCGCGGCGTTGGGTGACGAAACGCGACTGGCCCGGCCGGCGCTTGTCGAGTTCGGCCTGGATTTCGTCGCGCGTGAAGCGGATGCCGGGCGGGCAACCGTCGACGACGCAGCCGAGCGCTGCCCCATGGCTTTCGCCCCAGGTGGTGACGCGGAAAAGGTGGCCGAACGTGTTGTGAGACATGGAAAATTGCCCTGCCCGGCAGCGGAGCCGGTTGAAGCCTGCCTTCTATTGGCGTTTTTTGCGGTGGTCAAACTGTCATCCCCGCCGTTTAAGTTTTGACACATTCGGCTGGTTTCTGCTTTCTTCCATCCGCCGTTGAGGATCCGCCGCCACCGTGCCGGCGCAATGACCAAAGAGGACGATTATGCGTACCCTGATTGGCGCTGTTGCCGCCACGCTGCTCTATTCCACCGCTGCTTTCGCCGGCCAGACCGAAGGCTTGATCAAGAAGATCGACAAGGACGCGCTGACGCTGACGCTGGATGACGGCAAATCCTACAAGCTGAATGCCGAAACCGATCTCGACTCCTTGAAGCCGGGCATGGATATCGTCATCGCCTATGACGTGACCAATGGCGAGAACGTCGTGACGGACATGGAACTGCCGGACACCGAATAAGAAGCTCTCCGCCTCCGCACAGCCAGATCCATTCCGACAAGGCCGAAATCGGCTCCATCTTCTTGTTCGGACCCTACCGGAACCGAAAGTTCAGGATCTGGGCCTGGATGTCGTTTCCAACCAGCTTGGGCGCGCTGGGCGAAGGCTGGCCCTTGCCAATGCCGTTCGTTGGTAGCAGTCTCGGCTAGCAGATTCAGCCGTCGGGTGGATCTGCGGCGGAGCGGGACAATGTGCATCGACTGCAAGGGCGAAGGGGTCGACCGCAGGGATTTCCTCAAGGTCGGTGCGGGGCTCGTCGCGATCGGTTTTGGCGCAGCTTCCTGGTCGGCGCGAGCGGCCGAAGGTGTTGCGACGACGCTGCTCCCCGATGAAGCGCTCGCCGCATTGAAGTCCGGCAACGAACGTTATGTCAGCCACCCTGAACTCTGCTCGATTGACCTTGCCGCTCAGCGGAGCGCTGTCGCCGCACACCAGGCGCCCTGGGCTACGGTCATCAGTTGCGCCGACAGTCGCGTTCCGCCGGAATTGATCTTCGGTGGCCACGGCGTTGGAGAACTATTCGTCGCCCGGAATGCTGGCAACCTCGTCGACACCGCGACGCTCGGCACGGTCGAATACGGTGCGGCGGTGCTCGGCTCGCCGTTGATCGTCGTCCTGGCGCACACAAGTTGCGGTGCCGTCAAGGCGGCTTGCGACGTGGTCGCCAAGAACGCCACCTATCCGGGCGCGATCGGCCCGATGATCGAACCGATCCTGCCCGCGGCGATCGCGGTGCGGAGCGAGGCGGGCGATTTCGTCGACAACACCGCCAAGGAGAGCGCGCGGAGGACCGCGAGGCGCCTGGCCGTTTCAAGCAAGCTCCTGGCCGGCCTCATCGGGACCGGCAAGCTGAAGATCGTCGCGGCGATCTATGACCTTGGCACGGGTGTGGTGACCTACATCGACTGATGCGATAATCCAGGACGACTAGCTACAGCCACTCCAGGCTCTTGCCTTCGAGTTTGAGCACACGATCCTGCGGTATTTCCAGGTTCGCGGCCTCGTCCTCTGCCATATCGAGCACGAAGCGAAACAGGGTGCGCATGACGCCACCATGTGTCACACAGATCGTCCTGCGGTCGATCCCGTCGAAGTAGGGTTTCACCCGTTCGAGCAGCATCTGGTAGCTCTCCGCACCGTCGCCGGGCGGCTGGAAGTTCCATTTGTCCCGTGCGCGTGACCGCTTTGCTCCGGGAGACTGCGTCTCCAACTCGGCAAAGGTAAAGCTCTGCCAGTCACCGAAATTGACTTCAATCAGTCTGGGATCGGTTCGATAGGCGAGCGGATCGAGCTTCATCGCGGCACGGATGCGTTCCATCGTTTCGCGCGTCCGCCGCATCGGGCTGGCGACGAAATCGAAATCCCTGACGTCACCGACAAGCTCGGCCAGCCGAAGCCCGTTTCCGGTCGCCTGCTCGCGGCCAAGACCATTGAGGTCGGTGTCGGCCTGACCCTGAAGCCGGGCCTCGGCGTTCCACGCGGTCTGGCCGTGGCGCACGATAAAAACCAGCGGGTACATCAGTTTTCCGGAGGTCGGGCCTGGGCCTAGCGGACGATAGGCGAAGGGAATTAATCCTTGACCGTCGAAATGTCGGGCGCGTCGACCGCCTTCATGCCGACCACGTGATAGCCGGAATCGACATGATGCACTTCGCCGGTAACGCCACGCGACAGGTCGGACAGGAAATAGACGCCGGAATCGCCGACCTCTTCCTGCGTGACCGTCTGCTTCAGCGGCGAATTGTATTCGTTCCACTTCAGGATGTAGCGGAAGTCGCCGATGCCGGAGGCGGCCAGCGTCTTGATCGGGCCGGCGGAGATCGCGTTGACGCGGATCTTCTTGGCGCCGAGATCGACAGCGAGATAGCGCACGCTGGCCTCGAGCGCGGCCTTGGCGACGCCCATGACGTTGTAGTGCGGCATCACCTTCTCGGCGCCGTAATAAGTCAGCGTCAGCAGCGAACCGCCATCAGTCATCAGTGCCTCGGCACGCTTGGCGATGGTGGTGAAGGAAAACACCGAAATGTCCATGGTGCGCAGGAAATTGTCGCGCGTCGTCTCGACATAGCGGCCAGTCAGCTCGTCCTTGTCGGAGAAAGCGATGGCATGGACGAGGAAGTCGAGCTTGCCGCCCCAATGCTTGGCGACATTGGCGAAAACCTCGTCGAGGCTCGCCGGATCGGTGACGTCGCAATGGCCGGCGACATAAGCGCCCAGTTCCGCCGCCAGCGGCTCGACACGCTTCTTGAACGCCTCGCCCTGATAGGTCAGCGCGATTTCGGCGCCATGATCGACGCATGCCTTGGCGATGCCGTAGGCAATCGATCTGTTGTTCGCGACGCCAAGAATCAGGCCGCGCTTGCCGGCCATCAAGCCCTGTCCACCCGCCATGTCTGCGCTCTCCGCACGGTTTCTGCTTTGTGGAGTGCCTATCGCACAGGCACAGAGCCCCTTCAAGCGCTCAAACCGGACAGTTCGGGGGACAAAAGCGCTGGATCAGCCTTTTTGGCCACGCAGCAACGCTTCGAGCGCACTGTCGCCGCCTTCCGGAAGCATGATGCGGACATGGGCATAGAGGTCGCCGTGGCCGCCGGCCTTTTCCGGCAGGCCCCTGCCTTTCAGGCGGAGCACCTTGTCCGAACTCGACCAGGCGGGAACGTTGACCGCCAGCCTGCCGGTCGGTGTCTCGACCGGCACCTTGGCGCCGAGCACCGCATCCGCCAGCGACACCGGCAGATCGGCATGCAGGTCGCGGCCCTCGATGCGGTAGCGCGGATGACGGCGGATATGGATCTTGACCACCGCGTCGCCAGGCTGGCCCGGTCCCTGCTCGCCCTGCCCTTTCAGCCGGATGGTCTGGCCATCCTCGACAAAGACCGGCAGCTTGACCGCCACCTTGCGGCCATCCGGGAACATCGCGGTCACCTTTTCGGCGGTCGCGGCTTCCTCGATGGTGACATCGAGCGTGACGTTCAGATCGGCCGCCGTCGCCGGCTGGCGGCGGTCGCCAGCGCCGCGCGCGCCCGAAAAGGCGTCGCCGAAAATCTGGCTGAATATATCGCTGTTGCCGTCGAACGGATCACCGCCCGGGCGCCCCGAACGGAATTCGAATCGCGAACCACCGGCACCTTGCTGGCGGCGAAACCCACCGAAGGGGTCGCCACCAGCGGCACCTTCAAATCCCTGGAAGCGCGGCTTGCCGTCGGCGTCGATCTCGCCGCGATCGAAAGCCGCACGGTTCTTCTCATCGCCGACGATCTCATAGGCCTGGTTGGCCTGGGCAAAACGGTCCTTCGCCTTGGGATCATTCGGATTCTGGTCCGGATGATGTTTCTTGG
This sequence comes from Mesorhizobium sp. CNPSo 4671, assembly GCF_057784245.1. Lineage (NCBI taxonomy): Bacteria > Pseudomonadati > Pseudomonadota > Alphaproteobacteria > Hyphomicrobiales > Phyllobacteriaceae > Mesorhizobium > Mesorhizobium sp. CNPSo 4671. The sequence continues at coordinate 681,213 of NZ_JBWLUW010000001.1, read as the reverse complement.
CGAGTTTCCGGTATGCCGATTTTATGTCCTTGGCCGATGCGTTCTTTGCAACGCCCAGGACCTCATACGGGTCGCGCATGCTTCCTGCCCTGGAAATGAGTTGAGTCCATACTTGCCTCCTATATGCGCTCGCATAGGAAGAAATTCCAGTAGCGGAGCATCATATCAAGGGCGGAAAATCAGATCAGGCTCAGAGTGCCTTGAAGTCCTGCATGCGCCAGCCGCCGGCGCTGGCCAGGCAGAGTTCCCCCTCGAACATGGCAACGCCATCAAAGCTCTCGCGCGAAGCCTTGAAGCGGCGGCATGTCTGGCCCCTGTCCTTCAATTCAGCCAGTTCAGTGATGGAGCCGCGCGACCCGGTGCCGGCATTGGCCCACGGCACGGCCTGGCCGCCGAGCTGCTCGATATCGGCGGAGGACACCGCATTGCCGATCGTCGTCTGGTCGGAATCGCGATCCGAATCGGCAGGTGCCGCTGAAGTCTGCGTGCTGCTGGTCAGGATCGAGCGGTCGACTTCGGCCTTTTCCAGGCTGAAGCCACCCGCGCCGCAGGCGGCAAGCGGCAAGGCGGCCGCCACGATCGCCGCTTTCGCGCTGGCCGAAGCGATAACGCTCCATTGCCTGCTGTCAAAAGCTTGCGCGATACGCGACAATCGGCAACCTCCCTGATTTCGTGACAATTTGAGAAAAACTATGAGTGACACAGAGTTAACAACCAGTGACTTTACCGAAGCGGCAGAGCCGTTTCGCCTCTTCGCCGCATGGCTTGATGACGCCACCAAGAGCGAAATCAATGACGCCAATGGCGTGGCACTGGCGACCGTCGATGCCGAAGGCATGCCGGATGTGCGGATGGTGCTGCTCAAGGGGTTCGATGAAGGCGGCTTTGTTTTCTACACGAATTTCGAAAGCGCGAAGGGCCAGGAGATTCTTGGCAGCATGAAGGCGGCGATGTGTTTCCATTGGAAATCGCTGCGCCGGCAGGTGCGCATTCGCGGTCCGGTGGAGATCGTCAGCGACGCGGAAGCCGACGCCTATTTTGCCACGCGCCCACGCGGCAGCCGTATCGGCGCCTGGGCCTCAAAACAGTCACGGCCGCTGGAAAGCCGCTTCGCGCTGGAGAAAGCAGTCGCCGAATACACGGCGCGCTACGCCATCGGTGAGATTCCGCGGCCGAAGCACTGGTCGGGCTTCCGCATCGTGCCGAAGACGATCGAGTTCTGGCACGACCGTCCGTTCCGGCTGCACGACCGGGCGGTCTTTTCCCGTAACGCCAAAGGCGGCTGGGACAAGACGCGGCTTTATCCCTGAAGGCTCAGCTCTTCTTTCTGGTCATGAATGCGGTGAGCGCCGCGCGCGCCTCGTCCGACTTCAGCCGCTCGCGGAAATGCTCGCTCTCCTCGCCGATGCGGGCGATGAGGTCGTCGCGCGAGCCACGCATGAGATCTCGCGCGATCTTCAGCGCCTGCGGCGGCTTGGCGGCGATCTGGCCGGCGGCCGCCAGGACCGAGGCTTCCAGCGCGTCTTCCTCGACCACTTCGTAGATCAGGCCAACGGCCTTGGCGCGCTCGGCGGAAAAGCCTTCGCCGAGGCCGAGCAGCGCGAACGCGCCCTGCTGCCCCAGGATGCGCGGCGCCAGCAGGCTCGATCCCGCCTCGGGCACAAGGCCGAGATCTACGAAAGGCGTCCTGAACACGGTGCGCGGCGTGGCGAAGGTCAGGTCGCAATGCAAATTGATCGTGGTGCCGATGCCGACCGCGATGCCGTCTACGCCGGAGACGATGGGTTTTTCGACCCGGGCCAGCGCCATCAGGAAATCCCAGACCTCCGTGCCGCCATCGCCACCGGTGGCGACGACCATGAAATCGGCAAGATCGTTGCCGGAGGAGAAGGCGCCGGGCACGCCGAGGAAAACATTGACGCGGACCGCCGGATCGGCGTCACCCTGGGCCAAGGTTTGGGACATTTTCGCGTACATGGCGCGCGTCAGTGCGTTCTTCTTGTCCGGGCGGTTCATGCGGATGATCTGGATGGCGCCCTGGCGCTCGACGAGGATATGGTCTGTCACGGTCTTTTTCCCTGGTGAGCGCTGTGAGAATTCAAGCTGATATCAGCGACTTGCCGGCGGCAGCGAGGCTCTCCGCGCCGTCGATGACGCGTTCCTTCAATGTACGTGCCTCGCCCAGCAGATTCTCGGCGAAGAAGCGGCAAAGGGCGATGCGGCCCTGATCGGCAAGACCGCCCCGCGCCAGATAAGCGCCGCCAGCGGCAAGCGAGATCAACCGCAGATACGGCGTCGCGCCCGCCAGCACCTCCTCCACCCGACCGTCGGCCGACAATCTCTGCAGGAGACGGGTCGCCAGTGTCAGATCGTTGAGTGCAGCATCGAGCGCATCGGCGGTGCGGCCGAAACCCTGCAGGTTGGAGATGCGCACGGCGTTGGCGACCGTAGCCAATTCGCCGATGAAGCCATGCACATGCTCGCCGCCGCCGAGCGGCAGCTTGCGCATGACCAGATCGATCGCCTGGATGCCGTTGGTGCCCTCGTAGATCGGCGCAATGCGGGCATCGCGATAGAGCGCTGCCGCCCCCGTCTCCTCGATGAAGCCCATGCCGCCATGCACCTGCACGCCGAACGAGGCCACTTCGACACCGACATCGGTCGAAAATGCCTTGGCCAGCGGTGTCAAGAGATTGGCGCGGTCGCGCCAATGCGCAGCCTCGTCACCGTCCGAGACCCGTGCCATGTCGATGGCGTGGGCACAGGAATAGCTGATCGCTCGCGCCGTCTGCGTCAGCGCCTTCATTGTGAGGAGATTGCGCTGCACGTCGGGGTGATGGACGATCGGCGCCATGCCGGCCCCGGCGTGATCCGCCGCCTTGCCCTGGCGCCGCTCATTGGCGTAGGCGATTGCCTTCTGGGTGGCGGCTTCCGCGACCGCGACACCCTGCATACCGACGCACAGCCGCGCATTGTTCATCATGGTGAACATGCAGGCCAGGCCCTTGTTCTCCTCGCCGATCAGCCAGCCAATGGCGCCGGGCTTGGCACCCTGGAAACCGTCGCCATAGATCATGGTGCAAGTGGGCGAGGCATGAATGCCAAGCTTGTGCTCGAGGCCAGAACAGAAGACGTCGTTGCGGGCACCGAGCGAGCCATCATCATTGACGAAAAACTTCGGCACCAGGAACAGCGAAATGCCGCGCGTGCCGGCCGGTGCGTCCGGCAGCCGTGCCAGCACCAGATGGATGATGTTGTCGGTGAAATCGTGCTCGCCATAGGTGATGAATATCTTCTGGCCGAAGATACGGTAGGTGCCGTCGCCGGCGGGCTCGGCGCGGGCGCGCAAGGCAGCGAGGTCCGAGCCAGCCTGCGGCTCGGTCAGGTTCATCGTACCCATCCATTCGCCCGATACGAGCTTTGCAAGATACTTGGCCTTGAGCGCTTCGGAGGCATGCTGGTCGAGTGCTTCGACAGCGCCCATGGTCAGCGTCGGGCCGATGCCGAAGGCCATGGCGGCGGAGTTCCACATTTCGAGCGCGGCGACACCAAGCATGGTCGGCAGCGCTTGGCCGCCATACTCTTCAGGCCCCGACAGCGCATTCCAGCCGCCATCGATCCAGCGGCGGTAAAGCTCCTTCCAGCCGGGCGGCGTGGTGACGGCGGCGTCCTTCAGCACGGCTCCGTGTTCGTCACCGATCTTGTAGAGGGGCGCCACCTCCTCGGTGGCGAAACGGCCAGCCTCGCTGAGGACCGCATCGACCAGGTCCTCGCCGAGATCGCCGAACGTGCCGGCATCGAGGGCCGATTTCATGCCCGCCACGTGCTTCAAGGTGAAAGCGATATCCTCGACCGGTGCCCGATACATGCCGCTCGATCCTCCTGATGCATCGGCCTCGCCAACCCTAGAGCCGGCGCGGCCGCAAAACCATCCGCCTTTGGGCGGCCTCCCGGTTTCTTTTTACGTAAACGTCAAATTTTGTCACGCGGATTTTGCAATCGCGCCGGCCTGTATTAAATTCGATCCACGCCGCATCAAGTCGACCGGCGACAGACCAGAACCAGCCGACCGGAACCAGCCCATGCTCGCCAGACCAGACGCCTATCGCTGCATCGAATGCGGCTTGCCCTATCGCGCAACGGGATTCTGGCATCATGGCGGCCAGCTGGAACACGGTGCAGCCTATTGGTCGGATCGCGGCATATTGTGCTCGCCGCAATGTTCGCTTGCCCACCACCGCAAGCGCGCCGCCGAAGGCACGCTACGGCAGGAGCCCGCGCCCGACCCGTTCGAATTTCAGCTGTTCAGCCGGCGCTAGGTTCCCACGGCCTCTGCATCGAGAAGTATTCCTTAACCATACCGGTTCACCATCGGTGTTTGATCAACGGGGACCCCCTGTTTGAAAACGCCGGCGCATCTTCTTCGCCGCTCAGCGATCGCTCTTGCGGCGATGATGGCGCTGATATCGGCGGCAAAGGCTTCGGACTTTTCCGAGCCGTGGAAGAGTGCCGACCGCGCGCTGGTCGTCGACGCCTACGAGTACAATTCCATCGACTGGGCGCAGCTTGCCACCGACAAGCGCATCGTCGCCTTCATCAACAAGGCCTCCGACGGCATGCCGCCGCCCTATTTCTGTTTCGGCAGCGACACCGACGTGAAGCTCTGCAAAGCGCTGTGGAAGCGCCATGCAGTGACGCGCGAACTGTTCCAGACGCGCCGGGTCGTCGCCAAGGCGCTCGGTCTGAAATGGGGCGCCTATCACCTCGCCCGCCCCGGCAATCCGGTCGAGCAGGCCAACAATTTTCTCGACTTCGCCGACCCCGCGTCGGACGATCTCATGGTTCTCGATATCGAGGGCATCGATCCCTTGCAATGGATGTCGCTCGACGACGCCGAGGAGTTCGTGCGCCAGGTGCATCGGCGCGTCGGCCGCTTCCCGGTGCTCTACACCAACGGCAAGACCGCCCAGTACATCGCCGACAACCGCTACAAATACCGGCTCCTGTCGCGGCTGCCGCTTTGGTACGCGCGCTACAAGCCCGACATCGACGTGCATTTTCCGATGGGCAACTGGCGGAGCTACGCACTTTGGCAATTCTCGGCGCAGGCCAATTGCGGCCGTTTCCGTTGCCCCTACAGGGTTGCCGGCACGCCTAACGATATCGACGTCAACGTCGCGCCGACGGATGCCGCCACACTGCGCCAGCAATGGCCCTTTGGCGGGCTGATCGACGTGCCATCCGACTATCTCGCCAGCGTGCCGGTGCCGCTCGCGCGCGAAGCAGCGCTCGCCGGCAAGGCCACACTCATCTATGCCGATGTGGCAACGCCGCCGACCTTCGAGGAAATGGTCTCGGTGCTCGGCTCTCGCTGGTCGAAATTCCGCGACGGGTTCCGCATGCCTGTCGTAAAGACCGTGCCGCGCCGCCCGGGCTTCGGCATCGTGCAATATGTCGCCTGGATGCGGACCGGGCAGCGCTCACCCGAGCAGCTTGACGCCGCCTTTGCCGCGGCCGACCCGGTCAGCACCGCTTCGACCAAAATCGATCGCGGCCAGCCCTAGGCTGCCGAAATCTCAGCTTGCCTGCTCGCGCGCCACGGCTTGCCAGCCGATGTCGCGGCGGCAGAACCCGTCAGGCCAGTCGATCCGGTCGAGCGCGGCATAGGCCCGCGCCTGCGCCGCGCCGACCGTGGCACCGGTCGCCGTGACATTGAGGACGCGGCCGCCATTGGCGACCAGCGCGCCGCCATTGATGGCGGTACCGGCATGGAATATCTGGACGCCGTCGCTCGCCGCCTGCTCGACGCCGCGGATAACCGAGCCTTTTTCCGGCGTGCCGGGATAGCCCCGCGCCGCCATCACCACGGTGAGCGCCGCCTCGTCGCGCCAGCGTATGGACGTGTGCGCCAGCTGGGCGTCGACGGCGGCATTGAGCAGCACCAAGAGGTCGTCCTTCAGCCGCATCATCAGCACCTGGCATTCCGGATCGCCGAAGCGGGTGTTGTATTCGATCAGCTTCGGCCCCTTGTCCGTGATCATCAGCCCGGCGAAGAGAATGCCGGCGAAGGGCGCGCCAAGCTCGGCCATGCCGCGCATGGTCGGCTCGATGATCTCGTGCATGGTGCGCTCGATCATCTCAGGCGTCATCACCGGCGCTGGCGAATAGGCGCCCATGCCGCCGGTGTTGGGGCCAGTGTCGCCATCGCCGACGCGTTTGTGGTCCTGCGCGGTGCCGAAGGGAAGTGCCGTGGTGCCGTCGCAGAGGCAGAAGAAGCTCGCCTCCTCGCCGGTCATGAATTCCTCGACCACCACCTCCGCGCCGGCAGCGCCGAAGGAGCCCTCGAAACAGGCATCGAGGGCCGCCCTCGCCTCGTCCAGCGTCATGGCGACGGTGACACCCTTGCCGGCGGCGAGCCCATCTGCCTTGATGACGATCGGAGCACCCGTCTTTTCGACATAGGCTTTGGCCGAGGCCAGATCGTGGAAACGACCATAGGCGGCAGTGGGGATGTTGTATCGAGCGCAGAGATCCTTGGTGAAACCCTTAGAGCCTTCCAACCGCGCGGCGGCCTTGGAAGGGCCGAAGACGCGGATGTTTTCGGCGCGCAGATCGTCGGCAATGCCGGCGACCAGCGGCCCTTCCGGACCCACGACGACGAGGTCGATTTTCTTCTCCCGGCAGAAGGCGGCGACGGTAGCGTGATCGGTGATATCCAGCTTCACCAGTTCGGCCTCGCTGCCGATGCCGGGATTGCCGGGAGCCGCGTAGAGTTTGGTCAGCAGCGGCGAGGCGGCAATCTTCCAGGCAAGCGCATGTTCGCGGCCGCCGGAGCCTAGAAGAAGAACGTTCATGGCCACCTCATAATGCAAACCCTGGAGAGCACCCGCTATTGCTCTCCGGGCGACGGGTCAAGGCATCAGGGCGTTTTGATCCGAATTGCGCACGGGAACGTTATCCCAGCCGAATATGGGCGCCGAATACCGGCGCCCATATTCTGGCCCGCTTCAGCCGGGAAAGACCACGGGGAACCAGTCCTCGCGCAATTTCTGGCCCGGCTGCATGCCATGGCCGTGATAGGGCGGCGATGTGCGGCCCGGCCGCTCGACATAATGGGCATCGTCGCCGACCCAGCGCAGCGACAGCGCCCGCCGCCGGGCCGCGGTTAGATTGCCGCGCGCACCATGCGCGGTGCGGAAGTCGAACAGGATGGCGTCGCCCGGTTCCATCTCCCATTCAAGCACCTTCGTCGACGGGTCCTTGTCGGGATCGGGCACCGGCAGATAATCGCCCTCGCCGGCATAGAAATTGCTGTCGTCGAGCCAGCGCACCGGCAGGATCATCTTGTCCCATTTGTGCGAGCCGGCGATCAGCCGCAGCGTCGCCTCCTTCACCGGGTCGATGGGGATCCAGAAGCTGACCGTCTGCTGGCCGTCGACGAAATAATAGGGGATGTCCTGATGCCAGGGTGTCGGCTTCTGCGTGCCGGGCTCCTTGACCAGCACGTGATCGTGAAAAAACTGCGCGGTGCGCGACTGCATCACCGCCGCCGCGATTTGCGCGGCCGGCGATTTCCGCACCACCTCGACGAATTCGGGGATGCGCTCCCAATTGCAGTAGTCGTCGAAGAAACTGCCGCGGCCATTGGCGATATCGGACGCGGTGGCGCTGCGGTTCTGCATGTTGCGCTCGATGCCGGCGGCAATCGTATCGACCCAGCCCTTGAAGGCGCCGCGGATGCAAACCGCACCGTCGCGCTGATAGTCGGCAATCGTCTCCGCATCGATCAGGCTGGTGTCGATGGCGCGGGCAGCAGTCTGGGAGACCATAGTGTCCTCCTTTCAGGATCGGGACGACTATCGCAATGCGCCTTCATTCAGTAAAATAATAACTTCTCATCTGACACATAGAACGAAACTATGAGCCTGACTCTCACGCAGTTGCGTTATCTGGTTGCGGTCGCCCGCCACGGAAGCGTCACCGGCGCAGCCAGGACGCTGAACATTTCCCAGCCCTCGATTTCCGTGGCGATCGACGCAATAGAAAAGGATTTCGGCCAGAAACTGTTCGTGCGCCAGCGCGGGAGCGGCGTTTCGCTGACCTCCTTCGGCCGTGTCATCGTGGCGAAGGCAAAACTGGTTCTTGCCGAGACGGATGAACTGATGAGCCTCGGGGCGGGCAATTTAGCCGTCGGCGGTGAGCTGGTGCTTGGATGTTTCGAGGATTTGGCGCCCTATTTCGCGCCGGGTCTCATCCGCGCTTTCTCCGAGCGCCATCCAGACGTCGCTGTCATCGTTCGCGACGAGACGTTCGAAACGCTCGGGCGGCGTCTGGCGGACGCCGCCATCGATCTTGGCCTCAGCTACGATCTCGGCCTGCCGTCGCATTTCGCCCGCATCCTGCTGCACGAGCTGCGGCCGCATGCGCTGTTGCCGGCTGGCCATGCGCTGGCGGACCGTGCCGAGGTCAGTCTGGCCGATCTGGCCGCCTATCCGCTGATCACGACGGACCAGCCGCAGAGCTGGCAGCACATGCTCGACCTGTTCCGCAGCCGTGGCCTTTCGCCGGTGGCCGACAGGGCGACGAGTTCGTTCGAACTCCAGCGCAGCATGGTTGCAAACGGTTTTGGTGTCGCCGTCAGCTACACAAGGCCGCATGGCGACCGCAGCTATGACGGGCTGCCCCTGATCTGCAAGCCATTGTCGGATCCGCTGCCGATGCAGCGCATCATCCTCACCTATGACACGCAGCTGCAGTGTCGAATGCGGCGCTTGCCTTCGTCGAGACGGCGAAAGACTGGTTTTCCACGCGCGACATCTTCACCTCTTGAGGGGTCGGCGACAGCCCGCATCCGCTAGCCGCTTGACGGTTTCCGCGGCTGCTGCCACTCCATGGATATGGAACCTATCCAGTCGAAAGCGGTCCAGGGCCGTGTCGCCGATGCACCGAACGGCCATTGGGTCTACCGCGTGCTGCCGCGCGCGGTTTGGCCCTATGCACAGCTTGCGCGGTGGGACAGGCCGATCGGCTGGCAATTGCTTCTGTGGCCGTGCTGGTGGTCGGCGGCGCTCGCCGCGAGCGCCTATCCCCGCCCCGGCGACCCGCTGCTCTCGCTGCTGCCGGCACCATTGTATCTCGTGCTGTTCCTGGTCGGCGCCATCGCCATGCGCGGCGCCGGCTGCACCTACAACGACATCGTCGACGAGAACATCGACAACCAGGTCGAACGCACCCGCTCGCGTCCGCTGCCGTCGGGCCAGACGACGCGCCGGCGGGCCTGGCTGTTTCTGGTGCTGCAGGCCCTGGTCGGCCTTGTCGTGCTCCTGCAGTTCAACAGCTTCGCCATCCTGCTCGGCGTCTGCTCGCTGGCGATTGTCGCCATCTATCCATTCATGAAGCGGATAACCAACTGGCCGCAACTGTTTCTCGGCCTTGCCTTTTCCTGGGGCGCGCTGATGGGATGGGCGGTCGAGTTCGGCGATCTCGATGGCCCCGCCATCATGCTCTATATCGGCTCGATCCTGTGGGTGATCGGCTACGACACCATCTATGCGCATCAGGACAAGGAAGACGACGCCATTGTCGGCGTGCGCTCGACGGCACGGCTGTTCGGCGACAACACCAAGTCGTGGCTGGTCGGGCTTTACGGCGGCACGCTGATCTGCTTCGCCATTGCCTTCGCGTCGGCGCAGGCGCCGGTGGTGGCGCTGGCAGGATTGATCGCCGCCGGCGCCCATATGGCACGGCAGATCGCCGTTCTGGATATCAACGATCCGGACCAATGCCTGCGGCTGTTCCGGTCGAACAACCAGGTCGGCTGGCTGATCTTCCTCGGCCTGATCGGTGGCGCAGTGTGGGTGGCGCTGAAGCCGCTGGTGTAGCGGCTTTTTCCGCGCCCTGGCCCTTCGCAGACTCAGGGCGTTCGAAGCTCGAAAAGCCAAGCAATTGGCTTTTCGTTCGCTACGCGAACCGCTTCTCACTCCCTCGAAATGATCTCCTGGCCGTCGATGACCAGCCTGAGACCGAGGTTGCCGGCCCTGCGGCGGGCGAGGAAGCGCGGGCGGCGCGTGTGCGAAATGCGGCCCTTGCGGCGATCCTGCGGCGGCAGCGTCTTGATGGCGGCGCCGAGCGATTCTTCCAGGGTGCGGGCGACGCCGTCCGATTCGATCAACAGCATCGGCAGGCGGTAGGCATCAGCCCAGGCGCGCCAGTCGGCGGCGACATCGTCGAGATCGTCGGCCACCAAAAGCGGCACCGACAGCATTGGATCATTGTGAAGGAGTTCGAGCGTCACCGTGACATTGCCTTCCGGATCCTCCATGGCGCGGGCGGCGACGCCGCGGAACGCATTGGCCGGAAGGGCGATGATCGCCGGCACGCCGCTCATCTCGAGCATGCGGCGGATCACGGCGCCACGGTGGTCGATGGTGAACGTCACGTCGCCGTAGTCGTCGCGCGTGGCGTAGCTGACCATCTGGGGCAGTCGGAATGGGTCGAGGCGCATGTTGCGTCCCGCCCAGACTGGCTTCAGTCCGGTGTTCATAGAGTGCCTTCCTGTCTGTCTCCTGAGAGCCGGTGTCCGGTTCTCTCCGGGCCAGTTTTCCCGGCCTCGTTATGGGGAAACAGTAGCGTGGGCTCCTTACCGCCGCGCTTAAGAAAGTCGGTTAAATTTTGCTGATCTCAGGGATGGTTATCGGAATGCCACCGACCACAAGATGTTGAAAGGATCAGATAACCTTACCGGGATTCATGATGCCGGCCGGATCGAAGGCGGCTTTCACCCGGCGCATCAGATCGATAGCCATCGGCGGCGCGGTGGCGATCAGTTCGTCGCGCTTCAACTGGCCGATGCCGTGCTCGGCCGAGATCGAACCGTGGAAGGTGCGCACGACATCGTGCACGGCGTGGTTCATGGGATGGTAAAGGTCGAGGAACGCCTCATCCTGCCAGTCCACGGGGCGCGAGATGTTGTAATGCAGATTGCCGTCACCCATGTGGCCGAAGCAGACCACGCGTGCGCCGGGGCAGACCCCTTCCACCACGCCGGCCGCCTTGTCGATGAACTCCGGGATCGCGGCTGTCGGCACCGAGATGTCGTGCTTGATCGAAGCGCCCTCGGGCTTCTGGCACTCTGGCAGCGTCTCGCGGAAATTCCAGAAGGCATCGCCCTGGGCAAGACTTGCCGAGACCACTGCGTCGCCGATGATGCCTTGCTCGAGCGCCTCGGCCAGGATCTCCTCGATCAGCGCCCTGCCGTCTTCCTCGGAACGTCCTGAAGAGACCTGCATCAGCACATACCATGGCCAATCATCGGCCAGCGGCCGCGTGATGCCTTGGCCATGCTTCAGCGTGAAGTCGTAAGGCCTTTTGCCGATCAGCTCGAAAGCGGTGAGCGAGGCGCCGGCCCAGTCCATCGCCAAGGTAAAGAGCGACAGCGCCGCTTTGGGCGACGACATGCCGGCAAAGGCGACCTCCCTGCCTTTCGGCTTCGGGAAGAGCTTCAAGACAGCGGCGGTGATGATGCCGAGCGTGCCTTCGGCGCCGACGAACAGGTTCTTCAAATCGTAGCCGGTGTTGTCCTTTTTCAGCTTGCGCAGATCGTCGAAGACCTCGCCCGTCGGCAGCACCACTTCGACGCCGAGGCAGAGTTCGCGGGCGTTGCCATAGGCCAGCACGCCGGTGCCGCCGGCATTGGAAGAAAGGTTGCCGCCGATCTGGCAGGAGCCTTGCGCGGCGAGCGACAGCGGAAACAGCCGGTCGGCGGCGTCGGCCGCCTCCTGCAGCGTCTGCAGGATGACGCCAGCCTCGACAGTCACTGTGTTCGACAGGACGTCGATCTCGCGGATGCGGTTCAGCCGCGACAGCGACAGGATGATCTCGCGGCCGGATCTGTCCGGCACCTGGGCGCCGACCAGACCGGTGTTGCCGCTTTGCGGCACGATCGGCGTTCCCGTCTCGGTCGCCAGACGCATGATTCGGCTGACCTCGTCGACGCTGCCCGGCCGCAGCACCAGCGATGTCACGCCATGCCAGAGCCCGCGCCGCTCGATGAGGTAGGGCGCGATGTCCTGTTCGTCGCGCAGCGCGTATTTGTTACCGACAATCGCCGCGAAGCGATCGATGACAGCGGGATCGAGTTTTGCTGAAATTTCGGTCATGCGGGAAAACTACGGTGTGGGCTGAGTGTTGTCACGAGGGGCGGCGGCACGCGAGAGCCGGTCGTTGATGGCCTCGCCAAGCCCGTCGAAGGGAATCGTCTCGACAGCGATGGTGCGTGCGCCGCTGCGATCGAGATCCTGCATATAGGCGAAAAGATTGCTCGCCGCTTCGCGCAGATCGCCTGATACGGACAAATTGAGGAAGGCGGCTGCATGCCGCCAACCTTCGGCCCGCTGACCGCCGAAGGCAAGCAGCGCCTCGCCCTCACCAACCGTATCAGCATTGAGCCGCATCGCCGCGCCCGGCGCATAGTGTGAGGCAAGCATGCCCGGCGCCTCGACGCCGGCGGTGCCGCCGCGCAACAGCGTCATGCCGATGGCCGCCTCGATCTCTTCGGCGGCGATGCCGCCGGGACGAAGCAGGCGCAATCCTGCCCCTTCGGCCTTGACGATGGTCGATTCCAGTCCGACCGGCGTCGCGCCGCCATCGACCACCAGCTTGATGCGTGCGCCGAGATCGGCTGCCACCGCTTGCGCCGTCGTCGCGCTGATCCTGCCGGATGAATTGGCGCTGGGTGCGGCGAGCGGCCGGCCGAGTTTTGCGATGAGATCGCCGCCAAAGCCCTTCGGCATGCGCAAGGCGATCGTGTCGAGCCCGGCCGTGACCAGCGGATGGATGCCGTTACCGGGCCGCTGCGGCAGCACCAGCGTCAGCGGACCCGGCCAGAACGCCAGTGCCAGTCTCTTCGACAATGGATCGAACACCGCGATGCGCTCGGCCATCGCCATGTCAGCGACATGGGCGATCAGCGGGTTGAAACGCGGCCGACCCTTGGCCTCGAAAATGCGCGCCACGCCAATGCCGTTGGTGGCGTCGCCGGCAAGCCCGTAGACGGTCTCCGTCGGGATGGCGACGACATCGCCGCCTTCGAGCAGCGCCAGTGCCCGCTCCAACGCCTCGCCGACGGCAAGTATCTCAGCCACTCTCGTCACCTCGCAGATGCAGGCTGCGTAGTACGATGGCGGCTGTTGGGCAAGCCGGCCGTTCGGCAAGAGCGGGCCTTGGCGATTTATCAATTCCTAAAATGCTATGTTTCCGCGAAAGCCGGCATCAATTCCGGTCGACTACCATTCGGGCTTGGGCAAAGGGGAGTGGTCATCGTGTCTGTGCGTATCCTGCTGGGTATCATCACCCTGGCGGCGTTGAGCGGCGAAGCTCCGGCCTCGTCGCTGGTCTTTCCCGGCGCGCCGGCCACAACGCCCTCCGTCCTGACCCTCAAGGCGGATGACACGAAGGCAAGCGATGTGATGTCCGTCGTTGCGCTCGGCGAGCCTGACGTCACCTATGAGAAGGTGGCGGCCATCCCCAACGCGCCCGAGGCACGGCACGGTTTCATGCCAGGCCCGATGATCATTCGCGGCGGCGTCGTCGGCGGTGACTTCGCGACACCGGTGCAAGGCAAGGCACCAGCTGCGGCCACCACCCCTGCCCCCACTCCAGCCAAGGCGACCGCCTCGGCCGCTCCGGCATCGAACACGCAGAAGAAACCGGCCGCATCGACCATGCCCGCTTCCGGCGTCGGCAAGGTCAAGTAGCGGCCGGCAAACGGCCGGACTGGCCAGATCGTTGACAGCTTGACGGCACTCCGGCGCTCGGCGCACCATTGCCGCGCGAGTTCGTGCGGCACATCTCGCTGGACGCCGCCGCCTGAATTTAGCCAAGTGCTTGAGGCAAAGGGGCGGCTCTGACAGACGGGCTTCGTCGTTTCAAAGGGGGTTGATCATGAGACTATCCAAGACCGTTACCGTGGCCGGGCTTCTGCTGGCGTCGCTGCTGGGCGCCAGTGCGGCGCAAGCCGATGACATGCTGGGATCCTATGTCGCGCGCATTTCCGACAGGGATCATCAGGCGAGCGATGGCTATGCGCTGGACAACGCCGCGCAGATGGTGCGCCAGGATCGCGCCAACTGGCACAAATTCCGTCGCCGCGACAGAGACGACCAGGGCGATGAGTGGTTCACGACCAACGACGCGCGCGCCGACCTGCAGCGCATGCTGGAGCGCCCCGGCGCGATGAGTTCGTCGACCAAGCGCGCCATCGTCAATGGCGAACCGCTGATCCAGGTCGACGTCTATGAAAACAGCGTGCGCGTCAGCATCCTGGAGGACTGACAAGTCAGCGTTTCGGGACAACTGACAAGTCAGTGTCCGGAAAGATGGACAAAAAAGGCGGCGCAGATGCGCCGCCCCCTTTTCTCGACAGAGCCGGATTGAAATCTCAGGCCACTTCTTCCTTGTCGTCGTCTTCTTCGGACTCGCCGTCTTCGGATTCTTCTTCGGCGTCGTCGCCTTCGGCCTTCACGGCGTCATCAGCGTCGTCTTCGTCTTCATCTTCGTCGTCTTCACCCGAGGCCGTGGCCGCTTCGTCAGACTCTTCGCCGTCTTCGTCGTCGCCTTCTTCTTCGTCGCCATCCTCGTCGCCAGAGTGATCGGCGGCTTCGACGGCGGCAGCGGCGTCGTGATCGGTTTCGGAAGCGGATTCAAGCGCCTCGGCGGCGGCCGAGGTTTCTTCAGTCACTTCGATGTCGTGATCGGAATTCATGGAAGCCTCCGTTGGGTTGGGGAACATGTCCCTTTTGCCACGGAGAGATCATCGTCATATGACTGTAAGCCGGCTCGAACGCCCGGCTGAGAGATATTTTTCCTGGGCGCTCAGCCGGCGATTTTCGAGAAATCCGCGACCTGACCCGTCGCCGCGCGGATGCGTGTGAGAAGCGCCAGACGGTTGGCTCGCACCGCCAGGTCTTCATCATTCACGAGAACACCTTCAAAGAATGAATCAACGGGTTCGCGCAACGCGCTAAGCGCCAGCATCGCGGCCGAAAAGTCTTCGTTTTGAATCGCTTCGCCGGCTTGCTTCTCGGCCTGATTCACCGCTGCAAACAACGATTTCTCGGCATTCTCCTTGAACAAAGCCGGCTCAACGGTTCCGGCGACCGCCGTCTTCTTCTTCTCCTCGGCAGCCAGGATGTTGGCCGCACGCTTGGTGCCGGCGAGCAGGTTCTTGCCGTCCTCGGTGTCGAGGAAGGAGCCGAGCGCTTCGACGCGGCGGACGATCTGCAAGAGGTCGTCGGACTGCGGCGTGATGACGGCGTCGATGAGATCGTGGCGAGCGCCCTGGTCGCGAAGGTAGACTTTGAGGCGATCGTGGAAGAAGGCGAGGAGGTCGAGGACGTTGGAATCAACCTGCCTCCCTCTGAATTGTTGCATTCCTTGGCCGATAGCGAAGGTTCCACCTTGCCTAAGGAGAGCCTCCTTTATCGATTGATGAACTCGCGGAACATGAGCTTCCATCGTTTCAACGACGTTCAGCCGTACGCTGTTCTCCACCAATATTCTGACCACGCCCAGCGCTGCCCTTCGCAAGGCATAGGGGTCTTTTGACCCAGTAGGTTTTTCGTCGATCAGCCAGAAGCCGACCAGCGTGTCGAGTTTGTCGGCAAGCGCTACCGCAGCCGACACCGGATCGCTCGGTACACGATCAGATGGACCTTGCGGCTTGTAGTGCTCCTCGATGGCCGCGGCCACGGATGAATGCTCGCCCTGCAGCAGCGCGTATTTGCGGCCCATGGCGCCCTGCAGTTCCGGAAACTCGCCGACCACTTCGGTCTGCAGATCGGCCTTGGCGAGAACGGCTGCGCGAGCGGCGAGCGCGGGATCGGCGCCGACGATCGGCGCCAGTTCTTCGGCGAGCCGCTTGATCCGCTCCACCCGCTCGCCCTGCGTGCCGAGTTTGGCGTGGAAGGTCACGCCGAGATGATCGAGGCGGGCCATGCGCTGGTCGAGCGGCTTTTTCAGATCGAGCCCGAACTTTTCAGCCGATGCTTCGAGCTGGCCGAGATCGGGCAGATCGCCCTGGTCGGTCGTCCAGAAATAGAGCGCGTCGGACAGACGGGCGCGCACCACCTTGCCGTTGCCGTGGGCGATCTCCTTGCCGCCGTCCCTGGCTTCGATGTTGGCGGTGAGGATGAAGCGGTTGGAGAGCGCTTCGCCTTCACCTTGCGGGCGCGTGACAAAGCATTTCTGGTTGGCGCGGATGGTCAACCGGATCACTTCGGCCGGAATGGCGAGGAAATCCTGCTCGAACTCGCCCATCAGCACGACAGGCCATTCAACCAGCCCGGACACCACTTCCAGCAAGCTTTCGTCCTCGACCAGGTCGAGCCTGTTGGCAAAGGCAAGGTTGCGGGCGTCGGCAAGGATGATCTCCTTGCGACGGTCGGCATCGAGCACGACCTTTGCCGCCTCCAGCTTGCTCACATAATCGTCGAAGCGGCGCACGGCGATTTCGCCCGGCGCCAGGAAACGGTGGCCGTAGGTGATATTGCCGGAGCGGATGCCGTCGATCTCGAAATCGACCACGACAGGCTCCTCGGTCTCCGGGCCGAAAGTGCACAGGATCGATTGCAGCGGCCGCACCCAGCGCAGCGAGCCCGGCTTGGCCGAGGCCGGCCCCCAGCGCATCGATTTCGGCCAGGGGAAGTTGCGGATAATGCCGGGCACCAGTTCGGCGATGATCTCTTCGGCCGCCCTGCCCGGCTTCGAAATATGGGCGACATAGAAGTCGCCCTTCTTCGGGTCGGAATGGACATGCGCCTCGGCGACCGAGGACAGCCCTGCCTTGCGCAGGAACCCCTGTACCGCCTGCTCGGGCGCCGTCGTCGACGGTCCCTTGATCTCTTCACGAATATCCTTCGAGCGTGCCGTCAGCCCTCTGATGTCGAGCGTCAGGCGCCGTGGCGTCCAGTACTCGCGCGCCGCCTCATAGGTCAGACCCGCCTCGACCAGACCGTCGGTCAGCATCTTCCTGAGATCACCCGCCGCCTTGCGCTGCATGCGCGCGGGGATTTCCTCGGAGCGAAGTTCTAGAAGCAGGTCGGGCATTGGGGTCAGCTCATGCGGGAGAGTGGTCCGGGCGGGGCATAGCAACTCGGCTGGCCGCTGTCACCCTTTCCAGAAATTTTGACCGCCCTGTCGGGCCAAAGCGATCCGGCCCGTCCTTGGATCAAAGATTTCCATGAACCGAACGCAGCGCTGGAGCGACCCACGCTCAGGCAGGGAACTATTGGCTGAACGACCATGAAAACGGCATCCAGACTTCTGCAGATCCTCGCGCTCAGCGCCTGCTTCACCGCGCAGGTCCACGGCGCCTTCTCGATGCCGGGCGTACGGCAGGCAATGCGGACCATCGACGGTGCCAGCGGTCAGAACGTTGCGCCGACCAGCGCATTCGCCGCCCCCTCGAAAGCAGCCAGCTAGGCCGCCAATCCACCCGCCTGTGTCTTCAAGAACGCCTCGCCGCAGGCCTTCGCCAGATTGCGCACCCGCAGGATGTAGCTTTGCCGCTCGGTGACCGAGATCACGCCGCGCGCGTCGAGCAGATTGAAGACATGGCTGGCCTTGATGCACTGGTCGTAGGCCGGGAAGACCATCTTGTGCATCGGCAGATTGTCGTTCGATGCCGGCGCACCGGCCTCGAGCAGCGCCTTGCACTCGGCCTCGGCGTCCTCGAAATGCCTGAGCAGCATCGCCGTGTTGGCGTATTCGAAATTGTGGCGCGAATATTCCTGCTCGGCCTGCAGGAAGACATCGCCATAGGTCACCTTGTCGGCGCCCTCGCGGCCGTTGAAGTTGAGGTCGTAGACATTGTCGACGCCCTGCACATACATGGCCAGCCGCTCCAGCCCGTAGGTCAGCTCGCCTGCCACCGGCGCGCATTCGATGCCGCAGACCTGCTGGAAGTAGGTGAACTGCGACACTTCCATGCCGTCGCACCAGCATTCCCAGCCCAGCCCCCAGGCGCCCAGCGTCGGGCTTTCCCAGTCATCCTCGACAAAGCGGATGTCATGCAGCAGCGGGTCGACGCCGATCGCCGCCAGCGAGCCGAGATAGAGCTCCTGCAGGTTCGGCGGGTTCGGCTTCAGGATCACCTGGTACTGGTAATAATGCTGCAGCCGGTTCGGGTTCTCGCCATAGCGGCCATCCTTGGGACGGCGCGAGGGCTGGACGTAGGCGGCGTTCCAGCGCCGGGGCCCGAGTGCGCGCAGCGTCGTTGCCGGATGAAACGTTCCGGCGCCGACCTCCATGTCGTAGGGCTGCAGGATGACGCAACCATAGGCCGCCCAGTAATTGTGCAAGGTCAGGATCAGCCCCTGGAACGAGCGGCTGGGATGCATATGGGCGGGAATTTCAATCGTCACGGTGGCCTCGA
Source organism: Mesorhizobium sp. CNPSo 4671 (assembly GCF_057784245.1). Lineage (NCBI taxonomy): Bacteria > Pseudomonadati > Pseudomonadota > Alphaproteobacteria > Hyphomicrobiales > Phyllobacteriaceae > Mesorhizobium > Mesorhizobium sp. CNPSo 4671. The sequence continues at coordinate 662,783 of NZ_JBWLUW010000001.1, read as the reverse complement.
CAGCAAAGGCTAGAGCCTGTCCCTTGAGCATGATCTTTTCCGAAAACCGGTACCCACTTTCCGGGATCATGCTCTTAGCGGCACGTCCTAGAGACACGACGGCGAAGCGTCAAGCAAGGCGCGCCGGATGCGGGCCGCCATGAGCGCGCTGCGTGGTGTTGAAGAGTTTGCTGGAGACTGGCCCATTGCCGGCCTCGGGAGCCTGCGGTCTGTTTCGTCCCTCGCAGCCCACAGCAACGACGACAGGTCCAGCAATGTCCAGCTCCATCATCATCCGCCCGGTCACGCGACAGGATTTCGACCGATGGCTGCCGCTGTGGGACGGCTACAACGCATTTTATGGCCGCTCGGGCGAGACGGCGCTGGCGAGCGAGATCACCGCGATGACGTGGTCGCGCTTCTTCGACGCCTATGAGCCGGTCCATGCGCTGGTGGCCGAAAGCGAGGGACAGCTCCACGGCCTCGTGCACTATCTCTTTCACCGCAGTACGACGGCGATCGCGCCGAACTGTTATCTGCAGGATCTTTTCACCACGCAGGCTTCGCGCGGCAATGGCATCGGCCGGGCGCTGATCGAAGGCGTCTATGAGCGCGCGCAGGCCGCCGGCTCCGGCCGGGTGTACTGGCTGACACACGAGACCAACCAAACCGCGATGAAGCTCTATGACAAGGTCGGCGAACGCTCCGGCTTTGTCGTCTACCGCAAACTATTTTGAGGACGGCGCGCCATTCCAAACGAAAACGGGACTCCGAAAGAGCCCCGTTTGCATTCCAAAAAAGCCGATTTCACCCCTTCGGGGCAGGCACAGGCTCTGGCTTGACCTTCGGGGTCTCCTGCGCCGTGTTGGACTCGATCGGCGGCAGGCCCTTCATCAGCTTCTGCTGCAAGGTGGCCAGCACGTCGGGATCGGGCTTCAGGTCGCGGGCCTGGTTCCACTGGAAGGTGGCTTCCAGCTTGCGGCCGACGCGCCAATAGGCGTCGCCGAGATGGTCGTTGAGAACCGGATCTTCCGGCTTCAGCGATACGGCGCGTTCCATTTCGCGCACCGCGTCGTCGAACCTGCCAAGGCGGAAATAGGCCCAACCCAGCGAATCGACGATGTAACCGTCGCTCGGCCTGAGATCGACGGCCTTCTGGATCATCGCCAGGCCTTCCTTCAGGTTGGTGTTCATGTCGACCCAGGAATAGCCGAGATAGTTCAAAACCTGCGGCTGATCAGGCTGCAGCTCCAGCGCCTTGCGGAAATTCGGCTCGGCCTTCGGCCATTCCTTCAGTCGCTCGTAGGCGATACCGCGCTGATAGAAGATATTCCAGTTGGCCGCGGTCGGCGTCTTCAGCACCTCGACGGCCTTGTCATAGAGATTGGCGGCCGAGCGGAAATCATCCTTGGAGGAATAGACCCCGCCAAGCGCCAGATAGGCGCGCATGTCGTTGGGATGCGCGTCGACGAAGGCCTTCAGATGGGTGATCGCCTCGTCATGGCGGTCGAGATCGGCAAGGTTGAGGCCGAGCTGCAGGTCCGACAGCTCCTTCAGCGGCGAAGAGTCAGGGATCCGCCGATAGAGCGCGATGGCGCCCTCGCCATCCTTAAGCTGTTCGGCGACGGCCGCGAGCTGCACGAGAGCCGCATCGCTGTCAGGCCTCAGGGCGAGCGCGTATTGCAGATAAAGGCGGACGAACGGTTCGCCGCCGCCACGGTTGAGCGCGGTGGCCAGATCGAGCAGGATTTCGGAAGCGCCGTCGGACGGACCTGAGACGAAGGGCGGGATCTTGTCGCCCTTGGCGATCCTGTCGCGCAGGGCGACGATTTCCAGCTTGCCCGGCGAAAACGCCTCGGCCTGGTCGAGCACCGAGATCGCCTTGGCCTTGTCGCCCTTGCGGGCCAGGAACGAGGCATAGGCCTGCGCATTGCGCATCCAGGTTTCGGGCGCCGCGCCGCCGGCGGTCGTGTCCTGCAGCGTTGCGGCGTAGATCGCCTCGGCCTTCTCAGGCATGCCGGATGCATCGGCGATCAGGGCGCGGTGGAAGGCTTTGAACAGACCGAACCAGTCAGGGCCCTGCAGCTTGTCGATGGAAGCCATCGCATCCGTGGCTTCACCAGCGCCTTGCTGCGCCCAGCCGGACATGACGCCGGAGATCAACCGGTCGAGATCGGACTCCAGCGACAGCTTGAGCCAGTACTGCGCCTTAGTGAAATCCTTCTTGTGGAAGGAATCGACCGCCAGTGCCAAGCGCGAGAAGCGCTCGACATCGGGCACTTCCTTGAGCTTGTCGGCATAGACCAGGGATTCGTCGAAGCGGCCTTGCGCGATCAGCGACAGCATCAGGCTCTGCTGCAGGCCGGTGTCACCCGGATCGAAGGCCAGGGCCTGCTTGTAGTAGGCGATGGCGCTGTCGAGATCATTGTCGCCTTCGGCGATCCGGGCGGCCAGATAGGCGCCCGAGAACGACGAGATCTTGACCGGTTCGGTGGATTGCTTGGCATAGGCCGGCAGAGCCGAGATCGCCATGCCCGTCACAATTGCCAGCCTTGTCAGCCAGCGCGCACGTCCTTGCTGCATCGTATCCCTTTCAGCCAGGCGCCATCTCCGCATCAGCGGGATCGACGTAGACTCGATCTTTCCGGGCAAAGCATGGCCTTTTTGGGGTCGCGCTTCAATCCGCCTGAAATTCACAATCGGGTCAGCCGATTAACAAACCATGGCTGAAGGCGACTTTCGACCGCGGAAAAGCCCGCGTCAAGGTCCACGCTCTCCCGGCGCGACGGATCGCTGCACCTTCGTATCGGCAAAGCCGCCGGCCGCTATCGCGCTGCACAGCTCGTTCCATTCGCAGCCGTCGCAAGCCTTGCGCACGCCACCGACAGAAAACGCCTGGCGCACCCGCGCCAGGGTTGCCGCGTCGAGATCGACGTGGACGCCCGCCTGGATTGGCCGGGCCAGCAGATCCCCGACATCGCGTGCGGCAAGCCGGTCCCGCTCGATGACGCTCTCGTTGAGGCAATGCGGTTCCGGCTCATCGAGCAAAGGCGCGCAGATGTCGTCTGGACCGGAAACGAGGAGGATATCCTCGCCCCGGCTCAGGCGCTCCGCAACCGCGTCGTAATTGGCGGTGAAAGCGGGGCTGTATCCCTTGCCCACATAGGTGAGCAGGCAAAGGAGGTGGTGGGCGCGCAGCCTGATCGTCACGAATTGGCCGGCTTGGCCTTGCCGCCGCGAAGCGCCATGAGCGTCGCAGCACCAAGCGCCGACTTCAGCAATCCGCCGACGATGAACGGCAGGAAGCCGAAGGTGATGGCCTTCTCAGTGCCGATCATGACGGCAAGCCATGCCGTTCCGAGCACCAGACAGGCAAGATTGCCGAGCAGCATGGCGGCGAAGGCAAGCAGCACCTTGTTGCCGTTCCAGCCGCGTTCGGCCAGCCAGCCGACCAGCGCGCCGGTGACCGGGAAGGCGAAGAGATAGCCGCCGGTCGGGCCGACGAAATGCGCCACGCCGGCCGCGCCGCCGGCCAGCACCGGAAAGCCGGCAGCACCCTCGACAAGCCACGCCGCGATGGTGACCGCGCCAAGCCGCCAGCCATAGAGGGCGCCAATGAGCGTCACCGCGAAGGTCTGCATGGTCACTGGAACCGGCACCATCGGCACTTCGATGTAGGACGACATCGCCAGGAACAGCGTGCCGAGCACGACGGCTCCGACCTGCCAGGTGAGCGAGCGATCCTGGAGCCGGAGCGGGCTGAAAGACGGCTTGCTGGACGTGAATGCGATGTCTGTCATGAGGATTCCTTCGCTCGATTTGAAATTATAGATAATTTCGGTTTTCGATCTATTATCGAATCCACATTTTCGCCGGGATAGCAAGCCTTCCCACGACAAAGACCGTCTGACCTGCGTCGCGACGCGCTTCGGATCATTGCTTCATGCGTGTCGTGTTCCCAAAACCGGGGGCCACTTTTGGGCGACTTGCGTCAACCCACGATCGCAAAGGCTTCGCGCGTCGCGCCGGAGGCCGTCCGGACCGGCTTGCGGCCAATCCATTGGACATGCCGTCCCAGAGTCGCTGCGGCCGATTCGGCGTTGCCTTGCCGCAGGGCGGTCAGGATCGCCCGATGGTCCTGGTCGGTGCGCGCCTCCCACTCCGAACGCCATGCCGCGAACAGGAAGCGGGCGCTGGCCGCGTGCAGATCGTCGATGGTGGCGAGCAGGCGCGGCATGGCGCATGGTGCCAGGATCAGCCGGTGAAAGGCGCGGTTGGCTTCTTCCCAGGACCTGACGTCGCGGGACTTATCGCCGGCCTTGGTGGCTTCCTCGGCAAGATCGAGAATGGCTGACGTCAGATGCGGCGCGGCATGACGCAGCGCCAGCACCTCGAGGGCGGCCCGCATTTCAGCCACTTCCTTGACCTCGCCGAGATCGAAGGCCGCGACGCGCACGCCGCGGCGCGGCTCGCTGACGGCCAGGCCTTGCGCTTCCAGCCGGCGGAACGCCTCGCGCACCGGAACATGGCTGGTGTGGAACTCCTCGGCGACATGATCCTGGCGCAACCGGGCGCCAGGCTCGATCGCGCCCGAGATGATGCGGTCCGCCAGCACCTTGCTGATGCGCACCGCGATGGTGTCGTCCGTGCCCTTTGCCATGTTTTATAGATAATTTGCGGAAGGGCCGCTTGTCGAGATGGCGAGACCGGCTTCCACAACTGCCTGGCGAAACGGTACCGGCATTCAGGGGCGCCCTGCCAACCTTGCGTCCAACGCCTGCATGGCGACAGTGACGAGATCGTGCAGGCGCTTGTTTGGTACGCCATCACGCGCCTGTACCGAAAGCCCGTGCATGAGCGTGGCGTAGTAATCGCCCAGCGCCTCGGCATCCGTACCCGGTTTCAGTTCGCCGTCCCGAACAGCCTCGTTCAGCCGCTCGACGATCGATACCGTGCGCGCGCGGCGGTGCTGTGCCAGCCACTCCTGCACACGGTCATTCTCGACGGCGCAGTTGGTGGCGGCCGATACCACCATGCAGCCCTGCGGCCGCCCCGGCTTTGTGTAGGTTTCGACGGCATCGCGCAGCATCCGCTCGATGGCGCGCCGGGCGGCCGGCTCTTCCGCAAGCGCCCGTGTGGCAAAACCGCCTTCATTGGCCTCATAGAGGCCGACCGCTTCCCGAAACAGATCCTCCTTGGAACCAAAGGCCGCGTAGATGCGCGCCGAGGCGATGCCGAGCACCGAGACGAGATCGGCCATCGAGGTGCCTTCGTAGCCGCGCGTCCAGAAGGCATCCCGCGCCTTCTCAAGCGCCTGATCACGATCGAACTCCCTTGGCCTGCCCGCCATCGCCAACTCCATTTTTTATCGATCAACAAATAATCCGCTTGACTCCGGATTGCAAATTCCAATTCTTTGTCAATCGATAAAGAATCGGAAACCGGAGACTGACATGAGTTCACTCAATCAAGACGCGGCGCTCGATATCGCGCCAACTCAAGCGGCGGCCGGCAGCGGGCGCGGCGCCACGCTGGCGCTGCTCGCCTTCGCCCAGCTCATCATCGCGCTCGACCTCAACATCGTCTTCGTGGCGCTGCCGGAGATCGGCTCGGGCCTCGGCTTTTCCGGCCAGACATTGCAATGGGTGGTGAGCGCCTACACGGTCTTCACCGGCGGCTTCCTGCTGTTTGGCGGCCGCGCCGCAGACCTGGTCGGCCAGCGCCGCGTCTTCATCTTCGCGCTCTGGCTCTATGCGCTCTCATCGCTACTTGGCGGCCTCGCGTGGTCGCCCGGGGTCATCATCACGGCGCGCGCCGTGCAAGGCATCGGCGCTGCCTTCCTGTTTCCGGCGACATTGTCGCTGATCAATCGCCTGTTCGCGGAAGGGCCGGAGCGCAACCGGGCGCTCGCGGTCTGGGGTGGCGCCGGGGCAAGCGGCCTGACCCTTGGCTCCCTGGCGGGAGGGTTTTTGACCGGCGCCTTCGGCTGGCCGGCCGTGTTTTATGTCAATGTGGCGCTGGCCGGGATCGCCATCGCCGCCGCCTTTGCCATCATCCCGCGTGATCCGAAGCGGCAGGCGCATCGCAATTTCGACCTGCCCGGCGCGCTCACCGTCACCGCGGGCGCCACGCTGCTAGTCTTCACGCTGGTTCAGGGACCGGACTATGGCTGGACGTCACCGACAATCCTCACCAGCGCCCTGTTGGCGGCATTCTTCCTGGTAGTCTTCGCCGTGATCGAGGCACGGAGCGCCGACCCGCTTATGCCGCTGCGCCTGTTCCGCAACCGCAGCCTGGTCGCCGGCATGACGATCACCTTCCTCTACATGGGAACGTTCGGGGCCTTGCCCTATTTCCTCACCGTGCTGCTGCAGACCGTGCATGGCTTCACCGCGCTGGAGACCGGCCTCGCCTTCCTGGTGCCATCGATCGCTATCGCCACCGGCACGCAGCTCGGCGAGCGGCTGGCGACGCGCTTTTCGACACCCTCGACCCTGGTTGGCGGCATGGTTATCGGGGCGGCCGGCACAGCCTTGATGGTCCTTGGCGCGTCGGCCGAGAGCAGCTATGCCGCCCTCGTTCCGGGCCTGATCATCTCCGGTGTCGGCCAAGGCATCGTCTGGACCGCGATGTGGATCGCGGCTGCTTCGGGTGTCGCGCATGACGAACAGGGCGTTGCCTCGGGCATGGCCTGCACGACGCTCAACATTGGCAACGCCATCGGCATGGCGACGCTGATCGCCGTCGCCAACAGCCACATTGCCGGATTGACGGGCGATGCACTGAAGACCGCCATCGCCGACGGCATAGAGCTGGCCTTCTGGCTTGCGGCGGCAGGCATCGTGTTCAGCCTGCTGGCCGCAATGGTCCTGCCGGGGAAAGTAGCCGACGCCGAAGTGACGCCGTTCAGTTCACCCGGCTGATGCAAAAATCGATGACGTCGATCAGCGCCGATTTCTGCGACGTTTCCTCCAGCGGCGCCAGCGCGTCGCGGGCGATCTCGCCGAAATGCCGGGCGCGGCCGATCGTGTCGGCAATGGCGCCGTGACGGGTCATCAGGCCGATCGCCTTTTCCAGGCCGGCGTCGTCGACGACATTGTCCTCGATGGCGCGCTTCCAGAAGGTGCGCTCGGCCTTGGTGCCGCGCCGGTAGGCGAGGATGACCGGCAAGGTCACTTTGCCCTCGCGGAAATCGTCGCCGACATTCTTGCCGAGATCCTTGCTGGTGCCGCCATAGTCCAGCGCATCGTCGATGAGCTGGAAGGCAAGGCCGAGATTCATGCCGTAGGAGCGAAGTGCGGCGCGATCATTGCGGGTTGCCTGGGCGATGACCGGTCCAACTTCGGCGGCGGCCGAAAACAGCGCAGCGGTCTTGGCCTTGATGACTGCGAAGTGCTCATCCTCGGTGGTTTCGAGGTTCTTGGCGGCGGCAAGCTGCATCACCTCGCCCTCGGCGATAATCGAGGCTGCACTCGACAGGATGTCGAGCGCTTCGAGCGAACCGACATCGACCATCATGCGGAAGGCCTGGCCGAGCAGGAAGTCGCCGACCAGCACGCTCGCCTGATTGCCCCAGATCATGCGGGCGGTCTTCTTGCCGCGCCGCATGCCGCTCTCGTCGACGACGTCGTCGTGGAGAAGCGTCGCCGTATGCATGAACTCGACCGAGGTGGCGAGCTTGACGTGGCCCTCGCCGGCATAGCCGAACATCTGCGCGGCAGCGAGCGTCAGCATCGGCCTGAGCCGCTTGCCGCCGGACGAGATCAGATGGTTGGCAACCTCCGGGATCATCTCGACGTCGGAGCCGGCCTTGGACAGGATCAATTCGTTGACGCGGCCCATATCGGCAGCCGTCAGATCGATGAGATCCTTGATGGAGGCGGGTTCCCGCTTCCCGTTTTCGATGTTGAGAACGACACCCACGACAATCACTCCCGCCTTGGTATAACGCGTGCGACGGCACCCTTAGTCCCGATACGGACTCTAGGGCGGCGGACACGGCCACGGCAAGTGGCGAATTGGCGCGGCGCCGGTGACAGCTTGTTAACGATCCGGCAGGAAGCGAGGCTCTGCCGCGGAATCCCCTGCCCGTTTACATCAATAGCGCAAACTGCGAGTTTCATACGATGATAGAGCTTGTCCGCACCAACGATGCCGTCATCATCTCCTTTGTCGAATCGCTGATGCGCGACGCTGGCATTGCCTGCTTCGTCGCCGATCAGAATATGAGCATTCTCGAAGGGTCGATCGGTCTTTTGCAGAAGCGCGTCATGGTCGACGCTGACCAGGCCGATGCAGCACGTCGCATCCTCACGGACGCCGGCATCGCCAACGAGATCCGCACAAAATAATGTCGGCCGCGCCAGCCGCCCCTGCCCTTGACATCCTTGGCCCGGACACGCCGGCCCATACGGTCGATGCCTTCCATCGCGGCCGGTTCTGGCTCGTGCAGCCCAAGCATGGCGGCCACCGCGCCGGCATGGATGCGATGATGCTGGCGGCATCCGTGCCATCCTCGTTCGACGGACGCCTCGCCGATTTCGGCGCCGGCGCCGGCGCTGCCGGCCTGGCCGTGCTGTCGCGCTGTCCGGCTTCCCAGGCCGTGCTGGTCGAACGCGCGCCGGAAATGGCGGCCTTTGCCGCGGCCACCCTTGCTCATCCCGGCAATGCCCATCTCAGCGATCGTGCGTCCGTGCTTATCGCCGATGTCACGGTATCCGGCCGGGCGCGAGCGGCAGCCGGCCTCGCTGATAATGATTTCGACTACGTCATCATGAACCCGCCCTTCAACGCCGCCCGGGACCGCGCCACGCCTGACCGGCTGCGGAAGGAAGCCCATGTCATGGAGGACCGCCTGTTCGAAAGCTGGATCCGCAGTGCGGCGGCGGTGGTCAGGCCGCGCGGCGGACTTGCCGTCATTGCGCGGCCCGAACAGCTCGGCGCCATCCTCGACGCGATGTCAGGCCGTTTCGGCGATGCAGAGATGCTTGCCGTCCACCCTCGCCCCGACGCAGCCGCGATCCGCATCATCGTGCGGGCAGCACTCGGCGCGCGCGGAAAGCTCGCAATCCGCCCACCCCTTATGCTTCACGCGCAATCGGGCAACGGCCCCGACGAGCGCAGCGAAATGATCGCCAACGGTCTCGCCTCGTTGTTTGGAGATTGAGCTATTCCTGGCCTCCGCATTGCCGTTGGCCGGGAAATCCCTACATGCCTGCAACCCATCGACCGGAGACCATGCCCTCGTGAAACGCCTTTTCAACCGACTGCTGCCGAAATCCTGGCGCTCCACCGTCGTCATCATTCCGGTCATCCGGCTGCACGGTACCATCATGGCCGGCGGCCAGTTCCGGCAGAACCTGTCGCTGGCCTCCACCGCCGGCCTCATCGAGAAGGCGTTTTCCTTCGACGCGCCGGCAGTCGCCATCTCGATCAATTCGCCCGGCGGCTCGCCGGTGCAATCGCGGCTGATCTTCAAGCGCATCCGCGACCTGGCGGTTGAAAAGAACAGACAAGTTCTGGTCTTCGTCGAGGACGTCGCGGCCTCGGGCGGCTACATGATCGCGGTCGCCGGCGACGAGATTTTTGCCGATCCGTCCTCCATCGTCGGCTCCATCGGCGTGGTCTCGGCCTCGTTCGGCTTTCCCGAACTGATGAAGAAGATCGGCGTCGAGCGCCGTGTCCACACGGCCGGCCAGAACAAGGCGGTGCTTGATCCATTCAAGCCCGAGAAGAAGGAAGACGTCGAACGGCTGAAGGCGCTGCAGCTCGAGGTCCACGACACCTTCATCGATCTGGTCAAGGAGCGGCGCGGCAGCAAGCTGAAGGACGATCCAGACCTGTTCACCGGCCTGTTCTGGACCGGAAAAAGGGGGCTGGAGCTAGGCCTCGTTGATGCGCTCGGCGACATGCGCACGGTGCTGAAGACCCGGTTCGGGGCGAAGACCCAGTTGAGATTGGTCACGGCGCCACGCGGTTTCCTCAGCCGTTTCGGCCTGTTCGGCTCGAGCAACGGCTTTTCGGCGCCCGATATCGCCGCCGCTGCCGCCAGCGGCATCATCGATGCGGCGGAAGAGCGCGCATTGTGGGCTCGCTTCGGGCTTTGAAAAACCGGCAAAACCGTCTAGCATGAAAGCTTGAAGTCCTATGCATGTCGTTTTCCCAAACAGAACACAGTTTTGGGCGACATGCATTAACCGACCCAACCGGCCGCCTTCGCCGGCCCAGCGTGGGAGGAGTTTTGGCATGCCGCAGATCATTTTCTTCACCGTCGTTGGCGTCGCCGCCTATTTCGGCTACCGCACCTTCGTGCGCGAGGCCGAGCGCGTGACGGCCAAGGTGCGGCGCACCGAAAAGCAGGCGGCCAATGGCGCGATGGGAACGCTGGTTAAGGATCCGAAGACCGGCGAATACCGGCTGGCCAAGGACTGAGCATCATCCCCCATACGACTGACGCCGTGGACACCGAGATCGGTTCGCGCATCTGGCACGCGCACGCCAAGATCAATCTGGCGCTGCATGTCACCGGCAGGCGGCCTGACGGTTATCATCTGATCGACAGCCTTGCGGTGTTCACGCGTTTTGGCGACCGGGTCGAGATCGCGCTCGCCGACAGCGACGATTTTACTGTGTCCGGCCGCTATGCGCCCGCGGTTCCGCTCGACGCCGGCAATCTTGTGCTCAAGGCGCGCGATGCCTTGCGACGGGAGGCCGGCCCCGAGCGCACCCCATCTGTCGCCATAAAGCTGGAAAAGAACCTGCCGGTCGCCTCCGGCGTCGGCGGCGGATCGAGCGACGCGGCGGCCGTGCTGCGCGGACTGGCGCAGACATGGGGCCTGGAAATGGGCGGCGCCGAACTGGCGCGGATCGGTCTCTCGCTCGGCGCCGATGTGCCGATGTGCCTGGCGGCAAAGCCGCTGGTGGCGCGCGGCATTGGTGAAGAGCTGTCGATCGTGCCGGATTTCTCGGCGCTGGGACTGGTGCTGGTCAATCCCGGCACGCCGGTCTCCACGGCCGACGTGTTCGCGGCCCTTTCCCACCGCGACAACGAGCCCCTGCCGCCGCTGCCGCGCCGCATCGACTTTCACAGCCTGCGCAACTGGCTGGAGGTCACCCGCAACGATCTCGAACCGGCTGCGCTTGCGCTGCAGCCCGCCATCGGCCGGGCGCTTTCGTGGCTTGACAAGGCCGGATCTGGCTTTTCCCGCATGTCCGGATCGGGCGCGACCTGCTTTGGCCTGTTCGAAACCGGCAATGTCGCCAAGCGCGCGGCGGCCGAAATCCGCAGCCGCCAGCCCGACTGGTTCGTCGCGGCGACGCGCAGCATGTCATCGGAGGCTGAGTGAAATGGCTGGGATCAACGAGAGCCGTTCGTTCATGCCCGTGCGCATCGCGGTGCTGACGGTTTCCGACACGCGAAGCCTTGCCGACGACAAATCCGGCCAGACGCTGGCCGACCGCATCACCGAGGCCGGCCACATCCTGGCCGCCCGCGACATCGTCACCGATGACCGCGACAAGATCCGCGACACGGTGCTGGCGTGGTCGCGCGACAAGGCTATCGATGTCGTCATCACCACCGGCGGCACCGGCTTCACTGGGCGCGACGTGACGCCGGAGGCGCTGGAGCCGATCTTCGAAAAGCGAATGGACGGCTTTTCGGAAGTGTTCCACCGCATTTCCTACGACAAGATCGGCACGTCGACGATCCAGAGCCGGGCGACTGGCGGCGTCGTCAACGCCACTTTCGTCTTCGTTCTGCCGGGCTCGCCCGGCGCCTGCAAGGACGCCTGGGACGGTATCCTCAAGGCGCAGCTCGACTACCGGCACATGCCCTGCAACTTCGTCGAGATCATGCCGCGCCTGGACGAACATCTGCGGCGCGGCAAGTCGGCTCCGTAAAAGCCGAGGGCAAGTCCCGGTTTCACGCCGTGTTTGCCAGGCGAAACGGCGTTCGTGCCTTCGAAACGCCATTCCAAACCGGATACCGGAGAAAGTACCTTTTCGTGGAAGGGCCATAGCCGATCACGACAAGGACGATGCGATGAGCGAGCATATCGGCGGATGCCATTGCGGCAACATACGCCTTCGATTTTCAACCAAACTCGATCCTTCACAAATCGAAATCCGCGCCTGCCAATGCGCGTTCTGCATCAAGCATGGCTCGCGCGCCCTCGCCGACCCGGACGGACGATTGACCGTCTCGGTCGAGGACGAAGCCCGATTGCACAGATACCGGTTCGGTCTGCGTACAGCCGAGTATTTGATCTGCCGGGGCTGCGGTGTCTACGTCGCGGCGGTCACCACCGATGACAGGGATCCAAGGGCGATTGCCATCGTCAATGCCCTGGACGACCGGTTGCAGTTCAGCCGCGAACCGGTCGCCGTGGACTATGATGCCGAGAGCAGGGCAAGCCGCATTACCCGGCGACAGGCGCGCTGGATGCCGGTGGAGATCCGGTCCGCCTTTACCGGATGACCGGCTCGCCGTGAAAGCGCCGGCGCGAGGGGCGCGAAACGCCGAAGCCGACTTCCATCATCAGCCGCGGCGTGCGCGCCGGCACGGTGCCCATGTGAAAGCCGAACGGATCCTCGACGAAGCCGAGGCCGGCTTCGCCCGTCAGCGTCACCGGGCTTTGCTCGCCATAGACGTCCAGCACCTCCTGGGCGGGATGGCCGACCAACAGGGTGAGCTGATGCTTGATGGCACGGCGCCTGTGGCTGCCTCTGACATAGACGTGCGGACCGGTGTCGGCATCGACAGGCTTGAGGTAGAAGAAGAATTTCAGCATGCGCCAGTCGTCGAGGTCGAAGTGATACTTGCCGAGCGAGGCAAGGTTCTTGTCGGCGTCCGAGGCGTCGCCGGTCGGAAAGCTCCACCAGACACGCGTCGTGATCAGTTTGGCCTGAGCGCCGAGATAGTGCGCGGCAATGTCGAGAAGCAGCGGATCGCGCTGAATGGCGAGTGCCGCCGGGCAGTCGAGGATGCGTTCGAAATAGTGCCCGCTGAGCAGCGAGCGGCCCAGGCGTTTCTCCGCCTGCGCATGCTCGCCCGGCATGAATTCGAGACGCCGGTCGAAATTGCCGAAGCAAGGCGTGCGCCCCGCGAAAGCTGCGATCTCCTCATGGATCTCCGACGGAAGGACCAGGCCTGAAAACAGGCCGTCGGAACGCAGCGCATCGACCACCGCGGCTCGCTCGACACCGGAAAACATCGTCTCCCCAACATTGTCGGCAGGACGGGCGCGCTTTGCGCCCAGCCAATGCATCCGGCGCCCAGGCATGGTGCGCGCCAGCATGAACATCGGCAGCCAGGCCGGGTTTTCGCGCAGGTCCGTGAGATAGGTCGGAATGCGCACGGCAATGCGCCGCAGCAGACTCCCATTGCGGGCAATGGCTTCGAGACTGGCGGCGCCGGATTTTTCTGATGTTGAAAGGCTCATCGGATCCTCTTCTATGAGGGTGACACCCGATGCCGCATCGGTGCTCACCACTCGTATGACCCAAACCCAATTCACCCACCTCGGGGGAAGGCTAACCCCGCGTCAGGTTTTGTGCAATGCACAATGGACAGAGCAGATGCAAAAAATCACTTTGGGCCGCGGTGCTGCTGCTTCGGCGGCGCCACCCAGATCTCGGCGTCGAGCTTCTTCGTCGCCAGGCCGCGCGCCAGAGCCTCGGCGCTGCCGGCGCTCTTCGACAGCGATGCGGCCTGCCGTTTGCTGATCACCAGCCCGTCGGCGAGCGCGCGATTTCCTGAAAAGACCCGGGCCAGGAACGGCGTGCGGCTGCCGCGTGCGCGAGAAAACCGCGCCGCCATGGTTTGCTTCGCCGTGTGGACGACGACCGCTTCGATCCAGCCCTCCACCAGCCGCGCGCCCGGCTCCAGCAGCAGCAGCCAGTCCCCCTTGGCCTGCCGGATGCCGGCGGAGATACCGCCGCTTGCCACATAGTGGCAGCCGGCATGCTCGGCGACATGATGCGTCTGGTCGGTCGAGCCGGTGTCGCAGACGACGACTTCGCGCACAACACCCTCGACCGCGCCGCCGATCAGCGAGGCGAGCGTGCGGGCGAGAGCCTCCTCGTCATTACGCGTTTCGATGAGAACACTGAGCATGTTTAGCCGAATAGCGGAAAGCCGCGCACAGCGCCAGTTTTTGCGGCGCAGCATAAAAAGTTCTTGCTTTGTTCTCATTGGCCAAATAGGAATAATTTCATGAACAGAGCGATTCGACACAACATGGACAGTCCCTGGGAGCGGGCCAAGATGGAACCGATCGTGCGCGCCGACATTGCAGCCTTCGGAGCAGGACGCGCCGAAATGGCCAATGCGATGATCGAGCAGAGCGGCATGCGTATCCGTCCGGACCGCAACCGCGGCCGGTCGGCGGGCATCAATCCGTCCGGCCGCTTCGAACCGGTCAGCCGGCATGTCTTCGACGATGGCTGGAGTTCGCTGGAGGAACTGCCGCCGTTCAAGACCGAGGTGCAGGTCGAAAAGCCGCGCGCCATCATCACCCGCAATGAATCGCCCGACATTTCCTTCGACCGATCGATCAACCCCTATCGCGGCTGCGAACATGGGTGCGTCTATTGTTTCGCACGGCCGACGCATGCGTTCATGGGCCTGTCGCCGGGGCTGGATTTCGAATCCAAGCTGTTCGCCAAGCCGGATGCGGCGCGGCTGCTCGACAAGGAACTGTCGAAGGACGGCTACCAGCCGCGCACCATCGCCATCGGCACCAACACCGATCCCTACCAGCCGATCGAAAAGCAGTACCGGATCATGCGCGAGATCCTGGAAGTGCTGGAGGCGCGCGGCCATCCGGTCGGCATCGTCACCAAATCCGCTCTGGTGACGCGCGACATCGACATCTTGTCGCGCATGGCCGAACGTGGACTGGCCAAGGTGGCGCTGTCGGTGACGACGATGGACCGCATGCTGGCCAGGACGATGGAGCCCCGAGCGTCGACGCCGACCAAGCGGCTGGAGGCGATCCGGCAGCTGTCAGATGCCGGCATTCCGACTTCGGTCATGGTGGCGCCGATCATCCCCGGCCTCACCGACCAGGAGATGGAGCGGATCCTCGATTCGGCACGAGCCGCCGGCGCGCGCGAGGCGGGTTATGTCGTGCTGCGCCTGCCGCTGGAAGTCAGCCCGATCTTCAAGGACTGGCTGCTGCGCCACTATCCCGACCGCTACCGCCACGTGATGTCGCTGATCCGCTCGATGCGCGACGGCAAGGACTACGATTCGGAATGGGGCAAGCGCATGAAGGGAGCCGGACCCTATGCCTGGCAGATCGGCCGCCGTTTCGAGATCACCGCCAAGCGGCTCGGCATCAATGCCGAGCGGCGCACGCTGCGTACCGACCAGTTCGTCGCCGCCGGAAAGGACCAGGAGCAGCTGATGCTGCTCTGAGAACGCAATTCGCCGCGGCGGTTTGACCTGCCACGGCGTACAAAATCCCGTCCGGCCCGCCCCGGCCTGCAGACGGTGCCCTCCCGGTCCGGCGCCCCACCCGACCCGGAGGGACTTGCGGAGAATCGGAGCCGATGCGAACCTCGCCGCAACATGGCTCGCGCGCGTTCCGATTCTCCGCTTCTCTTCGAAATCGTCGAGAAACCCGATTTCTCCTTCGAGACGAAGGCGATGGCTGACGGGCTATGGCCGGTCGCGGGGATGGACGAGGCCGGCCGCGGTCCGCTGGCCGGGCCTGTGGTCGCCGCGGCTGTCGTGCTCGACCCCGCCAACATCCCCGAAGGCCTCGACGATTCAAAACGGCTCAGCCATTTGCAGCGCGAGGCGCTGTTCCTGCGCATTCTTGGTTCGGCGCAGGCGGTTTCGATGGCCTCGATCAGCGCCGAAGGCATTGACGGCAGCAATATCCTGAAGGCCAGCCTCGAGGCGATGCGCCGCGCCCTGGTCGGGCTGTCGGTTCGGCCGAAGCTCGCGTTGGCCGACGGCCGCGACGTGCCGCCGGGGTTGCCTTGCGACGGCCGTGCGCTGATCAAGGGCGACCAGCGCTCGCAATCGATCGCCGCCGCCTCGATCGTCGCCAAGGTGATGCGCGACCGCATGATGTGCGGCTGCGGCAGCCACCACGACCGCTACGGCTTCGAGGTCCATATGGGCTACGCCACCGCCCGCCACCGCACGGCCATCGAGGCGCATGGCCCGGTCGCGCGCCTGCACCGCGTGTCGTTCGCACCGTTCAGGCTGGGCGGAGCCGAGGTGGTTGAGGAAGAGAGCCTGGCCGGACTGGATTGAGCCGGACGGCGATATAGCTGATCTCCCCCCTTGTGGGGGAGATTAGCTGCTTTGACGCATCGCCAACAAAAAAGCCGCCAGGTTGCCCGGGCGGCTTTTTGATTTTCAAATCTTGTCGGCTCAGTTCAGCTTGGCCTTCACATCCGCGAGCGAAGCCTTGAACAGATCGGCTCCGGCCTTGACGTCGACCTTTACGGCGAGCAGCGCGCGGGCGGCCTCGACGGCGATGTCGACGGCGCTGGCGCGCACCTCGGCCACCGCATCGCGCTCGGCCTGACCGATCTTCTGTTCGGCAAGCGCGGTGCGCCGGGCAACGTAATCCTCGGTCTTCTTGTGCGCCTCGGCGGCGAGCATTTCGGCTTCGCGCTTGGCGGCAGCGACGATGTCGGCAGCCTCCTGCTCGGCTTCCTTGCGCTTCTTCTTGTACTGGCCAAGCAATTGCTGGGCCTCGTCGCGCAGCTTGCGGGCCTCGTCGAGTTCGCTGCTGATTCTGGCGGCGCGGGCGTCGAGCGCCTTGGCGATCAGGCCAGGCACCTTGATGTAGATAGCGATGCCCAGGAAGATGATCAGGGCAATCGTGGCCCAGAGCGTTGCGAGAGATGTAGCGTCCATGATGCGCTCCTCAACGGGCCACGGATTTGACCGCGGCCGCGATCTCGGCCTTGCTGGCCTTGCCGCCGACCAAGGCTTCGACGATCGCCGAAGCGGTGTCCTCGGCGATGCTGCCGACTTCCTTCATGGCGTTGGCCTTGATGGAAGAAATGCGCGCCTCGGCCTCGCCAAGCTTCTCGTCGAGAGCGGACTCGATCTTCTTGCGCGCGGTCTCGGCCTCCGCCTTGGCTGCATCGGCGGCCTGCTGGCCGATCGAGCTGGCGTTCTTCTTGGCTTCCGCCAGTTCCTGCTCGTAAGCAGCAACGGCGGCGTCGGCCTCGCCCTTCAACTTGCTCGCCTGATCGAGATCCTGGCTGATGCGATCGTTGCGGACATCGATGATGCCGCCAACGCGCGGCATCGCTACCTTCTTCAAGAAGAGGTAGAACAGCCCGAAGGTGATCGCCAGCCACAGAAGCTGTGACGGAAACGTTGCCGGATCGAATGGCGGGAACGTGCCGTGCGCTTCGGCAGGCACGCCGGTGCCGGAATGCGTGTCGCCTTCCGTCACGGCGGGCGCGGTCTCTTCCGCAAAGGCAGATGTCACGAACATCTCATTCCCCTGTCCATAAGGTAAGGTCGCACCATGCGCCCCCCTTCGTCAGCCTGTGTTTCTTACTTGAACACCAGGAGGAGCGCGATCAGGAGCGAGAAGATGCCCAGAGCTTCGGTCACGGCAAAGCCGAAAATCAGGCGGCCGAACTGGCCATCGGCAGCCGACGGATTGCGCAGCGCGCCCGAGAGATAGCTGCCGAAGATGTTGCCCAGGCCGATGCCCGCGCCACCCATGCCCAGGCAAGCGATGCCGGCGCCGATTGCAGCTGCTGCATTTACTTCCATGTCAAACTCCTTGTGGTTCCGTTGTCGTTGCAGATTGTAATTGGCGTCACGCGCCGGTGAAATTTAGTGGCTGGGGTGCAGGGCGTCGTTGAGGTACATGCAGGTCAACACCGCAAAGACGTAAGCTTGCAGGAAGGCGACGAGCAGTTCCAGCGCCGTCAGCGCCACCGCCATGGCCAGCGGCAGGATCGAGCCCGCCACGCCGACCGCGCCCAACGCGGAGAGGCTGACGACGAAGCCCGAAAACACCTTCAGCGTGATGTGGCCGGCCAACATGTTGGCGAACAGACGAACCGAGAGGCTGATCGGGCGCGAGACGAAGGAAATCACCTCGATCGGAACGACAAGCACCATCATCACGAGGGGCACGCCTTTCGGCACGAACAGCTTGAGGAAGCCCAGACCGTGCTTCATGAAGCCGTAGACGATGACGGTGCCAATCACCAGGATGGCGAGGCCGAAGGTGACGATGATGTGGCTGGTGATGGTGAAGAAATAGGGGAACAGGCCGAGCAGATTGGCGACCAGCACGAACATGAACAGCGAAAACACAAGCGGGAAGAACTTCATGCCCTGCGTGCCGGCGGCATCGCGCAACATGTTGCCGACGAATTCGTAGGCCATTTCCGAGATCGACTGAAGCCGACCGGGAACCAGGCTGCGGCTGGATGTGGTGAGATAGAGGAAGGCGGCCGCGACGATCACGGTCGCGACCATGAACAATGCCGAATTTGTGAAGGACAGGTCGTAGCCGCCGATGTTAATCGGAATCAGCTTGATGATATGGAACTGGTGGATCGGATCGACCTTGTCAGCTGCCACGTTCTAACCCCGTCAATGCCGCGTACGGCCAAATTATCATTGCCGCACCAGGGCGGCTATTTGCTGTCGTCCCGGCCAGAGCGCGATTTATCGCCCTGTCCGAATTCTGCCACAACGCCCGCGGAACGCATGACATTGAGTATACCGGCGCCAAAACCAAGCAGCAGGAAAACGATCAGACCCCACGGCGATGTCCCCGCCATACGGTCGATGATCCAGCCGATGCCGGCGCCTACCACCACGCCAGCGATAAATTCGCTGGAGAGCTTGACCGCCTGGCCGTAACCAGCCGCACTGCCCGCTTTCGCGTCGTCTTTCCCCTCGAGCCGGTTCGGCAGCCTTGTCGCAAGCGATGCTTCAAGTTCACGCCGACGTCGCTCAAGATCCTCGTCGCGGATGCCGGTTTCATGCTGATTGCCGCGGCCGGTTTCTCCGGTTCCGTCTGGCCTGTTTTTCTCGGCCATCGCAACCCCCCTGCCCGGTCAGACCGTCACCGTCCGTCCGCTTCTAAAGTCGCCGGCAACATAGTTAGAGGGTTTGCGCCCGTCAAGCCACGGGCGGAAGTTCATTGTCATGTATTTTAGGCAATAAAATCAACGAATTAGAGAGGTGCGACATCGTGCCCGCCGCGATGATGGGGATGCGTTGCACGAATCCCCCCGGCAATGGCTCTCTGATCGAGCCTGTGGCCGGTAGAAAAGACCAGCGGCTGGGGAGCCCTCAACTCCAGCCGCCGCCATAGGTGCGGTAGAAGATATGCAGGCCGATCTTGGTCATCTTCTGCATCGTGCGCGCCCAGCCCGGATGGACATATTGGGCATAGTAGTGGGTCGACGATCCGACCTCGGGGATGAAGATCTTGCCGGCGGTGACGGCCATGGCGATGTCCTGCGCGGTCTTGTAGGCGGCAGGATCGTCGATGCGCTTCTTCCTGCCGTCACAAGCGAAGGAGAACTGGCAGCGGTTGAACCAGCTATCGTTCTGGTAGACGACGCCGCAGATCGAATTCGGATAGGCCGGATTGCGCACGCGGTTGAGGATGACCTGGGCAACGGCAGCCTGGCCACGCACGGATTCGCTCCTTGCCTCGAAATAGATGCCATTGGCCAGGCATTTTTGCTCGGGCTTGGAGAAGACGCTGGCCGGCAGCGGGTTCTGGATCCACCAATGGTCGCCCTTGGCCATCGGCGGAATGAAGCGGCCGCTGTTGGGCTGCTCGTCCTGCAGCAAGGCTTCGAAGGGCGAAGCCTTGGCATAGTCCGGCTCGGATTGCGCATAGGCCGTCGCCAGGACGTCGGGATGGTCGTTGTTCACCAAAGCGGCAAGCATGGCCGGCACGCCGGGATCAGGCTTCTTGTCCTCGCGCGCATGGAATTCCGCGGCGATCTGGATTTCCTTGCCTTTGATCTGCGGCTTGGCAAAGGCCATTTTCAGGCCGCCGTCCATGCTCGGCCGCATCAGGGAAGAGGTCCGCTGGAAAATCGAACCAGCGTTGAAGTTCTTCGGCGGCGCGACGGGAGACACCTGGACGATGCGGCCCTTCTTGTCGGCACGCACCACGCGATCCTCGTCGGGCGAGCCGCTGACCTTGCCGCCCTTGCCACGAAATGACACATTGCCGACGCCAGCCAGGTGAATGCCCGATCCGGAGATCGAGCCGGTGACGTCGGAATCGATGAAGGGCATCTCGGCGGCATGGGTCGAGCCCGCGACGGATCTCTCGACATAGGAATTCCAGCGCGCGGTCGGCGATTCAAGGCCGGAAACGAGGCTGGTCATGTCCTGGTAGGCGGCGACGGTCGGGAAGCCGATCCAGATGCCGAGGCCGATGATGAAAGGAGACACAAAATTGCGTTTCTTCTCACCGGCGGCGGCAACAAGCCGCTTCAAGACGCGTCGATGCACGGAACTCTCTCCAGGAACGCCACTGACCCCACTGGAGAGCAAAATGATGCATTAACCTTGATGGGACGTTAACGGGATCGATCGGGTTTTCTCAGTCGGCTCAAGGTCGTGGTTTCGAAGTCGGGCGGTTTTGCGGCGAGAGCGTTTGGGCGGGCCGCAGGAAGATCGGCCAGGCGATCAGCGCGCAGATGGCGGCCGACAGCCAGACGCCGGACCAGGACCAGAGGTGCAGCAGCCCGGGAATGGCCACCGGCACCAGGAAGAAACCTACAAAAACAAAGGTGTTGGCCAAGCTGAGCGCGGTTCCGACATGGCCGGCGCCGGCAAGGGTGGCTAGCTCGGTATAGGCGACGCCATGCCAGGCGGACACCGAGAGCCTGCCACAATCAGCACCAAGGGAAGGACGGCAACCAGGAAAGACTGGCCGCCCGGCATCGCGGGGCTGACCAGCACCAGCAGCCAAAGCACCGCGAAGGCGAACGCGCTGAGCGCACTCAACAGGCGCAGAAACTGGCGGCGGTTGCCATGGCGGTCGGTGAAGCGGCCACTCCAGACGCGCATGACCATGGCACCGGTCTGCACGGCTGCGAGGCTCGCACTGATCGCCGCTGTTCCCAGCCCGGCGAAGTCGTGCAGGAACACCGATGCGAAGGTGAGCACCGCCACTTGTGGGAAGCAAAGCAGGCCGATGGCGGTGGCGATGCGCCAGACTTCGATGTTGCGCAGCGGCGCCGGTCCGGCCGCGGCCGGCGAAACGGCGTGCCCCGCCGTCGGCGGTTCGTGCAGCCAACGCCAGGCAAACAGGGCGGAGAGAGCCGATGCGCCCGCCAGCAGCCCGAACACCGCGGAGAAGCCGAAAGCGAGCGCGAGCGACGGCAGGACAAGCGCGCCGAGGCCACCGCCAAGCGGCACCGCCGTCTGCCTTATGCTCATGGCAAAGCCGCGCTCGTTTTCCCGGAACCAGCCCATGATGGCGCGGCCGCTCGAGCCGTTGACGCTGCCACCGAGCAATCCGGTGAGGAGCAGGCTTGCCGACAGCAGCATGACATCGGGAACGCCTGACCTTGTCGGCACGACAAGCATGGCCATGGCAAGGAGCCAGGCCGCCGTCGCGCCAAGCCCGATCAGCAGCACGCGACGATCGCCCCAGCGATCGGTGAGCAGGCCCCAGGGCAATTCGCTGAGCGCAACGCCCAGGCCGAGAAGGCCGAGCGCCAAGCCAAGTTCGGCATTGCTTAAGTGATAGCCCTGACGAAGCACGACCGCCGTTGCCGGTATGCCGGAGAAGGTGGCCGAGAAACTGGCGTTCGCGGCGACGCCGATGCCCAGGACCTTCCAGCGATGGCCGGGGCTGAACACCCTTGCGGCGGGGCCTGCAGCGCTGTCTTTCAGGATTTGTCTTGGCTGTTGGTTGGTGCAGTCGACAATGGCGGACATGGTTTCATTCCCGTGGTGGCCCAGTCGCCTGGACCTTGACGGCACCTCTGTAGCGCCATAATTTCGTCCTTAAAATCAGGAATTTTTTGACTGTTAATCCTGAAAAACAGGACATTTCTATGCAACGTGCGACTTTCGACCTCGACGTTCTCCGCAGTTTCGTCACCGGCATGGAGTTGGGCAGCTTTGCCAAGGCCGCCGACCGGCTCGGCCGGTCGACCTCGGCGGTCAGCGCGCAATTGAAGAAACTGGAAGAGCAGGCGGCGACGCCGATCTTCCGTAAATCGGGGCGCGGCCTCGCTTTGACGGAGGCCGGCGAGACCATGCTCGGCTATGCCCACCGGCTGCTCGAGCTGAATGACGAGGCGGCCGCGGCGATCCATGACGTCGAACTGGAAGGCTGGGTGCGGCTCGGCCTGCAGGAGGATTTCGGCGAGGCGGTGCTGCCGGACGTGCTCGGCCGCTTCGCCCGCGCCCACCCCAAGGTCAAGATCGAGGCCAGGATCGCGCGCAGCCACGATCTTGCCGAAAGGGTGGTGTCGGGCAGCCTCGACATCGCGCTCGCCTGGCACAGCGGCCAGACGCTGCCCTACAGCGAACATGTCGCGGATGTTCCCATGCGCTGGATCGGCCCGGCAAAGCGCATCGAGACTAGCCTGCGGGACGGCGAGCCACTGCCGCTGGTGGCGCTCGAGGCGCCATGCCTGCTGCGCACGGTGGCGACGGAAACGCTCGACCGCGCCGGGCTGCCCTGGCGCATGGCCTTCTCCAGCCCGAGCCTTGGCGGCATCTGGGCGGCCGTGGCGGCTGGGCTGGGACTGACGATCCGCACCGACATCGGCCTGCCGGCCAGCGTCAGCGCGATGACGCCGGAGATCGCTGGGCTGCCGGCACTTCCCAAGATGGCGCTGTTCCTGCATCGCCGGGATGCCGAGCCCGAGCCGGTGGCGGCACGCCTCGGAGACATATTGCTGGAAGCGGCGCGGCAGGCCTTGCCGGGCAATGCGCGGACTGCCGGCTTGCGTGCGGTGGCCTGATCAGACGAGCGCTGGAGCTCAGTTGCGCTTCTTGGCTCGGCCGGCGAACGGATTGTCCGAGGTGCGCAGCGCGATGCGGATCGGCACGCCCGGCATGTCGAAGGCTTCGCGCAGGCTGTTGGAGAGATAGCGCACATAGGATTGCGGCATCGCATCCGGACGCGAGCACTGAACAACAAAACCCGGCGGCCGCGTCTTGGCCTGGGTGACATATTTGACCTTGAGGCGGCGCCCGGCAACGGCGGGCGGGGGGTGGTGCGCCAGTATGGCTTCCAGCCAGCGGTTGAGCTTGCCGGTCGAGACGCGGCTGTTCCAGACCTTGTGCGTCCTGAGCACCGCGTCCATCAGCTTGTCGAGGCCGCGCCCGGTCTCGGCCGAGACCGGCACCGCCTGGATGCCGCGCACCTGCGGCAGCAGCCGCTCAGTCTTCTCGCGCAGTTCCGCCAGCAGCTCCTGCGGATGATCGATCAGGTCCCATTTGTTGAAGGCGATCACCGGCGCCCTGCCCTCACGGATGATCAGGTCGGCGATCTGCAGGTCCTGCTTCTCGAAGGGAATGGTGGCGTCGAGCACGATGACAACGATCTCGGCGAAGCGGATGGCGCGCAAGCCATCCTGCACCGACATCACTTCCAGCTTTTCGTGGATCCTGGCCTTGCGGCGCATGCCCGCGGTATCGAACAGTTTCAGCCGACGGCCATGCCAGTCCCAGTCGACCGAGATCGAATCCCGAGTGATGCCGGCTTCCGGTCCTGTCAGCAGCCGTTCCTCGCCAATCAGCGCATTGATCAGCGTCGACTTGCCGGCGTTCGGGCGGCCGACGACGGCGATGCGCATCGGCTTGGTGTCGTCGTAGGTGTGCGCATCCTCGGCATCAGGGTCGGCAATGTCCTCGCCGATCAGCACCTCGGTGGCGGCGATCTCGTCGTCTTCGCCCTCTTCCTCCTCGCCGAAGGCGCACGCCTCGCCGAGCGCGCCAATGACCGCATCGCGCAGATCGGGCATGCCCTGGCCATGTTCGGCCGAAACCGGGATCGGCTCGCCAAGACCCAGTTCCCAGGCCTCCAGCATGCCGCCCTGCGCGCCCTTGGCTTCGGCCTTGTTGGCGACCAGCACGACCGGCTTGCCGGACTTGCGCACGATCTCGGCGAAGGTCCTGTCGTCCGGCAGCAAGCCGGACTTGGCGTCGATGGTGAAGAAGATCAGGTCGGCTTCGCGGATGGCGATCTCGGTCTGCGCCCGCATGCGGCCGGGCAAGGTCGAGGCACCCGCGTCCTCGAAACCGGCGGTGTCGATGACGTCGAAATGCAGGTCGTAGAGCTTGGCGGCATGGACGCGACGGTCGCGGGTGACGCCCGGCGTGTCGTCGACAAGCGCCAGCTTCCTTCCCACCAGCCGATTGAAAAGAGTCGATTTGCCGACGTTAGGTCTGCCGATGATGGCGACTTTGAAGGTCATACGGTCCCACAATCATGCATGTCGTTGTCCCAAAACCGCGGCACACTTTTGGGCGACATGCATTTACGAGGCATTGCCAGAGCCGCGGATCAGCTCGGACATCAGCGTTGCCCGCTCGCGGGTATTGCGCGGGGCGCCGTCATCGGCGGCGATCTGGTCGAACAGCTTTAGCGCGTCCTGGGTCTTGCCTTCCTTCCAGGCGGCAAGGCCGAGCGCCTCACGCGCGGTGTGGCGCAGCGTGTTGGTGTCCGATGTCAGCGCCTCGACGCGGCTGGACACGTCGGCGAAGGAGCCGTGATCGACGAGCAGGAGCGCCGCCCTGAGCCGCGCCATGTCACGAATGCCCTGGGGGATGGCGGTGTCGGCGGCGACCTCATCGAAATCCTTGACGGCGGCATCGGTGTCACCTTTGCTCGCCTTGACGGTGGCGGCACGCATGCGGGCGAGCAGCGGATAGGCGCCGTAGCCATCTTTCTCCAACTGATCGAGCGCGGCCAGCGCATCGTCGTTCTTGCCGTCATTGGCAAGCTTCAGCGCCTGCGAGAACGCATCGCCGGAGCGGTTGGCGCGCGTCTCGTCCCAATAGCGGTAGCCGACGAAAGCGGCGGTGCCGAGCACCACGAGGATCGCAATGACAAGCAAGGCCGGGCCGAAACGGTCCCACAGCTTCTGCGCCTGTTCCCGACGCATCTCGTCGTTGACTTCACGGATAAAACTGTCGTCGGACATCAATCAAAACCACTTTTGCCCCGGGCCGGGGCGGTTCATGAGCCCGCGTTTTAGCGAAATTTTGTCGGCATGGAAGGGGTTCGGCCGGAAAATCGGCTATTCCCCCGGGGCAAACGGATGTTTGCCCCGGGGCAAACGGTCGAAAAGCCCAATCGCACCCACGCCACATTTCGGGGATAGCCGGCTTGCTGACCGCCAGGAGCCTGTAAGTTGCCGATGCCTTGTTTGTTTCGTGTTGCTGCGTTTGCACTTGCCTCCCTCGCCACCGCCGGCTCGGCTCTGGCCAATCCACCCGCGCCGCCAATGCCGGCGAAGCCGAAGCAGGTGGTCATCATTTCCTTCGACAGCGCCCGCGACATCTCGCAGTGGAAGCGCAGCCGGGCGCTGGCGCAGCGCACCGGCGCGCATTTCACCTATTTTCTCTCCTGCGTCTTCCTGCTGTCGCCTGAGACGCGCAAGGAATACACCGCGCCCGGCAAAACGGCCGGCAAATCCAATATCGGCTTTGCCGCTTCCAAACAGGAAGTGGCCGAGCGGCTCGAACAGATCGGCCTTGCCGCGCATGAGGGCCATGACATCGCCAGCCACGCCTGTGGCCATTTCGACGGCAAGGACTGGAGCAAGGCCGACTGGCTGAAGGAGTTCGGCTCGTTCAAGCACATTCTCGAGAACGCCTATGCGATCAACGGCATTGTGCCTGAACCCGATGGCTGGCGCGAATTCGCCCGGCATGGCGTGGTCGGTTTTCGCGCGCCCTATCTGTCGGCAAGCAAGACGCTCTACGAGGCCTTACCCGCCGCCGGCTACCAGTTCGACGCCAGCGGCGTCTCGCAGGGCCCTGCCCAGCCGCCGACCGTCGGCGGCATCACCCGCTTTTCACTGCCGCAGATTCCGGAAGGTCCGAATTCCAGGCCGGTGATCGCCATGGATTACAATCTCTATGTCAGACACTCCGGCGGCTTCGAGCGGCCGAGCAAGGCGGGCGAATTCGCCGACCGGACCTATCAGGCGTTTCGCGCCGCTTTCGACGCGCAGTATCAGGGCAGGCGTATTCCGCTGGAACTCGGCTTCCACTTCACGCTGATGAATGACGGCGCCTACTGGAACGCGCTGGAGCGCTTTGCCGGCGAGGTCTGCGTCAAGTCAGATGTCGAATGCATCAGTTTTCGCGATTATGTCACGCGGCAGGATGGCGGCCAGAAGCAGGCCTCGGTTGGCGGCTAAGCCGCCAACCCGTTTTACATCAAACCTTACTATGCCGGATCTTCGGCGCCCTGCCTTGCCAGATAGCGCTGGTCGATTTCGGGCAGCGGCTCGCCCAGCAGCGTCGCCTCGAAGGCGCGCAGGCGCTTGTGGACCGATTGCAGTTCGACAATGGTCGACCACGAGGTCAGCAGGAACTGCAGCGAACCCGTCACCTTGCCGAAGGCATTCGAGATCTGGTTCAGCGCGCCGAACGTTATCTTGTGCGCGACCAGCGACGGACCCAGGATCAGCAGCGAGAAGATGTTGTCGGCCTGAAGGTAGGTGTACCGGACGACGTTGAAATAGATGTAGTGGAAATAAAGCCTGAAATAATTGTGCCGGACATTGGCGAACAGCTCGGCAGTGGTCGCGGGTTGCGCCCTGTCCGCATGGTCTTCGCCGTAAACCAGCTCCTTGCGATAAGCGGCTTCGACGCGCTGGTTGCGGAACTGCAGCCCGGGAAGCTTCAGGCCGGCAATCATCACCGAGATCGTTCCGAACAGACACCAAGCGAGTGCCGCGACCACCAGGGGCTGCGGGATCGCACCGATGATCGGCAATTCGCTGATATGAGCCTGCAGTTGGATCATCACCGGCAGGAAGGCGATCAAGGTCATGATCGACTGGACGAAGCTGGAGCCGAGATCCTCCATGATCTGCGAGAACCGCATCGTGTCTTCCTGGATTCGCTGCGAAGCACCCTCGATATGGCGCAGCCTGCCCCAATTCTCGATGAAGTAGTTGTTCATCGCCGTGCGCCAGCGGAAGATCCAGTGGCTGACGATGAAGGCATTGACCACCTGGACATTCATGCCAACCAGCGCCAGCCATGAGAAGTCAGCCAGTCCGGTGTAGAATTCACCGTTGGTCGATTTCCCGGTCCCTGACATCAGGCCTTGCACATAGTCGAAGAAGGGTCCGTACCAGGCGTTGACGGCCACGCTGACCTGCACATTGAAATAGATGAAGAACAGGATGACCGCCGTCATCAGGATGGACCAACGCTGCCACGGATGCGGGGAATACCAGCTCCAGAACGCGTAGAAGATGGCCACGCAGGCCACGAAGTAGATGTAGAACCAGAGGAACGGCTTCGACACCAGCACGGCGATGCCGATGATGGGCGGCGCGTCAGCGGCGGCCGCTGGCAGCCCGAAAACGGAGCCCAGTTGCTCCCCCCCGAAAAACCAGAACAGGATTGCCGCAAGGCTCCAGATGGCGGCCGAAGAGAAAAAGAGCTTCGGCTGCGGGAAGAAGGATACGAACACTGTGGCGAATTCCTTGCTCGATGGGCAAATCAGCTGACTTCGGCGGGCATAAAGTCACACATTAGGGGGAAAGAAAATGCCTGCCCGACACCCGGCGCAGAGCAAGACCACAAATCATGGCGATTTTGGCGCGGCCGACCAGGTGATGGCGCCGGAGACCACCAGCATGGCCGCAGCGACGATGGAAGCGAGGAAGAAATCGCCTGACATCTGCGCCAAAAGGCCGGCGGCAATCGGGCCTATGATCTGACCGAGACCGAACGAGGCCGTCATCAACGCAAAGATGCGCCGGGGTGCCTTCGGCGCCTGCTGGCGGGCGGCCTGCAGGCCAAGTGCGGTGATGGCAATGAAGGTGCCGCCAAGCAGCAGCCCGCCAAGCAGTGGCCCCGAATATCCGCCAAGCGCCACGCTGGCGGTGACGCCGATCACTTCGATGAAGCATGCCAACGCATAGGCGGCGTAGAGCCCGATCCGTCCAGCGATCTTCTGCCACAGCCAGGTCGAGGGAAAACCGGCAAGGCCGGCGACCAGCCACACCATGGCCTCGAAGACGCGGCTGCCGCCACCTTGCCGGACGATGGCGACCAGGAATGTCGCCGTCACCACATAGCCGAACCCGAACAGGCCGTAGGCGACGATGATCTTCATCAGCGACCGGTCTTTCGGCAGCGCGGGCTCACGGACGGCTTCACCGTTGGCGAGCGGGCCTTCGTTGGCCAGCAGCGCCACGACCACGAAGCCACACGCCGAAATTGCCCCCGACCACAACCAGCCCGCGGCCCAGCCGGCATGGTCGGTGACCAGCACCGCCATCATCGCCGCGGAGATCGCGATGCCGAGGCCGACGCCGCCGAAATGCCAGGCCTGCAGGTCGCCACGACCGGCAGCATTGATATGGCTGAAAGCGATGCTGGCCATGAAAACCATGACGAAGGCACTGGCCAGACCGGCCAGAAAGCGGATGACGAGAAAGGCGACCATGGTGTCGGACAGTCCCATCAAGGCCGCAAGGATGGTGCTGGCGCCAAGACCGCCCAGCATCAGCAGGCGCTCGCGACCATGCGCCCAGCCGCCCGCCGCCACAAACGCGCCGACGAGGTAGCCGAGATAATTGGCAGACGCGATCCACCCGGCATTGGCCGGCGACAGATGCAGTTCTTCCATCATGCCGGGCAGGATCGGCGTGTAGACGAAGCGGCCGATGCCCATGGCGACGGCCATCGCAATCATGCCGGCGACTGTGAAGCGCAGCGCTGTGGAGGCGGATGTCATTGCAGCGCACAATAAATGCAGGGATCGCTGAAACAATCGCCTTTCGTTGGGCCAGTGGGCCTACCCAGTGGGCCTACAGCGTGTTGCGCCAGCTCGAGTTTTCCTTAAGCCGGGGGGTGCGGAATCCGCTCAGCAGCGCCCACCGAAACCGGCTTGCCACGAGGTGGTCTCGTGCACTGTCCGCCGCGCCGTCAGCCTGAACGGCACGTCGCCAAGTTCGCGCTCCGACATGGTATTCAGGACGGGGTGCGAAAGCGGATCGGTGAGCCATGTCTGCGTATCGCTCTGCGAGCGCGGCTCGTAGGGCGTGCCCCCAGCGAACAGAACCTTAAGCGATGACAGCATCCTTGACATTTCCGGCTCCACGGGTGTCTCTCCCATCAACAAAGTCTGCCGTTCCGGCGCGTCTTTCAATTGAGATTTCAGACCGAACAGTTTAGAAAATCTCAAATGACCATGCTCAACCGCGTCCACCTCAACGGCCTTCGCGCCGTCGAAACCGTTGCCCGTCTCGGATCACTCGCGGCGGCCGCCGGCGAGCTCAACGTTTCCGTCAGCGCCGTCAGCCAGCAGATAAGCCGCACCGAAAAGCAGCTCGGCCAGGCGCTGTTCGAGCGCACGGCAAGCGGTCTGGTGCTGACCGAATTCGGCGCCGTCTTCGCGACCCGTCTCGGCACGGGGTTTCGCGAGCTTGCTCAGGCCGTGGCCTTGGCCGACGAGGCCACGCAATGCACGTTGGTCGTTTCGGTGGCACCGGCCTTCGCCTCGAAATGGCTGCTGCCCAGGCTATCGCGGCACTTCGACCGCCATCCCAATGTGCTGCTGCGCATCGACGCCACGGTGCGGCTCACCAATCTCGACCGCTCCGACGTTGACATCGCCATCCGGCTTGGCGACGGCGAATGGCCAGAAGGGCGAGCGGAACTGCTTCTGGCACAGGAGGTTTTTCCGGTCTGCTCGCCTGATATCGCCAGGAAACTGCAATCGATCGAGGACCTTGCCCAGACCTGCGCCATCACCGACGAGCGGGCGATGATCAACTGGGAAAGCTGGTTCACGGCAGCCGGTGTTCCACCCGTCACCTTCCAGAAAGGCGCGCGCTTCACCGATCCGATGCTGTGCCTGGAATCGGCCATTGCCGGCCATGGCGTGATGCTGGGCTGGCAGTTGCTGACGGCGGATGCGCTGGCCGACGGGCGGCTGGTGGCGCCGTTCGGCATCCGCGCCCAAAGCGGTCTCGGCTACTGGCTGGTGACCTCGTCGGCCAAGGCGGAGAGCCGCAAGGTCCGGGACTTCAAGGCCTGGATCAAGGAAGAGATCGCGGCGACGATGGCGCAGTTCGGGTCGCTCGAAAGCGCGGCCTGAACTGGCCCAGCGCAATCGCGGTGGAAAGGATGCCGGCCGCGGTCTATGTAAGACCAGATCAAACATCACGGCAGGCAGGATCATGACCACACATTCGCGCGGCGTTTCCGCAACGATCGACCCGGTGAAGCTCGACAGGCTGGCGGAGGTCGCCATCAAGGTCGGGCTGCAATTGCAGCCCGGACAGGATCTGGTGCTGACCTCGTCGATCGCAGCATTGCCGTTGACCAGGCGCATTGTCGAACATGCCTACAAGGCCGGCGCTGGGCTGGTGACGCCGATCTTCAACGATGACGAGATGACGCTGGCGCGCTACCGCTTCGGGGCGGACGCCAGTTTCGACCACGCCGCCGGCTGGCTCTATGAAGGCATGGCGAAGGCGTTTTCCAACAATGCGGCCAGGCTTGCCGTGCGCGGCGAGGATCCATCGCTGTTGTCGGCGCAGGACCCGGCGAAAGTGGCGCGCGCCAACAAGGCGAACTCGATGGCCTACCAACCGGCGCTGGAGAAGATCACCGGCTTTGACATCAACTGGAACATCGTCGCCTATCCGGACCTCGCCTGGGCCAAGCAGGTTTTCCCTGGCGATGCCGACGATGTCGCGGTGGCCAAGCTCGCCGACGCCATCTTTGCGGCGTCACGGGTCGACGTGGAGGACCCGATCGGCAACTGGACGGCGCACAATGCCGCGCTGCGCGGCCGCACCGAATGGCTGAACGGCCATAATTTCCACGCCCTGCATTTCACCGGACCGGGCACCGACCTGACGGTCGGACTGGCTGACGGCCATGGGTGGATGGGCGGTGCCTCGACCGCCAAGAACGGCATCACCTGCAACCCCAACATCCCGACCGAAGAGGTGTTCACCACGCCGCATGCCAGGCGGGTCGAGGGCCATGTCTCCTCGACCAAGCCGCTGTCCTACCAGGGCACGCTGATCGACGAGATCTCGGTGCGGTTCGAGGAAGGCCGGATCGTCGAGGCCAAGGCTTCGAAGGGCGAGGATGTGCTGAAAAAGGTGCTCGACACCGATGAGGGGTCGCGGCGGCTGGGCGAAGTGGCGCTGGTGCCGCATTCTTCGCCGATCTCGGCCAGCGGGTTGCTGTTCTTCAACACGCTTTTCGACGAAAACGCGGCCTGCCACATCGCGCTCGGGCAGTGCTATTCGAAGTGCTTCGTCGACGGCGCCTCGCTCAGCCAAGACGAGATCGCCGCGCGCGGCGGCAACAAGAGTTTTATCCACATCGACTGGATGATCGGCTCGGACAAGATCGACATTGACGGCGTCCACAAGGACGGCAGCCGCGTGCCTGTGATGCGCAAGGGCGAGTGGGCCTGAAGGTTTCCAACCAGCGAGGGTGTGATGGCCTTCGACCTGACGGTGAAGCGGATTTACGAGCCACCCGCACCTGGTGACGGGCAGCGGGTTCTCGTCGATCGCATCTGGCCACGCGGCGTCAGCAAGGAGCATGCCGCGCTGGCGCTGTGGCTGAAGGCGGTCGCGCCGAGCGATGAATTGCGAAAGTGGTTCGGGCATGAACCGGCGCGCTGGGCAGAGTTTCAGGAGCGGTATCGTGTTGAGCTGGATGGGAATGGCGAGGCGGTGGCGCAATTGCGCCACCTGCTTCGCGAGGGCAAGGTAACGCTGCTCTACGGCGCCCATGACGAAGCGCACAACAATGCCGTGGCGCTGGCGGGGTATCTGCGCGGGATCGGCTGAGGCGGCCGGAACTTCGGAGGCCGGCGGGACAGCGCCCCCCCTCTGTCCTGCCGGACATCTCCCCCACGAGGGGGGAGATCGGCAGCTTCAACGGCTTCGCTACCTACCTCACCGCCTGCTCATAAGCCTCCGGCTTGAAGCCAACGAGAACCCGGTCACCCACCTCCAGCACCGGCCGCTTGACCATCGTTGGCTTGGTCAACATCAGCGCCTTGGCTTTCTTCTCATCGAGCGATTGCTTGTCCTTGTCCGCCAGCTCGCGGAACGTGGTGCTGCCCTTGTTGAGCAGCTTTTCCCAGCCGACCTTGCCCACCCAGCCATCGAGCCGCTTCGCGTCCAGCCCCTCCGCACGAAAATCGTGAAAGCGATAGGGTACGTCATGGTTGTCCAGCCAGACGCGTGCCTTCTTGACCGTATCGCAGGTGGTGATGCCGTAGATCGTAATCGTCAAAGCGCGCTTCCCTGGGCTGATAGCCGAATCCGTCGCACAGCCTAAAACCGCCCTGCCCGCTTTGCCAGCACCCAGGCCGGCAACCGCGGAATTTCCGGGCTTGCCAATACTAGAGGATGGGTTTCTTCGATGGCTGGGGCACGGTGGCCGACCAGCTTGCCGAGTATCTGAAGACGATTTGGACCTCTCGCATGATGGCCAAGACACCGTCCTGGCCACCATGCTTGTACTCGATCCTGTAGCGAAGAGCAGACTCCGAAGTCGGAGTTTCCTGCCTCAGTAGTAAAAGCGCTCTTCGGCGATCTTGCCGTTCTTGACCGTGTACAGGCCGACCTCATCCATGGTGACGCGCTGGCCGGTGGCCTTGGGCGTTATGTCGAAGGTAAAGCGCACCGCGAACTGGTCGCCATTGACATAGGGGCCTTCGACCGAGCCGCCATGGACTTCGTGGTTTTCCTGCCACCACTGGCTCTTCTGCCTGAGGGCCTCCTTGCCATGGCTGACGGCCATCGGCCCTTCCATGGCTTCGTAGCTGGCGATGTCGTCGGCATTGTATTTTTCGGCAGCACCGTTGTGGTCGCCCTGCTTGAGGAGCTCGGTGAAATCCTTGGCAATTTCTGCGATGGTCATTTTGTGTTCCTCCTGTTCAGACGCACTCGAAGTAGGGGATCGCTTGCCGGCCCGCCACCTTTGCCCGCACGACAGCTGACAAGCCGTGTCAGGACGATAGATATAACGCGACTGTGTGGCGACGATTTCTCACATGCCGGCCATGGAATCGTCCTGGCCGGTCAATTGGCGGCAACCTTGCGAAGGGGATCAGACTAGCCCGGCAGCATGGGGCAGTTGGCGCCACGGCGCAGGCTGATATGCGCCACGTCGCCGACGCTGAATTGAAACCCCTCGGCCTGGCGCGGCGCATCTATCACCACCGGCAACCCCTGCCCCAGTTCGGCATGCAGCCGCAAGGTACGGCCGTGGAAGACGATGCTGTTGACGCGCGCAGGCGCCGTGCCGGGCGCGGCTTCGGTGGCTGCCAGCAGATCCTCCGGACGCACGCCGATGGTGCGTATCTCGCCTTCGCCGGGCGAGTGGCTGGTTTCAGAAATGGCCTCCAGCGGCAAGGTGCCGGCGGTAAAACGCAGGCGAT
The DNA here is from genome assembly GCF_057784245.1 of Mesorhizobium sp. CNPSo 4671. Classification (NCBI taxonomy): domain Bacteria; kingdom Pseudomonadati; phylum Pseudomonadota; class Alphaproteobacteria; order Hyphomicrobiales; family Phyllobacteriaceae; genus Mesorhizobium; species Mesorhizobium sp. CNPSo 4671. The sequence continues at coordinate 629,184 of NZ_JBWLUW010000001.1, read as the reverse complement.
CGCCATCGCGGCCGACAAAGTGTGACTGCAGCAGGTTCATGGTGCCGATGAAGCTCGCCACGAACTTCGTGGCGGGCCGGTCATAGAGCGTCGCCGGCGGCGCAATCTGCTCGATGCGGCCCTTGTTCATGACGACGATGCGGTCGGAGATCGACAAAGCCTCGGTCTGGTCGTGGGTGACCATGACGAAGGTGGTGCCAAGCCGCGATTGCAGCCGTTTCAGTTCCACCTGCATCTGTTCGCGCAGATGCGCGTCGAGCGCCGACAGCGGCTCGTCGAGCAAAAGCACGCGCGGCTCGCAGACGATGGCGCGGGCAAGTGCCACGCGCTGACGCTGGCCGCCCGAGAGTTCGGAGACGCGGGCGCGGAGCTTGTCGGCGAGACCGACCATGTCAAGCGCCTCGCCGACGCGCTTGGCCTGCTCGGCGCCGGACAGTTTGCGCAGGGACAGGCCGAAGCCGACATTCTCGGCGACGTCCATATGCGGAAACAGCGCGTAATCCTGGAACACGGTGTTGACGGGCCGGTCGAAGGGCCGAAGCGCGGTGATGTCGCGGCCGTCGAGCAAGACCTTGCCGCTCGAGGGGCTTTCGAAACCGGCAATGACGCGCAGGCTGGTGGTCTTGCCGCAGCCCGATGGCCCAAGCAGCGTGATGAACTCGCCGCTGATAATGTCGAGGTCGACGGCATCGAGCCCAACGATGCCGCCGGGAAAAACCTTCGAGACCGCCTGCAACCGGACAAGTGGATCAGGCGCCATCGCGAACCTCGGAGGGTTTTGTGGTGTTGATCCAGAGGATTTGACATTGCTCGGCGCCGGGATTGCGGAAGGCATGCAAAAGCGTGCTCTTGAAGGCAAAGCTGTCGCCGGTCTTCAACCCGTATTTGGTCGAATCCACCACCAGTTCGACCTCGCCCGAAAGGACATAGCCGAATTCATGGCCGGCATGGGCATAGGCTTCCGCCGTGCCGCCATCGGCCTCGACCGTCACCAGCATACCGGTGAGCGTCGCGCCCGGCGGCGACAGCAGCGCCTTGGCGATGCCTTCCGACTTGACCGGGATCTGCCGCCTTTTGTCGGCGCGCACGCAATAGAGATCGTTGACGGCATCATTGCCGTCGGCAATCAGCGCCGACGGCTCAATGTCCAGCGCAGCGGCGAGCGGCCAGATCACCTTGACGCGCAACGAGGACATGCCGCGCTCGATCTGGCTCAGCGCACCGATCGACACGCCGGCTTTTGCCGCCAGTTCGGCCAGCGACAGGCGGCGCTCGAGCCGCAGCGCCCGCACGCGCCGGCCAACACGAACGTCGGCATCGTCCTTGGGTTTCGCTTCGTCAAGAACTTCCATGCATTCGTCCTCGTTGCAGTCACTTCACTGGCGCAGTGCTTCGCGGTTTTGCCTTCTCCCCTTGTGGGAGAAGGTGGATCGGCACGCAGCGCCGAGACGGATGAGAGGTGGGTGACGGATCGCCGTCGGCGCCAAGCTGAAGCACCCCTCATCCGTCGCCTTCGGCGACACCTTCTCCCACAAGGGGAGAAGGGAAGATCAGCCTCACCCGCCAGCCTTCACCTTCTCGAACATCTTTGCCACATCGTCATTCTGCTTCATCGGCCCGGTGAAGATCGTGCTTTTCAGCATCACTTCCGGATCGGACGGCAGCTGCAGTTTCTCCAGCTCGTCCTTCGCCACGCCGGCGAAAGCGGTGCTCAGCGAACTGCCATAGCCGTAGGACTGAATGAGAAACTTACCCGAGTCGGCGTCGAGCCGACTGTTGATGAAGTCATAGGCGAGATCGACATTCTTGGCGTCCTTCAGCATGACGAAGCCGCAGGCCCAGGTCAGCATGCCTTCCTTCGGCTTCATGAACTCGACCGGCACGCCCTGCTTCTTCAGCGAGGTGGCCGACGCGTTCCAGGTCATGGCGGCGACCAGCTGGCCGCTGGCCAGCGCCTGCTCGACCGAGGTCATGTCGGTGGTGTAGCTCGACAGCAGCGGGCGCTGTTCGCGCAGTTTTGCCGCGACCTTGTCCATCTGTTCGGGCGTCATGTCGAAAGGATTCACGCCGGCCAGAAGTGCTGCGACGATCGGCGTGTCATGCACGGCGTCGATGGTCGCCATGCGGCCGGCATATTGCTTGTCCCACAAAAGGTTCCAACTCGCTTCCGGGTTCTTCACCAGATCCGTGCGGTAGAGGATGGACGTGTTGCCCCAGTCCCATGGCACCATCCACACCTTGCCGTCGCCGGCCTGCAGATCGGGCAGGTTCTTGAACACCGGGAAGATCGAATCCCAGTTCTTGATGCGCTTGGTGTCGATCGGCTGCAGCAGGCCTTCCTTGTTCCAGCGCGCCACCTTGTCATAGCAGGGATGCGCGATATCAGGACGGAAGCCAGCCTTGACCTTGGTGAAGGCATCGTCGTCGTCCCCGAAGATCGAGGCCTCGACGCCATCGGGGTGCGCGGCGAGGAAGCTCTTGTTGAAGTCGGGCAGCTCGTAGCCCGACCAGGTGAAATATTGCAGCTTTTCGGCGGCCAGCGCCACGGTCGACGACAGTGCGAGCGCCAGTGCGGCAAGGCCGGCGCGAGCTTTGTGTCCGGTTATCGATTTCAGGTGGAAGGTCATTTTCGTTCTCCTCTTCTTTGTTATGGTCAGGCTGGATTGCGGCGCGCGGCGCCGAGCCCGCGATGGCGCAGGATCTCGGCGGTGCCGGCGATGATGAAGGATACGGCCAGGATCACCGTCCCCAGCGCCATGACGGTCGGCAGCGAGCGGGGGAAGCGCAGCTGGCTCCAGATGTAGAGCGGCAGCGTCGGCTCAGTTCCGGCGAGAAAGAAGACGACGATGAATTCGTCGAAGGAAATCAGGAAGGCAAGCATGAAAGCCGACAGCACGGCCGGCAGGCTGAGCGGTAGCATGACGCGCCGGAACGTCGTCCAGTCGGAGGCGCCGAGGTCCAGCGCGGCCTCGCGAACCGTCCTGGGAATGGCGGCGAAACGGCTGCGCATGACGACCACCGTCGTCGGCAGCGCCACCAGTATGTGGCCAAGCACGATGGCGACGCGCGATGGTCCAAGGCCAATGAGGTTGACCAGGATCAAGAGGGATATGCCGACGATGACACCGGGAATGAGGATTGGCAGCCGGGCGATGGCGCTGATCGTGGCGGCCAGAGGCGAGCGGCCATACAGGTCCATATAGGACACGGTGATGCCGCACAGCGTGGCACCGGATGCGGCGATGACGCCGATGACAAGGCTGTTCAAGAGTGCGCCCGACAGCGCCGGATTGCCATAAAGCGTCTCGTACCATTGCAACGTAAAACCCTGCAGCGGAAACGCAGCCTGGATCGAATCGTTGAAGGAAAACAGCGGAATCAGCAGGACCGGCAGATAGAGGAACACCAGATAAGCAAGCACGTAGAGGCCGAGCCAGCTTCCATCCCGTTTCGTGCCGGCGCGGTCCGCTTTCATGTGCGGCTGCCAAATCTGCGGTCGGCACCGCGTGCGACCAGCACCACGACGAGGATGACCAGCATGACGCAGACCGAAAGGGCGGCGCCGAACGGCCAGTCATTGGCCTTGCCGAACTGCGACTGGATCAGCGTGCCGATCATGGTGCTGGCCGGGCCGCCGACCATGGCCGGCGTGACATAGTCGCCGACCGTCGGCACGAAGACGACGAGCGCCGCCGCCAGCACGCCCGGCATTGAGTTCGGCAGCACGACGCGACGGAACGCGGTGAACGGCCGCGCGCCGAGGTCGGAGGCTGCCTCGAGCAACGATTTCGGGATGGTGTCCAGCGCGACATAGATCGGCAGGATGGCGAAGGGCGCATAGGCGTGGGCGAGCGTGACGACGACGGCGGCCGGCGTGTTGAGAAAGGCCAGCGTCGGCTCTGACCAGATGCCGCTTTCAATCAGCGCCGAGTTCAACACGCCGTTATAGGCGAGCACGATCTTCCAGGCGAAGACGCGCAGGAGATAGCTGGTCCAGAACGGCAGCGTCACCAGGAACAAGAGCAGGCCGCGCCGGCGCCCGGCATGGAAGGCGAGATAGTAGGCGACCGGATAGGCGGTGACGACGGTTGCAAGCGTCACCAGGCCGGCGATGACGAGCGAGCGCAGCGTCACCGTCCAGTAGAGCGGATCGGTGGCCACGGTCACGAAGTTCTCGACGGTCAGCCCGACGCCGAGCAGCGAGCCGTCATTGCCGCGGAAGGCAAGGAACAGCACCAGGCCAAGCGCAAATAGGATCAGCAGGAAGGTGACCAGGGCGCCGGGCAGCAGCATGGCGAACCGGAAGCCGGATGAAGACCGGGCCTCTGGCGCCTGTGCTGCAACTAAGGTCGACATCGACCCGCCCACCAATTTTGAAATTGGCTAAGACTTTTTCATATTCATGAAACTGTCAAGCGGAATCCGGCTTTCCTGAATTGGCCGTCATCAACGCTCCAGCGACTGCCGGAACGCTTGGGCTTTGCCTGGAATGGTCGAAAAGGCTGTAGCCGACCTGATAAGCCTGCCGTTCTCGGCAGCTTCAGTCAGGTTGTCTCATCCGAACCGTTTGGTCGGTGTGCCTCGAACGCCTGCGTGCACCGCGAACAGCCCGCCCTCCTGCGGGTTTGCCCGCAAATGTCTCTCGCTCATGGTAAACCGCGCCGAGGTGACGAAGAGGATGTCGAAATTCTCGCCACCGAAAGCGCAGCTGGTCGGCCAGCTGCAGGGCAGCTCCACCACTCTGTCCAGAACCCCGTCAGGTGAGATACGGACCAGGCAGCCGCCCCCCGCAACGCGACAGTTCCAGACATAGCCCTCCGCATCCATGCACGACCCGTCCGGCAGGCCGCGAAGAAAACCCGAAAAGAAAGGGCGCCTGTCGGTTATGCGCGACCGCACCCTGTCCCAGTGATAGCGAAAGATCTGGTTCTTCGTCGTGTCCGCCGTGATGAAGGTATCATCCGCCGTCCAGACCATCGTGTTGGTGATGCCGAAGCGATCGGCACTGAGCGCCTCGACAGAGCCGGCTGTGTCGACACGATAGATCCGCCCCGCATCTCGCGAAATATCGCGCGCAAGATCGTCGGGGCCGATGTTGTTTTCCATGGTGCCAACCCAGAATGACCCATCCGGGGCGACCACACCCTCATTCAACCGTGTGTCAGGGCTGTCCGATTCGATCGTCGCGATCGTTCTGAAGCTCTCCCCAAAATCCCACAGTGCCACGTCCTTTCGCAGCCCCACGATCGCGCCACCGTCCCGGCGCAGGCCAATCGAGGTTGCGAGGTCCGTTGTCTGCCAGCTCTTGTGATCGAGCGTGACGGGATCGAGCAGGTGAATGCGCCGCCCGATGATATCCACCCAGATCAGTGTCTTCCTGTTCTCGTCCCAAATCAGGCTCTCACCAACGATATCCCTGGCATCGAACACGAAGCCTGGCTGTCTTTCTCTGCTGTCCACTGCCGTTCCCCTCCAAAATGTCGAGCGGTCAACCGCTATTGACAGACAAGATTTCATAAAGCTATAGGCATTTCAACAAAACATGTCATACAGGTTTGGAGGAAACGGTGAGCGATCGTGGCATAGAGCCTGACGAGACAAGTCCCGGGCTGGTGAGTGCCGCCATTCAAGCCATTACCCAACACATCCGCGTGGAAGGCCTTGGCCCTGGCGACCTCTTGCCCAGTGAAGCCGACATGACCCGCAAGCTCAGCGTGTCGCGAACGGTGGTGCGGGAGGCGTTTCGATCATTGTCGGCGATGCGCCTCATCGACATGAGCGCCGGCCGGCGCGCCAGCGTTGCCAAGCTCGACATTGGTGCCATGTCGATGGTGATCGAGCACGGCGTCACCACCGAACAGATCAGCGTCCAACAGGTTTATGATGTGCGGCGTACCATCGAAATGCGCACAGTGGCGCTCGCGGCACTGCGCCGAACCGACGCGGAGGCGGCTGAAATTCAGAAATGCGCGCAGCTGATGCGCGAGAATTACCGTGCGCCCGAGACCGTCATGGAACACGACATCGCATTCCATGAGGCGATCGCGCGGGCCTCTCACAACCCGGTGTTTTCGTTGATCATCAACGCCTTCAGCGGTGTCACGCGACGCACCTGGGTGATCGGCTGGCGTACGCGTGCCACCGAGGAAGAGCAGATCAAGATGATCGAGGGGCATGCAGATATTGCTCGGTCGATCATCGCGGGGAACCCGCAACTTGCCGCCGAACATATGGCCGCGCATTTCGACAAAAGCGTCAAGGCCTTGATCGACGCGGGGATCGCATGAAAATCCGCTCGATCGAGACCATCCGCATCGAAGAGCGGCCCAATCTGCTCTGGATCGAGGTGCATACCGACGAGGGCATCACCGGCCTTGGCGAGACCTTTTTCTTGGCCCGCACGGTCGAGGAATATGTCCATGAATATGTCGCGCCACGCGTCATCGGCCGCGATCCACTGCAGATCGATCTGCTTTCCGCGGATCTGGTCGGCTATCTCGGTTTCCGCTCAAGCGGGGTCGAAGTCCGCGGCAATTCCGCCTTCGACATCGCGCTCTGGGACATTTTCGGCAAGGCCATGAACCAGCCGATTGCGCAGCTCCTGGGAGGCTTCTCGCGGCAGTCCATCCGCACCTACAACACCTGCGCCGGCACCGAATACATCAAGGACGGCAAGGGACAGACCACCGCGAATTATGGTCTCGGCACAAGGCAAGGATACGACGACCTGAACGGGTTTCTCCACCGCGCCGACGAATTGGCGGCGGAGCTGCTCGAGGACGGTATCACGGCCATGAAGATCTGGCCTTTCGACCATGCCGCCGAGAAAAGCCGGGGACAGGACATCACCGCCGGCGACCTCAAAGCCGCGCTGCAACCCTTCGAAAAGATCCGCAAAGCCGTCGGCGACAAGATCGACATCATGGTCGAGTTCCACTCCATGTGGCAACTCTTGCCCGCGATCAAGATCGCCAAGGCGCTCGCACCTTATGGCACCTACTGGCATGAGGATCCCATCCGCATGGACAGCCTCGCCGATCTCAAGCGCTATGAGGCCGCGAGCCCGGCACCGATCTCGGCGTCGGAAACCTTGGGCAGTCGCTGGGCATTCCGGGACCTTCTGGAGACCGGCGCTGCGGGCATCGTCATGCTGGACATTTCCTGGTGCGGCGGACTTTCCGAAGCACGCAAGATCGCCGCGATGGCGGAGGCCTGGCATTTGCCGGTCGCCCCGCATGACTGCACCGGGCCAGTGGTCCTGGCGGCGTCCACGCATTTGTCCCTCAACGCGCCCAACGCGCTCGTCCAGGAGAGTGTGCGGGCATTTTACAGGACCTGGTACCGCGACCTCGTGACCGCGCTACCGGAAGTCAAGGACGGCATGATCACCGTGCCGCCCGGCCCGGGCCTCGGGCTGGAACTCAATCCCGACCTCGGTCGGGCCTACACCGTCCATCGCCGCGTCTCCGACAAGGCGGACATCTGAAGAACACTCAACGGGAGGAATAGAAATGAAACGACTGACTGCAACGCTTTTGCTCGCCACGACGCTGCTTGCCGGGCCTTCCGTCGCCAGTGCCGACGGGCTCAACATCGTCTTTACGCACCATTCGTCGGCCTCGAACACCTTCTGGCAGGCGGTGAAGAAGGGCTTTGACGATGCCTGCGGCAAGGTCGAGGCCAAGTGCAACATGATTTTCACCCAGACCGAAGGCTCGGTCGAGCAGCAACTCGCCAACATGCGCGCCGCGCTTGCCGCCAAGCCGGATGCCCTGCTGACCTCGATTGTCGACAACAAGGCGTTCGACGACGTCATCAAGGAGGCGCGGGATGCCGGTGTGTTGGTGATTGCCGTCAATGTCGACGACACCGAAGGCGCCAAGGGCAATGCGCGGCAGGCCTTCATCGGGCAAGGTTTCAAGCCGGCGGGCTATTCGCTCGGCAAGGCGATTTCCGAGAGCTTCCCGAAAGAGGGGCCAATCAAGGTTCTGGTCGGCATTTCCGCACCCGGCCAGAACTGGTCCGAAAGCCGCGGCGCAGGCGTGATGCAGTTCCTGGAAGAGTACAAGGCGGCCCATCCCGACCGTCAGGTCTCATGGGAGCGGATCGACAGTGGAACGGACCTTGCGATCACGTCCGATCGTGTCGGCGCCTATCTCAATGCGCATCCCGACACCACAGCCTATTTCGACACCGGCTTCTGGTGCGCGGGCGTTGCGCGCTCGCTGCAGGACCGCGGCGTCGCGCCGGGCAAGGTCCTGCTTGGCGGTTTCGATCTGGTGCCGGAAGTTCTGCAGCAGATGCAGAAGGGCTACGTACAGGCTTTGGTGGACCAACAGCCCTACATGCAGGGTTTCATGCCCGTCATGGAGGCCTACCTGAACAAGAAGATAGGTCTGGCACCCTCCGACATCGATACGGGTCAAGGCATCGTTCGCCCGGATCAGGCCGACGCGATCATGACGCTTTCCTCGCAAGGTCTGCGTTAAGCACACGCCCGCCATGTGTTCACCCGGCGGTCCTCGCACTGCCGGGTGGTCCCTTGCCTCGAATTCCTGGAGCCTGCCTTGAAACGCCTCTTCAAGACCTATCTGGAAAAGCCGGAACTGGCGGGACTGATCCTGCTGGTGCTTCTGGTGGTGATTTTCGAGATCCGCTCGAATGGCGTGTTCCTCAACCAGGACAACCTTCGTGGCATACTCGGCATTCTGCCGGAAACGGGCCTCGTCGCCATCGGCGTGACGATCTTGATGATCAGCGGCGAGTTCGACCTGTCGGTTGGATCGGTGTTCGCGCTGATGCCGATGTGCATGGCGGTCCTCATGGTCGAAGGGGTGCCTTTCCCGCTTGCCTTGCTGGCCGGGCTTGTCGTTTGCGCGGTGATCGGATTTATCAACGGCTATGTGACGATCCGGTTCGAGATCCCGAGCTTCATCACCACGCTCGGCATGCTTTTCATCGCCCGGTCCCTGACGATCGTCGTCTCGGGCGGGTTTCCACCCTTGCTTCCCGCCGATCTGCCGAACTGGCTGTTCACCTCGTTCGTCGGCCCCGGCAACATGTTCCGCATGTCGTTCCTGTGGTTTGCGGGAATTGCCCTGCTGACGTCGCTGATGCTTTCCAGAACCAATTTCGGCAACTGGATAAAGGCCACCGGCGGCTTTCATCCTGCTGCCGCCTCGATGGGCATCCCGACCGCGAGGGTAAAACTCGCATGCTTCATGCTTTGCTCGATGCTGTCGGGTTTCGCCGGGATGCTGCAAGTGCTGAGGCTGGGCTCCCCTTTGCCTTCCATCGGCGAAGGTCTGGAACTCCAGGCGGTCGCCTCGGCGGTCATCGGCGGTGCTTCGCTCGCAGGCGGCATCGGTACGGTCGCCGGCGGCATCATCGGCACAATCCTCATCCGTATCATCGACAATGGGCTGGTGCTCTCCAATGTCGACGCGAACTGGTTCAAATTCGCGATCGGCTTCCTGACCATTTTCGCCGTCGTCGCCAATGCCTGGATGCGCAAGCGCGCCAAGGCGATCAAGATGGAGGGCTGAGCCATGGAAGACGCAATCATCTCCGTCCGCAATCTTCACAAATGGTATTCCGGCGTCCATGCGTTGAAGGGGGTGAGCCTCGACCTGAAGCGGGGCGAGGCGCTCGGGCTGGTCGGCGACAACGGTGCCGGCAAATCGACGCTCATCAACATCCTGTCCGGCGTCCATACCGCCGACGAGGGCGAGATCCTGGTCGAAGGCAAACCGGTGCGGATCGCCAAGCCGCGCGACGCGATGAACCTCGGTATCGAGACCATCTACCAGTACAATTCGATGGTCCCCACCATGTCGATCGCCAGGAACCTGTTTATCGGCCGCGAACCGACGCTGTTTTCCGTATTCGGCGTCGGCATCCTGGATCAAAAGAAGATGGGCAGCGAAAGCATCAAGGCGATCGCCAATGTCGACCTGCATCTGCGCTCGCCCGACGCACTGGTCGGTGAACTGTCAGGCGGCCAGCGGCAAGGCGTCGCCATCGCGCGAGCCATGCATTTCAAGTCGCAGGTGATGATCCTCGACGAGCCGACCAATCACCTTTCGGTCAAGGAGACCAGCAAGGTCATCGGCTTTGTGCGTGGATTGAAGGCACAAGGGGTGACCGGCGTTTTCATTAGCCACAACATGCATCACGTGTTTGATTGCTGTGACCGCGTGGTCGCGATGGCGCGCGGCGAGGTCGTGCTCGACAAACGCATCGAGGAAACCTCCATCGATGAAGTCCACAACGTGCTTTGAGGAGCGGGAACGGTGATGACGAACCTTTCCGGTAAAGTTGTGCTCCTGACGGGTGGTCTCGGTTCGCTCGGCCGCGCCCAGGCTGCCGCGCTTGCCGGCGCTGGCGCGCGCGTGCTTTTGCTTGACCGACCGGAGAATGCCGAAGGACCCGGAATCGCAGCGGAATTGGCGGCGGCAAACAAGGGCACGATCGTCTATGTCGGTTGCGACTTGAACCAGCTGGCCAAAGCCGAGGCAGCGGTCAAGGCGCTCGCCGACGAAGAAGGCACGATCGACATTCTGATCAACAACGCCGCACTCATCATCAACCGTCCGTTCGAGGAATTCTCGCTTGGTGAGTACGAGGACCAGATCCGTGTGAATTCATCGGCCGCCTTCGCGCTGGCGCGCGCCTGCGCCCCTGGCATGAAGAAGAAGGGCTGGGGCAGGATCGTCAATTTCTGCTCGGTGACGCTGAATGGCCGCTGGGACGGTTACGTGCCCTATGTGGCCTCGAAAGGCGCCATGCTGGGACTCACCAAGTCGTTGGCGCGGGAATTGGGACCACACGGCATCACCGTGAACGCGGTGTCGCCCGGCGCCGTCGTTTCCGAGGCAGAGGAGCGCGTCTTCGGAGAACAGCTCGAGGAATACAATGACTGGATCCTCACCAACCAAAGCCTGAAGCGGCGCATCGAGCCGCAGCATATTGCCGATTTGGTGTTATTCCTCGCCTCCCCGGCCTCGGACATGATCAGCGGTCAAAACATCAACATCGATGGCGGATGGTAGCCATGGCTCCCTTTCGATGATCAATGGCGATGAGATCGAACTTGCCGATGGGCGGGCAAGCCTTGTGGTGCGCCCCCGCGAGGGCGCTGCCATCATGCGCTACGACGCGCTCCGCCCCGGCCGAGCACCGACGCCTGTGCTTGAGCCGTCGAGGGGCCTGCTGAAGTTCGGGTCGCAACTGCTGATCCCCTGGTCAAACCGCATTTCCGGTGGAGGCTTCGAGTTTGACGGGCGCTTCCATGCGATAGAGCCCAATGTCGAAGGCGAGCCGTTCCCACTCCACGGCGACGCATTTCAGAAGCCGTGGCGGTTGACGAGGCGAACCGGCACTGAAATGGAGTTGGCTCTGGAGGATGGGGCGATCGGACCTTACCGCTACCGTGCGAGCGTCCGCTATGCATTGGACGATGGCGCGCTGTCCGCAGCGCTGACTGTCGAGAACCGAGCCACTATCCGCCTGCCCTACGGGCTCGGTTTCCACCCTTGGTTTCCGCGCCACCCGCGCACTTTGCTGCACGCATCGGCGCACAGTGTCTGGTTGGAGGACGAACGACACCTGCCGACGGGGGTGGTGCCGCTGGCCTCCCGGCCGGACTGGGATTTTTCGCAAGTCGCGCCGCTCCCCGACGCCTGGGTCAACAATGCCTTCGAAGGTTGGAACGGGCACGCCACGATCATCCAGCCGGATGACGCTATCGCCGTCACGGTCGAGGCATCGCCCTCGCTGAATGTCTTCGTCCTCTATTCGCCGGCACGAGACGCTGATTTCTTCTGCTTCGAACCCGTTTCACATGTGGTGGACGCCCATCACGGCAGCGGCCTGACCACGCTGGAAAAAGGCGGATCGACAAGCGCGCATTTGCGGTTACGTTGGGGTGAACTGTAGCGCCAAATCGGAAGTCGCGAAGCGGTGCAGCGACATGGTGACAAGGGCCTTTTCCGTTGATCGCCTGTCGCTTGGCACATGCTGCTTCAGGGCGTGTCGGCTTGAAGGGGCCATGCGCACCTCATAACATCGAACTATCCTGCGCAATGACGAGAGTGCAATGACAAACATGACGTTTCTGCCTGACGATGGCGTCTTTCTCGGCCGCGCTCGATCACCGGATGTGCCCCATCCCCTGATCGTCACGGTGCGAGACGGCACCGTCTTCGACATCACCTCGAGCGCGGCGCCGACCGTACGGGATATCTGCGAGATGACCGATCCGGCAGGGCATGTGCGTTCGGCCAAGGGCAAGCCGATCGGCTCGCTCGATGACATAGCGGCCAACAGTTTCGAGGCAGCGCGCGATCCGGCAAAACCCTATCTGCTTTCCCCGGTCGACCTGCAGGCGGTCAAGGCGTCCGGCGTGACCTTCGTCGTCAGCCTGCTCGAGCGGGTGATCGAGGAACAGGCGCGTGGCTCGGCGGAGAAGGCCGACGCCATCCGCGCCGACATTGCCGGGCTGATCGGCCATGATCTGTCGAAGCTCAAGCCCGGTTCGCCGGAAGCGATGGAGATCAAGGCCAAGCTGATCGCGCGCGGCGCCTGGTCGCAATATCTGGAAGTGGGCATTGGTCCCGACGCCGAGATCTTCACCAAATGCCAGCCGATGGCCTCGGTCGGCTTCGGCGCCGATGTCGGCCTGCATCCGGTGTCGACGTGGAACAATCCGGAGCCGGAGATCGCCATGATCGCCGCCTCAAGCGGCAGGATCGTCGGCGCCACCATCGGCAACGACGTCAATCTGCGCGACGTCGAAGGGCGCTCCGCGCTGCTGCTCGGCAAGGCCAAGGACAACAATGCCTCGGCGTCGCTTGGACCCCTTATCCGCCTCTTCGACGACACCTTCTCGATCGACGACGTGAAGCGCGCCGTGGTGCGCCTCAAGGTCGAGGGCGAGGACGGGTTCTCGCTGGAGGGCGCAAGCTCGATGGCCGAGATCAGCCGTTCGCCGGAAGAGCTGGTTGCCGCCGCCATGGGCTCGCACCACCAATACCCGGATGGGCTGGCGCTCTATCTCGGCACTATGTTCGTGCCGTCGAAGGACCGCGGCGAAAAGGGCAAGGGGTTTACCCACAAGGTCGGCGACATCGTCACCATCTCGTCCGAAAAATTCGGCGCGCTGGTCAACCGGGTGCGGCTGTCGCCCGATTGCCCGCACTGGACCTACGGCGCCAGCCATCTCATGCGCGACCTGGCGAAGGCCGATTTTATCTAGAATCTGTCCAAAACAGTCGCAATCAACACAATTTTATGCGAAACCCGGATGACGGCGGACGCAAAGCGCTTCAAGATCGCGGTGCGGTCGGGGGGCCGTTCCGATGTCCGATTCGCCGATCCTGTTCGTGCGCAAGGTCGCCAGGCGCTTTGGCGGTACGGTCGCGCTCGATGACATGAACCTTGTGGTCGAGCGCGGCTCGATCCACGCGCTGGTCGGCGAAAGCGGCGCCGGCAAATCGACGCTGACAAAGATGCTGGCGGGCATTGTCCGGCCGGACCGCGGCATCATCGAATTTGACGGCAAGACCGCGACGATCGACAGCCCCAACGCGGCGCGCAAGCTCGGCATCGGCGTGGTCCTGCAACAGCCGGGGCTGTTTCCCGAGCGCCCGGTGCTGGCCAATCTGTTCGTCAACCGCGAGCCGCTCCACAACGGGCTGATCTCACGGCGCGAAATGGAGGCACGCAGCCGCGAGCTGCTTCGCCAGCTTGGTCTCGACGTCGATGTCCACGCCCCGCTCGGCGATCTCGGGCCCGGTGAACGGCAGCTGGTCGCGGTCGCCCGTGCGCTGCTGGAAAACCCGAGGCTTCTCCTCCTCGACGACCCGAACTCAGCGCTCGACCAGCGCCAGAGCGAGCGGCTGTTCGCGGTGCTGCGGGGGCTGAAAGCCAGGGGGCATGAGCATGCTCTACGCGTCGAACCGGTTGGGGGACGCACTTGCCATCGCCGACCAGCTGACGGTGATCCGCAACGGCCGCGACGTCTTATCAAAGGCGCGGCAGGAGTTGACAACGTCCGAGGAAGCGATGATCGGCCAGTTGCGCCAGTCACTGTTCCCGCTGCCGCTCAGGACCCTGCCGACGCTGGCCGGCACGCTGCGGCCGCAGATCACCATTAACGGGCTCGGCGGCGGCATTCTTTCCGGGGTCAACCTAACGGCCCACGCCGGCCAGATTCTCGGGCTTGCCGGTTCTGGATCGAGCGACCTGCTTGCCCTGTTGTTCGGGCTGCGCAGACCGCGCCAAGGCAAGGTGCGTTATCCCGATGGCGACGGCTTGCCGAGGACGCAGACGGAAGCGGCGCGCCGCAGCATCTGCATGATTTCGGGCGAGCGCGGCAATGGGCTGATGCCCGACAAGTCGATCGCCTTCAACATGGCGAACGTCGTCGTCGGCGCACGCGACTGGGGTTCGCGTTGGTATTCGCCCGAGGCGGCGCTCGGCCGCGCCGCTCGGCAGATCGAGGCGCTGCGCATCAGGAGCACGCCCGAGATGCCGGCGGGCTCGCTTTCGGCCGGTGGCCAGCAGAAGGTGATCATCGCCAAATGGCTGGAGATCGGCCCGCAAGTGGTGCTGCTCGACGAACCCGCCCGCGGCATCGACATCGGCAGCAAGCAGGAGATCTACGCGTTGATCCGCCAGATGGCAGCCCGCGGCTGCATCGTGCTGCTGCATTCCAGCGAGCTGTCCGAACTGACAGGGCTCTGCGATCGCATCCTTGCTTTCCATCAGGGCAGGCTGGCCGGCGAAATCGCCGGCGACGATATGGATGTGGGCAGGCTTCTGACGCTGATCACCTCGGGCAAGCCCGCGGACGAAAACCGTAGGAGCAATCGGGAGAGTGCGGCATGACCAGGACCGATACCGTGCCGCCGCTTGCCGGCTCAGTAAACCATCAAGCCAGACGCAGCATTCGGCTGCCGTCCGAGAGCGGCGCTGTCGTTGCACTTGCCCTGCTGCTCGCACTGCTTGGCTGGCTGAACTCTTCCTTCCTCGAACCGGCCAACCTGCTGTCGGTGCTGGGCCAAGCCGCCCTGCCCGGCCTGCTGGCGATCGGCATGGTTTTCGTGCTCGCGGCTCGCGAGATCGACCTTTCGGCGGGTGCCGTCTTCCATCTCGCGGCGGCCCTGGCGGCCCTGCTTATGGTTGCGGGAATGGACCCCTGGCCTGCCGCCCTGGTCGGGGTCGCTGCGGGTGCCGGCCTCGGCCTGGTCAACGGCCTGCTGGCGATCGTGCTGCGCCTGCCGGCCCTGGTGGTGACGCTCGGTACCTGGTGGATGATCCAGGGCCTGTCGCTGGTCGCTGTCAAGGGACAGACGATCGTGCCCCCAGGCGCGGACCGGAGCTTCTTCGCGACGCTGTCGGGCAAGGCGTTCGTCGTCGTGCCGGCAGCGGGCGTCATCTTCGTCGTGCTGGCGCTGGTACTGCATGTCGTCCTCCACCGCACCCGCTTCGGCTACCGGGTCCAGGCCGTGGGCAGCAATCCGCAAGCTGCCGCCCATGCCGGTATTCCAACCTCGAAAGTACGGGTGCTGACGCTGGTTCTGATGGGTGCGATGGCGGGACTGGCCGGTGTTATCCATCTCGGCGTCCACGGCGCGGTTGTTACCGGTGAGGGCAGCACTTTCGCGCTGGTGGCAATCGCCGCGGCCATCATCGGCGGCACATCGCTTGCAGGCGGCCACGGCAGCGTCATCGGTGCCGCGATCGGCATGCTGGTCCTCCAGGTGATCCTCAGCGCCATGAGCATGCTTGGCGTCGATGCCGCGTGGAGCACTTTCGGCACTGGCGCCCTGGTCGTGCTTGCCCTGGCGGTCGACCGGCTGATCCGGCTGTGGCGCAACCGGCGTGCAGGACACATCGGGGACAATCCTCTCGGCTGAGCCTCAGCGCCAATCATCCGGCTGCCCTGAAAAATCACCCCGACTGATGCAATCTGATGGGATCGTTGATGGCGCCGCGTCAGGCGCCAACTACATCTGCAGATGGAGGCTTGCCATCCGTCGAAAAAGGGAATGCTCTGAGGCATCCGAGCGGCGCTGGCAAAAGACGCAATCCGGCTGGAGCCGGAACAAGGGACGGATCATCTTCAACCGGGAGGAAATCAAATGCTGACAAGACTAAGACTTGTGCTCTACGGCCTTCTGGTCGCGCTAACGCTCATTCCGGCAGCGGCGCAGGCCAAGACCTTCTACTGGATTTCACATGGCGGCCCGGCCGATCCGGTCTGGACCTACTTCCTGGCCGGTGCCAAGCAATGGGCCAAGGACACCGGCAACACCGTCAACACCTCGTTCCACAATGGCGACGTCGCCTCGCAGCAGGAAGCGGTCCGCGCCGCCCTCTCCGCCAAGGCCGACGGCATCGTCACCACCAGCCCCGATCCGGGCAGCCTTGTCGAGATCGTCAAGGAAGCCCGCGCCGCCAACATCCCGATCATCAACTTCAACACGCCCGATCCCAAGGCCAATTTCAATGCCTATGTCGGCGGCGACAACGTCACCTTCGGCAAGCATTGGGCGCAATATCTGGTCGACAAGGGCCTGGTGAAGAAGGGCGACTTCGTCTGGATGCCGGTCGAGATCCCCGGCGCCACCTATGGCGTCCAGGAAGAGGAAGGCATCAAGAGCGTCTTCGGACCGCTCGGCATCACCTATGAAGTGACCGAGGCGACGCTCGACCAGGCCGAAGTGATCAACCGCATGGTCGACTATCTCACCGCCCACAAGGGCAAGGTCAATGCGATCATCGGCCTGGGCGATCTCGTCACCGGCTCGATCAAGCGGGTGTTCGACCAGGTCGGCGTCAAGCCCGGCGAAATCCCGGTCGTCGGCTGGGGCAATTCGCTCGACACCACACAGGAAGTGCTGAACGGCTATGTCAATGCCGGCCAGTGGCAGGATCCGCAGGCGACCAGCTATGTCGCGCTCTCGCTCGCCAACATGGCGGCGTCGGGCATCCCTCCGGGCTTCAACGTCATCACCGGCGCGCTCTACGAGAAGGACACCGCCGGCGTCTACGACAAGATCCTGTCCGGCAAGTAACGTCCCGGACCCAAACAGTCGCGATCGTATCCACGGTCGCGACTGGCTTGCCCATTCGCCGAGCCTCGCCGAACCGGTGCAGGTGTCAGCCATTCCCATCATGTCGCGGATTCCCTGTGGAAAATCATTCGCTTGTCCAACGCCTGATTGCGCGGCCGGAATTCGGTCCCTTCGTCCTGCTCGTCGTCGAGATCGGCGTTTTCTGGGGCTTCAATCACGATTTCCTGTCGCCGCAGAACATCTCCAACACGCTGGCCTTCACGGTCGAACTCGGCCTGATCGCGCTCGCCATGACCTTGCTGATGACATCGGGCGAATTCGACCTGTCGGTCGGCTCCCTTTTCGGTTTCTCGCCGGTGCTGATGTGGACGCTGTTCAATGGCGGCGTCACCTCGCTGGAAATAGGCTTCGTGGCGGCGCTGGTGGTTGCCGCCCTGATCGGCCTGGTCAATGGCTGGTTCGTCACCCAGCTCAAGATCCCGTCCTTCCTGGTGACGCTCGGCATGCTTCTGGTGGTGCGCGGCAGCGCGCTTTTCATCACCGACGGTTTTCCGCAGCGCACCTGGAGTGCCGAGGGCAGCTGGCTGGCGGAGGCGCTGGTCGGCGACTTCTTCATCGGGCCGTTTCGCATCTACATGTCGCTGTTCTGGTTTATCGCCGCGGCGATCGCGCTCGGCTATGTGCTGACGCAAAGCCGGACAGGCAACTGGATCCAGGCGGCGGGCGGCAATCCCAACGCGGCGCGCGCCCGCGGCGTCAATGTCAACCGCGTCAAGATCGGCCTGTTCGTGCTGTCGTCGCTCATGGCCTCGCTGGCCGGCGTCATCTCCTCGCTGCGCACGTCCGCCGCCAACCCCAACAGCGGCACCGGCTACGAGTTGGAAGTCATCGCCATGGTGGTGATCGGCGGCACGGCGCTGACCGGCGGACGCGGCACCATCATCGGCACCGTGCTCGGCATCCTGATCCTGCGCGTGATGCGCAACGGCATCGTGCTGATCGGCGTGCCCGGTCTTGCCTACAACATCTTCATCGGCGCGATCATTCTTGGCATGATGGCGCTCCACTCATGGCTGGAACGCCGGCATCAGGCAGGGACTTGAACCATGGCCGAGCCATTGATCCGCATGCAGAACATCCGCAAGTCCTACGGCCGCGTGCAGGCACTGGAGGACGCCAACTTCCATGTCAACGAGCGCGAGATCGTCGGCCTGCTCGGCGACAACGGCGCCGGCAAGTCGACGCTGATCAAGGTTTTGTCGGGCGCCGTGCCGCTGACCAGCGGTGACATCTTCATCCGCGGCAAGAAGGTCAGCTTGCGCAGTACCAGCGACGCCATCGCGCAGGGCATCGAGACCATCTACCAGGATTCCGCGCTGGTCACGCAACTGTCGATCGCCCGCAATCTTTTCCTCGGGCGCGAGCCGATCAAGCCGCCGCGCTTTCTCAACCGCATGGACCAGGAGGCGATGAACACTGTCGCCCGCGACCTGCTCAAACAGGTCGGCATCTCGAAGAACATTCCGCCGACGACGCCGATCGGCTCGCTCTCCGGCGGCGAGCGCCAGGCCGTGGCGATCGCGCGCGCCATGCATTTCGACAGCGACCTCATCATCCTCGACGAGCCGACCAACAATCTCGGCGTCGCCGAAACGCAAGGCGTGCTGAGCTTCGTGCGCAACGCCCGCGATTCCGGCCACTCCTGCATCTTCATCGCGCACAACATCCACCATGTCTTCCAGGTGGTCGACCGCATCGTCGTCATGCGCCGGGGCAAGGTGGTCGCCGATGACATCGATCCGAAGAAGACGACCGTGACGGACGTCGAGCGGATCATCACCGGCATGTCGGACAAGGAAATCCGCGACGCCATCGCCGACGGCAAGCCGGCGCATTGAGGACGGGCGGAAGCCGTTTTGTCGAAGCAACGGAATGCGCGTCCTGGCGATGGGTATCGATCACCCGCCCCTCAGATCGCATCCCTTGGCACATCGCCTGACACATCACCCGTCTGGCGCGCCATCGCATCGGCGCATAGGGTTGCGGCATGAAGGCCACCGTCTCCGACATCGCCAGGAATTGCGGGCTCTCGACCGCGACGGTCGACAGGGTGCTCAACAACCGGCCCGGCGCCAGCGCGGCCAACCGGCAACGCGTCATGGAGGCCGCCAAGCAGCTTGGCTATCTGCCGGTCGCCGATCAGGTGACGCTTCCCTCGAAGCCCGCCAACCTCGAATTCTTCCTGCCGATCGGCAGCAACGCCTTCATGCAGGATCTGGCAAGGCACATCGAGGACTACGCATCACGCCTGCCGCTGGTCGCTTCGTGCCGGATCCACAATCTCGCTGGCATCTCGCCGAACGCGCTGCAGAGCGCCGTCGAGAACCTGTCGCTGAGGGCCAATGGCGTCGGGGTCATCGCCGTCGACCATCCACGAACCCGCAACATCCTGCGCGATATTGTCGAGGCCGGCATCCGCCTGGTGACGCTGGTGTCCGACATTCCGGCCGCCCCTCGCTCGGCTTATGTCGGCATCGACAACCGGGTGGCGGGGCGAACGGCGGCACTTCTCATGGGGCGCTTCCTCGGCGGCCGCGCGGGCCATCTGGCGATGGTCGTCGGTTCGCGCTCCTATCGCGGCCATGAGGAGCGTGAAATGGGCTTTCGCTCCGTGCTTGGCGAGGAATTCCCCAACCTCACCGTGACCAGCGCCGTCGAGATCAATGACGAGCCGGATGCCAGCTACGCCGAAACCATGAAGGCGCTGCACAATGAACCGGAACTGCTCGGCATCTATTGCGTCGGAGCCGGACGCTCCGGCGTTGCGAAAGCCATCCGGGAAGCCAGGCCCAACCGCAAGCCGGTGTTTATCTGCCACGATCTGACGAGGGAAACGCGCGGTTACCTCGTTGACGATCTCGCCGACGTCGTCATCGACCAGAACGCCAGGCTGATTGCCGAACAGTCGGTCATCCGCCTGCTCGGCTCAATCGCCTCATCGGCGCCCTATCTCACACGGAAATTCATCGAGCCGCGCCTGATTTTTCGGGAAAACGTGCCGGTCCAGTAAGGTGGGGCGGCTTAGATTTTTAACGCAATTCCCAAAGGGAAAGCGCTATGCGCTTTCCCGGGAAAATCGCTTCACACTTTTCCTGGAATTGCTCTGGGCAAAGCCGGTTTCCCGCATTTGTAGGATAATTGACACGGCAAATCTGCACAGCTGCTATGCACAATTCATTGTTGCCGAATCATTGGGCAATTCGTAGGTTCTGGTTGTCGGCCATCTACTCCTCCCAGATGCGATGCCGACGCTGAGTGGGGTGCACCTCCTCCCGCGCCACACTCGAAATCGAGCCCGCTGCCACCTCCTCCCGGCAGCGGGCTTTTTTCGTTCAGCCGTCGAAAATTCGTGCGCCACTCGCACCAAAGGGCCCGCGCTGTCGCGGTCATACGACCGGTAAATCGCCAGAAGGGGCGGACTTCAACCGGCGGCAGTGCCTCGGAAGGAAACGATCAGCCCTTCAGCCATGCGCACGAACTGCGTGCTAGGCCCTTCGGTGCCCACCGTTTGCACGCTGACACGCGCGCCTTCGAACAGCAGCGACAACGTATCGGCGAGCAGTTCGGCCTGGCCGATGCCCGCGTCCCGGCACAGCGTCACAAGGCGCTCGCGCTGGGCTTCCTTGAGTTCCTTGATCACCAGCCTCGCCGGATGGTCCGGCTCGGCCAGTTCAGCGGCAGCATTGGCCATGTCGCAGCCACGGCCGTCGGCATTGAGCATGGCAGCCGCCTTGCGAACCCAGGCATGCAGTTGTGCGAGCTTGTCGCCGGGAAATTCGGCCTCGAACGTGTCCCACATGGCGCCGGCCTTGGCCGCATTGGCGCGCAGGCACTCGACGATCAAATCATCCTTGGATTCGAAGTGACGATAGAGCGTCATCTTGTTTGTGCCGGCAGCTTCGGTGATGGCGTCGACGCCGACGCCCTTGATGCCGTGCTTGTGGAACATGTCGCGTGCCGTCTCCAGGATCCGATCCCGGGGACGCGAGCGCTCCACGACGCTGTCTGTCATCATGATCTCCTTTCGTTTCCTAAAAACCACGGCCACCTCTTGACTAGGGTGTTACCGGTCTGTAACTATGTAGATGTTACTTACTGGTAACACCTATGTCGTCCGTCGTCAATAACAAGGCCGTGAACTGGTCCTGCCAGATGAGAGGGACGAGAAACTGCCAATCATGCGGCTTCGGCCGGTGAGGAAATGAAAAACGGTTCGCGAGCATGGGCTGCGAATCGACAGACAAGGAGCCGGCCAATGCCACAGCGCCGCGATCTTACCATAGATGAGGCCGTCCGGGATCCGATGATCCGGCTGGTCATGAAGGCAGATGGGGTCGATCCCCGCGCCTTCGAGAAGATGCTTCGCTCGCTTGCCGATGGGCAGCGTCGCGAGGTGCCGTTGCTGCGGTCACGGGAAGTCCCCCGTGACGGGCACGGCCATTTGTCCAGGGTTGCCAGCGCCTTTGGGCGGGCAACAGCAGCCGGCGAGGCATGCGTGTCGTGGTAAACTTCTTCATCCACCGTCCGATCTTCGCCTCGGCGATCGCCATCATCATGGTGCTCGCCGGCACGATTTGTTATTTCCTGCTGCCGGTCTCGCAGTTTCCCGACATCACGCCGCCCCAGGTCGTGGTCAGCGCCCACTATCCGGGCGCCAGCGCGCAAGTCGTGGCCGATACCGTGACGACGCCGCTGGAGCAGCAGATCAACGGCGTGCAAGGCATGACCTACATGTCGTCGACGAGCTCCAATGACGGCTCCTCGACCATCACCATCACCTTCGATGTCGGCTATTCCCTCAGCACCGCCGCCGTCGACGTGCAGAACCGCGTCTCGCAGGCGGCCTCGTCGCTGCCGGCGATCGTCAACCAGGGCGGCGTTACGATCAAGAAGCAGAACCCGAACTTCGTGCTGATCGTCAACCTCACCTCGCCCGACAGTTCCGTCGATCCGGTGGCGCTCTCGAACCTTGCCTATCTGCAGGTCGTCGATCCGCTGAAGCGCCTGCAAGGCGTCGGCGACGTTCAGATTTTCGGCGAGCGGCGCTATTCGATGCGTGTCTGGCTCGACCCGGACAAGCTCGCCAATCTCGGCATCACCGCCGTCGACGTGCAGAATGCCATCGCCGAGCAGAACGTCCAGGTGGCGGCCGGCAAGATCGGCCAGTCGCCGGCGCCCGCCGGCACCGCCTTCGAAATGCAGGTCAATGCCGTCGGCCGCCTGAGCGACCCGAAGGAGTTCGGCGACATCGTCGTGCGCGCCAACACCGACACCGGCTCACTGGTGCGGCTTCGCGACGTCGCGCGCATCGAGCTCGGCGCGCTGCAATATTCATCCTCGGCCTTCTTCGGCAAGGAACCGACCGTGGTGCTCGCCGTCTACCAGATGCCCGGCTCCAACGCGCTCGACCTTCAGCAGCGCGTAAAAGACAAGATGCAGGAGCTGTCGGCCCGTTTCCCGAAGGGCGTGTCCTATGCAATGCACTACGACACGACGCGCTTCGTCTCGGCGTCGATGCATGACGTGCTGATCACGCTCGGCGAAGCCCTGGTGCTCGTCGTCGCCGTGGTGTTCATCTTCCTGCAGAGCTGGCGCACGACGATCATCCCGACCATCGCCATTCCGGTGTCTTTGGTGGCGACGCTCGTCGTCATGGAGATGATGGGCTTCTCGCTCAACATGCTCTCCCTACTCGGCATGGTGCTGGCGATCGGCCTTGTCGTCGACGACGCCATCGTGGTGGTCGAGAATGTCGAACGACAGCTCGAGGCCGGGCTGAAGCCACTGGCGGCGACCAAGGCCGCCATGGCCGAAGTCACCGGTCCGATCATCGCCACCACCGCCGTGCTGATGGCGGTGTTCGTGCCGGTCGCCTTCATTCCCGGCGTTTCCGGCAAGCTCTACAACCAGTTCGCGCTGACGGTGGCGATTTCGGTTGGCATTTCCGCCTTCAATTCGCTGACGCTCAGCCCCGCGCTCAGCGCCGCCTTCCTGCGCCATCGCGGCGAGACGCAGTTCGTGCTGTTCCGCTGGTTCAATACGGGTTTCGACAAAATGTCGCATGCCTACGCCCATGGCGTGCGCATTCTCATCCGCTTGCGCTGGATCATGCTCGGCCTGTTCGCGGCCGGCCTGGTTGCCACCTATTTTGTCTGGCAGCGCCTGCCGTCGACCTTCCTTCCGGTCGAGGACCAGGGCTATTTCTTCGTCGTCATCCAGCTGCCCGACGGCGCCTCACTCGAGCGCACCGACGCGGTGGCCCAGAAGGCGCGCGACATCCTGCAGGCAACCCCCGGCGTCGACATTGTCGGCTCGATCAGCGGACTGAACTTCCTGACCAGTGCCGCACAGTCGAACTCGGCGGTCGAGTTTGCCATTCTGAAGCCCTGGGAGGAGCGTACTCCCGACCAGAGCGCATCAAAGCTCGTTGCCGATGTGCGCGGCAAGCTGTTGCAGATACCGGAAGCCTTCGCGCTCTCCTTCGATCCGCCTTCGATCCCGGGTATCGGCACGACGGGCGGTTTCGAATTCGTCGTCGAGGATCTCACCGGTCGCGGCAGCACGGCCCTCAACGACGCGACGCAAGCTGTGATCGCCGAGGCGCGCAAGCAGCCGGAAATCAATCCGCAGCAGTTGTTCTCGCCGTTCTCGACCTCGACGCCGCAGTTCAACTATGACCTCGACCGCAGCAAGGCGAAGCTCCTCGGCCTCAATTTGCCTGATGTCTTCAACACGCTGCAGATCTATCTCGGCTCGCTCTACGTGAATGACTTCAACCTGTTTGGCCGCACCTTCCGGGTGACCATCCAGGCCGACAAGGATGCACGTGCGGGCGCGGCCGACATTTCGCGGCTCTATGTGCGCAATGCCTCCGGCGGCATGGTGCCGCTCAGCACGCTGGGCAAGCTGGTGCCGTTCGTCGGTCCGGAGACCGTGCCGCACTACAACAACAATGCCTCCGCCTCGATCAATGGCGGTGCCGCACCGGGCTTCTCCTCGGGCCAGGCGGTTGCTGCCATGGAACGGGCGGCTGCCACCGCGCTGCCCAGGGATTTCGGTTTCGAATGGACCGGCATCACCTTCCAGGAACTCAAGGCAGGATCGATCGCGTCCGTCGTCTTCGGCCTCGCCATCGTCTTCGTCTTCCTGATCCTGGCGGCGCAGTATGAGAGCTGGGCGATGCCGTTCATGGTGCTGCTCGCCGTGCCGCTCGCCCTGTTTGGCGCGTTCGCGGCGCTCTGGGTGCGCGGCATGCAGATCGACGTCTACTCGCAGATCGGCTTCGTCATGCTGATCGGCCTGGCGGCGAAGAACGCGATCCTGATCGTCGAGTTCGCCAGACGGCGGCGCGAGGAGGGCCTCAGCATCGTCGAGGCGGCGATGGAAGCCGCGCGGCTGAGACTCCGGCCGATCCTGATGACGGCCTTCGCCTTCATCCTCGGCGTGCTGCCGCTGATGTTCGCGACAGGCGCCGGCGCGGCAAGCCGCCAGTCGATCGGCACCACGGTGTTTGGCGGCATGGTCGCCGCGACCATCCTGTCGCTGGTGTTCGTGCCGGTCTTCTACGCAGTCATCGAACAGCTGCGGGAGCGCCGCGAAAGCGGCGAGTCCGCTTCCCAACATACTGAACCAACTGCCGAACCCGCCTTCCCTCCCCTGGCGGAAGCGGCCGAATAAGATTGGAGACTAATCATGCGTAAATGGAAAATCGCGTTGGGAACGGCGGTCGCGCTGGGTGCGATCTCGGTGGCCAGCGTCCACCTGCTCGACATGGGCAATCTCAGGCTGAGCGCCAGCACGGCTGGGGCTGCGCCCGCTCCTGCGGCATTCGTGATGCCGGTGCCGGTGGCGAGCGTGGTCAAAAAGACGATCCCGATCTATCTCGACTATGCCGCCCGCATCGAGCCGATCCGCAGCATCACGTTGCAGGCGCGCGTACCCGGCTATTTGCAGGAACAGACGGCGCAGGACGGCGCCGATGTGCGGCAGGGCGATATTCTCTACAAGATCTCGCCTGACGACTTCCAGGCTGCGCTCGACCAGGCGAAGGCCCAGGTCCAGCGCGATACGGCGACGCTCGACTATGCGCGGTCCAATCTCGGCCGCGGCACAGAGCTCGCCAAGAGCGGTTACCTGGACAAGGACAGTTTCGACCAGCGCACCAGCACCTTGCGCGAAGCGCAGGCGTCGCTGGCGCTCAACCAGGCGGCCGTGCGCACGGCGGAGCTCAATCTGAGCTACGCCGAGATCCACGCTCCGTTCACCGGGCGCCTGGGCCGCAACCAGGCTTCGGTCGGCACGCTGGTCAGCGTCGCCGGCACGGTGCTCAACACGCTGGTGCAGCTCGACCCTATCTATGTCACCTTCAATCCGAGCGAGACGGATCTGGCCGAGATCGAGCAGGCCCGCGCGGCCGGCCCGATCGAGGTCGAGGTTTTGCTTCCTGGCGCGACCGAGTCCAGCCAGAAGGGTGAACTCACCTTCATCGACAATACGGTCGATCATTCGACCGGCACCATCACCGCACGCGCCACCATCGGCAATGCGAAGTTTACGCTCATCCCTGGCCAGTATGTCCGCGTGCGGCTGCATATCAGGCAGCAGCCCGATGCGCTGATGGTACCACAGACGGCGCTGGGTTCGAGCCAGCTCGGCAAATACCTCTACGTCGTCGGCAAGGGCAACACGGTCGACCAGCGGCTGGTCTCCCTTGGCCCGACCAGCGGCGATCTGGTGGCCATCCTGAGCGGCGTCTCCGAAGGCGACCAGGTGATCACAGGCAATCTGCAGAAGATCGGACCTGGAATGCCGATCTCGCCACTGCCACAGAAACCGGCTACCTGAATCCCCCGCAGGCCCGGTTTTTGCGCGGCGCCCCGGCCTTCCCACAGGTCGGGGCGCCATTTTTTCAGGTCGTGGGCGCCGTTTTTTCGAGCAGGCCGACAAGAGCGGCCACATCGGCACGGTCGACCTTGGCCGGCGGCATGAAGGCGCAATAGGGGTGACCGAGGCGCACAGAGACTGGCGAGAGCGCGATCAGGCGGCCAGCCTCCAGATCGGCCTGCGCCATCACCCGCTGGCCAAGCGCGATGCCCAGACCCAGCCTCGCCGAGGCGATCGCCAGACTGGACAGGCCGACACGCCGCCCATGCGACGGGTCGGGCGAGCGGCTGCCGCCACATGCCGCGAACCAGTCAGCCCAGCTCGGGTGCGAAGCATAGTTCGGCCCCCAATTGGTGTGGATGAACAGGCTCTCATGCAGGTCCGTGAGCCCCGGATCACCGTTGCCATGCCGGTGCCAGAATTCCGGCGCGCAGACCGGCAGCACGTCGTCGTGGACGAGGCGGACCATCCGCAGATTGGGATAGTGATAGTCGCCATAGGAGATGCGCAGGTCGACATTCCAGCGCATCAGGTCGATCGGATCGTCTTCCGCCCGCACATCGATCGCCATATGCGGAAAGGCCTCGAGAAGAGCGGCCAGCCTCGGCGCCAGCCACAGCTCGGCCAGCGAAAACGGCACGCTGACGACCAGACGCGTCCTCAAGCCGCCTTCCAGCATGCGCTGGCCGATGGCGGCGATGTCGCCCAGCGCGCGCGCGGTCTGCGGATAGATGGCGTGGCCGGCGTCCGTCAGCGTGATGCGGTTGCCCGTGCGCACGAACAGCTGCTTGCCGAACCAGGTTTCGAGATTGCGGATCTGCTGGCTGACCGCCGCGGAGGACACGCCAAGTTCGCTCGCCGCCAGGGTGAAGCTGCCGGCACGGGCCGCGACCTCGAAGGCCTTGATCGCGTTCAGCGGCGGCAGCTTCTCCATGCCAGGCTCCACAAGTTTTTCTTGGCCAATCCTAATAATTTTCCCCGTTGAGAGAAAGAATTTTTTGCCGTCTTCTGTGCCCAACCTATGGAGCACGCGACATGAAAGACATTCTCAATCTCGACCGCTATCCGCTCGACCGCGAAGGCAGCACCGAATGGAACCGCCTCGTCGAACAGTCGATCGAAGCCCTCAGGGCCGACGGCATGTTCAACCTCGAAGGTTTTCTGCGGCCTGGCGTCGCCGAACGGGCGGTGCGGGAAATCAAGCCGGTGATGGACACGCAGTCCCATGTCCACAAGCGCATGCATAACATCTACTTCAAGCCCGATATCCCCGAACTCGCACCCGAGCATCCCGCGCTGCGCAAGGTCGAAACAACAAGCCATACGGTCTGCGCCGACCAGATTCCCGGCAGCACCGTGCTTGCCATCTACGAGTATGAACCGCTGGTGCGGTTCCTGGCGGCGACGATGGGCAAGGCAAAACTGCATGTCATGCAGGATCCGCTGGCTCGCACCAATGTCATGGCCTATCGCGCTGGCGAGGCGTTGAACTGGCATTTCGACCGCTCGGAATTCACCACGACGCTGCTGCTGCAGCAGGCGGAGCGCGGCGGCGATTTGGAATACCGCACCGATCTGAGGTCGGATGACAACCCGAATTATGAGGGTGTGGCCCGGCTGCTCGAAGGGCGTGATCCCGACGCAAGAATCCTGCGCATGAAGCCCGGTACGCTCAATGTCTTCCGCGGCAAGAACACCGCACACCGTGTCACCACGGTCGAAGGCGAGCGCGAACGCATGATCGCGGTGTTCTCCTACTATGAGAAGCCGGGGGTGATATTCAGCGCCGAGGAGCGGGTCGGCTTCTATGGCCGGGCGGCCTGAGCCGCCCAACTCATCGACCGGGTTGCCGGGTGAAAAATCCGAAAATGCTATCTTGTTAGATTGTCGACAATCTGATTGTCTTGCCTTCTGTTCTCGCTGGAGTGGGCCGGATGGTGAAGACGGATTTCAGCCCGATTGCCGACACGACGCGCCGCGCCGAAATCGTCGCGCTGCTGCGGCGCGCGATCCTGACCGGTCAGCTGGAACCCGGCCAGAAGCTCAACGAGCTCCGGATTTCCGAACAGATGCGGGTCAGCCGCGCGCCGTTGCGCGAGGCGATGCGCGAGCTGGTGCAGGAAGGTCTCCTGACCAGCATTCCCTATGCCGGCACCTTCGTCATCGATGTCACGGCCAAGGACATTGACGATGCCTATTCGCTCAACCAGGTGCTGGACGAGTTCGCCATCGAGCGGACATGGCCACAGCGCGACCAGCGTTTCTTCGATGAACTTGACCGCCGCCACGAAGCGGTGAAGCAGGCGACACGCAACCTCGACACCACAAGGCAGATCGAAACGGCGCTGCAACTGCATGGGCTGATCTACGAATGGGCCGACAATTCCGTGCTGCTGGAAACCTGGCAGCGGCTGACCAGCCGGCTGCAGATGTATTTCGCGCTGCACCAGCATGCGCGCAATGAGCCGGTGCCGGCTGAAGACGTCCATGAGACTTACGTGCGGCTGATGAAGGGCACCGACATGCGTGCTGCCCAGAGCCATGCCCGCGAGCATATCCATGTCGATTTCGAACAGCTGCTTTCTTACGCACGCGGCCTCGAACAGCGCCCATCGAGGGGCGCCTGATCAATTCCCCAGACATTGTAGCCAGCGGACAGACAGAGTGCAGATCAAATCCATCAAAGCCTACCATGTGGTGCAGCCCTTCGTGGACGGGCCCTACCGGATGTCCAAGGGGCGTGAGGCCGGCTGCTTCGACGCGGTGATCGTCGCCATCACCGCCGACAGCGGCCTGACCGGCTGGGGCGAGATGGCGCCGCTCGGCAATTTCTACTCGGCAGCCTTCCCGGCCGGCGCCCGCGCGGGCGTGCCCGAAATCGCGCCGCATCTCATCGGCCACGATCCACGTGGGCTGGCCAGCATCGGCCGGCTGATGGACACGGTGTTCAAGGGCCACCCCTACATCAAATCGGCGCTCGACATGGCGTGCTGGGATCTCGCCGCGCGCGCCGCCGACGTGCCGCTGGTGACCATGCTCGGCGGCCGCGAAAGCGATATGGCGGAGACCTACCGGGTCGTCACCCACGGCACGCTCGATCAGATGGCGGCACTGGCAAAAAGGATCATCGCAGAGGGCTGTCGCCGTCTGCAGGTCAAGGTCGGCGGCAATGTGCACGACGACATCGAGCGGGTAACGACAGTCGCCTCGGCCGTGCCGAAAGGTACGGTGATTTTCTGCGACGCCAATGCCGGCTGGACACCCTATCAGGCACGGCAGTTCGCCGATGCCACGCGTGGCATCGACTACACGTTCGAGCAGCCCTGCACGACGATCGAGGAGAACATGTCGGTGCGCCGCATGCTCGACAAGCCGATGGTGCTCGACGAATCCGTCATCTCGCTCGAGGCAATGCTGGAAATCCATCGCCTGGGCGCGGCCGACGGGTTGACGTTGAAGATCTCGCGGCTGGGCGGCGTGACCAGGACCCGGCAGATCCGCGACGTGGCCGTCGACCTTGGCTTCATGATCACGGTCGAGGACACTGGCGGCGCCGAGATCGACACGGCGGCGATGGCACATCTGTCGCTGTCCACGCCGCAAGAGCGGCGGTTGCATGCCATTGCCTTCCATGAATGGGTGACGGTGCGTACGGCCTTCAACGCCCCGCCGGTCACCGGCAGTCATATGGGCATTCCAGACGGACCCGGTCTCGGCATCGACGTGGACCCGAGCCTGCTCGGCAAGCCGTTCTTTGAAATCGGCGGCTGAGATGAAAATCCGCAGCATCAAGGCCACGCCGATCAATCTGCGCCTCGAAGCACCCTATGGCTGGGTGTTCGGCGAGCTCGACGGGTTTTCGCAGACCATTGTCGAGGTCGAGACCGAGGATGGGCTGATTGGCCTGGGCGAGGCGCCGACGCCGGCGGCGGCCGCGATCATCAATGGTGTCTTGGCCGAGCGCCTCATCGGCCGCGATGCCATCGACATCGCCGGCGCCGAGCATGTCTGCCTGCCCTACTGGACCGGCGTGCAGTCGATCAACGACCGCACCCGCATCATGGCCTTCGGCGCCGTCGAGATGGCGCTGTGGGACCTGCGCGGCAAGGCGTGGAAGCAGCCGCTCTACCAGCTGCTTGGCGGCGCGGTGCGCAAGGACATCCCGTTCACCGACTATTTCTCGCTGCGCGGCGACGGCCCGAAGGTGAAAGGCGAGACGACGCCGGAAGAAGTCGCCGACTATTGTGCGGAGTTGCACGAGACGCATGGCACGACCTTCTTCGAAGGCAAATTCTCGACCGAGGACCCGAAAGTCTCGCTGAGAATGGTCGAGCTGATCCGCGAAAGGCTCGGCGACGAGGCGATCATCCGCATCGATTCCAACCAGGCCTATTCGCTGGCGACGGCGCGGCGGCTGGCGCGGCCGCTCGAAGACCTTGGCGTGCGCAACTGGGAGGATCCGGTGGCGACCATCGAGGAGATGCGGCAGTTGCGGCAGCATTGCTCGATCCCGTTTTCGACCCATAACATCGACATTGCGCGCGCCATGGACCTCAAGGTTCCGGACGCCTTTGTCGGCAACCCGACGGCGCATGGCGGCATCGGCCGCATGCTGCGCTTCGTCGGCGCCTGCGAACACGCCGGCATCGATTTCTGGTGCTACAGCGGCGACAGCGGCATCGGCAGCGCGGCCTATCTGCACCTGTGCGCAGCGCTCGGCTGGATCCGGGAGCCGAACCAGTCGCTGTTTCGCATGCAGCCCATGGACATCACCGAGGAAGGGCCGTTTTCGCCGAGGAACAATGTCGTGCGCGTGCCGGAAGGCCCCGGCCTCGGCGTCACGCTGTCACAGAAAAACCTCGCGGCCTGCCACCGCGATTTCGTCGAGAACGGCCCGTGCAACAAATATCACGACCCGGCAAAGCCCGGCACATATCGCCGCCTGCCGCTGAACTAGGACCGAGAAGGGAAAGGAGACTTATTCAACAACAAGGGTCCGCCACAGCGATTGGATCGCCACGGCAGGACCTGACGGGATGGAAGCATTGCTTCAAGAAAATCTGACCCCTGCGCCGCAAGGATCGGATGGACCAGAAAAGACAGCATGCTACAGTCCCGGTCGACCGACTTCGTTGATGGCCAGGACAGGAGAACTCCTCGGAATTACGTCAACCGGAAGTGCATCTTCAGCCATAAGAAACAGGGGAAAGGGTTAAACCCATGAGCAAGAACTATCGCATTCTCGACCTGATCCGGCGCAATCGCTCGCCGCTCGAAAACCATCTCATCGACGGTCTCGTCGACGGCCGTGTCAGCCGCCGCGACTTCATTCGCCACGGCAGCCTGCTCGGCCTGTCGCTGCCGCTTCTGGGCGGCATCACCACGGCCGCCGGCTTTGGCGGCATGCCGTCGCTGGCGCGCGCCGCGGGCGCAGCCGGCGCCACCATCCGCGTCGCCAGCAGCGTGCCGGCGGCAGCCATCGACCCGGTTACCATTGCCGATGCCGGCGGCCTCGTCGTGCTGCAGCAGGTTGCCGAATTCCTCTGCATTGACGGCCCAGACCTTGTGCTGAAGCCGGCTTTGGCGGAAAGCTGGAAGCCGAACGACAACGGCACGGTGTGGACCTTCAAGCTGCGCAAGGGTGTGAAATTCCACTCAGGCGGCGAGATGAAGGCCGACGATGTCGTGGCCAGCATCGACCGCCTTGCCGACCCGGCGAACTCGTCCAATGCTCTGTCGGTGTTCACCGGCATCCTGCAGAAGGGCGCCACCAAGAAGGTCGACGACTATACGGTGGAATTCCATCTCGACGCGCCGAACGGCAACTTCCCCTACATGGTGTCGTCGGACAATTACAACGCCGTCATCATCCCGGCGAGCTACAAGGGCGACTACGAGAAAAGCTTCGACGGCACCGGGCCGTTCAAGGTCGAAAAATACACCGCCAAGGTCGGCGCCTCCTTCGTCCGCAACGACGACTATTGGGGCGAGAAGGCGCTGCCCGACCGCACCGAGTTCACTTTCTTCGCCGACACGCAGCCGATGATCCTGGCGCTGCAGGGCGGACAGGTCGACATCATCAACCAGATGCCGGTTCTGGCCGGCGTCGCACTGCTCAACGATCCGAGCATCGACATCATCAGCCTGAAGTCTGTCGCCCACCAGCAACTGCATCTGCGCTGCGATTCCGATCCGTTCAAGGACCCGCGCGTGCGCCGAGCCATCGCGCTCAGCCTCGATCGCGACAAGCTGGTCGCCGGCCTGATGAAAGGCCGGGCTTCGCCGGGCAATGACAGCCCGTTCGCGCCTGCCTATCCGTCGACCGATACGAGTGTGCCGCAGCGCAAGCAGGACATCGCGCAGGCCAAGCAGCTGATGGAAGCAGCCGGCGCCGGCAAGGGCTTCAAGGTGACGCTGACCACCGAGCGTTATCTGGAAATCCCCGAATACGCCCAGCTCATCCAGAACTGGGTCAAGGAGATCGGTATCGAGCTCGAGCTCAACATCCTCGACCAGGGCGCGTATTACGGCGACGCCGTGTTCGGCAAATCGAACTGGCTGGATTCGGTGATGGGCATCACCGACTATGGTCACCGTGGCGTGCCGAACGTCTTCCTTGCGGCACCGCTGAAGAGCGACGGCACCTGGAATGCAGCGCACTTCAAGAACAAGGATTACGACACGCTGGCAAACAGCTACATCGCCGCGCTCGACCTCGAGGCGCAGAAGGCTGACGCCGGCAAGATCCAGAAGCTGCTGCTCGAGGAAACGCCGGTCATCTTCGGCTATTTCTACGACTACCTGACGGCGACGGCCAAAGGTGTGGCCGGCGTGCAGCCGACCGCCATGTCGCAGTTGTTCCTCGAAAAGGCATCGAAGGCCTAAGCGGAGGCAGACAAGCCCATCCCGCAACTACCAGCCCCCTCCGGGGCTGGTGCTTTCGCTGTCAGGCCGAGGCAAGGCGCTGCGCGCCGGCCTGACGCGGAACCTCGCGTTGCGGGACGATCGATCATTGCCCATGGAGTCCGAGACCCTGCTCACCACCATGCATTGGGGGACCTACGAAGTCCGTGCCGAGAACGGCAGGCTCGTCGGCGTGGAGCCATGGAGCGGCGACCCCGATCCATCGCCGATCGGCAAGTCCATGCTCGGCACGGTGCAGGGCGACCTGCGCGTGTCCCGTCCCGCCATCAGGCGCGGCTGGCTTGAGGGAGAGAGGTCCAGCGGCAAGGGTGGGCGTGGCGGCGAGGCTTTCGTCGAAGTTCCCTGGGAAACGGCACTGGACATCGTCGCGGCCGAATTGGACCGTGTCCGCGTCGCGCATGGCAACAGCGCGATCTATGCGGGATCCTATGGCTGGGCGAGCGCGGGGCGGTTCCACCATGCGCAGAGCCAGGTCCACCGCTTCCTCAACACGATTGGCGGCTATACGAGTTCGGTGCTCAGCTATTCCTACGGCGCGGCCGAGATCATCCTGCCGCATGTGCTTGGCGGAACCGACGGCCTGACAGGCAATCATTCCACCTGGGACGGGATCGAACGGCACAGCGAACTGATCATCGCCTTTGGCGGCCTGCCCTGGCGCAACGCGCAGATACAGGGCGGCGGCGCGGCCCGGCACGAAGCCGCAGCGGCCCTGCAAAAGGCCGTCGGCAACGGCGCCCGGCTGATCAACATCTCACCCGTGCGGGATGATGCACCGCGCGGTGTCGAGACCGAATGGCTGCCGCTGCGGCCGAACAGCGACACCGCCTTGATGCTGGCCCTGTGCCATGTTCTCATCAGCGAGCACCGTCATGACGAGGCCTTCCTGGTACGCTACTGCAGCGGCTTCGAGGCCGTGCGGGCCTATATCCTGGGAGAAGCCGACGGCCAGCCGAAGAGCCCGGCATGGGCTGCCGCCCTGAGCGGCGTGGTTGAGGACAGGATCGTCGCACTGGCCAGGGAAATAGCCGCCAAGCGCACAATGGTGATGGTCAGCTGGTCGCTGCAGCGCGCCGACCATGGCGAGCAGCCATACTGGGCGGCTATCACGCTGGCCGCGCTGCTCGGCCAGATCGGATTGCCGGGCGGCGGCCTTGGCTTCGGCTATTCGTCGACCAACGGCGCTGGAAGGCCGGAGATGGGTTTCCGCTGGCCGTCCGTGCCGCAAGGCAAGAACCAGGTACCGGACTTCATCCCGGTCGCGCGGATGGCCGACATGCTGCTCAATCCGGGCAGCTCGTTCGACTTCAATGGCGCCGCGCTGGTCTACCCCGATATCAGGCTGGTCTACTGGGCCGGTGGCAATCCGTTCCACCACCACCAGGACCTGAACCGGCTGATCGAGGCTTGGCGGCGGCCTGAAACGATAATCGTCAACGAGCCGTTCTGGACGGCGTCCGCACGCCATGCCGACATCGTGCTGCCGGTCACCACACCGCTGGAGCGAAACGACCTCGCCTTTTCGAACCGGGAAAACCTCGTCGTCGCCATGAAGCAAGCGATCGATCCGGTTGGGGAGGCTCGCGACGATTATCGGATCTTTGCGGAGCTGTCGGCCCGGCTCGGCACAAGCGAAGCCTTCACCGAAGGGCGTGGAGCCGGCGAGTGGATCCGGTTGCTTTACGAGCAGGCCAGGAACAGCGCGGACGCGGCCGGCGTCGAGATGCCGACATTCGACCGTTTCTGGCATGACGGCCACGCCGACCTCGCCCGGCAGGTGACGTCGCAGACTTTGCTCGGCGCCTTCCGGGCCGATCCGGAGCGGCATCGGCTGGCGACACCGTCGGGCCGCATAGAACTGTTCTCGCCGACGGTCGATTCCTTCGGCTATGACGACTGTCCCGGCCACGCCGTCTGGCTTGAGCCGCGGGAATGGCTGGGCAGCGAACTTGCCAGCCGGTTCCCGCTGCATCTTCTGTCGCCGCAGCCCGGCGACAAGCTGCACAGCCAGTACGACCACGGCTCGGTCAGCCGGGCGGGCAAGGTGTCGGGCCGGGCGCCGCTGTGGATCAACCCTGCGGATGCCGCCGCGCGCGGCATCCTGGACGGAGCGGTCGTGCGCGTCTTCAACGATCGCGGAGCGTGCCTGGCGGGCGCGGTGCTGACGGACGGCCTGATCCCGGGCGTCGTCCAGCTGCCCACCGGTGCATGGTTCGACCCCTCCTCGCCCGGACAGCCGAACAGTCTGGAAAAGCATGGCAATCCGAATGTGCTGACGCCTGATCGGGGAACGTCGCGCCTTGCCCAATCGCCGACCTGCAATTCGACGCTTGTTCAGGTGTCGCGATTTGACGGAGCCGTTCCCCCGGTGACAGTGTTCGATCCGCCTGCCACAGTGCATTTAGCCGACGTGCCCGGCCTGACCGGACCGCGGCCCCATCACAAGGAGGCTTAGCCATTCTCTCCTTCTTTGCCCGGCGTGTTTCCCTGTCGCTCGTGACGCTGTTCCTGCTCAGCATCATGGTGTTCCTGGGCGGCCAGGTTCTACCCGGCAATGTCGGGCGCGCGATCCTGGGGCCGTTCGCCGACCAGCGCGCGGTCGACGCGCTCAATCATACGCTGGGCGTCGATCGCCCCTTGCTCACCCAGTATGCCACCTGGATCTGGAATTTCATCCGCGGCGACATGGGCACATCCTACATCTTCCGCTCGCCGGTGGCGCCGTTCGTCATCGACTCACTTGGCAATTCGATGAAGCTAGCCGCCGTCGCCTTCGTGCTGGTGGTGCCGATCGGCATTCTCGGCGGGGTGATAGCGGCGCTCAACCTCAACCGCCCGCTCGACCGCATCATCAGCCTTGGCGGCCTGTCGGTGACGGTGCTGCCGGAATTCGTCACCGGCATCATCCTGATCCTGATCTTCGGCGTGTGGCTGCGCTGGCTGCCGATCTCGGCGGCATGGCCCAAGGATGCCGGCTTCTTCACCCAGCTCTATTATCTGATCCTGCCGTCGCTGCCGCTGTTCCTGGTGCTGTTCGGCTATATCGCGCGTATGGCGCGCTCCGGCATGATCGAGGCGCTCGATTCCGACTATACGCGAACCGCCGTGCTCAAGGGCCTGCCCTGGCGCACCGTGATCTGGCGCCACGTGCTGCGCAATGCGCTGCTGCCGACCATCACCGTCATCGCCACGCAGACCGGCTATCTCATCGGCGGCCTTGTGGTGATCGAGACGCTGTTCCGTTACCAGGGCATCGGCTCGCTGATCTTCACCGCCGCGCGCGGCAAGGATTTTCCGATGCTGGAGTCCGGCATCCTCACCATCGGCATCGTCTATGCCGTGGCGACATTGATCGCCGACTTCCTCTACTCCGTGCTCAATCCGCGCATCCGCCTGGGGTCAGACCAATGAGCGCCGTCCAGACAACCTCTCCCCCGCAAGACGACACGCGCCGGCGCAGTCCGCTCGCGGAAGTCTTCTTCTCGCTCATGCGCTCGCGGACCTTCCTTGTCGGTCTCTTCATCGTGCTGTTCTGGGTCGCCTGCGCGCTGTTCGGCGAGCACTTCGCACCCTATGACCCGCTCGCCGACGACATCATCAACGCGCTGGCGCCGCCTTCGTCCGAACACTGGTTCGGCACCGACCAGATCGGCCGCGACGTCTTCTCGCGCGTCATCGTCGGCTCGCGCGACATCCTCACCGTCGCCCCGCTGGCAACGCTGCTGGCGACGGTGGCCGGCACGGCACTCGGCCTGCTCACCGGCTATTTCCGCGGCATCGTCGACGATGTCGTCAGCCGCATTCTCGAAGCCTTCATGGCCATCCCCGTGGTCATCGTCGCGCTGCTCGCGATCGTCGCGCTCGGCACCTCCAAGGCCACCGTCATCGTCGTCATTGGGCTGAGCTTCGCGCCGATCATCGCCCGCACCGTGCGCTCGGCGGTGCTGGCAGAGCGCGAACTCGATTACGTCGCCGCCGCCCAGCTCAGGCACGAGAGCGCCTTCCACACGATGTTCGTCGAGATCCTGCCCAATGTCATCCCGCCGATCCTGGTCGAGACCACCGTGCGGCTTGGCTATGCCATCTTCGCGGTCGCCACGCTGTCCTTCATGGGTTTCGGCATCCAGCCGCCCTCGCCCGACTGGGGGCTGTCGATCTCCTCGAATTACGGCATGATCGGCGGCGGCTTCTGGTGGACGGTGCTGTTCGACGCGCTCGCCATCGCCTCGCTGGTGATCGGCGTCAACCTTGTGGCCGACGGCGTTCATGGAGCGCTCAATGACTAATTCCGCCCCGACTAAGTCCACAAAGGCTGAAAACGCCCTCGAACTCAGCGATCTGTCGGTCGCCTACCGAGTCGCCGGGCGCAACCGCGCCGTGCTGCGCAATCTCAGCCTCAACATCAGGCAAGGCGAGGCCTATGGGCTGGTCGGCGAATCCGGCTGCGGCAAATCCACCGTGGCGCTCACCGTCGTGCGCTATTTACCAAGGAACGGGTCGATCACGGGCGGCGCGATTTCGCTCGACGGCCAGGACGTCATGAAGCTCGATGCGGAAGCGCTCAGGCGCGCCCGCGCGGAAAGCGTCTCGATGGTCTATCAGGATCCCGGCAAGGCGCTGAACCCGTCGATCCGTATCGGCCGGCAGTTGACCGAAATCTTCGAGCTTGGAGGCATAACGGGCCAGGCGGCCAGCGATCGGGCGATTGCCATGCTCAACCGCGTGCGCATCTCCGATCCGCCAAGCGTCATGCAGCGCTATCCGCACCAGCTCTCCGGCGGCATGCAGCAGCGCGTGGCAATCGCCATGGCGCTGGCCAACGATCCGTCGATGCTGATCCTCGACGAGCCGACCACCGGCCTCGATGCGACGGTGGAAGCCGAGGTGCTCGACCTCATCGCACAGCTCAGACAGGAACTCTCGGCCTCAATCCTGTTCATCAGCCACAACCTCGCTGTCGTCTCCAACATGTGCGACCGGGTCGGCGTGCTCTATGCCGGCATGCTGGTCGAGGAAGGGCCGACGGAAGTCGTCTTCAACGACCCGCGCCATCCCTATACCGTGGCTCTCCTGCGCTGCCTGCCACGCGGCGGCCAGCGCAAGGACCAGGGCCGGCTCGACACCATTCCCGGCTTCCTGCCCGGCATTGGCGCCGACATCAAGGGTTGTGCCTTTGCCGACCGCTGTGCGCTCGCCGACGAGCGCTGCCGCACCGAATTGCCACCGCTCTATGATCTGAGCGACGAGCGCGGCAAGCGTCTGTCGCGCTGCTTCCATCACGACAAGGCGCAAGCCCTGCCGCGCGCCACGCCGAGCGATGTTGCGACGGCGCCCAAGCCGGCAACCATACCGGTGCTGCGTGTCGCCGGGCTGAACAAAACCTATGCCAGCCATGGCCAGCCCCTGCGCGCCGTCAAGGATGTCTCGCTCGATCTGCGGCCCGGCGAGACGCTGGGGCTGGTCGGCGAATCCGGCAGCGGCAAGACCACCTTTGCCAGGCTGTTGCTCGGCCTTGTCCCGCCCGATGACGGCGGCACCATCGAGCTCGAGGGCAAGGCGCTGGCGCCGAAGCTGGAGAACCGCGGCGACGACCAGGTCAAGGCGATGCAAATCGTCTTCCAGAACCCGGACTCCGCGCTCAACCGCTCGCATTCGATCCGCCACATTCTCGGCCGCGCCTTGAAGCGGCTGGCCGGCCTCTCCGGCAAGGCGCAGGAGGCGCGCCTCGACGACCTCGTCCGCTCGGTGCGCCTCACCGACCGGCATCTGGCCGTCAAGCCGCGCCAGCTCTCGGGTGGCCTGAAGCAGCGCGTCGCCATTGCGCGCGCCTTCGCCGGCGATCCGCGCATCGTCGTCTGCGACGAGCCGACCTCCGCGCTCGACGTCTCCGTGCAGGCGGCGATCCTCAACCTGCTCGCCGATCTGCAGTCCAAGGAGGATGTCAGCTACATCTTCATCTCGCACGACCTTGGCGTGGTGCGTTACCTCTCCGACAAGATCGCTGTGCTCTATCTCGGCCGCATCATGGAGATCGGGCCATCGGAGGAAGTCTTCTCCGGGCCGCATCATCCCTATACCGAAGCGCTGCTGTCGGCGGTGCCCAAGCTCGACCAGACCGAGACGGCGCGCATCCGGCTCGACGGCGAAATCCCCAGCGCCACCAACCCGCCCCCGGGCTGCGTCTTCAACACGCGCTGCCCGCGCAAGATCGGCCCGATCTGCGAGCAGCAGGAGCCGCCGCTGGCCGAGGCGCAGCCCGGCCATTCTATCCGCTGCCACATCCCCTACCCGGAACTGGCCAGGCTGCAGAAGGCGGCCGTGACCGAGCCTGCATAGCAGGCATCGCCGGCCGGCTACCTCAGGCCGGCCATGCCACGAGCAATTCTAGGAAAAGTGTGAACGGTTTTCCGTCCGGAATTGCGTCAAAACAATGACTTAGAGCAGTTCACCGTTTCCGTGAAATGGTGAACTGCTCTAAGGAGCGGTCGCCTTCCGAAAAACCCTGTTCGCTGGTCCAGTCCTTGGCCAGCGAGCGCAAGCCTGTCAGCGCGACGTCGAGCACGTCGGACGAGACGGGATTCGACGGATAGGCAAGATAGATCGGCCGCTGGAACACCGGGGCGTCGTCGATGCGCCGTATCTCGCCACGTTCGATATGGCTGCTGACGGCGCTGAGCGGCAGATAGGCGGCAGCCTGCTGTGACAGCACATGCTGCAGGCCGATAAAGACCAGCCCGGCTGAAA
The DNA here is from genome assembly GCF_057784245.1 of Mesorhizobium sp. CNPSo 4671. Classification (NCBI taxonomy): domain Bacteria; kingdom Pseudomonadati; phylum Pseudomonadota; class Alphaproteobacteria; order Hyphomicrobiales; family Phyllobacteriaceae; genus Mesorhizobium; species Mesorhizobium sp. CNPSo 4671. Next base: position 589,492 of record NZ_JBWLUW010000001.1, on the reverse strand, counting down.
TGGCCGGTTTGACCATACCGGCAAAGGCGCGGTCGTGCTCGATACGGAATTCGAGCCCCCAATCCATCAGAATGTAGTTTTCGGTCCAGGGCTTGGTCTGCTCGGCATGCTGGACGAGCACGACCTGATCGACAGCCAGCGTCTCATAGACGATGCCGGGGTGCGGGCGCGGCAGATAGAGGATGCAGATGTCGAGCAGGCCTTCCGCCAGCTGATCAATCGCCAGATCCGGAAAACTGCCTTCGAGCCGCAGCGCCACGTTCGGCCGCTTGGAGCGCATCCACTCGACCCATGGCGAGGTGATGCGCTCCCACAGATAGGCGGGAGCGGTCAGCCGCAGCAGGCTCTCATAGCCATCGGGAACGGCGATGTCCTGCCGCGATTGCTCCCAGGTGCGGGTGATGGAGGAGGCATGCGGCAGGAACTGCCGGCCGGCCGGCGTCAGCGTGACGCCGTCGCGGTCGCGCACGAAAAGCCGGCGACCCAATTGCTCCTCCAGCCCCCTGATCCGCGCGCTGACGGTGGATTGCGCAAGGTTGAGCCGGCCTGCCGCGACAGTGAAGCTGCCATGCTCGGCAACCTCCAGGAAACTGCGCAGGTTCTCGGTATCCATGCTCACACCCTCGCATCGAAAATTTCGATGGACCCTATCAAAAAATATCGCTTTCCGGTCGCGATCAACAATGACCTAAATGGCCGATCCCCCAAGGGCAAGCGAGGAATGCAGCCATGCCAAGGCCTTTCATGACGATCGATACCGCTCGCAAAAATCTGACGGCAATCGAAAATTCCGCTGTCGACGAATTGCTGGCCGGCCGGCTCGACCGCCGCGATTTCCTGCGCCATGGCAGCGTTCTCGGCCTTTCCCTGCCGTTCCTGGGCAGCCTTGTCGCCGCCGCCGGTCTCGGCACGCAGAAGGCCCGTGCCGAGGGCAAGCCGGGCGGCACGGTGCGCGCCGGCGTTGCCACGCCGGGCGGTGCCATCGACCCCGTCACCTACTATGACAGCGGCAGCTACCAACTGGTTTTCCAGACCGCCGAATTTCTCTGCATCACCCAGCCGGATCTCACCTTGAAGCCGGTGCTGGCGGAAAGTTGGTCACCAAACGTGGATGGCAGCGTCTGGACCTTCAAGCTGCGCAAGGGCGTGAAATTCCACAATGGTGAGGATTTCAAAGCCGACGACGTCGTCGCGACCTTCGATCGCCTGGCCGATCCCAACGGTGCCTCGAACGCGCTTTCGGTGTTCAAGGGCCTGCTGTCGAAGGGCGGCACGCAGAAGGTCGACGACCACACCGTCGCCTTCCATCTCGATGCGCCGAACGGCAGCTTTCCCTATTCAGTGTCGATCGACAATTACAACGCCGTCATCCTGCCGGCGAGTTACAAGGGCGATTACGAAAAGACCTTTGAAGGCACCGGCCCATTCCGGCTGGAGAGCTACACGCCGAAGGTTGGTGCGACCTTCGTGCGCAATGAGGACTATTGGGGCGAGAAGGCGCTGCCCGACAGGCTCGAATTCAAATTCTACGGCGACGTGCAGCCGCGCATCCTGGCGCTGCAGGCCGGCGAGGTCGACGTCCTCGACGCCGTGCCGCTCGATGTCAGCCAGGTGGTGCTGAACAGCCCCGACATCACGGTGTTGCGCGTCGCCTCGACCGCGCATCGCCAGCTCCACATGCGCTGCGACACCGGCCCGTTCACCGACAAGCGCGTGCGCCAGGCACTGGCGCTCAGCATCGACCGCTCCAAGCTGGTCGATGGCCTGTGCCGCGGTATGGCGGCGACAGGCAATGATAGCCCGTTCGCGCCGGCCTTTCCCGCTACCGACAAGTCGGTGCCGCAACGCGTCCAGGACATCGCCAAGGCCAAGCAGCTGCTCGAGGCGGCAGGCCTCGCCAGCGGGTTCGACATCACGCTGACGACGCTGCGCTATTCCGACATTCCAGGCTATGCGCAGCTGTTCCAGAATTTCGCCAAGGAAATCGGCGCCCGCATCTCGCTCAACATCGAGGACCAGGACAAATATTATGGCAAGGCGGTGTTCGGCCAGTCGGATTGGCTGGACAGCCCGTTGGGGATCACCGACTACGCGCACCGCAGCGTGCCGAATGTCTTCCTGAAAAGCCCATTGGTCAGCGACGGGCCGTGGAATGCCGCGCATTTCAAAAACCCGGCCTATGACGGCATGGTCACCTCATACCTCAAGGCACTCGATATCGGCGCACAGCGCGCGGCGGCTTCCGACATCCAGAAGCTGCTGCTCGACGAGACACCTGTCATTTTCAGCTACTTCCCGGATCTGCTGGTGCCGGTGCGCAAGAATGTCAGCGGCCTGCCGCCGATCGCCGCCGGACTGCTGCTCGATCGTGTGTCGCTGGGATAGAGGCTAGGATTGGACAATTCCGCTTTTCGGGCGGTGAGGCTATTCGCTGGCAGGGCTGTGAAGAGCGATGGGGGGCCATCGTTCGAGCCGCTCGATGCAGGGGGAAACCCACCGTCCGGAAACCCTCTCCGGCACCATAGCTCAATCCAGGTTCATCACACCTTGCGCCAACGCTCGATGACAAAAGAAAAGAAACGGGAGACTACCATTCGCAAGCCTCATTTGCGCGGCCGCGGGCCGCATTTCCCCCTGCTCGACAATATCGTCCAGTACGATTTCGAGCCGGGCTATGTCGCCTTCACCATGCCGATGCAGAAGCGGCTGCGCGTGCAGGTGGGATCGATGATCGTCGCCGACACGGCCAAGGCGCTGGTGCTCTACGAGAGCGACCATCTGCCGGTCTATTACTTCCCGATGAGCGACGTGCGCGAGGAGTTCCTGCTGCCCAGCACGACGACGACCGAGAGCCCGTTCAAGGGAGTCGCCACCCACTATTCGCTGAACACCGGCATCACGCTGGTCGAGGATGCCGCCTGGCGCTATGCCGATCCGGTCAAGGGATCGCCTGACCTGTCGGACTACATGTCCTTCTATTGGCCGAAGATGACGCATTGGTACGAGGAAGACGAGGAAATCTTCGTCCACGCCCGCGATCCGTTCCGCCGGGTCGACTGCCTGCCGTCCTCGCGGCGGGTGCAGGTCATCCTCGACGGCGAGCAGGTCGCCGATTCACGCCGTGGCGTGTTCCTCTTCGAGACCGGCCATCCCGTGCGCCACTACCTGCCGATTTCCGACACGCGGCTCGATATGTTCGCGCCCAGCCGCTACATTTCGCGCTGCCCCTATAAGGGCATCTCCAGCTACTATCACGTGACCACGCCCAAGAAGCGGCACGAGAACCTCGTCTGGTACTATCCCGAGCCGGTGCACGAGGCCGAGCGCATCAAGGGCCTGGTCTGCTTCCACCACGAACTGGTCGACAAGATCCTGGTCGACGGTGTCGAGATCCCGAAGGAATTCACGGCCGCGTCCAGCGGCTACTTCTGAACTGCACTGGCTGACTGCGTTCGAAGTCATCCAGAGCTCGAGTTTTCGTTCGCCAGGGCCAGTGCTAGGCTGCGCCTTCGCGGCGGACGATTGCTCATGAAGACGGCATTTCATCATGCGGCCCTTCCCTGGCTTGTCACCCTGGCCGCTTTGCCGGTGCCGGCGGTTGCCGAAAACGGTCCGGCGTTCGAGCTCAAGCTCGATATAGACCAGGACGGCAAGATGGATCAGGCGAGAGTGATGCAGGAGCCCGGCGGGCCGGCCGACCTGTATATTTACCTGGCAGCCGGCGAGGAGAAGCTCGATCCCTCGCGCCGGCCCGATATCGTAAGGAAGGGGCTGACCGAAGACCGGGTCATCGACCTTGAAAGCAAAGGCAAGGGATCGCTGACCGTGACGTCCTGCTTCGGCTGCGGCGCCAGCAAGTCGACAGAAGACACGCTGACGATCGTCTACCGCCGGGGCCAGTTCCTGGTCGGCGGCTACAGCCGCAGTTGGGACTGGAACCAACAGACATCGGATGGCGTCAAGACGACGGTGGGTGGCTGCGACATCAACTATCTCGCCGGCAAGGGGACTGTCTCCAAGGACCTCGAGGACGGCAAGCCGATCAAGGGCAAATTCAGGCCGGTGCCGCTCAAGGACTGGTCCTCGGACAAGCGCCCCAAGGCTTGCGATCTCTGAAGAGGTTGATCGAATTGCCCATGCAGCGCATACCCTCCCCTGAATCAGGGGGGGCTATCGATGGATCTTTTCAAGCTGGACGGCGATGTCGCGCTGGTCACCGGCGCCGGCAGCGGCATTGGCCAGGCAATCGCGATCGGACTGGCCGAGGCGGGTGCCGACGTCGCCTGTTTCGGCCACGCATCGAAGGGCGGGTTGGAAGAAACCGCTCACCAAATCTCCGCACTTGGCCGCAAGGCGCTGGTGCTGACCGGCACGGTGACATCCGAAAGCGATCTCGCGGCGGCAATCGATCGCGTCGAGGCTGAACTTGGTGCACTGACCGTCGCCGTCAACAATGCCGGCATCGCCGGCTCAGTGCCGGCCGAGACGATGTCGCTTGAGACATGGCAGAAGGTGCACGAGGTCAACGTCGCCGGCGTGTTCCTGTCCTGCCAGGCCGAAGCCCGTAAGATGCTGGCGCGGCGCAAGGGCTCGGTCATCAACATCGCCTCGATGTCCGGCACCATTGTCAACCGCGGGCTGACGCAGGCGCATTACAATTCGTCTAAAGCCGCCGTGATCCACATGTCGAAGAGCCTGGCCATGGAGTGGGCTGATCGCGGACTGCGCGTCAATGTCGTCAGCCCGGGCTACACGCTGACGCCGATGAACAAGCGGCCCGAGGTGGCGGAGGAGATCAAGATCTTCAAGCGCGACACGCCGATGGGGCGTATGGCCGCGCCGGAGGAGATGGTCGGGCCGACGGTGTTCCTGGCCAGCCGCGCGTCGAGCTTCGTCACCGGCCTCGACCTGATCGTCGATGGCGGCTACGTCTGCTGGTAGGAAGATTTGAACGGCTGCGTGTCGGAGTCGACTTCGCCTGCAGTCTGAATTTGTGCATCCGCAAAGCGTTAGTCGTTGCGTGAGATGAACGTTGGTATATATAATTTCATCCTATGAAACGGCTTGGCGAGACGGGGCTTGCCAGGCCAACAGCCTTCAGCAATTCCTCTGGAAATGCTCTGGATCATGGGACCTTGATGGCTTGCACCTTGCAGGGCGCCGCAAGACTGGCAATTGATCCGCGGTTGATCGCTCCAGCAGCGATGCATCGGCAGCCATGACGCTGACCCTTCCGGCATACTCCATCATCACCGAAATTCAGCATCATTTCGCCTGCGCCGGCTTCAGCCGCGACGTGGCGGCAACGGCCTTGCGTAACGACCAGTCTTTCCACCACAATCATAAAAAGACGCAAGAAGGGAACGAGCAATAACCGCCACAGCTTGAAGGAGAACAAGCATGTCATTTCGCAGCTATATCTCGAAATTATCGATGAGTGCCGTCGCGCTCGCGACGCTAAGCCTGCTGACACCTTCCGCCCAAGCCGCCGCACCGGAATCCAACGATCCGATCAAGATCGCGCTGTTCGACTGGACCAGCGTCAACCTCAACGCCAAGATCCTCGGCGGCATCCTGGAAAAGCTCGGCTACACCGTCGAATATCCGACCGCCGACTACCTCTCCAGCCTCACAACCGGCCTGACCAATGGCGACCTCGATGTCGGCCTGGAATTCTGGGACACCACCGCCGGCGAAGCCATGAAAGCCTCCGATGCCACCGGCCAGACCGAACGGCTCGGCAAGCTCGGCCCGAAGGCCAAGGAAGAGTGGTGGTTTCCCGAATACATGAAGGAGAAATGCCCGACCTTGCCCGACTGGCATGCGCTGCTCGATCCAACGTGCGCAGCATCGTTCTCGACTGCGGAGACGGCACCGAAGGGTCGTTACCTCGGTGGCCCGGTGACCTGGGAAGGTTTTGACGATGAGCGTGTCGCGGCGCTGAAACTGCCCTTCACCGTGATTCATGCCGGCACCGACGCGGCGATGTTCGCCGAACTCGACTCCGCCTATCAGCGCAAGGCGCCGATCATGCTGTGGATCTATTCGCCGCATTGGGCGCCAGCGAAGTACAAGGGCGAGTGGGTGCAATTCCCCGAATACACGCCCGAATGCTACAACGACCCGAAATGGGGCGTGAATCCGGACGCCAAATACGATTGCGGCAAGCCGCATGGCGAGATCTGGAAATACTCCTGGAGCGGCATGAAGGACAAATGGCCGGTTGCCTACAAGGTGGCGAAGGCCTTCACGATCGATACCGACGAGCTCAACAAGATGAGCGGCGAGATCGACCTTGACGGCAAGAAGCCGGAAGATGTCGCCGCCGCCTGGATCGCCGCCCACGAGGCCGACTGGAAAGCCTGGGCGCAGTGATCGTTCCGACTGGAAACGCGAGACCCGGCCGCTGATCGGCCGGGTCTCAAATCTTGATGTTCCAGAAGGACGACTGGATGACGGACGGGACTAGACTAGGGGCGATGCAGCCAGGCACGGACGACCGCCCGATAAAGCTTGCCTGCCGCAATGTGTGGAAGCTGTTCGGGGCGAACGCGGCCAATTTTATCCGCGAGCGCGACGGCAAGGCCAGCATGGCCGATGTCACCGCTGCCGGGCTGGTCGGCGCCGTGCGCGCGGTCGACCTCGAAATCCGCCAAAGCGAGATCTTCATCATCATGGGCCTGTCCGGCTCCGGCAAATCGACGCTGGTGCGCTGCATGTCGAGGCTGGTCGAGCCGAGCCACGGCAAGGTCGAGTTCGAAGGCAAGGACCTGCTCAAGATATCCGACGTGGCACTGATCGAACTCAGGCGCCATCGCATGGGCATGGTGTTCCAGAATTTCGCGCTGCTGCCGCATCTCAACGTGCTGGACAACATCGCCTTTCCGCTGAGCATCCAGGGACAGGACCGGGCATCGCGCGAGGCACGCGCCCGTGAGGTCATTGAACTCGTCGGCCTGCGTGGCCGCGAGCATTTCTATCCGCGCGAGCTTTCCGGCGGCCAGCAGCAGCGTGTCGGCATCGCCCGCAGCCTCGCGACCAAACCGGAAATCTGGTTCCTCGACGAGCCGTTCTCCGCACTCGATCCGCTGATCCGCCGCGAGATGCAGGACGAATTGATGCGGCTGCAGACCATGCTGCACAAGACCATCGTCTTCATCACCCATGATTTCGACGAGGCGATCCGGCTCGCCGACCGCATCGCTATCATGAAGGACGGCGAGGTCATCCAGATCGGCACGCCGGAACAGCTGGTGGTCAATCCGGCGACCGACTATGTCGCCGAATTCACCCGCGACGTCGACCGCGCCAAGGTGATCTCGGCACGAAGCCTGATGCGTGCCTGCGATGGCGCCGAGCATGGCGGGACGGTGACGCCGGAAGCCAAGATCGCCAGCTTCTCGGCCAGCATCGTTTCCGCCGGCAAGCCTTTCGCGGTGGTCAACGGCACCGGCAAGCCGATCGGCGAAGTGACGCCGCAAGCGGTGATCGACCTGCTGGCCGGTATCGACCGTTCCGGAGCCCGCGCATGACGGTGACGGCAAGCGCCAGCGAGCCGAGGCCCCCGCTTCAGCGATGGCTGCTTGTCTGGGCGCTCGCCCTTGCCGCTGTGCTCATGGTGTTCCTGCTCCAAGACAGCGTCCCTTGGGCTGTCGACTATCCGGCGAGCGCCGTCGTCCCGGTCGCCGACTGGGTCAGTGCGCTGATGGGCTGGATCAAATCGAACCTGTCGTGGCTGACGCGCTCGATCACCGCGGTGCTCGGCGTGCCGCTCGACTTCGCGCTCAATCTTCTGGCCAAGAATTTCAAGATCGGTCACGGCGCGGACGCCTATGTCCTGCCCCGCCTGTCCTGGGTCGGGGTGTGCGCTGTCGCTTTCCTCGCCGGCCATGCTGTCGGCGGTCGCAAACTCAGCCTGCTGGTCGGCGGTTGCTTCCTCTACATCGCGCTGTTCGGCCAATGGACCAGCGCCATGCTGACGCTGGCGCTGATCTCCATCGCGGTGCCGTTCTGCATCGTCACCGGTCTGTTCGCCGGCATCTGGGCATGGCGCAAGCCGTGGGCGGAGAGACTTATCGTCTCCCCTGCCCTCGACCTGATGCAGACGATCCCGACCTTCGCCTATCTCATCCCGATGCTGCTCCTGTTCGGCAATAGTCCGGTGTCGGCGATGATCGCCACCGCCATTTTCGCCACGCCGCCGATGGTGCGGGCGACGATGCTCGGGCTGTCGCGCGTGCCGCTGGAGATCGGCGAATTCAGCGACATGGCCGGCTGCACGGCGCGGCAGAAACTGTGGCGGGTGCTGCTGCCCTCGGCGCGGCCAACGCTGATGGTCGGCGTCAACCAGGTGATTATGCTGGCGCTGAACATGGTGATCATCGCCTCGATGATCGGCGCCGGCGGCCTCGGCTACGACGTGCTTCTGGCACTGCGCGCGCTGAAGGTCGGCGAAGCCATGGAAGCCGGTCTCGCCATCGTGGCGCTGGCCATCGCACTCGACCGGCTGAGCCAGGCCATCGCGCACAAGCAGGCAAAGGGCCATGTCCATCAGGCGGTCGCCCCGAGCTTCTGGCGGCGCTATCCCAATCTGACGCTGGCCATCACCATTCTTGCCGTCACCACGCTGCTCGGCCTGTTCGTGCCGGCCTTCGCGGTGGTGCCCAAGGCTGTCACCTTCACCACCGCGCCGCTGTGGAAGGCGGCGGTGAACTGGGTGACGATCAACTTCTTCGATGCGATCGAAGCCTTTCGCGTGGCGCTGATCCTCAATGCGCTCAACCCGGTGCGCGCCTTCTGCGAAGGCTTTCCGTGGCTGGGCGCGGTGTTCCTGCTCGGCCTTGCCGGCTATCAGCTTTCGGGCCTCCGCCTCGCGGCGCTGGTCGCCGCGCTGACCGCTTTCTGCGCCATCACCGGGCTCTGGGAAAAGACCATGGCGACGGTCTATCTCTGCGGTATATCGGCCTTCATCGCCTGCCTGATCGGCATCCCGATCGGGCTGATGGCGGCGCGCAGCGACCATTTCGAGAAGATCGTCACCCCGATCATCGACACGCTGCAGGTTCTGCCGTCCTTCTGCTTCATCATCCCGGTGGTGATGCTATTTCGGGTCGGCGACGTCACCGCCATGATCGCGACCGTCGCCTTCGCCGTGGTGCCGGCGATCCGCTACACCAATCACGGCATCCGTCAGGTGCCGCCGGCGCTTATCGAGGCAGCCAAAGTGTCAGGCTGCACGCCGCGCCAGACCTTCTTTCGCGTGCAATTGCCGCTGGCGCTTCCCGAAATCATGCTCGGCGTCAACCAGACCATCCTGATGGCGCTGGCGATGATCATCATCTGCGCCATGGTCGGCACACGCGACCTCGGCCAGGAAGTGTTCATCGCACTGTCCAAGGCCGATTCCGGCCGCGGCATCGTTGCCGGCCTAGCCATCGCCTTTATCGGCATCGTCGCTGACCGGCTGTTCAACGCCTGGACTGCGAAGGCGCGGGCCAGGCTGGGATAGGCAGGACGATGCGCCGCGGCTATTCCGCCGCGACGCCCTTCACCTCGAGATAGCTCTCCATGGAATCATCAAGCGCCTGCAGCCAGGGCGTATGGTGCAGCGGCGCCATGGTGCCGGTCATCAGCGAGCGGTAAGCGTGATCGCGAAAACTCATAATGTCTTCCGCCTTGTGGTGCTCCCATTCCATGAAGGTCTGGTTGACCGCCTCGACGTCGAAACCGGGATAGTCGGTCTGGTCCATCAGTTCCTTGGTGTAGTCGCCCTGGAACCAGATCATCTGTTCGGCGTCTTCCAGCGTTTCCTCGCGGGCGCGCCATTTGGCGCTGTGCTCGGCCATCGCCTTGGCTGAGGGCAGCTTGATGCGGCCCATGATGACGTCGCGGGCAAACCAAGCCTGCGCGTCGAACATGTTGAAAGTGTAGAACTGGTCCTGCATGCCGATATAGGACAGTTTTGGGTTCTTCTCCCAGACGACGCCTTCATAGAGGTCGAGCGGCCACATGCGGTTGGCGGTCTTGAGCTTGAGGTCGTCGGTGAGGAAGGGGAAGGAATGGAGATAGCCTGTGCACAGGATGATGGCGTCGACATCCTTGGTGGTGCCGTCCTTGAAGTGCGCGGTCTTGCCGACGACCTTCTGCAAGAGCGGCACCTCTTTCCAATTCTCCGGCCATTTGAAGCCCATCGGCTTCGAGCGGTAACTGGAGGTGATCGACTTGGCGCCGTATTTGTAGCACTGCGAGCCGATATCCTCGGCCGAATAGGAACGGCCGATGATCAGGATATCCTTGCCCTTGAATTCCATCGCGTCGCGGAAATCATGGCTGTGCAGGATGCGGCCGTTGAAGGTCGAAAACCCTTCGAAATAGGGAACGTTGGGCACCGAAAAATGCCCGGAAGCGACGACGACATTGTCGAACTCTTCGGAATAGGTGACGTCGTTGGTCCGGTCATGCGCGGTGACTGTGAATTTCTTCGTTTCGTCCGAGAAGGTGACCATGCGCACCGGGCTGTTGAAACGCACCCATTTGCGCAGGCCCGATTTTTCGACGCGGCCCTTGATGTAATCCCAAAGCACGGCGCGCGGCGGATAGGAGCCTATCGGCCGGCCGAAATGCTCCTCGAAAGTATAGTCGGCGAATTCCAGGCATTCCTTCGGTCCATTCGACCAGAGGTATCGGTACATCGAGCCGTGAACGGGATCGCCATGCTCGTCCAGGCCGGTGCGCCAAGTGTAATTCCACAGGCCGCCCCAGTCCGACTGCTTTTCGAAGCAGACGATTTCGGGGATATCGGCGCCCTTGTCTTCAGCCGACTTGAAGGCCCTGAGCTGCGCCAGGCCGGACGGTCCGGCGCCGATGACGGCAACACGAGTTTTCATTTGCAGGGCCTCCTCATTTTTGATTTCCCCAGCGAAACAAATTTCACTGACAGTGACACTAATTGGCCCTTCGGTGCTGTCAACAGACATCTGCGGGAACGGCGTTTGCGCGCGACGGAATCCTGGCGAAAAACCTTCGCTGACAGAAACGATGGGATCGGCGCGTGGGACTTAAGACGCTTGCCGACACCGCCGCGCTGCTGTATCGCCACCTCTGATGTTCACCTTGAGTGAAATAAATCCGCGAAATCCGGGGGCGACATGGCGAAAGACAGTTCCAAGGCCGGGCTTGCCGGCGCCAAGCCGAAGCCCCAGCCAAAGGTTTCGGCGGACGGTAAGACCATCCGCGCACCGCTGACACAGAACCCGCACGCCATCCGTGATACACGCGAGAAGGTGCTGGAGGTGGCGATCGGCCGCGAGGTGCGGGCGTTCCGCAAGAAGCTCGGCATCACCGTCGCCGACCTCGCCGTCGCCACCGACATTTCGCTGGGCATGCTGTCTAAGATCGAGAACGGCATCACCTCGCCGTCGCTGACCACTTTGCAGGCGCTGTCGCGGGCGCTCGGCGTCCCCGTCACCGCCTTCTTCCGCCGCTTCGAGGAGGAGCGAAGTGCTGTCTTCGTCAAGGCCGGCGAAGGTCTCGACGTCGAGCGCCGCGGCACGCGCGCCGGCCACCAGTACAATCTGCTCGGCCATATCGGCTCGAACACCAGCGGCGTCGTCGTCGAACCCTATCTGATCACGCTGACCGAAGACTCCGATGTGTTTCCGACCTTCCAGCACGAGGGCATGGAGTTCCTCTACATGCTGGAGGGCGAAGTCGTTTACCGGCACGGCAGCAATCTCTACCCGATGAAGCCTGGCGACAGCCTGTTCTTCGACGCCGACGCGCCGCACGGACCGGAGCAGCTGACGAAACTGCCGATGCGGTATCTGTCGATTATTTGCTATCCGCAGAACAGCGCTGGGTAAGGTGTATTGCAATCCAGGTGAGGCCGGCCTGCAAATGGCGGCTTCCTGCGCTTCCGGTGCTCACGTACGAAAAGTACGCTCCGCTCCGGTTCTCGGAAGCCACCATTTTCGACTCGGCCTGACCTGAATATCAATACACCTTAGTCTGGACACCTTAGTCCGGCCCGAAACCGGGTGAAGTTGGGCTGCCATCATCCAGCTTCGACAGCCACTCCACCAAGGTCGGCCGATACCGTGTCAGGCCCTTGTAGGTGGCGAGCTCTTCCGGCAGGTCGCGGATGACGCGGTGAAGGCGGCGCGCCCATTTCGGCTGCGTTACCAGCTCGTCCATCTTGATCAGATAGCAGCGGATCGGGAAGACGATGCCGTTCGAGCGCGGCAGCCGCCAGAAGCTCTGCAACTCGACGCGCAGATGCACCTTGTCACCGACATTCTCCGGCGTCACCGTGGTGCGGTCCGGTCCCCATTTGTGGTAATTTTCCGGGCTGGTATCGAGGCGCGGATTGATGGTCATCGTCCAGTTGAGGCGCCGCGCCGGTTTGCCCTGCTGGATGTTGGTGAGGAACTTCAGCGCCCTGGTGAAAATGCCCTTCTCATGCGCCAGCGGCACCGGCGCGTGCCACTCGAAAAAGTTCATGCCGATATCGAAATCGAGCGACCAGTCGGCCTGCGTGGTGACCATGCCGGCATCCATCCACAGATTGCCGTCGCGCTGGTCGAGGATGCAGAAATCGCCCTGGCTCTGGCGGGTGATGTATTCCATGGGGCCGTAAGGCAGCGTCGAGGTGTCGCCGAAGGTGAAGGTGTCATCGATGCCCAGCGGCCGATTGATCCAGCGCCAGCGGTCGCCGTCACGCGCCAGCGTGAAATGCTCGGGATAGCCCAGCGCCTGCTGCTCCATCAAAAGCTCGAGCAGGTCCCAACCGGCAAGCGTCATATGCGGCAGCGACTGGCAGCGCAGCGGATCCTCGGCCAGCACCAAAGCACGGTCCTGCATCTCGGCGACATAGTGCTCGTCGACGTCGATCAGATTTTCCAGCACGCTGCCTTTCGGGCCGACGACATGCGGCTCGATGTTGACCGCATACATGTAGGCGTCTTCATGGAACGGGAATGGGAACCGCCTGATGTGCTCCGGGCTGTTCTTGAAGGTGAAATCGTCGCGGAACGTTTCCTTGCGAAAGGTGATACCCATGATTTTGTCCTACCGCTCCAGCACCAGCGACCGGCCCTCGAAGCGCGAGACGCACGGCATGATCTTGCAGCCGGAGCGATGGTCTTCCTCGCTCAGCCAGTGGTCGTTGTGGATGAACTTGCCATCGTAAGAGATGACGTTGGTCTCGCATTGGCCGCAGACGCCGCCGCGGCAGAGATAGGGTGGATCGACGCCCGCCGCTTCGATGGCTTCCAGCAGGCTCTGCTGCTCGTCCACCCTGATCGTCTTGCCGGTGACGGCAAGCGTTACGTCGAAAGGCACTCCCGGCTGGGGTGCCGCGAAATGCTCGAAATGCACGGCTTCCGAGGGCCAGCCCAAGGCGGCCGCGCGGTCGCGCACCCAGTTGATCATGCCGGCGGGGCCGCAGACATAGAGATGCGTGCCGAGCGGCTGCGTCGACAGCAACCGGTCGAGGTCGATGCGCTCGTCCAGGTCGTCATGATAGAGCCTGATGCGCCTGTCGTAACGCTCCCGCAGCACGTCGGCATAGGTGCCGAGCGACGCCGTGCGGCAGGTGTAGTGCAGTTCGAAATTGCCGCCCTCCCCGGCCAGCTGCGCGGTCTGCGCCATGAAGGGCGTGATGCCGATGCCCCCGGCCAGCATCAGGTGCTTTTTCGCCCTGAGATCGAGCGAGAACAAATTGACGGGATAGCTGATCACCATCTCCAGGCCCGGCTTAACGGACCGGTGCATGAACAGCGAGCCGCCGCGCCCGACATCGTCGCGGCGCACCGAGATCGTGTATTCGCGCGTGTCGAGCGGCGAACCCATCAGCGAATAGGGATTGAGCCTTGTGCGCTCGCCATCGCGCATCTCGACCACGACATGGGCGCCGCCGGAAAAGGTCGGCAGCAACTCACCGTCGCGCCGGCGGAAATGGAAGCGGGTGACGAGCTCGTTGACCGGAACGACGTCGCTGACGACGACATCGAGTTTCGTGGTGCCGGTGCTCATGGGAAGGCCTCCTCGATTGGAGGAATCTCGGAGCGATCCTCGGCGTTGATGCAGACACCCTGGAAAGCCGCCAGCCGCCGCGAATAGTGATCGCGCACCAGAAGCAGCAGGCCGCAATGCGAACAGGTGGCCGGCTGCGTCGTCACGTTCTCGGTGATGCCCTTGCAGTGCACGCATTGCATGCGGCGCGCCAGCGAGCCGCGATGCTCAGTCTGCATCGAGGTGTGATCGATGCCGGCCTCGAGCGCCACCTGCATGGCCTGGCCGATCAGACCTTCGGTACCGGCGAGGTAGAGACGCAAACCCATATGGGCGTTGCTCAGTGTCTGCTTCAGCCTTGGCAGCAGGCTGGCGAAGGACGGCGCCTGATGGAATTGCGCCGGCTTCAGCGCCTCGAGGGCGGCGACATGCTTGCCGTCGGGGCCTGGGATGAAGACGATTTCGGCGCCGTCAAAAAAACCCGGCGGAGCCTTGCCTGCCATGCCTAAAATAGCGAGCGCACCTTCGGCATCGGCGATGAAAAGATGGTGTTTGCCGGGCTGCGGAGAGAGCGTTCCGTAGACGGGCCGGCTGATGATGCTTTTGGCTGCCATTTAAGTCTTCGTGCCTCGAACCCCTCGCTGTTGATTATGCCTCAACCTTTCGCCGTGCGCTTGGTCTTCTTGGGATCGTCGAACGGCAATGGCTGCGCCGTCGCCTTGATCGCTCCGCCCTTGTTGCGGATTTCGAGCTTGGTGTCCCTGACCGCGCAGTCGACGTCGAGGCGGGCGATGCCCATCGATTTCTTGACCAGCGGCGAATACATGGCGCAGGTCACCACGCCGACCTTTTTGCCGTCGCGATAGACCGGCGCGCCTTCGTCGGCGGGCTCCTTGCCGTCGAGCAGCACGCCAAAAATCTTGAAGCGCTCCTTGCCCTTCAGCCGATAGTGCTCTTCGGCGCCACGGAAGCCGGTCTTGCCGGGGCTGACGGTGAAGTCGAGGCCGAGCTCCCACAGCGTGTCGCCGGGGCCTTCATTGTCGAACGGATATTTTTGCGAATTGTCGTAGGGATAGAACAGCAGATAGCTCTCGACACGCAGCATATCGAGCGTGGTGAAGCGACACGGAATGATGCCGGCGCTCTTGCCCTCGTCGAGAATTCGGTCCCAGATCGTGCCGGCATCCTGACCGCGGCAGAAGATCTCGTAGCCGCGCTCGCCGGTATAGCCGGTGCGCGAGATCATCACCGGGAAACCGAAGAGCTGGGTCTGCATGTGATGGAAATAGTTCAGGTCGCGAATCCCCGGCACATGCTTGGCGAGATAGTCGACTGAAGTCGGCCCTTGCAGCGACAGGTCATGCAGATTGTCGTCGAAGCGCAGCGAGACGTCCCTGCCCATCGCGGCGCGCTGCAATTCCTCATGGCCGGTGCCCGAGCCATGCACGACCATCCAGCTGTTCGGGCCGGTGCGGTAGAGGATGCAGTCGTCGGTGAATTTTCCCGCCTCGTTCAGCATGCAGGCATAGGCTGACTTGCCGGGGTAGATCTTTTCCACGTCGCGCGTGGTGGCGAGGTCGATGAGATGCGAGGCATGCGGCCCTGTGATGTGGACCTTCTTCAGGCCCGACACATCCATCAGCCCGGCCTTGGTGCGGATGGCGATGTATTCTTCGTCGGCGTCCTTGTCGTAGGTCCAGGCGGTGCCCATGCCGCTCCAGTCTTCGAGCTTCGAACCCAGCGCGCGGTGGCGATCCGCCAGGGTCGAAAATCTCCAGGATGCCGTCATCCGCTCGTCCTCCGTTCAAAAATCCATTGTTCCCTGCTCCTTGGCGCGAGGCCGGAGCTTTGGGCTGAATATTGATCGCAAACGCGGGGTAGCCGCAATCCCCTGAAAGCAAATAATTTCATTGTCAGGCAAAATTGACCGCTTCGAGTAAACGGTTAACTCAGCGTAAATTCGTCTTGACAATTGCGGTAAACGGTCTGAATTTATGAAAAAAATTTCACTCTCTTGAAAGAGAGCGGCGCGCGGTGGATTCGGAACCGGACGCCGGAAAAAAGGGGAAAAACCGATGTCAGACCTGCAGCAGCGCATCGAGGCGCTGTATCGCTCCGACTTGCGCGGATCCGCGTTGCTGATCATCTGCCTGTGGGCGACGATCCTCTTCGTCCTCTTCATGACATGGCCGTACATTCCCGACAGCGGCATCAAGGCCGTCGTCGCGATTGCCGCCGCCGCCGTGCTGATCTTCAACACGGCCGCGATCCTGGCGATGGTCAAGCACTACAAGGAAGACAAGGACTTCATCTACGGCCTCGATATCAAGAACGCCGACGCATCCCGCAACCGCAACTCCTGAAGGGTACAAGAGATGTCGCGCTATACGCCGCCGGAGCAGAGCAAGGCCGGCCAGGTTTTCGATATCGTCGTCGTCGTGGTCGCCATTTTCGTGGCACTGTGGCTGCCGCTGAAGCTCGGACTTGCCGGAGCCGCCAAATCCATCGACGCGCTCGACGCCAAGACCTGGGAAGCGCTTGGCCAGAACCCGACCATGGCCGCGATCTGGGAGAAGCTCGGCTACACGCCCGAGACCGCGCATGACGTCATCCAGAACCGCTTTCACTATGTCATCGACTGGCCAACGCTGATCATCATGGCCGCGGTGCTGATCGGCTATTTCGTCTTCCTGTTCCGCGCATCCGACCGCGAATATCGCGATGTCATCAACGAAAAGTTCGACGACAAGTAAGAGTTTCGACGGGGAACACGATCATGTGGATTTCACTCTCTTACGCATGCTGGGGCATCTCGGCCGTGCTCGCTTTGTGGATGCTCTACGACTGGTTCAAGGTCGATACGACCTATTCCGAGGACGTTCTGACCTCGTCGCGCGAAGGCGAGCTTGAAGCCGTTTCCGAAAAACACCGGATCTGAGTGGGGACTGACATGACGGCTGCGGTTGAAACGGCACAAACGACGACAATCCACGGCGACAGGGTCTCGCTGCTGCGGGTGCTCGGCCCCGCCCATGTCTGGGCGCTCGGCGTCGGCATCGTTCTGGTCGGTGAATTCACCGGCTGGAATTTCTCCGCCGACAAGGGCGGCGCGCTGGCCGCGCTGATCGTCTGCTGGATCGTCGGGCTGCTCTATACCTCGGTCGCCATGATCGATTCCGAGGTGACGTCGACGGTCGCCGCCGCTGGTGGACAATACGCCCAGGCCAAGCACATTGTCGGGCCGCTGATGGCCTTCAATGTCGCGCTGTTCCTGGTTTTCGCCTACACGATGCTCGAGGTCTCCGACGCCATCCTGCTCGGCGACACCATCGTCGCCAAGGCCGGCGTCGAAGGGCTGACCCACAATTCCTTCATCGCCGCCACCATCGTCGTGCTGGCCTGGCTCAACTATCGCGGCGTGCTGATGACGCTCAACGTCAACTTCGTCATCACCGCGATCGCCTATATCTCGATCGTCATCCTGTTCTTCTCGGTCAGCCCGTGGACGCAAGGCGCGGTGCTGAAGCTCAACGAACTGGTCACCCCCGGCAATGCCCTGCCCTATGGCTGGATCGGCGTCATCGCGGCCTTCCAGTTCGGCATCTGGTATTATCTCGGCATCGAGGGCACCACGCAGGCCGCCGAGGAAGTGCGCTCGCCGGCGCGTTCCCTACCCTATGGCACGATGGCCGGCATGATCACGCTTTTGATCGCCGCCGCCATGACCTGGTATGTCTGTGCCTCGCTGATGCCGTGGGAATATCTCGGCATCACCTATTATCCGCTGTGGGACGCCGGCAAATTGACCGGCAGCCCGTTG
Source organism: Mesorhizobium sp. CNPSo 4671 (assembly GCF_057784245.1). NCBI lineage: Bacteria > Pseudomonadati > Pseudomonadota > Alphaproteobacteria > Hyphomicrobiales > Phyllobacteriaceae > Mesorhizobium > Mesorhizobium sp. CNPSo 4671. The sequence goes on along the minus strand of NZ_JBWLUW010000001.1, from coordinate 571,662 downwards.
CTCGAAAACCTGCTCTTCATCGCGACGCTGCTGGCGGCACTGGCCTCGGCCAATGGCTGCATCAATGATGCTGCCCGCGCGTGGTTCTCGCTTGGCCGCGACCGCTATCTGCCGAGCTGGTTCTCGGCGGTGCACCCGACGTACCGCACGCCTTACCGCTCGATCCTGTTCCTGCTGCCGATCGCGCTCGCCTTCGCCTTCATCGCCGACCTCAACCAGGCGATCACCTTCTCGATCCTGTCGGGCGTGCTGCAATACACCTTTATGAGCATCAACATCATGATGTTCCGCAAGAAATGGCCGCTCGGCACCATCCGCCGCGGCTACACGCACCCCTTCCATCCGCTGCCGGCCATCGTGCTGTTCTGCCTGTGCGTGGTGACCTTCTTCGCCATCTTCCTCGGCTTCGGCTCACAGTTGATCGCGATGACCATCTTCTATTTCCTGATCTCGCTGTGGTTCCATTTCTACCGTTACAAATTCGTGCGGCGCGGCGACCAGTTCACCATGCCGTGGCCGAAACCACAGGGCTATTGATGGGAGACGGCCCGCCCCGATCCTTGGCGGGCCGGACATGACAAAATGTCCGAGGTGACATCAGCACTGCTTGCCGGGGCCATTGTCCTGGCCCTTGCCCTGCACTTTGCGTGGCTGGCGCGCCGCAGCCGCAACAGGGTTTTGGCGGCGCTCGCCGCCGACGCGGCCGGCATCCGCGCCGTCATCGCCGACGCTGCCGATGTTTCGGACGGCACCGCCGGTGTCATCACCTGGGAAGGATCGTGGAACGGCCAGCGCGTTCAACTGCGCACCATCGTCGATACGCTGGCGACGCGAAAACTGCCGGCGCGCTGGCTCAGCGTTTCGATCACCGAAAAGGTTGCCGTGCCGGCGACGTTCGACATGATGATGCGGCCGGGCTCGCCGACGACCTTCTCCAATTTCGACCATCTCCAGCATACGCTGCCAAAGGCTCCGGGATTTCCGCTCGAAGCGGTGCTGCGGACCGACCGCCGCGGCACGCGTTTCCCGCAAGGCGTCATCGCCGAGCATCTGGAGCCCTTTTCGGAAGGCCGCGCCAAGGAGCTGCTGATCACACCAAACGGGGTACGCATCGTCTGGCTGCTGGCCGAGGCCGAGCGGGCGCGCTACGGCGTTTTCCGGCAAGCCGCCTTCGGTGACACGCAGATCGATCCGGCGCTGATCGAGCGGCTGCTCACCTCCCTCTCGGCGCTGCGCGACGCCATCAACAAAAGCGAACGGCAAGCCGCATGACCAGTTCGAACACGCAGCGTGCGCCGGCGAGCCCTTATCTCGTCCTGGGCGCGGCAATCGTGCTGCCGGCAAGCGGCCATGTCATTCTAGGCGTGCCGGTGCGCGGGCTGCAGTTTCTTTTCTTCATGGTGATCCTGGCCTGGGTGACCGCCAAGATCGCGCCGCCCGACGCCAGCTTCATCGGCCGCCATGCCGGCGGCTTCCTGATCTATGCGCTGTCGATCCTCGACGCCTATAAGCTCGCCCGCATCCGCCATGCCCAATGGGTTCACAATGCAGCCCGCGACGGCGATAGTTCGCAAAGCGGCATCACGCCGCATACGTAACTACAGGAAAATTTTTTTCATATGATTGAATTCGAGCACCGCATTCGGTACATCATCTCTTAGCTACAAACGCCGGGAGGCTGACATGTGTGGAATTGTCGGACTGTTTTTGAAGGACAAGTCGCTGGAGCCCAAGCTCGGCGCGATGCTGTCGGAGATGCTGGTCTCGCTCAGCGATCGCGGCCCCGACAGCGCAGGCATCGCCATCTATGGCGCGCCTTCCAAGAATGAAGCCAAGATCACCATTCAGTCGGCGAAACCCGCGCGCGATTTTCGCGACCTCGATATCGAGCTTGCCAAGGCCATCGGCGCGCCTGTGAGCATTGCGGTGAAGTCGACCCATGCCGTCGTCAGGACCGCGCCTGCCAAGATCGATGAAGCCCGCGAAGCTATCCAGGCGCTGCGTCCCGATATCCGCATCATGGGCGCCGGCGACGTCGTCGAGATCTACAAGGAAGTCGGCCTGCCCGAGGCGGTGGTCGATCGCTTCGACGTCCGTAAGATGACTGGTACGCACGGCATCGGCCACACCCGCATGGCGACGGAATCGGCGGTGACGACGATGGGCGCGCATCCGTTCTCGACCGGCGCCGACCAGTGCCTGGTGCACAATGGCTCACTGTCGAACCACAACAATGTCCGCCGCGAGCTGATCCGCGAAGGCATGAAATTCGAGACCGAGAACGACACCGAAGTGGCGGCCGCCTATCTCTCCTCGCAGATGGCGCATGGCAAGAACCTCGGCGAGGCGCTGGAAGGCACGCTCTCCGACCTCGACGGCTTCTTCACCTTCGTCGTCGGCACCAAGAACGGTTTTGGCGTTGTCCGCGACCCGATCGCCTGCAAGCCCGCCGTGATGGCCGAGACCGACCAGTATGTCGCCTTCGGCTCGGAGTATCGCGCGCTGACCAAACTGCCCGGCATAGACAATGCGAGGGTCTGGGAACCGGAGCCCGCAACCGTCTATTTCTGGGAGCATTGAGTTCATGCCGGCAACCAAACTTTCAAAGGCGGCGACGCAGGACCACGCCTCCCGGATCTTCGATCTCGATGTGTCGTCGCTGCGCGAACTCAACCAGGCGCTGCACAATCTGGCGCCCGGTTCGAACGAAACGGCGTGGGAAGTGCTGCATCCGAAGGGCAGCCATTCGGTCGCCGTCGGCGTCGACCAGCCCGTCAGCATCGATGTACGCGGCAGCGTCGGCTACTACTGCGGCGGCATGAATTCCGGCAGCACCATCACCGTGCACGGTTCGGCCGGCCCCGGCGTCGGCGAAAACATGATGTCGGGTTCGATCATCGTGAAAGGCGACGCCAGCCAGTATGCCGGCGCCACCGGCAAGGGTGGCCTGCTGGTCATCGAGGGCAATGCCTCGTCGCGCTGCGGCATTTCGATGAAGGGCATCGATATCGTCGTGCACGGCAATATCGGCCACATGTCGGCCTTCATGGCGCAGTCCGGCAATCTGGTGGTGCTGGGCGATGCCGGCGATGCGCTGGGCGACTCCATCTACGAGGCGCGGCTGTTCGTGCGCGGCAAGGTCGACAGCCTGGGTGCCGACTGCATCGCCAAGGAGATGCGGCCCGAACATCTGGAATTGCTGCAGGGCCTGCTCGACCGCGCCGGCGTCACCGGCGTCAAGCCGTCGGAGTTCAAGCGCTACGGCTCGGCGCGCACGCTTTACAATTTCAATATCGACAACGCCGACGCGTATTGAGGCAGCATGACCTACAAGAATCCGCCGACGACGCCGCGCAAATCCGCGACCTTCGACGACTACACGCTTTCCGAAATCCGCCGCGCCGCGGCAACCGGCATATATGACATCCGTGGCGGTGGCGCCAAACGCAAGCTACCGCATTTCGACGACCTCTTGTTCCTCGGCGCCTCCATCTCGCGCTATCCGCTCGAAGGCTATCGCGAGCGCTGCGACACCAGTGTCGTGCTGGGCTCCCGCCATGCCAAGAAGCCGATCGAACTGAAGATCCCGATCACCATAGCCGGGATGAGCTTTGGATCGTTGTCCGGCCCGGCGAAAGAAGCCCTCGGCCGGGGCGCGACGCTGGCCGGCACCTCGACCACCACGGGCGATGGCGGCATGACCGAGGAAGAGCGTGGCCATTCCAAGACGCTGGTCTATCAGTACCTGCCGTCCCGCTATGGCATGAACCCGCGCGACCTGCGCCGTGCCGATGCCATCGAGGTCGTTGTCGGCCAGGGCGCCAAGCCCGGTGGCGGCGGCATGCTGCTCGGCCAGAAGATCTCCGACCGCGTCGCGGAGATGCGCACGCTGCCAAAGGGTATCGACCAGCGCTCGGCCTCGCGTCACCCCGACTGGACCGGCCCGGACGATCTCGAGATCAAGATCCTCGAACTTCGCGAAATCACCGACTGGGAGAAGCCGATCTACGTCAAGGTCGGCGGCGCCCGCCCCTATTATGATACCGCGCTTGCGGTGAAGGCCGGCGCCGATGTCGTCGTCGTCGACGGCATGCAGGGTGGCACCGCAGCCACGCAGGAAGTGTTCATCGAGAATGTCGGCCAGCCTACGCTTGCCTGTATCCGCCCGGCGGTGCAGGCGCTGCAAGATCTCGGCATGCACCGCAAGGTGCAGCTGATCGTCTCCGGCGGCATCCGCAACGGCGCCGATGTCGCCAAGGCGCTGGCGCTCGGTGTCGACGCGGTCTCGATCGGCACGGCAGCTCTCGTCGCTCTCGGCGACAACGATCCCCGCTGGGAGGCGGAGTACAACGAACTCGGCACGACGGCCGGCGCCTATGACGACTGGCATGAGGGCCGCGACCCTGCCGGCATTACCACCCAGGACCCGGAGTTGATGAAGCGGGTCGACCCGGTGGCCGCCGGACGCCGTCTGGCAAACTACCTCAAGGTGATGACGCTCGAGGCGCAGACGATTGCCCGCGCCTGCGGCAAGAACAGCCTGCACAATCTCGAACCCGAGGACCTCGTCGCATTGACGATCGAAGCCGCCGCCATGGCCGGCGTGCCGCTGGCCGGCACCAACTGGATACCGGGGAAGAACGGCTTCTAAAACAGCATCCAAAGACATAAGCGAGGAATTATAATGGGGAACGATCTCGCCGCATTCGCCAAAGAGAACGGCGTCAAATACTTCATGATTTCCTACACCGACTTGTTTGGCGGACAACGTGCCAAGCTGGTGCCGGCGCAGGCCATCACTGACATGCAGAAGGACGGTGCCGGCTTTGCCGGCTTCGCCACCTGGCTGGATCTCACGCCGGCCCATCCCGACATGCTGGCGGTGCCGGATCCGGACTCCGTCATCCAGTTGCCATGGAAAAAGGAGGTGGCCTGGGTCGCCGCCAACTGCATCATGGACGACAAGGAGGTCGACCAGACGCCGCGCAACACGCTGAGGCGGCTGATCGCGGAGGCCGCCGGCGATGGGATGCATGTCAAGACCGGTGTCGAGGCCGAGTTCTTCCTGATCTCGCCGGACGGCAGCGTCATCTCGGACCAATACGACACGGCCTCAAAGCCCTGCTACGACCAGCAGGCGGTGATGCGCCGCTACGATGTCATCGCCGAGATCTGCGACCACATGCTGGCGCTCGGCTGGGGCCCCTACCAGAACGACCATGAGGACGCCAACGGCCAGTTCGAGATGAACTGGGCCTTCGACGACGTGCTCGCCACCGCCGACAAGCACTCCTTCTTCAAGTTCATGGTCAAGTCGGTGGCCGAGAAGCACGGCCTGCGCGCCACCTTCATGCCAAAACCCTTCCAGGGCCTGACCGGCAATGGCTGCCATGCCCATATCTCGGTGTGGGACAAGGCGGGCAAGACCAACGTCTTCGCCGACAATTCGATGGAACTCGGCCTGTCGGCCAAGGGCAAGAACTTCCTCGGCGGCATCATGAAGCATGCCTCGGCGCTTGCCGCCATCACCAACCCGACGGTCAACTCCTACAAGCGCATCAACGCGCCGCGCACGATTTCGGGCGCGACCTGGGCGCCGAACACGGTGACCTGGACCGGCAACAACCGCACCCATATGGTGCGCGTGCCCGGCCCCGGCCGCTTCGAGCTGCGTCTGCCGGACGGTGCTGCCAACCCTTATCTCTTGCAGGCGGTGATCATTGCCGCCGGCCTCGACGGCATCCGCTCCAAGGCCGATCCCGGCAAGCGCTACGACATAGACATGTACCAGCACGGCCACACGGTGAAAGGCGCGCCGAAACTGCCGCTCAACCTGCTCGACGCGCTGCGCGAGTTCGACAAGGACAAATCGCTCAAGGCGGCGCTGGGGGAGGAATTCTCGTCGGCCTACCTAAAGCTGAAGCACCAGGAATGGAATTCCTATGCTTCGCACTTCACGCAATGGGAGCGCGACCACACGCTGGACATATAACCGTCCTGCCGGTGCGAGCGACCTCGGAATGAACTGATGAAATACTCGATCTTCTCGCTCGCCCGCGCCGCCCTTTCCGGCCACAAGAACTGGCAGCGCACCTGGCGCGACGCCACGCCGAAGGACCGCTACGACGTGGTGATCATCGGCGGCGGCGGCCATGGCCTGGCCACCGCCTGGTTCCTCGCCAGCGAATACGGCATCAAAAATGTCGCCGTGCTGGAAAAAGGCTGGATCGGCTCCGGCAATGCCGGCCGCAACACCACCATCATCCGCTCCAATTACGGCCTGCCCGGCAACACCGGCTTCTACGAATTGTCGATGAAGCTGTGGGAGCGGATGGAGCAGGACCTCAACTACAATTCGATGGTCAGCCAGCGCGGCGTCATCAACCTCTATCACTCCGACGCCCAGCGCGACGCCTATGCGCGGCGCGGCAACACGATGCGCATCAACGGCATCGACGCCGAACTGCTCGACCTCGCCGCGGTCAAGAAGATGATCCCGTTCCTGAACTACGACAATGCGCGCTTTCCCGTACAGGGCGGATTGCTGCAGCGGCGCGGCGGTACGGCGCGGCACGATGCCGTTGTCTGGGGCTACGCGCATGCGGCGAGCGGGCTCGGCGTCGACATCATCCAGAATTGCGAAGTGACCGGCTTTGTCAGGGACACCAACGGCAAGGTGACCGGCGTCGAAACCTCGCGCGGCAGGATCGGCGCCGGCAAGGTCGGCATGGCGGTCGCCGGCTCTTCGTCGCGCGTCGCTGATATGGCGGGCCTGCGCCTGCCGATCGAAAGTCACGTGCTGCAGGCCTTTGTCTCCGAGGCGATCAAGCCGCTTATCCCCGGCGTCATGACCTTCGGCGCCGGCCATTTCTATGTCAGCCAGTCCGACAAGGGCGGCCTTGTCTTCGGCGGCGACATTGACGGCTACAATTCTTACGCCCAGCGCGGCAACATGCCTGTCATGGAGGATGTCTGCGAGGGCGGCATGGCGCTGATGCCGATGATCGGCCGCGTGCGGCTTTTGCGCCAGTGGGGCGGCATCATGGACATGTCGATGGACGGCTCACCGATCATCGACAAGACACCGGTGGACGGGCTCTATCTCAATGCCGGCTGGTGCTATGGCGGCTTCAAGGCGACGCCGGGATCCGGCTTCGTCTTTGCCCATCTTCTGGCCCGCGACACGCCACATGAGGAGGCTGCGCGGTTCCGCCTCGACCGCTTCCGGACCGGCGCCATGATCGACGAAAAGGGCCAGGGCGCCCAACCGAACCTGCACTGAGGACGGCCAGAAAACATGCGTATTGTCTGTCCTTTCTGCGGCGAACGCGCACTCGGCGAGTTCACCTATCTCGGCGACGCCAAACCGGTGCGGCCAGCGGCTGGCGCTTCGGAAGACGAGGTCTTCGACTACGTCTATCTGCGCGACAACATCGCCGGCGTGATGAGCGAGAACTGGTATCATGGCGGCGGTTGCCGGGCGTGGCTGAAGGTCACCCGCAACACGCTGACGCATGAGATTTCGGCCGTGGAACCGGCAGCGGGCGCCGGTGCCGCGAAGGTTGGCGCGTGATGGCCGGCATGCAGACAAACCGGCTCGACGGTGGCGGCCTCATCGACCGCACGGCGCCGCTAAATTTCCGCTTCGACGGCAAGAGCTTTTCCGGCTTCCAGGGCGATACGCTGGCGTCGGCGCTGGTTGCCAATGGCGTCAAGCTGGTCGGCCGCTCGTTCAAGTACCACCGCCCGCGCGGCATCCTGACCGCTGGCTCGGAAGAGCCCAACGCGCTGGTCGAACTGCGCACCGGCGCCCGCCGCGAGCCGAACACCAAGGCGACGACGGCGGAGCTTTATGAGGGGCTCGAGGCCGCCAGCCAGAACCGTTGGCCGTCGCTGCGCCACGATGTGATGTCGGTGAACCAGCTGTTCGCACCGATCTTCGTCGCCGGCTTCTACTACAAGACCTTCATGTGGCCGGCGAAATTCTGGGAAGCCATCTACGAGCCGGCGATCCGCCGCGCTGCCGGTCTTGGCCGTGCCGCAGGCGTCGCCGATCCCGACCACTACGACAAGGCCTGGGCGCATTGCGATGTGCTGATCGCCGGCTCCGGTCCGGCCGGTCTGGCGGCAGCATTGGCGGCCGGCCGCAGCGGCGCCCGCGTCATTGTCTGCGAGGAAGATTTCACGCCTGGCGGCCGCCTGCTCTCGGATGGCGGCACAATCGATGGCCTGCCGGCTGCCGAATGGTTGTCGCGGACACTGGCCGAGCTCGCGGCGATGCCCGATGTCCGTATCATGACCCGCACGACGCTGTTCGGCGTCTATGATGGCGGTACTTATGGCGCGCTGGAGCGGGTCAGCGACCACCTGCCCTCGCCGCCCGAACATCAGGTGCGCCAGCGGCTGTGGCGGATCGTCGCCAAGCGCTGCGTCGTTGCCGCCGGCGCCATCGAACGTCCCATCGTCTTTGCCGGCAATGACACGCCCGGCGTGATGATGGCGTCGGCGATGCGGACCTATGTCACGCGCTATGCCGCCGCTCCCGCAAAGCGGGTCGCACTGTTCACCAACAATGAGGATGGCTGGCGCACGGTCGAGATGGCGCTCGGCGCCGGGCTGCAGATCGCGGCGGTGATCGACGCACGGCCTGATGTATCGCCAGCGCATCGTTCGCTCGCTTCCAAGAACGGCTTCACTGTGCTGCATGGCTCCGTCAGCGGCGTCGACGGCAGCAAGGATGGGGTCAGGAAGATCGCAGTGTCGCTGACCGGCGGAGCACGCGCTGAAGTCGAGGCCGACGGGCTTGCGGTTTCCGGCGGCTGGAATCCCGCGGTCGGGCTGACCTCCTATCATCGCGCCCGGCCGAAATGGCGCGACGACATCGCTGCCTTCGTGCCCGACGGCGCGCCTCCTGGCATGATTGCAGCCGGTGCCGCCAACGGTGCCTTCGGCCTCGGCGCCTGCCTGGCTGAAGGGTTCGCCGCAGGTGCAGCGGCGGCGCGTGATGCCGGGCGTGCCGGCACGGTCGGCTCAGCGCCACTCGCCAACGACGAAGCCTTTTCGCTGACGCCGCTCTGGCACGTCGCCGGCAAGGGCAAGGCCTTTGTCGATTACCAGCATGACGTGACCGCATCCGACATCGAACTGGCGCAGCGCGAGGGTTTCGAATCGGTCGAGCATCTGAAGCGTTACACCACGCTCGGCATGGCGACCGACCAGGGCAAGACGTCCAACGTCGCCGGCCTCGCGATCATGGCGGCGGTCAGCGGCAGGTCCATTCCCGAGACCGGCGCGACGATCTACCGGCCGCCTTACGTGCCGGTCGCCATCGGCGCCTTCGCCGGCCACCATCGCGACGAGACTTTCCATGCGACCAGACTGACGCCGTCGCATCACTGGGCCGCCGAACAGGGCGCGATCTTCGTCGACACCGGGCTTTGGAAGCGGGCGCAATGGTATCCGCGCGCCGGTGAAAAGGACTGGCTGGAATCGGTGACCCGCGAGGTCAAGGCGGTGCGCTCAGGCGTCGGCTTCTGCGATGTCTCGACGCTTGGCAAGATCGACGTGCACGGCCCGGATGCCGGCGCCTTCCTCGACCGCGTCTACATCAACACCTTCTCCAATCTTGCCGTGGGAAAAGCCCGTTACGGGCTGATGCTGCGCGAGGACGGCATCGTCTATGATGACGGCACGACGTCACGGTTGGCCGAGGACCACTATTTCCTCACCACCACCACGGCCAAGGCCGGGCTGGTGATGCAGCACCTCGAATTTTGCCGGCAAGTGCTGTTCCCCGAACTCGATGTGCAGCTGACCTCGGTCTCCGACCAGTGGGCGCAATTCTCGATCGCGGGACCGAAGACCCGCGACCTGCTCAAGGAGATCGTCGATCCTGCGGAAGACCTTTCCAACGAGGGTTTCCCGTTCATGGGCGCGCGCGAAGTCGCTTTGCGCGGCGGCATCAAGGCGCGGCTGTTCCGCATCTCCTTCTCCGGCGAGATGGCGTTCGAGATTTCGGTGCCGGCGCGCTATGGCGAGGCGATGGCGCGCAATTTGATGCTGGCCGGAAAACAGTTCGGCGTCACGCCTTACGGCACCGAGGCGCTCGGCGTGATGCGCGTCGAAAAGGGCCACATCGCCGGACCGGAACTGAGCGGCACGACGACCGCCGCCGATCTCGGCCTCGGCAAGATGATGTCGACCAAGAAGGATTTCATCGGCCGCGTCATGGCCGGCCGCGAGGCACTGGTCGCGCCGGACCGGCAGGTCGTCGTCGGCGTCAGGCCGACGGACAGAGCGCGCCGGCTGCGATCGGGTGCGCACATCATCCCGAAAGGGCAGACACCCGGGCCGGGCAACGACCAGGGCTACGTCACCTCGGTTTGCTTCTCGCCGACATCGGACCAGTGGATCGGACTGGCACTGGTCGAGCGCGGCCGCGAACGCATCGGCGAGATCGTCCATGCGCATGACCCGATACGCGGCGAAGACTATGACGTCGAACTCTGCAATCCCGTCTTCTACGATCCGGATGGAGGGCGCCAGCGTGGCTGAGTTTTCCTGGGATGTCCGCAGCCCCCTCGACCGCGCGCTCGCGGTGGGGCGGTATGGTGCGCAGGGCGAAGCCGGCGTGGCGCTGACCGAGATCCGCAATTTCGACCTGGTGCAAGTGATGGCGCGGCGTGGCAAGGCGGCGGAGCTGGCCAAGGCTGCGAAGGGCTGGTTCGGCGTTGCTGCGCCAGGAACGCCGAGGGCGGTGCAGACCGCGGATGCCACACTGATCTGGTCGGGACCGGATCAGTTTTTCGTCCTGTCAAAGGGTGGCAAGAACGGGATGGCGGTTCTTGCTCCTTCCCTCGCCGGGTCGGCTTCGCTCTCCGACCAGTCGCATGCGCGGGTGCTGATCAGCGTCTCCGGTGCCAAGGCGCGGGCGATGCTGGCCAAGCTGTCGTCGATCGATCTGCATGCCGATGCGTTCGCGATTGGCGCGGCTGCCGCGACCTCGATGGATCACACCAGCGTCACGCTGTGGCGGGGTAATGATCGGACGGATGGGCAGGCGGTGTTCAACGTTCTGGTGTTCGCGACCTTTGCCGAGAGCCTTTGGCATACGATGCTGGATTCGGCGGCAGAGTATGGAGTGGTTATCGGCCATTCCGAGGAGTTGGCGTAGCGCTTGTGCGCGCTCTTCCCTTCTCCCCGTGTGGGAGAAGGTGGATCGGCGCGCAGCGACGAGAGGGATGAGGGGTGTTCCAGCGAAGTGAGACGTTCGCTTTCCCTGAAGCACCCCTCATCCGTCACCTTCGGCGACACCTTCTCCCACAGGGGGAGAAGGGGAGCTTACATCACCTCCGCCTTGCCAAACCCAACCGCCCTGCTATTCTTGCTGCTAAAATAATTTTACACACAGGCAAACTTGTTTCTCGAACCGCAAGGCTGAGATGAGCCAGTCGCCCTACCCCGCAGTCACTGCCGGACCGCCGCGCCCGAGCCTCATCCTGAGGCCCGGTCAGATCGCGCTGCCGCCGGGGATGGAGCGCTATACGATCCAGGGCAATGGCGCGGTGCTGATCGAGGTCGAGGCCGGCGACACGATCACGGTGCGCAATGTCGAGGGTGGCCAGGCCTGCGAACTCCTGGCCTGGGACATCACCGGTGCCACCGACCCCGGCATCTTCGGCGAGAAATCCAACAGCAACGCCGCCAGCATCAAGGCGCTGCTTGTGGATGGCGACGACAGTATCGGCGCGTTGCGGCGCGGCATTGCACGCCGGCAGGTGCAGCTCGACCAGGCCAAGGCGGTGCGCGTGTTCGGCGCCACCACGCCGGCCGGCACCGAACAGAGTTTCACCGTCGCGCGCGACGGCTCGATGATAATCGCCGCGCCCGGCGGGCTGATGCTGGTCGATGGCCATGATACGGCAACGCCGCTCACCGCCATCGTGCGCCGCGCCACGATCCGCCTGAAAACGAAATCGCAGCTTGCCGATCCCCTCGCCGATCCGGTGCTCGACCTGCGCGTCCATTCGGCGACGGCTGAATCCTATTTCGTCAAGGCCGGCGACTATCTGCAGATCATCGATGTCGACGGGCGCCAGTGCACCGACTTCCAGTGCTTTTCCGCGCGTAAACTCGACAAGGGCCTCGACCATCCGCTCGACGTGACGACGACGCGCACGCTGATGGGGTCGAGCTATCCGATGCCCGGCCTGCATTCGAAATATTACGACCAGGACATGGAGCCGCTGGTCGAAGTGGTGCAGGACACATGCGGCCGGCACGATGCCTTTGCTCTCGCCTGTGCTGCCAAATATTACGACGACATCGGCTATCCCGGCCACACCAACTGCTCGGAGAATTTCAACGGCGCGCTGGCCGGCAAGGGCGTCAACCCCCGCGCCGGCTGGATGGCGATCAACTTCTTCTTCAACACGTCGATCGACGCGCATGGCGTCATGGTCTCCGACGAGCCGTGGTCACGCGCCGGCGACTATGTCCTGCTGCGCGCATTGGCCGACATCGTCTGTGTCTCCTCCGCCTGCCCTGACGACACGACGCCGGCCAATGGCTGGGACCTGACCGACATCCATGTGCGGACCTATTCCGGCCAGCACAAATTCTCGCGAGCGATCGCCAGACGCATGACGCCCGATTCGGAACCAAAAATGACCCGCGAGACCGCTTTTCATTCGAGCTTTGCCAAACAGACCCGCAACTTCTCGGAGTACAGGGGCTATTGGCTGGCCAATTCCTTCGCCAAGGAAGGCCCCATCGCCGAATACTGGGCCTGCCGGCAGGACGCCGTGATCATGGACCTGTCGCCGCTCAGAAAATTCGAGGTCACCGGCCCGGATTCCGAAGCGCTGCTGCAATACACGCTGACCCGCGACGTCAAGAAGCTCGGCGTGGGCCAGGTTGTCTATTCCGCCATGTGCTACGAGCATGGCGGCATGATCGACGACGGCACGCTGCTCAGGCTCGGCAAGGACAATTTCCGCTGGGTCGGCGGCGACGATCTGTCCGGCGAATGGCTGCGCGAGACAGCCAAGAAGCTCGGGCTCAACGTGCTGGTGCGCTCATCGACCGACCAGATGCACAATGTCGCCGTGCAGGGTCCGAAAAGCCGCGACATCCTGAGAGAAGTGATCTGGACCTCGCCACTGCAGCCGTCGATCGATGAACTCGAATGGTTCCGCTTCGCGGTCGCGCGCATCGGCGGCGGCAACGGCATTCCGGTTGTCGTCTCGCGCACCGGCTATACTGGCGAACTCGGCTATGAGATCTGGTGTCATCCGCGCGACGCCGAAAAGGTGTTCGACGCGATCTGGGAGGCCGGCCAGCCGCATGGGCTGAAGCCGATGGGCCTGCAGGCGCTCGACATGGTGCGCATCGAGGCCGGGCTGATCTTCGCCGGTTACGAATTTTCCGACCAGACCGACCCGTTCGAGGCCGGCATCGGCTTCACCGTGCCGCTGAAGAGCAAGACCGACGATTTCATCGGCCGCGAGGCGCTGATCCGGCGTAAGGAGAACCCGGAGAACAAATTGGTGGGCCTCGACATCGACAGCAATGTCGCCGTCGGCCATGGCGACTGCGTCCATGTCGGCCGTGCGCAAATCGGCGTGGTCACGTCGGGCATGCGTTCGCCGGTGCTCGGCAAGAACATCGCGCTAGCCAGGCTCGACGTCACCCATGCGGCCATCGGCACCGAGGTCGAGATCGGCAAGCTCGACGGCCACGCCAAGCGGCTGCCGGCGCGAGTCGTCGCCTTCGCTCATTACGATCCGCAGAAGACCAGACCGCGCTCCTGAACGTTGCGACCCTTGCCTTCTCCCCTTGTGGGAGAAGGTGGATCGGCGCGCAGCGCCGAGACGGTTGAGGGGTGTTCCAGCGGAGTGAGACGTCGGCGTTCCCTGGAGCACCCCTCATCCGACCTCGCTTCGCGAGGCCACCTTCTCCCTCAAGGGGAGAAGGGAAGAGCGTGCGCGCGCAAGCGTGATGTGCACGACGCCACAAAACGCTTGACGTGAAAGCGCGCCGGATCAATCTTCACTCCTAAGAAAAAAATACGACTGAGTGGAAACACGTCGGTCGAGATCATTGGCCGGGGAGCAAGCTTCGCAAAGCCGAGGCATCGCCGGCGGGGAACACTTAAAAAAGGGGAAGTCACTGACATGAGCACCATAAGCACGGCCCTCGAGCAGCCTGCCGAAAGCAAGCTGCTCAGGCATATCGACTGGCGCGGCGCCTTCTGGGTGGCAAGCGGCGTTCCGGCGCTGGTCCTGTTTTCGATCGGCGGCATCGCCGGCACGACGGGGACGCTGGCCTTCCTGATCTGGACGGTGTCCATGATCATGGGCTTCCTGCAATCCTTCACCTATGCCGAGATCGCCGGCCTGTTCCCGAACAAGTCGGGCGGCGCGTCGATCTATGGCGCCACCGCCTGGCTGCGCTACTCCAAATTCATCGCGCCGCTGTCGGTATGGTGCAACTGGTTCGCCTGGTCACCGGTGCTGTCGCTCGGCTGCTCGATCGCCGCCGCCTATATCCTCAACGCGCTGGCGCCGGTGCCGCTGTTCACCGAGACCTCGGCGGAAGTCGTTGCCTATATCGCTGCGCATGCCGGGACGGCGCCCGCCGACGCGATTGCCGCGGTGACGACCGCCGCGACACCGGCGATCCGCAACTGGACGCTGTACAGCCACACGTTGGGTCCGGTCTCCTTCACCTTCAATGCGACCTTCTTCATCGGCGCGGTGCTGATGCTGATAATCTTCTCGATCCAGCATCGCGGCATCCTCGGCACCGCCAATGTGCAGAAATATATCGGCCTGCTGGTCATCATCCCGATGCTGATCGTCGGCGTCGTGCCGATCTTCACCGGGCAGATCAACTGGGCCAACTTCTCGCCGCTGGTGCCGCTGGCCGCCGCCTATGCGCCGGACCCCGGCGCCTGGAACATCGCCGGCTGGACGCTGGTGCTCGGTGGCATGTTCATCGCCGCCTGGTCGACCTACGGCTTCGAGACCGCCGTCTGCTATACCTCGGAGTTCAAGAACCCCGGTACCGACACCTTCAAGGCCATCTTCTATTCCGGCCTGCTCTGCATGCTGTTGTTCATCCTGGTGCCCTTCACCTTCCAGGGCGTGCTGGGCCTCAACGGCATGCTGGCGACGCCGATCGTCGATGGTTCCGGCGTGGCGGACGCGCTAGCCGGCATGGTCGGCGGCGGCAAGATCATCCACAGCCTCTTGGTGATGCTGATGATCCTTGCGCTGGTGCTGTGCATCATGACGGCGATGGCCGGCTCCTCGCGCACGCTCTACCAGGGCTCGGTCGATGGCTGGCTGCCGCGCTATCTCAGCCACGTCAACGAGCATGGCGCGCCGACGCGGGCGATGTGGACTGACCTCTGCTTCAACCTGATCGTGCTGGCCATCGCCTCGGCCGACGCGACGAGCTTCTTCTTCATCCTCGCCGTGTCGAACTGCGGCTACATCATCTTCAACTTCCTCAACCTCAACGCCGGCTGGATCCACCGCATCGACAATGGCCATATTGCGCGACCCTGGCGCGCGCCGAGCTGGCTCTTGGGGATCGGGGCGATCTTCGCCTATGTCAATGCGATGTTCATGGGCGCCGGCGCCAAGGTGTGGAACCCGATGGCGCTGTGGGCCGGGCTGATCACCGCGGCGCTGATCATCCCGGTGTTCTGCTTCCGCCACTACATCCAGGACAAGGGCAAATTCCCCGACCACATGCTGGCCGATCTCGGCATGACGGGAGCTGACCTGTCGGTCAAAAAAGCGGGCATGCTGCCCTATCTGACGCTGGTCGCCGGCGTGGCGGTGATGCTGATCGCCAACTGGTACTTTGTCATCTGACACCGCCAACCGATGATAACGGGCGCGCTTCGGCGCGCCCGTTTCTTTTTTGCGCCGAGACGTCAGCCGGCCTTGCGAATGGCCGCTTGGGAGCCTTCGAAGAACTGGTTGGGTGGCCGCTTCAGGCCGAGATTCTCGCGCAGCGTCGATCCCTCATATTGCCGCCTGAAGATGCCGCGCCGCTGCAGCTCGGGCGCCACCTTCTCGACGAAATCGTCGAGCCCGGCGGGCAGATAGGGAAACATGATGTTGAAGCCGTCCGATCCCTCGGTGACCAGCCATTCCTCCATCTCGTCGGCGATGGTTTGCGGCGTGCCGACGAAGGCCAGGCCGGAATAGCCGCCCAGCCGCTGGGCAAGCTGGCGCACCGTCAGATTTTCATTCCGGGCGAGCTCGATGACGCGCTCGCGGCTGCTCTTGGAGGCATTGGTCTCCGGTATCTCAGGCAAGGCGGCGTCGGGATCGAAGGCCGACGCGTCATGTCCAAGCGCGATCGACAGCGAGGCAATACCGCTCTCGTAATAGACCAGGCTGTCGAGCTTCGCCCGCTTGGCCCGTGCGTCCTCGACACTGTCGCCGACAATGACGAAAGCACCAGGCAGGATCTTGATGTCGTCGCGCGAACGGCCGAGTTTTTGGGCCCTGCCCTTGACGTCGGCAAAGAAGCGCTGCCCGGCGGCGAGATCGCCATGGGCGGCGAAAATCACCTCGGCCGTTTCAGCGGCCAGCTGCCGTCCGGCTTCCGACGCGCCGGCCTGGACGATGACCGGCCAGCCCTGTACCGGCCGGGCTATGTTGAGCGGGCCGCGCACCGAGAGGTGCTCGCCCTTGTGGTCCAGCACATGCAATTTGGCCGGATCGAAATAGAGCCCGCTTTCAGCGTCGCGGATGAAGGCGTCGTCGGCAAAACTGTCCCACAGGCCGGTCACGACATCATAGAATTCCCGCGCCCGGTGATAGCGATCGTCATGCTCGACATGTTCGTCCAGCCCGAAGTTCAGCGCCGCATCGGGATTGGACGTGGTGACGATGTTCCAGCCGGCGCGGCCGCCGCTGATATGGTCGAGCGAGGCAAAGCGCCGGGCGATGTGATAGGGCGCATCGAATGTCGTCGATGCGGTGGCGACCAGCCCGATATGGTCGGTGACGGCAGCAAGCGCCGACAAGAGCGTGAACGGCTCGAACGAGGTCACCGTGTGGCTGCGCCGTAGCGCCTCGATCGGCATGTTGAGCACGGCCAGATGGTCGGCCATGAAGAAGGCGTCGAACTTCGCCGCCTCAAGCGTCTGCGCGAAGCGCTTCAGATGCGCGAAGTTGAAGTTGGCGTCGGGATAGGCGTCGGGATAGCGCCAGGCGCCGGTGTGCAAGCTGACCGGGCGCATGAAGGCACCGAGCCGCAACTGCTTTTTTTCTGCCATGGGAAGACACCCTGATGAGGACGAGCGTTACCGCTCCAGTGTAGCGCAGGATGGGACCGCTTTGCGGTGCTGGGAAGGAATTCTGTTTTGCAAAACCGGCATCGGGGAGCATTTTCGTCGGCATGACGGATCAGCCGTCACGCCGCATCACCCGCCATCGGCGGCGGATGATGCGATAAAGCCGCTCTATTCCGCGGCCAGGGCCAGTTGCGGCCGCTCGGCGGCCAGCTCCGGTTCGGGCGCCTGCTCGCTGTTCACCACCTTCTTCGGCTCGCGGCCGAAGAACAGGGCGTAGCCGGCCGGCAGCACCAGGATGGTCAGCACGGTGGCGACCACGATGCCGCCCATCATGGCGTAGGCAAGCGGGCCCCAGAACACGGCGCGCGAGATCGGGATCAGTGCCAGCACCGCCGTCATCGCCGTCAGCACGATCGGCCGGAAACGGCGCACGGCCGAGCCGATGATGGCCTCCGAGCGCTCCATGCCCCTGGCGATGTCCTGGTCGATCTGGTCGACCAGGATGATCGAGTTGCGCATGATGATGCCGAGCAGTGCGATGACGCCGAGAATGGCGACGAAGCCGAACGGTGCGCCGCTGATCAGAAGGGCGGCGGCCGCCCCGATGATGCCGAGCGGACCGGTTGCCAGCACCAGCATCGCCTTGCCGAAATTCTGCAGCTGGATCATCAGGAGCACGACGATGATGGCCAGCATGATCGGCGCCTTGGCGGCGATGGACGCCTGGCTTTCGGCCGAATCCTCGGCGCCGCCCTGGATCTCGATCTTGTAGCCGGGCGCCAGGCCATCGCGCAGCCCCTGGATGTCCTTGTACATCTTGGTGACGACATCGTTGGACTGCACACCGTCGGGCAACGTTGCCCGCACGCTAATGGTCGGCAGTCGGTCGCGGCGCCACTCGATGCCTTGCTCCAGCACAGGCACCACCTTGGCCACCTGCGACAGCGGCACGAAGCCGCCGAAATCGGTCGGGATATAGACCGAGTCGACCGAGGACAGCAGGCTGCGGCTGGCGTCCGGCTCGCGAGCGACGATCGAGACCGTCTCTTCGCCGTCGCGGAAGTTGTCGAGCGGCGCGCCGGACATGGTTGCCTGCAGCATCTGGCGGATGCGCTGCGAGGTGACGCCGAGCGCCCGGGCACGATCCTGGTCGATCACCAGCTTCATCGCCGGCACGGGTTCGAGCCAGTCGTCATGCACGGCGCCGAGCAGCGGATTCTGCTGGAACTTCGCCTTCACCTGATCGGCAATGCGGCGCACCTCCTGGCGATCGGGGCCCATGACGCGCATCTGCACCGGCCAGCCGGTCGGTGGCCCGAGGAACAGGCGGTCGACCTTGGCGCGGACCGAGGGGAAATCCTCGGCCAGAACGGTACGCAGCTTGACGATCAGCCGCTCGCGCGCCGGCTCGTCATTGGCCATCACCAGCATCTGGGCGAAGTTCGGATTGGTGAGCTGCTGGTCGAGCGGCAGGAAGAAGCGCGGCGCGCCTTCGCCGATATAGGTGGCGATGAAGCGCTTGTCCTTGTCGTCCATCATCTTGGTTTCGAGCGCCTTGGCCTGTGCCTCGACCTCCTTGATGCTGGTGCCTTCCGGCAGCCAGAGGTCGACGAGGATTTCCGGCCGTGACGATTGCGGGAAGAAGTTCTGCGGGATGAACTGGAACGCCCACAGGCTGGTGCCGAAGGTCACCAGCGTCATCACAAGCACGATGATGCGATGGCGCACCGCCCAGCCGACGGTCGAGCGCAGCCGACGGTAGAAGCGCGTGTCGAAGGCATCGTGATGGGTGCCGGCATGCTTGCGCTGCTTGAGGATCATATGCCCAAGCCACGGCGTGAAATAGACCGCGACAAACCACGACACGATCAGCGCGATGCCGACGACATAGAACAGGGTGCGCACATATTCGCCGGCGGTCGAGGCAGCGAAGCCGACCGGGATGAAGCCGGCGGTGGTGATCAGCGTGCCGGTCAGCATCGGGAAAGCGGTCGATGTATAGGCGAAGCTCGCGGCCTCGATCTTGACCAGCCCCTCCTCCAGCTTGCGCTCCATCATCTCGACGACGATCATGGCGTCGTCGACAAGCAGGCCGAGCGCGATGATCAGGGCGCCCAGCGAAATGCGCTGCAGGTCGATGCCGAGCTCGTACATGATGGCGAACGTGGCGGCCAGAACCAGCGGAATGGCGATGGCAATGACCAGGCCCGAACGCCAGCCGATCGACAGGAACGAGACGACAAGCACGATCAGCAGCGCTTCACCGAGCGCATGCATGAATTCGGCCACCGCATCGGTGACGACACCCGGCTGGTCGGAAATCTGGTCGACCGACACGCCATAGGGCAGCGCCTCCTCGAAGCGCTTGTAGGTCGCCTCGACATCCTTGCCGACGTCGGTGACCTTGAAGCCCTTGGCCATGACGACGCCAAGCTGCACGCTGTCATGACCGTTGAAGCGGTATTTGCGCTGGAAGGGATCTTCGAGACCCGAGGTCACGGTGGCGATGTCGCCGAGACGGGTGACCTGACCACCGGCACGCAGGCGCAATTCCCTGATATCGGCAGCCTTGGTGACGTCGCCTTCGACGGAGATGCGCACCGAATTGACGCCGGTGTCGACGGCACCGGCCGGATCGACATTGTTCTGGCCCTTGATCGCGTTCTGCAGGTCGGTCAGCGTCAGGCCGCGCTCGGCCAGTGCCTTGGACGAGACGTCGATATAGAGCTTTTCCGGCTGGTCGCCGATGATGACGGCCTTCTCGACGCCGGGCGTCGTCAACAGCATATCGCGCGCCTGGATGGCGAACTTCTTCAGCTCTGGATAGGAGAAGCCATCACCGCTGATCGAATGGAGCGTGATGAAGGTATCGCCGAACTCATCGTTGAAATACGGGCCGAGCAGGCCTTGCGGCAGGTCGCCGGAGATGTCGCCGACCTTCTTGCGCACCTGATAGAAGGCGTCCGTCACCTCGGCGGCATTGGTGTCGCCCTTGATCTGGACGGTGATGATGGCGCTGCCGGCGCGGGTGAAGGAGCGCACGAAGTCGAGATGTGGCGTTTCCTGCAGCTTGCGCTCGATCTTGTTGACGACCTGATCTTCCATTTCCTGGATCGAAGAGCCCGGCCAGATCGCTTGCACGACCATGACCCGGAAGGTGAAGTCGGGGTCTTCCTTCTGGCCCATGCGCATCAGGCCGAGCGCACCGGCGATGATGATCAGCCCGAACAGGAAGCGCGCGATGGAGGGATGGCCGATCGCCCAGCGTGATAGGTTGAAGGGCCGCTTTTCTTCAGTGGAGGTCGTCATCGGTGCTGGTCCACTTTACTTGGTTGCCGGCGCCTGATGCTTCGGAGAAGCGCGGCGCGCGAAACGAAATCATCTTCGATCTGGCTTCCGGGCGGCGAGGCCTTCCAAGTGGAGAGACACTCATCGCGGTGGGACGCTAGGATCGATGCGGGGGTACATCGGGCCCTTGACGTCTCGACCTTCGGGGCGCTCGCCGCCCGGAAACCTGCGGCCGCGGGAACGCGCGGCCGACCTGTCTGTCGTCAGCGCAGCCGGCTGGCGTCTTCGCCCTCGGCGGAGGCGGATTGCTGCGCCACGCCTCCGGCGAGCTTCACCTTCAGATTCTCGGTCATGAACTGCGTGCCGGCGGCGACCACGATATCGCCGGGCCTCAATCCTTCGGCGACACGCACGCCATCGGCGGCGAACTCGGCGACCTTGACCGGGCGGGCATGAACGGTGTCGGCACCACGATCGACGGTCCAGACGATCGATTGGCTGTCCTGCTTCGCCAACGCGCTCAGCGGGATCGATACGAGCTGCTTTTCGTTGGCGGCCGAGGCCTCGATATTGGCGGTCATGCCGAGCAGCACGCGCTGGTCGTTGGGCAGGCTGACACGGACGGCGAAGGTGCGCGACTGCGCATCGGCGCTGCCTGCGACCTCACGGACCTTGCCGTCGAGCGTCAGCGTGGTGTCGGACCAGAAGCCGGCCTTGACTGACTTGCCCGGCTTGAACTCGGCGATCTCCATTTCCGGCACCGCGATCAGCACTTCCTTTTCGCCGTCGACAGCAACGGTGACCACAGGCGTGCCGGAGCCGACCACCTGGCCGACATCGGCGTTGACCGCGGTGACGATGCCGTCCCTGTCGGCCTTGAGATCGGTATAGCCGACCTGGTTCTTGGCCTGGTCGAGCGACGAGCGGGCGGAGTCGCGTGTGGCGACCGCCTGGTCATAGGTCAGCGTCGCCTGTTCGAGCTGCGATTTCGGTGAAAAATTCTTGGCGAAGAGTTGTTCGGCGCGCTTGCGCGCAAGCTCCGTCGTCTCGACCTGCCGCTCGGCGGCATCGAGGGCTGCCTGCGCGCTCTTGACCGAGAGGTCGTAGTCGGTGGGATCGATGCGGGCGAGCACATCGCCCGGCGCCACATGCTGGCCGATATCGACCAGACGCTCGGTGATCTTGCCGTTGACGCGGAAAGCCAGGGCGCTTTCGGTGCGGGCACGCACCGAGCCGGAATAGGAGAGCATGCGGGTGTCATGCGCCTGGGCGATCTCGACGACCTTGACCGGGCGGATGATCTCCTTGACCTCGGCCTTCTCCTGGCTGCAGCCGGCAAGCGTGAGCCCTGCAACGACCAAGCCCGCGACCGGCAACCGGCGGATGATGGAATGGGACAAAGACATCGTGGTACTCCCGACTGGAGGCGGACTGTCGACACCGGCGACCGGCGGCTATTTCAAGGCTCTGATGGCGTAGTCGATAAGTTCGTCGGGCATTGCCCGGTTGGTCTTGGCAAGGCACTGCGCCACCATCTGCGGGTGGCAGAGAATGACGGTGGCGGCGCCGAAGCAGCGCGAGGCAACTTCGTGATCCTGCTGCCTGAACTCGCCGGTCTCGACGCCCTCGCGGATCACCTCGGCGAACAGGTCGTGGATGCTGTTGACGTGCTTGTCGATGACGCCCCAGTCGCGTTCGAGCGCGACAATGACCATCTCATGGACCTTTTGCTCATCGAGCATGGT
Source organism: Mesorhizobium sp. CNPSo 4671 (assembly GCF_057784245.1). Taxonomy (NCBI): domain Bacteria; kingdom Pseudomonadati; phylum Pseudomonadota; class Alphaproteobacteria; order Hyphomicrobiales; family Phyllobacteriaceae; genus Mesorhizobium; species Mesorhizobium sp. CNPSo 4671. Next base: position 549,309 of record NZ_JBWLUW010000001.1, on the reverse strand, counting down.
CTCGAGCGTCATCTTGTACTGGGCGTGAATGTAGCGCCGCAGCCGCTCCTCCGCGCTGATCGGCAGGTGCATGATCTCGTAGGCCATCTTGTAGCTGGCGCCGAGCATCCGGCCGCAGACCGCCTGGTGGATTTCGACCTTGGAGGCGAAGAAACGGTAGATGTTGGCCGGCGACATGCCGAGGTCGCGCGCAATGTCGGCAACATTGGTCTTGCCGTAGCCATAGTGTCGGAACAGGCGCTCGGCGCAGTCGAGAATGCGCGTCACATTCTCCTGCCTGGCGGCATCGACCACTATGTTGGCGGCTTCGGACATAGCTCTTTCGTTTGACAAGTGACGAATTTCAATTTTCGTCAGTCGTAAATTGAAGAAGGCGGGATGTCAACGCGAAATCGACGTACGCGTATAATTGGTGACAGATGGTGACAGTGGGCGGGCGCGACAACTGGCCTCGCGATTGGCGACTGGCTCCGGTGAGTTCGTCATCCTAGAGCGAAGCAAGGAGCGTAGCGACCCGGCGCAGATCCCTAGGACCCATTTCGGGACTTCGGTCAAGAACCTGGTTAATCAATGGTTTACGCCCCTAAGCGGCGAACCATTCTCGACCGCTGGAGCACCGCCGCGAGGTCGCGGCATGGATCCCAGGGTTTCCGCGACGTCGCTTCGCGACTGCTCCACCGCAGGATGACGAGGTTAGGTACCCTTCGCCATTTCCCGCAGCCGGAACTTCTGGATCTTGCCCGTCGACGTCTTCGGTATTTCGGCGAAAATCACCGCTTTCGGCACTTTGAAGCGGGCAAGCAGCGTGCGGCAGTGCTCGATGATCTCGGCCTCGGTCGCCGCCTTGCCCGGCTTCAGCTCGACATAGGCAACCGGCACCTCGCCCCATTTGTCGTCATGGCGTGCCACCACGCCGCAAGAAGCAACGGACGGATGTTTGTAGAGCGCGTCCTCGACCTCGATCGAGGAAATGTTCTCGCCGCCCGAGATGATGATGTCCTTGGAGCGGTCCTTGAGTTGGATGTAGCCGTCGGGATGCATGACGCCGAGATCGCCGGAATGGAACCAGCCGCCGGCGAAGGCTTCGTCGCTGGCTTTGCGGTTTTTCAGATAGCCCTTCATGACGATGTTGCCGCGGAACATGACCTCGCCGATGGTTTCGCCGTCGGCCGGCGTCGCCTGCATCGTTTCGGGGTCCATGACGGTCAGGCCTTCGAGCGCGGCGTAGCGCACGCCCTGCCTTGCCTTCTTGGCGCTGCGCTCGCCCTTTGCGAGACTGTCCCATTCGCCATGCCATTCGTTGACCACCGCCGGGCCATAGGTTTCGGTCAGGCCATAGAGATGGGTGACGGCAAAGCCGGCGTCGGCCATCCCCGACAGCACGGCTTCCGGCGGCGGCGCGGCCGCGGTGTTGAAGGTCACGGTCTGCGCGAACGTTCGCTTGTCCTCATCCCGGGCGTTGATGAGCACCGACATCACGACCGGCGCGCCGCAGAGATGGGTGACGCCATGGTCGGCGATGGCGTCGTAGATCGGCTTCGGCCGCACCCAGCGCAGGCAGACATGGGTGCCGGCCTGGACGGCCAGCGTCCAGGGAAAACACCAGCCGTTGCAGTGGAACATGGGCAGCGTCCAGAGATAGACGGCGTGCTTGGCCATGCCGGCATGGATGGTGTTGGTATAGGCCATCAGGGCGGCACCGCGATGGTGATAGACGACGCCTTTCGGATTGCCCGTCGTGCCCGAGGTGTAGTTGAGCGAGATGGCGTCCCATTCGTCGTCGGGCATCGACCAGGCAAAATCCTCGTCGCCGCCGGCGACAAAATCCTCGTAATCGAGCGCGCCGATCCGTTGCCCCTTCGGATAGGGTGCGTCGGCGGCGTAGTCGGGATCGTCAAAGTCGATGACCAGAGGCTTGACCTTGGCCAGATCGAGCGCCTGCCGGACAACGCCGGAGAATTCACGGTCGACGATCAGCACCTTGGTTTCGGCATGGTCGAGCTGGAAAGCGATGACCGCGGCATCGAGCCGCGTGTTGAGTGAGTGCAGCACCGCCTTGGTCATCGGCACGCCGAAATGCGCCTCCAGCATCGGCGGCGTGTTCGACAGCATGACGGTGACCGTGTCGCCCTTGCCGATGCCGCGCTTTTGCAGCGCCGAGGCAAGCTTCAGCGAGCGGCGCCAGAAATCACGATAGGAGATGCGCTGGCTTCCATGGACGATGGCGATGTGGTCGGGATAGGTCTTTGCCGCGCGTTCCAGATAGGTGAGCGGCGTCAGCGGCTGATGGTTGGCCGCGTTCCTGTCCAGATCCTGTTCGTAAGGGTTGCCCATCCCGTTCTCCCCAAAGTCCTTTCGAGCTTTCTAACCTTAGGTCTCGCGTCAGGCCATCCCCCTGAATGGCCGAAAATACTATGCTATCCAGGCTTTGTAGAATGGCGATCCCGGATGCACCTTGCCGAGAGGCGATCGCGCTCACACATCCAAATTTGACTTTTGTCGAGAGCCGTGACTAATGTCAGCCGAGGAGGCGGCATGGCGATCCGACCGGCAGAACAAATCATTCACAAAGCCGCCTGGCTCTATTATGCGCATGGCCTGCGGCAGGACCAGGTTGCAAGCCAGCTTAACATTTCGCGTGCTTCGGTGGCGATGTATCTGCGCAAGGCGCGCGAGACCGGCATCGTCAACATCTCGACCTCGACCCAGCTGTTCACCGACGACGTGATGGCACGCAAACTCGAGGACGCCTTGAAACTCGACGCGGTCTGGATCGCGCCGGAGAACGGCCATATCCCCGACCCGTCTACGGATATCGCCGTGCTGGCGGCGAGCGTCTTTCTCGAACTGGTCAAGAAGGGCGACCGCATCGGCGTCGCCTGGGGTCGCACCGTCTACATGATCGCCGACATCATGTCCTATGCCGACCTGCAGGATGTCACGGTGGTCCAGCTCTGCGGCAATCTCGGCGCGCCCTACTCCTATCGGCCAGACCAGTGCACCATGGAAATCGCGCGCCGGCTCAACGCCAAGGGGCTCAATTTCTACGCGCCGCTGGTGCTGTCGACCGAAGAACTGGCGCGTGCGCTGCGCGCCGAGCCGGTGATCCGTGAGCAGTTGGCCGGCATCAGCGATTGCAATCTCGCGCTTTTTTCGGTCGGCACCGTCGACGCCGACAGCCATGTCGTCAAATGCGGCGCGCTGAACCCGGACGAAATGGCCGCCCTGCGCGGCATCGGTGCCGCCGGTGTGATCGCCGGACAGATCATCGACGCCAGGGGCGAGGCGCTCGACTGCAGCTACAACCGCCGGGTCATTTCGGCCGAACTCGCCTCGCTCGGTGCCATCGAAAAACGCCTGATGGTGGTGCAGGAGGACAGCAAGTTCGAACCGCTGCTGGCGGCACTCGCCGGCGGGCTTTGCACGCATCTGGTGGTCGGCGCGCATATGGCGCAGCGGCTGCTCGATCATGCCGGAGCGGCACCACAAAAAGCATCCTGAAAAGCAACCCTTCGCCGGCGCATTGTCATCAAGGCGTCGCGGCATTCCTGTTTCACCACCCAAGACAGCAACTGGACGAAGCGAACATGAAGAATTTGTGGAACGACGACGCGGCCGAGAAACTCGTCGCCGACTATGCGAAGAAAGGCGTCGGCCGCGACCTCGCGCTGCGCGTCTACACGACGCGGCTCTTGGGCGGCGTGCCGCAGCTGGTCCTGCATGGCGGCGGCAACACTTCCTGCAAGATCAAGGCGACCGACCTTGTCGGCGATGAATGGGATGTGCTGTGCGTCAAGGGCAGCGGCTGGGACATGGCCGTCATCGAGCCGCAGGGCCTGCCGGCGGTCAAGATGGGCGCCCTGCTCAAGGCGCGCGCGCTGGACAAGCTCGCCGACGAGGACATGGTGGCGCTGCAGCGGGCGAACCTCATCGACCCCTCTTCGCCCAACCCGTCGGTCGAGACGCTGCTGCATGCCTTCCTGCCGCACAAATTCGTCGACCACACCCATTCGACCGCCATCCTGGCCATCGTCGACCAGGAAGACTCGAAGCCGTTGGTGAAGACGGTCTTCGGCGAAAAGATGGGCTACGTGCCCTACATCATGCCGGGCTTCGACCTCGCCAAGGCGGCGGCCGACGTTTTCGATGCCGACCCTTCGGTCGAAGGCCTGATCCTCGACAAGCACGGCATCTTCACCTTCGGCGACGATGCCAGACAGGCCTATGACCGGATGATCCACTATGTGAACGTCGCCGAGGACTATGTCGCTGAGAATGCCAAGCCGAAGGCCGCCAAGGCGGTGCTGCCGGCAAAACTCGCGACGCCGGCTTCCATCGCGCCGATGCTGCGCGGCGCCGTCGCGGTGGCGCGTGGTGAAGGCCGCTTCGACCGCATGATCTCTGATTTCCGCACCTCGGATGCAATTGTCGATTTCATCAATTCGGCCGCGATTGCCGACTATGCCGGACGCGGCGTGTCGACGCCGGATCTGTCGATCCGCATCAAGACCGGGCCGATGGCGGTGCCGGCGCCCGATGCCGACAAGGCCGGTGACTACAAGGCCGTGATCAAGAGCCATGTCGACGCCTTCGCCAAGGAGTATCGCGCCTATTTCGAGACCAATGACGCGCTCGACGACGTCAAGCGCACCATGCTCGACCCGATGCCGCGACTGACGCTGGTGCCGGGGCTTGGCATGTTCGGCCATGGCCGCACGCTGAAGGATGCCAGGATCGCCTCCGACGTTGGCGAGATGTGGATCGAGGCGGTGCGCGGCGCCGAAGCGGTCGGCCGGTTCCATCCGCTGTCCAAGGCCGATTTGTTCCCGCTGGAATACTGGTCGCTCGAACAGGCCAAGCTTGCCTCCAACAAGCCGAAGCCGCTGACCGGTCAGGTCGTGCTGATCACTGGCGGCGCCGGCGCGATCGGTGCGGCGACTGCCAAGTTGTTCGCCGACAATGGCGCCCATGCCGTCGTCGTCGATCTCGATGGCGACAAGGCCGCCGATGCCGCCAAAAAAGCCGGCAACAATTCGATCGGCGTCGCCGCCGACATCACCGACCCGGCACAGGTGCGTGCCGCCTTCGACAAAGCGGTTGCTGTCTTCGGCGGCGTCGACATTCTCGTCTCCAATGCGGGCGCGGCCTGGGAAGGCCGCATCGGCGAGCTCGATGACGCGCTGCTGCGCAAGAGTTTCGAGCTCAATTTCTTCGCCCACCAGTCGGTGGCGCAGAACGCCGTGCGCATCATGCTGGAACAGGGCACCGGCGGCGTGCTGTTGTTCAACACCTCCAAGCAGGCGGTCAATCCTGGCCCGAAATTCGGCGCCTACGGCGTGCCGAAGGCGGCGACTTTGTTCCTGTCCAGGCAATACGCGCTCGACTACGGCGCCCATGGCATCCGCTCGAACGCCGTCAACGCCGACCGCATCCGTTCCGGCATTTTGACCGACGCCATGATCGCCAGCCGCTCCGGCGCGCGCGGCGTGTCGGAGAAGGAATACATGTCCGGCAATCTGCTCGGCCAGGAAGTGACGGCACAGGATGTGGCGCAGGCCTTCCTGCACCATGCGCTGGCCGAACGCACCACCGCCGACGTGACGACGGTCGACGGCGGCAACATCGCGGCGGCGCTGCGGTAAACGTTCCAGCAGACAACAAAAAAGGCGGCTCACGGGCCGCCTTTTTCGTTTGCGCGATGATGAACCTTACTTCGCGTTCGGGTTCGGCATCCAGGCCGGCATGGCGACATCGGCATGGGCGAACTGCGGCAGCTTGGCCGACAGGTCTTCCATGTTCTTGATGTCCTTGTCGATCAGCTCCTTCTGGGTGATCAGCGTCGGTGGCACGATGACGTTGTGGCCGGGGTCTTCACCGGCGAGCAGTTGCGCCAGCGCGCGCACCGAGACCTGGCCGACGACGGCCGGGTTGGTCGCGGCGGTCGCAGCCCAGGCGCTGTCGGGCTCGCGCATCGCTGATATGTCCGAGGTCGAGATGTCGGCCGAATAGATCTTGATGCCCTTGTTCAGGCCGGCTTCGTCGACGGCGATCTTCACGCCCTTGGCAAACTCGTCATAGGGGGCGAACATCACCTTGATATCGGGATGGGCCGACAGCACCGAACGCGCCTGGTTGGCGACGGAGTTGGCGATCGGGTTGTCGAGCGTGCCGAACATCGCGACTTCCTTGATGCCGGCATATTTTTTCTTCACGTCGACCCAGGTCTCGTTGCGGCGGTCGAGCGGCGCGATGCCGGCGACATAGACGTAGCCGGCGTTCCAGCTCTCGCCATTGTCCTTGACCGCCTGCTCGAGCGCCAGGCGCGCAAGGTCTTTGTCCGACTGTTCGATCTGCGGGATCTTGGGGTTTTCGACATTGACGTCGAACGCCACCACCTTGATGCCGGCGTCGACCGCGCGCTGGGCGGCATCCTTCATCGATTCCGTCAGGCCGTGCTGGATGATGATGCCCTGCACGCCGAGCGCGATGGCCTGGTCGACCATGTCGGACTGAAGGGCGGCATCCTGACGGCTGTCGAGCACGCGCAAATCGATGCCGAGCGTCTTCGACTGCGCTTCCACGCCCGAGAGATAGGCCTGGAAGAAGTCGCCGGTCGAGAGATAGCGCACCAGCGCGATCTTGACGCCGGGCTTGTCGAACGGCGCCGGCTTGTCCGCGGCCAGCGCGGGCACCTGCATCAGCATGGTTGCGCCGGCCAATCCGAGCGCCACCTTCCCCAGAAGTCTTCTTGTGATGTCCACTTGTTTTCCTCCACTCTTGTTGAACCCAAAAATCCTGCCCGGTCGGACTACCCCCTGCCCCTGCCCGAAAGGGCAAAGGTGAAGACAAGGGCGACGACCAGAACCACGCCCTTGACGAAATCCTGCGTGTAATAAGGCGCGTTCATCATCGTCAGGCCCTGTAGCAAGATGCCGACGAACAGCGCGCCGACGGCGGTGCCGAACGCGTTCGGCTTGGCGGCACCGAGCACCGCATAGCCGATCAGCGCCGCGGCGACCGCGTCGAGCAGCAGATTGTTGCCCGAGGCGATGTCGCCGCGCCCGAGCCGGGCGGCGAGCAAGATGCCGCCGATCGAGGCGAAGACGCCTGAAATGACGTAGGCCCAGATCTTGTATGCCTTGACCGGCGCGCCGGCGAGTTCGGCGGCGCGCTCGTTGGAGCCGACCGCATACATCATGCGGCCGAAGCGGGTGTATTCGAGGAAGAACCAGATCAGCACGGCAAGCACCAGCAGCACGACCACCGACACAGGAATGAGGTTCGGGATGAAGAAGTCGAAGCGGTGGCGGCCAAGCGCCAGGAAGGCGTCGCCGAACTTGCCATTGGCGACCGAGCCGTCCGGCATGGTCATGCCGGTGGCGATCGAACGGCCTTCGGTCGGGATGCGCTGCAGGCCGACCAGCAGGAACATCATGCCGAGCGTCGCCAGGAGATCGGGCACACGCATATAGACGATCAGCCAGCCATTGATCAGGCCGACAATGGCGCCGATGAGCAAGCAGACGACGACCGCGACGACGGCGTTCTGCTCCAGCACCACCATGACATAGGCAGCCGCCATCATGGCCGACGTGGCGACCGAGCCGATCGACAGGTCGAAGCCGCCGACGACCAGCGTGGCGGTGACGCCGAGCGCCAGCACGCCGGTGATGGCGACCGACTGGAAAATGAAGACGGCACTTTGCGGCGAGACGAAACCGTCGGCGGCGATCGCGAAATAGGCGACCAGCCCGAACAACAGGACAATGAAGCCATAGCGGATGGCGTAGTCGCGCAGCGTCATTCAGCGCACCCGCGCGACGCAGCCATTCTTACCGAACTCGAACCCATAGTCTCTCCATTCCAATTCTGTCGACCGCCACGCTCAGGCCGCGCTGTGTAGTGGCCCGCCGGCGACCTCGGCCAGCAGGCGATCAAGATCGACTTCGGCATTGCGGTGTTCGCCGACGATTGTGTGTTCCGACATCACCAAAATGCGGTCGGCCGTCTCCAGCGCCTCGTCGAGTTCGGTGACGAACAAGAGCGTCGCGCGGCCATGGGCGCTTGCCCTCAGCTTGGCGGCGATGTCGCGCCTGGCGGAGATGTCGACGCCCTGAAACGGCTCGTCGAGGATGAACAGCTTTGCGTCTTGCGCCATCCAGCGGGCGACCATGACCTTCTGCTGGTTGCCGCCTGACAATGCAGACATCTCGTCCTTCTCGGAGCGGCAGACGATGCTGAGCTCCTCGATCTGCCGGCGTGCGGTGGCGCGTTCGAGGCGGCGCTTGAGCACGCTCAGGCTAGACATGCGCTTGAGGAATGGCAGGCTGACATTGCGCTCGATGTTGAAGCCGCCGACGATGCCGCTGGTGGCGCGATCCTTGGCGACGAGGAACACGCCGGCGGCGATTGCATCGCCCGCCGAGCGCGGCGCATAGGGCTTGCCGTTCATCGTCATGGCGCCGGCGAGCGGCTTGCGCACGCCGAACAGCGTTTCGGCAAGTGCCGTCTTGCCGACACCGACGAGGCCGGTGATGGCGACGACCTCGCCATCGCCAAGCGTCAGCGAAATCGGCCTGGCGCCCTGCGCGATTCGCAGGCCTTCGACCGTCAGGACCGGTTTGGCGGAACTCCGGGCAACGATCTGGTCGAGATGGATCTTACGACCGAGCATGGCGTTGACCGCGCCTTCATAGTCGAGCGGCTTGGTGTCGAAGACACCGGAGATGACACCGTCACGCATCGAGACGATTCGATCGGCAAGCCGCCTGATGTCCGACATACGATGCGAGATGTAGAGGATCGCCACGCCTTGCTCGCGCAGCCGGTCGACCAGCGCGAACAGCCGGTCGGCCTCGGCGCTGGAGAGCGAGGAGGTCGGTTCGTCGAGGATCAGCACTTTCGGCTGATGCGCCAGTGCACGCGCGATCGCCACCATCTGGCGATCGGCCAGCGAAAGGTCGTTGACGCGGGCCTTGAGATCGATGGCCAGACCCATGCGGTCGGCGACGGCCTTGGCCTCGCGGCGCACGCGGGCCGGATTGAACAGGGTCGGCACGCCCTTGCCGCTCAGCCTATCGAGCGTCAGATTGGTGGCGACATCGAGGTCGGCCACGACACCGTCATTGATGTTCTGGTGCACGGTGACGACACCGGCGCGGATCGCCTCCGCCGGCGTGTTCGGCATGAACTCCAGCCCGGCAAGCGTCATGGTGCCGCCGCCGCACTCGTAGACGCCGCTGATGATCTTGACGAGGGTGGATTTGCCGGCGCCGTTGGCGCCCATCAGCACGGTGACTTCGCCGGAATGCAGCTCGAGCGAGATGCCGCCAAGCACCTCGTTGCGGCCAAAGGATTTCCTCAGTCCCTCTACACGGAACACGGCATTGCCGACCATGCGTTCCTCCCTGACCATGACGCTATGGGCTATGTCGGCAATTGTCAACACGATTGACAATTGCCAGATCGCTTCCTAGCTTGGCCCAGCCGCCATGCCTCCGTTATGTTCGGAGCGCATAAGCGAGAGGATGACGATGACTGGGAAATTGCCGTTCGAAGCACTGTCGGTGGAGACGCTTGCAACGCGCCTCGGGGCGAACGAGGCGCTGTGCGCCAAGATCGGCCGGGACACGACACAGTGGAAAGTCCGTGAGGTCGGCGACGGCAATCTGAACCTCGTGTTCATCGTCGAAGGCGCCAGTGGTGCGGCTGTGATCAAGCAGGCCTTGCCCTATGTCCGCCTGGTCGGCGACAGCTGGCCGCTGCCGCTGAAGCGCTCCTTCTTCGAATATCATGCGCTGACCAGGCAAGAGGCGCGCGCACCCGGCTCCGTGCCGGCAATCTATTACTTCGATGAAGGCCAGGCGCTGATCATCATGGAGTATCTGGCGCCGCCGCATATCATTCTCAGGCGCGCCCTGATCGAGGGACGCCAGCTGCCGAACATCGCCAGGGATATCGGCCTGTTCATGGCCCGCACTTTGTTTCGTGGTTCCGACCTGTCGATGGTGACCAAGGATCGCAAGGCCGATCTGGCGCTGTTCGCCGACAATGTCGACCTCTGCGACATCACCGAGAACCTGGTGTTTTCCGATCCCTATTTCGACGCCAAGATGAACCGGCATACGCCGCAGCTCGACGGCCTCGTCACCGAACTGCGCGCCGACCGCGACCTCAAGGTCGAGGCGCAACGGCTGAAGCACATCTTCGCCGCCAATGCCGAAACGCTGCTGCATGGCGATCTGCATTCCGGCTCGATCATGGTCACCGACCAGGAGACCCGGATGATCGATCCGGAGTTCGCCTTCTACGGACCGATGGCGTTCGATGTCGGCATGCTGCTCGCCAATTTCTGGATGTCCTTCTTCTCACAGCGCGGACACGAACAGGAGGGCAAACGCGATGCTATGCGTGCCTATCTGCTTGGGGTCACCGCAGAGACATGGATGGTGTTCCGCGCCGAGTTCTCGCATCTGTGGCGCAGCGAGCGCACCGGCATGCTCTATCAAAAAAGCCTGTTCGAGGATCAGGGCGACAGGCTGGGTGCGGAACAGGCGCTCGACCATGTACTGCACCAGATCTGGACCGATCTGCTCGGCTTTGCCGGCATTGAGGTGCATCGGCGCATCCTCGGCCTCGCCCACAATGGCGATTTCGAGACCATCGCCGACGAGGATCTGCGCGCCTCCTGCGAGGCGAAGGCGCTGAAATTCGGCCGTCACATCGCCGTCAACCGGCGCCAGATTCACAGCATCGACGAGGTCAACACCCTGGCCGCGTTGATCGAACAGGAGAGCAGCATTTGAACGTCGGCGAGCGCCACTATCGCACCATCTGGCTGAGCGACGACGGACGTTCGGTTGAGATCATCGACCAGCGCTGGCTGCCGCATGATTTCCGCATCGAGACGATCCGCACTGTCACCGGCATTGCCACGGCGATCCGCGACATGTGGGTGCGCGGCGCGCCGCTCATCGGCGTCACGGCGGCCTATGGCGTCGCCATGCAGATGGCGGACGATCCGTCCGACGCGGCGCTCGATGCCGTCTGGGAGACGCTGCACGAGACGCGCCCGACGGCGATCAATCTGCGCTGGGCGCTTGACGAGATGCGGCGCTTCCTCAAGCCGCTGCCGACAGCACAACGCGCCGCGGCCGCCTATCGGCGCGCGGCCGAGATCGCCGACGAGGATGTCGGGCTGAATCGCGCCATCGGCGAGAATGGTCTCGCCATCATCAAGGCGATCGCCGCGCGCAAGCAGCCGGGCGAGACGGTCAACATTCTCACCCATTGCAACGCGGGCTGGCTGGCGACCGTCGATTACGGCACCGCTACCGCGCCGATCTATCTGGCAACGGAAGCCGGCATCCCGGTCCACGTCTATGTCGACGAGACGCGGCCGCGCAACCAGGGTGCTCAGCTCACTGCCTGGGAGATGGCCGGCCACGGTGTGCCGCACACGCTCATCGTCGACAATGCCGGTGGCCATCTGATGCAGCGCGGCGCGATCGACATGGTCATCGTCGGCACCGACCGCACCACCGCCGACGGCGATGTCTGCAACAAGATCGGCACCTATTTGAAGGCGCTCGCCGCCGCCGACAATGACGTGCCGTTCTATGTCGCGCTGCCGTCGCCGACCATCGACTGGATGGTGCATGATGGGCTGAACGAGATTCCGATCGAGCAGCGTTCGGCCGACGAGGTCTCGCTGGTCTGGGGCAAGACCGCCGATGGCGAAATCGCTCAGGTGCGAATCTCACCCGAAGCGACGCCGGCCGCGAACCCGGCTTTCGACGTGACCCCGGCGCGACTGGTGACCGGGCTGATCACCGAACGCGGCGTCGCCAAAGCCTCGCGCGAGGGCTTGAAGGCGATGTTCCCGGAGCGCGGATAGCGCCGATGCCGGTTAATACAGCGGCTTGCTCATGTGGTTGGGCGTCGGCCACGTCTCGGTGACGCCAGGCTGCACCGGACGCTCGAGATAGGTCGACAGCACCACATAGCTGCGGGTCGAGGTGACGCCGGGCGTTTCGTAGAGGCGCGCGAGCAGGCCTTCCAGCGCTCTCGTATCTTCGGTGCGGACCTTCAGCAACATGCAGGTGTCACCGGCGACGGTGTGGATCTCCTCGACTTCCGGATACTGCGAAACCGCCATCAGCTCCGGGGTCTTGCCCCAGCCCCTGGTGTCGATGTGCACGAAGGCGAGCAGCGGTTTCTTCACCGCCTTGGGGTCGATGATGGCCATGGTGCCGCGAATGGCACCGCTGCGCCGAAGGCGCTTGACCCGTTCATGGGCGGCTGGCGGCGAGAGGCCGACCCGATCGCCGAGTTCGGCATAGCTGACCGTGGCGTCGTCGACGAGAACGCCTAATATTTTTCGGTCAATCGCGTCGACATCGCGGGGTGCCGGCGTGTTCCGCGGAATGGTATCTGTTTCTTCATCCATATCGACAATCCCGATTGCCACAGAATTTAATACGGCCATTATGATGATATGTCGAACAGCAATCAAGCCACAGCGCTACAAGCCGATGCCAGGCCGCCGATCCCGGCCCTCGCCTATCTGTTGACCGGATGCATCGCCGTGATCGGCTCGAATTCGCTGGTGCTGGGGCCGATAGCTCCGGCCGTGGCCGCGTCCTTCGAAAGCAGCGTGCCGACCGTCATGATCGCGGCGGCCGCATTCGGCCTCGGAACCTCGGCGAGCGCCCTGTTCCTGGCCCGCTATATAGACCGGCTCGGCGCCCGCCGGATGCTGCAAGGGGCATTGCTGTTGCTGGCACTGGCGCTCGTCGCCAGTACCGTGGCGCCGACGGTGATCATGCTGGTCGCGGCACAATTGCTCGCCGGCATCGCTGCCGGTGTCGCCATGCCGGCGATCTATGCCAGTTCGGCGGCGATCGCGCCGCCCGGCCGCGAAAGCGGCACCATCGGCGTCGTGCTGACCGGATGGACGCTCAGCATGGTGGCCGGCGTCTCGCTGTCGGCCGTGCTTGCCGACCTCGTGCACTGGCGCGCCGTCTTCGCAGCCGTCGCGGTGCTTGCACTGCTGGCGCTGGCCAGCCTCACCATGACGTCACTGAGTGACGTCAGGAAGAGCGGCCCGGCGCCGACACCGCTGGCAGCGCTCAGCATTCCCGGCATTGTGCCGCTTCTGATCGCCTGTGCGGCCTTCATGACCGCCTTCTACGGGGTCTACGGCTATCTCGGCGATCACCTTCACACTGGGCTGGGCAAGCCGGTAAGCGCCAATGGCTGGGCCGCACTCGCCTATGGCATCGGTTTTGGCACGGCTGCTCTGCTCGACGGCGTGATCGACCGGCTTGGTGCGCGGCGCGTCATGCCGTTCGCCTATCTTCTTGTCGCCGCCGTCTATGTCGCCATTGCCGCGACGAGTGACAGTTTCGGCCTGACGCTCGCCATGGTGGCGGTGTGGGGGCTTGCCAATCATTTCGGATTGAATGTCCTGGTAATGCGACTCTCGGCACTCGACCCCTCGCGGCGCGGCACAATCATGGGCCTGAACAGCTCGGTCACCTATCTGGCGGTCTTTATCGGCACCACCGGCTTCGGGCCGATCTATTCCAGCTTCGGCTTTGCCATCTGCGCGATGGTTGCGGCACTGCTGATGCTGGTTGCCGCGGCGGCAGCGGCGTGGCGCGCACGATAAAGCGGTTTTTCGCGCCATTGCTCCAGTCGACAGAACGTGATTGGCCACCGGCCTGTCATGCGGTTGACAGCCGCGCCCTGCCCTTTCATACAAGCCGCGTTAATGTTCTCAGGGCGGGGTGAAAGTCCCCACCGGCGGTAAGGGCCTCAAGCCCAAGCCCGCGAGCGCTTTCCAAGACAATTGGAAAGGTCAGCAGATCCGGTGTGATTCCGGAGCCGACGGTTAGAGTCCGGATGAAAGAGAACGAAACGGAAAACGGATCGCCTTGGCGGGACGGATTCCGTATCGTGCGTCCTGATTCTGGTTCGAAACGGAAGGATGGACCCATGAATCAGCATTCCCACAAAGACTATGAAACTGTTCGCATCGCCGTAATCAGGGCGCGCTGGCACGCCGACATCGTCGACCAATGCGTACATGCCTTCGAGGCGGAACTGGCCGACATCCGAGGCGGCCGCTTCGCCGTCGAAGTCTTCGACGTACCCGGCGCCTACGAGATCCCGCTACATGCCAAGACCTTGGCTGAGACCGGCCGCTATGCCGCGATCCTCGGCACGGCGTTCGTCGTCAATGGCGGCATCTACCGGCATGAGTTCGTCGCCAGCGCCGTCATCGACGGTATGATGAACGTACAGTTGTCGACCGGCGTTCCGGTGCTTTCGGCTGTGCTGACGCCGCATAACTACCACGACAGCGCCGAGCACCACCGCTTCTTCTTCGAGCACTTCACCGTCAAGGGCAAGGAAGCGGCCAAGGCCTGTGTGGAAATTCTCGCCGCACGGGAAAAGATCGCGGCATGAAATCTTCCCGGCCGGGTGGAAATCGCGATAACACCCGGTAGTATTTGCGAAAAGTCGGGAGGATGCCGGTGCAGACCAAGAAGATCATCAATGACGGCAACCGTGCCGTCGACGAGATGCTCGAAGGGATCCTCGCTGCGCATCCTCGCCATCTCAGGAGCGTGGACGGCAGCCCGCGCTCGATCATCGCCCGTGACGGGCCACGGCCCGGCAAGGTCGGCCTCGTCATCGGCGGCGGTTCCGGCCATGAGCCGACCTTTCTCGGCTTTGTCGGCAAGGGACTGGCGGACGCGGCGGCCATCGGCAACGTCTTCGCCTCGCCGCCGCCCGATCCGATCCTGGAATGCGCCAAGGCCGTCAGCGGCGGCGCCGGTGTGCTGTTCATGTACGGCAACTATGCCGGCGACGTGATGAATTTCGACATGGCGGCCGAAATGGCAGCGATGGACGACATCGAGGTGCGCACCGTGCTGACCACCGACGACGTCGCCTCGGCACCGCGCGACCAGCGGCAGAAGCGCCGTGGTGTCGCCGGCAATTTCTTCATCTTCAAGGCGGCCGGTGCGGCCTGCGACCGCATGCTCTCCCTGGACGAAGTCGAACGTATCGCGCGCAAGGCCAACGACCACACTTTCACCATGGGCGTCGCGCTGTCGCCCTGCTCGCTACCGCAGACAAGGCGGCCGAATTTCGAGATCGGCGCGGACGAGATGGAGATCGGCATGGGCATCCATGGCGAACCCGGCATCGCCCGCGGCAAGCTCAGGACCGCCGACGAAATCACCGACGAGATGCTGGACAAGATTTTTGCCGAGATGGCGCCGAAGCGCGGCGACAAGGTCGCGGTGCTGGTCAATTCACTCGGCTCGACGCCGCTGATGGAACTCTACATCATGAACCGGCGGGTCAAGCAGCGGCTCGATGACATCGGTGTTTCCATCCACGCGACCTGGGTCGGCAATTACTGCACGTCGCTGGAAATGGCCGGCGCCTCGGTGACGCTTTTTCATCTCGATGAGGAATTGCAGACCATGCTCGACCACCCCTGTGATTGCGCGATGTTCCGTGCCGGCTGACGAAAGAGCGTTCCCGTGACCATCGACGCCGCTGACCTGAAAAGAATGTTTGACGCCATCGCGGTGGCGATCGAGGCCGACAGGGACAGGCTCTGCCAGCTCGACGGCGTCATTGGCGACGCCGACCACGGCATTGCCATGGCGCTCGGCTTCAACGCCGTGCGCGATGCGCTGGCGCCGCTTGACCTTTCGGTGACCGAGCCGACAGCGTTGCTCAACACCACGGCGAAATCGTTCCTCAATGCCGTCGGCGCCTCGTCAGGCCCGCTCTACGCGACGGCCTTCATGCGCGCGGCTTCCGCCGTCAAGGGCAAGGCGACGCTGGTGGACGCGGATTTCATCGCGCTGTTCCAGGCCATGGCGCAAGGCATCAAGGATCGCGGCAAGGCCGAACCCGGCGAAAAGACGATGGTCGACGCCTGGCAGCCGGCGGCCGAAGCGGCCGCCGCAGCCAATGTCGCCGGCAAGACTTTGGCTCAGAGCCTCGAGGCGGCCCTTGCCGCCGCCGAGTCTGGGGCTGAAGCGACCAAGGACATGATCGCCGCCAAGGGCCGCTCCTCGCGGCTCGGCGAGCGGTCGCTTGGCCATATGGACCCGGGCGCGGCGTCTGCCGTCACCGTCATCGCAGCGATACGCAAGAGCCTGGGTTAGGCCTTCGCTGCGTCGAGCCTGTCGATCGCCTGGACATTGCCGGCCGACGGCCCCTTCTCGTCGAACTCCGACGCCAGCCAGGTGTCGACGATCGCCTTGGCCAGTTCCGGGCCGATGACACGGGCGCCCATGGTGATGATCTGGGCGTTGTTGGATTTCGCCGCCCGCTCGGCCGAATAGGTGTCGTGGGTAAGCGCGGCACGAATGCCCGGCACCTTGTTGGCCGAGATCGAGACGCCGATGCCGGTGCCGCAGAACAGGATGCCGCGCTCGTTCTCGCCGTCGATGATGGTCTGGGCGAGCTTTTGCGACAGGTCGGCATAGTAGCCGGCCTGGCTGAGGTCGCTGACGATGAGGCCCGGCTTGGTCGCAAGGTGTGCGGCGATGACGTCAAGCAGCGGCTTGCCGGCGCTGTCGGCTCCAATGGCTATTTTCATGGGTTTTTCCCTTTCGTGTTTGGATGATTTCAGATCGCCGCCGAGGCGCGGCGCAGAATGTCGATGTAGCCGTCCGCCTGCCAGGCGGAGCGGCCGATGAAGAGGCCGTCTATATTGGGCTGGCCGACCAGTTCGGCGGCATTGCCGGGGTTGACGCTGCCGCCATAGAGCACCGGCGGCACTGACGGCAGCAGGCCGCCGGCCACTGTCTTTATCAATGCCTGCTGCTTGTCGGCATAGTCGGCGCTGGCCGGAATGCCCTTGTCGCCGATCGCCCAGACCGGCTCGTAAGCGAACAGGATTTTTGCGCCCTTCGCCTCGCCTTCGAGGAATTGCAGCGCGCCCTCAACCTGGGCGCTCAACACGGCGTCGGCCTTGCCGCCTTCGCGCTCGGCCAGCGTCTCGCCGACACAGATCAGCGGTATCAAGCCGTGCTTCACCGCAGCCGCCGTCTTCAGGCCGACGGTTCGATCCGTCTCGCCAAAATGCTCGCGCCGTTCGCTGTGGCCGAGTTCGACCAGATCGAGCCCGCAGTCTTTCAGCATCGGCGGCGAGATCTCGCCGGTCCAGGCGCCGGCATCGGCCCAATGCATGTTCTGCGCGCCGACCTTGATGCGCGTCGACGACAGTGCCCGCTTGACCTCGCGCACCGCCGTGAAAGGCGGGATGATGAAGGGCTGGATGCGGTCATCAAAACCGGGAATGAAGCCGGCCAGGCGCTCCGCAAAATCAAGCGCCTCGGCGAGCGTCTTGTTCATCTTCCAGCTTGTGCCTACCCAGTAAACCACGCGTACTGCTCCATACTTTTTGCTTGGCGATCAGCTTCCCACGGGAGCTCCCGCTGTCGGAATCATGATCCCTTGTCGATAACCGTCAGCGAAACGCCGGCGGCATCCAGCGCCGCGCGCATTCCCGGCTCGGGCGCACGGCCGGTGAAGACGGTGTCGAATGCGCTGAGGTCGGTGAGAAAATGCAGCGCCGTGCGGCCGAACTTGCCATGATCGACCAGGAGATATTTGCGGGTCGCCGCCGCCATCATCAGCCGCTTGGCCTGCACGACTTCCTGGTCCTGGTGGAAGGCGGAAGCACCATGGATGGCGGATGAGGACAGGAAGGCGACGTCGGCGCGCAGCGATTTGAGCGAAGCCTCTGCCAACAGGCCGAAGAAGCCGTGGAATTTCTTGCTGTATTGGCCGCCGAGCGCGATCAGGTTGATGCCGCCGGCGCCGGACAGGTCCTGGATGACGGAGAGATTGTTGGAGATCACCGTCAGCGGCCGCAAGTCGGCGAGATGGCGTGCAATGCCGCCCGCCGTCGAACCGTCGTCGATGATCACCGTCTGGCCGGGTTCGATCATGGCCACGGCCGCCGCCGCGAGGCGCTGCTTTTCCTCGGTCGCCTGCTTCTGCCGGTAGCGCAAATCGCTTTCGAACAGACTGCTCGGCTGGATCGAAGCGCCGCCGCGCACCTTGCGCAGGAAACCGCTTTCCTCGAGATCGTCAAGGTCGCGGTGCACGGTCATTTTCGAGACGCCAAAACGCAAGGCGAGGTCGTCGACGCCGGCCTGACCGGCGTCCATCAGAAACTCCATGATGCCTTGCCGCCTGATGTCGCTCTTCATCACCGCTGACCGAAAACGCCGAAGCGTAGCTCCTTGATGGGATCGTAGATATAACAGCTATCGTCGCAAAAGTATCAAATATTTTGTGATAATGGGATAATATCTTGAGATATTCCGCTTGCCCTGATCGCGGCGCTGTAACAAGAATTGCTGCCGGGACGGTCTGTCACGGTTGCGGTTGCGTGGAAATCCGGCCAGAAGCATCGGTGGGCTGGACGATGCGCGGACAGCCCGCAACCACCAGGTTTGAAACCAGATACGGGAGACTATTCGTTGGCTCGCATCACATTGAGACAATTGCTCGATCACGCTGCTGAATACGGCTATGGCGTGCCGGCCTTCAACATGAACAACATGGAACAGGGCCTCGCCATCATGGAGGCGGCGGAAGAGACCAAATCGCCTGTCATCCTGCAGGCAAGCCGCGGTGCGCGCGCCTATGCCAATGACGTGGTGCTGGCCAAGCTGATCGACGCGCTGGTCGAAATCCACCCCGACATCCCGGTCTGCATGCATCTCGACCATGGCAACAACGAAGCCACCTGCGTCACCGCGATCCAGTATGGGTTCACCTCGGTGATGATGGACGGCTCGCTCAAGGAAGACGGCAAGTCGCCGGCCGATTACGCCTACAATTCGGGCATCACCAAGCGCGTCGTCGACATGGCGCATTGGGGCGGTGTCTCGGTCGAAGGTGAGATCGGCGTGCTCGGCTCGCTGGAGAGCGGCGGCGGCGAGCAGGAAGACGGCCACGGCGTCGAAGGCGCGATCAGCCACGACCAGCTCTTGACCGATCCGGAACAGGCGGTGGAGTTCGTCAAGGACACCCATGTCGATGCGCTGGCGGTGGCGATGGGCACCAGCCACGGCGCCTACAAATTCTCGCGCAAGCCCGACGGCGCAGTGCTGGCGATGAACGTGATCGAGGAAATCCATCGCCGCCTGCCCAACATGCATCTGGTCATGCACGGTTCGTCCTCGGTGCCGGAGGACCTGCAGGAGATCATCAACAAATATGGCGGCCAGATGAAGCCGACCTGGGGCGTGCCGGTGGAAGAGATCCAGCGCGGCATCAAGCATGGCGTGCGCAAGATCAACATCGACACCGACAACCGCATGGCGCTGACCGGCGCAATCCGCAAGGTGCTGACGGAAAACCCGAGCGAGTTCGATCCGCGCAAATATCTGACGCCGGCGATGGCGGCGATGCGCAAGCTCTGCAAGGAGCGTTTCGAACAGTTCGGCACCGCCGGCAATGCGCCGAAGATCAAGCCGCTGCCGGTCTCGGAAATGGCCAAGCGCTACAAGTCGGGCAGCCTCGATCCGAAATTCGGCTGAGTTCGGCTGATTTGAAATCTGCTTTCAACGGGCAGGAGCCGCATCGGCCCCTGCCCTTTTTTCATTTGCCCTTTGGCAAAAGGCTGGCCCTGCCGGCGTCGATGAACGGCGCCCAGTAGTCGACGGACTCGCGGATCATGGCGACGACCTGATGGTCGACCGGCTCGCGCTCGCGGAACGACAGTTCGAGACAGATCTCGTTGTCGGTGCCGCCGCCGCGCCGCACCGTCTCCAGCAGCTTCTCCGGCGTGATGCGGCCGTCCTTGTTGTAGGTTGCGGTGAACGGCCAATGGCCGCCCTTGTTCATCGACGATTGCTTGACGTGGATGATCGGCGATTTCCTGGGAAAGGCCTCGGCCCAGGCATAGGGATCGATGTCGGCGGGATTGCTTGAGGTGACGTCGCCATGGTCGATGTCGACCATCATCTCCAGCGGAATGGCCATGCCGGCGGCGTCGATCGTGCCTTGCAGCATCCGGCAATTCTCGATGGTGTGGCCGAATTCGCGGCCGACCGACATCGGTTCCCAGAACAGATAGGTCAGGCCCGCCGCCCTGGCGTGGTCGGCGACCTCGCGCCAGCAATCCAGCGCGATATCGAACAGCCGCGCGCGGCGCGCTGGCTCGTCAAAGTCGCGATGGGTAAAGATGGCGAATTGGGTGCCCATGCCGCTGGCACCAAGCTCGGCCGAGATGTCGGCAAAGGTCTTGAACCAGTCGACATAGTAGCGGCGCACATCGGGGTCGGGATGGCCGAAATGATTGAGCCGGCCATAAGGGCCGGTCATGCCCGAGGTGACGCGCACGCCGGTGCGGGCGAGCGCGTTGCGAAACAGGCGGACGAATTTGACGATCGTCGCCGCCGGCCAGCCCGGATTGACGAATTCATGTGTGAACTGCACGTCGCGAATGCCGATGTCATAGGCGATGGTGTCGATCAGGTCATCCGGATCAGCAAAACGGTTTACCAGCGGATTGGTGTTGAGGGAGAGCGTAAAAGCCAAGGCGCGTTCCCTCCTCAGCGCTGGCGCAGGTTGGTGGCGACAGATGCCGTCATTGCAGCGTCACCCCCTCGCGGTTGAGTTGCTGGCGGTATTTTTCGGCGTCCCAGTTCAAGAGCTCTGCATTCTCCTTCGGGCTGAGGTAGTTGACGCGCGCCGCGCCATCGATGCGCTGGGCGACGTCGGCCAGGCAGCGCGCCATCGCTTCGGCGCCAGCATTGGCATCCCGGCGCGTCAGCACGCCCTTGCCGGGAAAGAGGATCGATGTCGGCGCCGCCGCGGTGCGGGCGACAACCGCCGCCGCGTCCTCGCCGGGACCGGCGATCACCGAGCCGACGCCAAGGAAGATCACATGATCCGGATAGAGGCTGCCGGAAGCAGCGATGCGGCAACTGGCAAGATCGGTCGCAACGGCATGCGCGGCGGCCGAGGCCGGCAGCCGGTAGTCGCTGCCGGCTGCGAGCCGCAGCAGCGCGTCGAGATCAGGCGGCGGGGCCGGTCGTGGCTGCCGCGCGAGCAGCCCGGTCGCCCGTTGCAGCAGCAAGGCCGCTTCGGCGACCGTGTCGGCGGCGACCACCAACCCATGATTGCCAAGGACCAGCACATTGGTCGCGGGCTTCAGCCGCTCGGCGATTCCCTGCGCCAGCGGCAGCCCAGGCCGGCGATAGGGCACGAAAGCCCAATCGAGGCCACGCAGGCGCTCCTCCAGCAGAGCCTCGGCATCGGCCTGCACGGCGATCGAAATCGTCTCGACGCAATGGACGTGGACCACGATCTTCTGCGGCAGCAGCGCGTGCACCGTCGTCTCTATGGAGGGCCGCAGCTGGCGAGGGTTGAGCTCCGCCAGAGTGAACTGCCCGGCCGTCTCCGCCGCCGGGCTCCGCTGCGCCACGGCATCGAGCAACGGCGCCAGCGCGACCGGCACCATGATCTCGTCGTCGCGCGCATTCTTCAGCCAGGTGCCCGAGGCCTTTATCCACAGCACGCCGGACTGCTTGATGGAGGTGTTGCCGCCGGCGCCCTGAACCAACAACGGGTCGGCGCCGATGCTGGCGGACAGAGAGCGCAGCATGCGGAATTCGCTGGCGCCGGTATCGACGGGATGGACCATCAGCCTGCCCTCGCCAGCCGGTTAACGCACCAATGCTCGAAGGCCGCCCTCTCCTCGGCGGACAGATGCAGGCCGTGCTTGGTGCGCCGCTCGAGAATATCGGCCGATGTCACGGCCCATTCCCGGTCGAAGAGATAGTTGGCCTCGCGCTCGAAGAAATCCTTGCCGAAGCAGCGGCCGAGCTCGTCGAGCGAACGGGCCCCGCCAACCAAAGCCCGTGTCCTGGTGCCGTAGAGCCGGCCATAGTGCTTCAGCAGCGATGCCGGCATCCAGGGATATTCGCCTGCGAGGTCGCCGAGAAACTGTTCGAAATCGGCATTGGCGATGTCGCCGCCGGGCAGATACGCCTTCGCGGTCCACGGCTTGCCCATATGGGGAAAGAACGGGGCGATCCTGTCCAGCGCATGCTCTGCCAGCTTGCGGAAGGTGGTGATCTTGCCGCCGAAGACGGAAAGCAGCGGCGCCTGCGCGTTCGGCGCGTCAAGCTCGAAAATATAGTCGCGGGTCACCGCACTGGGGTTGTCGGCATTGTCGTCATAGAGCGGCCTGACGCCGGAGAACGAATAGACTAAATCGCCGCGCGCAAGGCCGCGCTTGAAATAGCGGTTGACCACCTTGATCAGGTAGTCGATCTCGCTCTCATCCGCCGCCACGTCTTCGGGCCGGCCCTCGTAAGGGATGTCGGTGGTGCCGATCAGGGCGAGATCGTTCTGATAGGGATTGATGAAGATCACACGCTTGTCGCTGTTCTGGATGAGATAGGCCTGCCGCCCCTCCCAGAATTTCGGCACGACGATGTGGCTGCCCTTGACCAGGCGCACATTGCGCGTGGAGTTCTGGCCGGCAACGCGGTTGACGATGTCGTTGACCCACGGGCCGGCGGCATTGATCAGCGCGCGGGCCCGAACCACCGTCCTGATGCCCGTCCTGCCGTCCTGCATCTCGACAAGCCACAGGCCGCCCTCGCGGCGGGCGGCGGTGCAGGCGGTGCGGCTGAAAACCCTGGCGCCGCGCTCGGCGGCGTCGAGCGCGTTGATGACGACGAGGCGGGCATCGTCGACCCAGCAGTCTGAATATTCGAAGCCGCGCCGGAACGCATCCTTGATCGGCGCGCCCTCGGGCGCGGTGCGCAAATTGAGCGTGCGGGTCGCCGGCAGCCGCTTGCGGCCGCCGAGATGGTCGTAGAGGAACAGGCCAAGCCGCACCAGCCAGGCCGGCCGGTCGTCGGGGCTGTGCGGCAGCACGAAGCGCATCGGCCAGATGATGTGCGGCGCCGATTCCAGCAGCACCTCGCGCTCGATCAGCGCTTCGCGCACCAGGCGGAATTCGTAATATTCGAGGTAGCGCAGGCCGCCATGGACGAGCTTGCCGGAGCGCGAACTGGTGCCTTCGGCGAGATCGTCCTTTTCGCACAGGATGACGGAAAGGCCACGGCCGGCGGCGTCGCGGGCAATGCCGGCGCCATTGACGCCGCCGCCGATGACGAAGAGGTCGACGATTTCAGGGCCGCCATTCATGTCGCTTGGCCTCGATGTCGATTTGAAAAGTCATGGCCACTGCCTCAGCACGGATTGACCGGGGGCAAGCCGGCGAGGTAGCGGCGCACCTCTTCGGCGGCCTGTTCGGCGGCATAGGTGACGGTGCGCACCGAAGCGCCGGCGATGTGGGGCGTCAGCGTCACATTGGGAAGCTGCAGCAGCGGCCAGTCCGATGGCACCGGCTCGACCGCGAACGTCTCCAGCATGGCGCTGGCGATCTGGCCTGAAACGAGTGCCTCGTAGAGCGCGTCATAGTCGACCAGCGGTCCGCGCGCGGTGTTGATGAGAATCACTCCCGGCTTCATCCGCGCGATGATGTCCTTGCCGATCATGCCGCGCGTCTCCTCAGTCACCCGGGGATGCAGCGTAACGACATCGGAGCGGGACAGGAGATCGTCCAGCGCGACGAGTTCGACGCCGGCATTGCGGTCTTCGGCACTCAATTGCACATAAGGGTCGCAAACGAGAACATGGCAGCCGAAGGCGCGCAGCAGGCGGACGACCTTGGTGCCGATATTGCCGTAGCCGATGACACCGACGGTCATTTCGTTGAGCTCGCGGCCTGTGCGGTCGGCGCGGTAGAGGTCGCCGCGCCATTCGCCCTTGCGCAAGGCCTCGTGGCCGACCCGGATCAGCCGCGTCTCGGCCAGGATGGCGCCGAGGGTGAACTCTGCAACGGCCGTCGCGTTGCGGCCGGGCACGTTGACCACGGTGATGCCGTGCGCCTTGGCCGCCTCCATGTCGATGTTGATCGGGCCGCCACGGGAAACCGCAACCAGCTTAAGCGTCGGCAGGCGCCGCATCATGCCGTCCGACAGGGGCGCCAGCTGGGTGACGAGGATTTCGGCATCGCCGATGAAATCGACGACCTCGTCCGGGTGGCCGAAATACTCCTTGACCTTGTCGAGGCCGAGCAACGGATTGCCGAACTCCATCGGCTCGTCGGGCCAGGCCGTCTGCAATGTCCTGATGTCGAGGTCGCCGCTCGCGGCCTTCTCGATTTCCGCACGGAACACCTGCGGAAGCATGAAGTTGTCGCCAATGATCGCTATTGTCTTACGCATACTCAACTTCTCAATTTGCCTGCGATGCCGCCATTGCGCGCCAGACCGGCCGCAACGCCTGGTGCGCCAACATGTAGGACGGGGTCATCTTGTCGTAGATCGCGGCGAGGTTGCGGTCACTCGGCTCGGCCTCGCCAAGCAGCGGCGTCACCCATTCACCGACGCATTCGTCCATTGATTTGTAAAGGCCGACGCTGACCGCGGCGATCATCGCGGCGCCCGCCGCGCCCGCCTCCTCGCGCGCGCTGGTGCGAATGTCGGCGCCCAGCGCCGCCCCCAGGATCTTGCGCAGCGCCGGGCTTCTGGCCGCGCCGCCGGTGAGGCGGACTTCGCGCGGCAGCGGCCCCATGGCGGCGTAGCAATCGCGCGCCGCGAAGGCCAGGCCCTCGAAGACGGCGCGCACGAGATCGGCATAACCGTGCCGCGAGGAAATGCCGACGAAGCCGGCCCTAGCGTTGGCATCGACGAACGGCCCCCGCTCACCCGCCTCCGAAACATAGGGCTGATAGAGCAGCGAGGCCGGTTCCGAGGCTGCGATCCAGGCATCGACCAGAGCGATCATCTCGCCATTGCTGCGGGTGATGCCTTGCGAGGCGAGAATGCCGGAGGCTAGCCCAAGCACCCAGTCGATGTTGAGCGTCGCCGCCATGTTCGACTGCATCTGCGCGAACACGCCGGGCGCCGGCATCGCCATCGTATAACCGGTCGCCGCTTCGTTGAGCTGCACGTCGTCGGGAGTTTCGGCCAGCCGCATATGCATGCCCGTGGAGCCGATGATCGAGCAACCCGGCTTGCGCTCGCGGTCGAGCAGGCCGGCGCCGAGCGCGGTACAGACGACGTCGACGTAGCCGAGCACCACCGGTGTGCCGGCCAGCATGCCGGTGGCGTCGGCCGCAGCTTGCGACAGAGCGGTGCTGTGCCTTGTGCCATCGACGATCGGCGGCAGCAGATGCCTGAGATCGTCGACGCCAAGCACGTCGAGCACCTCGTCGCTGTAGTCGCGGGTGTGGAAATCGCCGAAGGTGAAGGTGCCCTCGGACGGATCGGTAGCGCGTTCGCCGGTCAGCTTGAAATAGAGCCAGTCCTTGCAGTGGAACGCGGTTGCCGCCTTGCCAAGCATTGCGGGCATGGTGCGCTTCATGAAGACGAATTGCGAACCTTGCTGGCAGGCGGCGAGCCCACTACCGGTCTTCTCGAAGCGAAGCCGATCCTCGGGCCGCGCGCGGATCTCTTCGACGACGGCGGCGGCGCGCGCGTCGAGCCAGAGCCAGCCCTTGGCCACCGGCTCGCCCCTGTCGTCGATAAGCCAGGTGCCGTCGCCTTGCCCGGTCACCGCGATCGCCACCGTCCGGCTGGCGAGGTCCGGCACCTTGTCGGCGAGCTGGCGAAGGGTCGTGGCGGCGTCGGACCATGTCTGCGTAAGATCCTGTTCGGCGCCGCCTCCCGGCAACGTTTCATAGTGGTTCGGTAAAGCGGCGGCGGCAATCTGCCGGCCCTTTATGTCGAAGGCGATGGATTTGATGACGGAGGTGCCGGCGTCGATGCCGATCAGTATGTCACGCATCACGCAAGCTCCATGCCGTGCGAGATCGCCTCGCCGCTCGCCTGGTCGAAGACGTGCAGGTTCTTCGGATCGATGCTGACATTGATCGGCGCACCCAGGTCGAGGCGGGTGCGGTCATGTTCGACCAGGACCAGCGAACCGCCGGCGAAGTCGGCGGCGATATGGGTCTGGTCGCCAAGCCACTGATTGGCCGAAACCCTGGCGGGAACACCCTCCTTCGAGCGCCGGACCGCATAGGGCCTGATGCCGATGACGACCCGCTCGCGGCTGAGCAGTTGATCGCGCACCGGAGCGCTGAAGGCGTCCTTGTCGTAGTCGAGCGACAGGCCATCGGGCAGCCTGAGATTGATGCGGCCGGCGGCTGTCGCGACATACGCCTCGAAGACGTTCATCGGCGGTTCGCCAACGAAGGTGCCGGTAAACAGGTTCGCCGGGCGCTCCTTGATCCGGTCCGGCGTGTCGAACTGCTGCAGCACGCCGCCTTCCATCACCGCGATGCGGTCGGCAAGCGCATTGGCCTCGGTCTGGTCGTGGGTGACCAGGATCGCGGTCAGACCGCGCTCCTTGATGAAATGCTTGATGCGGCCGCGCAGCACGGCGCGCAGCTGCGGTTCGAGCTGCCCCATCGGCTCGTCGAGCAGATGCAGATCAGCCTCGCGGATCAACGCTCGGCCGAGGCTGGCGCGTTGCTGTTGGCCGCCGGAAATGGAGCTGGGGTAGCGCTCCAGTATGTCCTCGATCTCGAGCAGTTTGGCGATGCTGGCGACCTTGGCGTCGACCTCGCTCTTCGGCAACCGCGCCGCCTTCAGCGCGAAAGCCATGTTCTCGCGCACGGTGAGCGGCGGATAGAGCGAGTAACCTTCGAAGGCCATCGCCACATTGCGCTTGACCGGCGCCAGAGTGTGCACCTTGCGGCCGGCGACGGCGATTTCGCCGCGCGACACGTCCTCGAAACCGGCGATCATGCGCAGTGTCGAGGTCTTGCCGCAGCCCGACGAACCGAGCAGGGCGACGATCTCGCCTTTGGCGATGTCCATCGTCAGGTTCTTGACGGCGTGCACGCCCCGGTCGATCGGACCATAGAACTTGTCGACGCCTGAAATGGTGAGTGCGCTCTGGCTCATGCCGCTTCTCCATTGCGCAAGGCGACGACGTTCTTCGAACCGATGCGGTCGCCGCTGGCGTGATCGAACAGCAGGGCACTCTTGCCGTCGACGGCGATATGGGCCTTGCCCTCGCTGCGCCCCGGCGCTCCGGCCGGGCGCGAAACCAGGATCTCGCGGCCGCGCACGGTGCGCACCAATGTGACGATCTTTTCGTTGAGCGGCGTCTCGGCCTCGACCGTCACCGGAATGGCGCCCGGGATGCCCTCCTCGACGAAGCTCAGCGCTTCAGGCCGCAGGCCGATCACACAGTCGCGGCCGACCGCCGTGTCATAAGCACCGGCGAGATGAACCTGGACATTGGAGAGGCCGACATAAATGCCCCTGCTATCCCGCGCGGGCTTGACGTCGAGAAGGTTGATGGTGGGGTCGCCGAACAGCCGCGCGATCTCGATATTGGCCGGCTCGCGATAGATCTGCTCGGGCGTGCCGAGCTGCCTGATGACGCCTTGCGACATGACAGCGATGCGATCGCCGAGTGCCATGGCTTCCTTATAGTCCTGGGTGACGTAGACGACGGTGGCACCGCGATCGGCGAGCAGGCGCGGCAGTTCGAGCCGCATCTCGAAACGCAGCTTGGCGTCGACATTGCGCAAGGGATCGTCGAGCAGCAGAAGCGGCGGCGAGCCGACCAGCGCGCGGGCAAGTGCGGTGCGCTGCTTCTGGCCGTTGGAGAGCGCGCGCGGCTTGTGGCTGAGCACATGGGCGATCTTCAACAGCTTGGCGACGCTCTCGACGCCGGCCTTGATGGCGCCTTGCGAGGACCGCTTGGCCTCCAGCGGCGTGGCGATGTTGTCGAATGCGGTCATATGCGGAAACAGCGCGAAATTCTGGAACGCCATGCCGATGCCGCGGAACTCCGCATCGACATCAGTCATGTCGTCACCGCCGATGAAGATCTTACCCTCATCCGGATCGATGACGCCGGCAACGAGCCTGAGCAGCACCGTCTTGCCGGCACCCGAGGGTCCAAACAGCACGAGGGTTTCACCGTCGGCGACAGTCAGCGACAGATTGTCGAGGACGGTCTGGCTCTTGTAGCGCTTGACGATGTTTCTGAGTTCGAGGCTGGCCATGTCTATCCTTTCACCGCGCCAAGCGAGAGGCCTTCGACCAGATAGCGCTGCGCATAGAGGGCGAGCGCTAGCGTCGGCGTGATCGAGAGCACGATGGCCGCCGAAATCTGGCCGTACTGTATGCCGGAGGAAGTGATGAAGGCGAGCGCGCCGACCGTCACCGGCTGCTTGTCGGCCGAGGCCAGCACCAGCGCGAAGACGAAATTGTTCCAGGCGAAAATGAAGGCGAGCAAGCCGGCGGCGGCGATGCCGGGGCCGGCGAGCGGCAGGGCGATCTTGCGGAAGGTGGCGAACCAGGAATGGCCGCCGATGCGGTAGGCATATTCGATGTCGGCCGGGATATCCTCGAAGTAGCCGCGCACGATCCACAGGATCAGCGGCAGGCAGATCAGCTGGTAGACCCAGATCAGCCCGATATAGGTGTTGGCGAGCCCGAGCTTCTGGAAATAGAGGGTGAGCGGCAACAGCACCAGGAGCGCCGGCGCGAATTTGAACGACAGCAGCGTGAAGGCAATGTCCTCCGAGCCGCGGAATTTGTGCCGCGCGAAGGCATAGGCCGCCGGCACGCCGAGCAGCAGCGACACCGCCACCGAGGTCACCGAGAGGAACACCGAATTCCCGAGGTTGCGCATGAAGGCGATGTCGAGCGTGCCGGCGGCGGTCATCAGCTTGCCGGTGATCAGCGCGGTGTAGTTGGCCAGCGTCGGCTCGAAGATCAGCTGTGGTGGAATGCGCAGGATCGTCTCGTTGGTCTGGAATGACATCATGAAGATCCAGACGATCGGGAACATGAAGAAGATCACGACCAGCGTGAGCGCAATGCCGCGCAGGATGCGTTCGAGAAACGAGGTGTGTTCCATCCCGGCCTCCTATGCCTGGCCACGGGCGCGTTCGCGCAGCCTGAGCCAGTTCTTGATGAAGATGTTGGAGAGGAAATAAGTGATCGCCCACAGGATGATCATCAGCGCCGCCGAGCGGCCGACATTGGTCGACTGGAAGAAGTTGAGATAGGCCTCGACCTGGAAGACCGTCAGCGTGTCGCCCGGGCCGCCTTGGGTCATGGCATAGATGATGTCGAACTGCTGGATGGAATCAAGCAGCCGGAACAAAGTCGCCGTCAGGATGTAGGGCGTGAGCATCGGCAGCGTGATGCGGAAGAAGACGAAGCTTCTCGGCACGCCATCCAGCGCCGCCGCCTCGAAGGGCTGGGTCGGCAGGCTGCGCAGGCCGGCGAGCAGCAGGATCATGATGAAGGGCGTGTAGACCCAGATGTCGACGAGCACGACGGTGAACAGCGCCGTCGACGGCGACGAGGCCCAGCGGAAATCCTGCAGCCCGATCAGGCTGGCGAGATAGCTCAGCACGCCGAAGCCAGGATTCGTCATCAGCTTCCACATCAGCGCGGCAAGTGCGGGCGCCGTCATCAACGGCATCAACAGCATGATCGAAATGAAATTGTTCAGCGTCGAGCGCTTCTGCAGCAGCAAGGCGATGGCGAGGCCGAGAAGCAGTTCCAGCACGACCGTGGTGCCGGCATAGAGCAGCGACACCTTCAGCGTGTTCCAGAATTTCGGGTCGGTGAAAAAGGAGATGTAGTTGTCGCCCCAGTTGAACTGCCGCGCCCAGGGTTGGCTCAGCCGGTAGCGCTGGAAGGAATAGACGACCGAGGTGAGGAACGGGATCAGGATGCCGATGCAGACGAGCAAGGCCGGCAGGCTGAGCACATAGGGCAGCACCCGCTTGCTGATCCTGAAGCCGGATGGCTTGGGCCTTTGCGATACCACCGCAGTCATCGAGCTGCTCCGTTGTTGCTGTCGCTTCGCCCTGCCGGCCGCCCAAGGGAGCAAGGCGGCCGGTCGGGCGAAATAGCGGCCACCTTCCGGCACCGCATCGCAAACGTCAAAAGGTGTGATGAGGGCCGGTCCGCCAAGCAGGCCGGCCCTCGTTGCCACTTAACCGAGCCCGGCTTCCTTGAGCTGGCCGTTGATGCTTTCGGCGAGCTTGTCGAGGCCTTCGTCGACCGGCACTTCCTTTGCCACCATCTTCTGCAGCGTCGCCGCCCATTCGGTGGTGAGGTCGAAGAACAGCGGCTGCGCGGTGAACTTGATCGAGGCGCCCGGCGCCGAGGCGTCGAACATCTCGACATAGCCCGGATAGCTCTTGTTCAGCTTTTCGCGGAACATCTCGTCCTTCCACACCGACTGGCGGACCGGATTGACGAAGTCCATCTTGGTCGCGCCGAACAGCCCATGCTCCGGCCCGGAGGCCCATTGCATGAAGTACCAGGTGGCGTCCTTGTCCTTGGAGAAATTGGACATTGCCAGCGACCAGATCCAGATGTTGGGGGTCGCCGCCTTGGCTGCCGGGTTGGCCTTGAAGCTTGCGAAGGCAAGCTTGCCGGCCATTTTGTTGTCGCCGCCATTCATGAAGTAGCCGAGGATATCGGCGTCGAAGATCATCGCCGAGGCGCCGGCGCCAAGATCGGTACCGACCTGATACCAGGTGTAGGTCGACCAGTCCTTGGGGCCGCTCTCCTGGATCATCTGCACCCACTGCTTGTGGAAGGCCTTGGATTCGGCGGTGTTCATGGCCGCCGACAGTTTTCCGTCGGCCGAAACGTTGAGGTCCTTCTGGTCAAAATTGGCGTAGGCCGACAGGAAGCCGGGATGGATCGTCGCCCAGGAGCGCGAGCCACGCACGCCGATGCCGTAGACGCCGCCACCGACATCCTTGGTGAGCTTGGCCGCGGCAGCGACCATCTCATCCATGTTGCCGGGAATGGTGACACCGGCCTTGTCGAACATCGCCTTGTTGTAGGTGATGTTGTTCTGTTCGAAGCCCCACGGAATGCACCACTGCTTGGCATCTTCCGAACCCAGCGCGCCGCCCGGCTTGCCATTCCAGGCACAGGAATTCTTCACGCCGGGCAGGAAATCGTCCCAGGCATAGTTCGGGTTGGTCTTGGCCGGATCCTTGATCCATTCGTTGAGGTCGGTGATCCAGCCGGCGGGACCATAGGTCCAGGTCATGTAGGCGCCTGTCATGAACGCGTCGTATTCGGGCGAGCTTGCCGAAAGGGCCGCCGTGACCTTGTCGAAATAGACGTCTTCCGGGAACACGTCATAGACGACATTCATGCCCGTCAGCTTCTTGAAGTTTTCGAGATCTGCGATCATCGCATCGGCATAGGGATGCTTGTTGAGCAGGAGCTTGATGGTCTTGCCCTTGTGCGCCTGCCAGTCGAAATCGGCGGCGAGCGCGCGGGTCTGCCCCAGATTGAGCAGCGTGCCGGCGGTGCCGGCGGCAAGGCCCATGGCACCGAGGCCCTTTATCAGCCCGCGACGGTCAACTTGTCCGCGCAGGAAGGCGTCAATGAGGTCTTTCTCTTTCTCATGCATTTCGTCTTCTCCTCCACAGGGTAGTTTCAACTAAAACGTTGCCGGCTACCCGACCGGCGTCTCTTCCACGAGCGATCGCGCCGTCCGCTCGTCTGTTATCAGGCCCTTGAGATAGCGGCCTTCGAGCACCGACTTGATGGCGCGAACCTTGATCTTGCCGCCGGCGACGGCGACGATCCGGCGGCTGGCAATGTCCTCACGCGTCAAGGCCAGCGCCCGGTTGGAAACGGTCGTCGCCACCGCCTTGCCGGCCTCGTCGAAGAAATGGCCGAGCAATTCGCCGACGCCGCCATTGCGGCGGATCTCCTCCATCTCGCCCTTCTCGATCATGCCGGTGGCAACCAGCGACGCTTCGCGTTCGGCGGTGCCGATGCCGGCAAACAACAGGTCGGCGGAGCGCGCGAGATCAAACACCTCGCTGATGCCCTTCTGCCCGAGCAGGACGGTGCGATCCTCGGCGGTGTTGGCGAACATCGGCACCGGCATGACATAGGCTTCGGCGCCGGTGCGTTCGGCGAGGCGGTGAATGACATCATGCGGATTGGCCGAGAATTTGCGCGTCAGGCCGCCGAGCAGCGAGACGAAGCGGATCTTGTCGGTCGAGGTGCGCGGCAGATATTCCACGCAAGCGGCCAGAGTGCGGCCATGACCGACACCGATCAGCGCCTCCTCGCCGCGCTCGATCTCGCGCTTGAGGAACTGCGCGCCGGCAATGCCCAGCGCCTTGAGCGGCAAATCCTCGGAATCGAAGTCCGGAACCACCTCGCAATAGTCGAGGCCGTAGCGGCGGGACAACTCGTCCTCGAGCTCGACGCATTCGGAGACTTCGCCGTCGATATAGACCTTCACCAGCCCTTCCTGGTTGGCCTTGGTGATGAGGCGATGGGCCTTGAGGCTGGTCAGCCCCAGCCGCTTGGCGACCTCGGACTGGGTTAGGCCGCCGGCATAGTGAAGCCAGGCGGCACGCGTCGCCATGCTGGTTTCATCGTCGCGCAGGAGACCGTTGCCGAACCCTACCATTTCCACCCTTTGATATTTTTATCAGTTGCTGCAAAATTTTTCACAACGGGCGATTGGAGTCAAGCGACCCCTGTGCAAATCACGACATGGCGACCG
Organism: Mesorhizobium sp. CNPSo 4671; assembly: GCF_057784245.1. Classification (NCBI taxonomy): domain Bacteria; kingdom Pseudomonadati; phylum Pseudomonadota; class Alphaproteobacteria; order Hyphomicrobiales; family Phyllobacteriaceae; genus Mesorhizobium; species Mesorhizobium sp. CNPSo 4671. The sequence continues at coordinate 516,684 of NZ_JBWLUW010000001.1, read as the reverse complement.
AAGCGGGCTTGGGCCGGCCGTCTGGCGATGTCGGTGAATGGCAACGCGAGCAGCCCTGTTCGGCGTGCAGATCAGCATCGCCGGCTGTTCAAGCCTGGTTTTGGATTGCCGCTCGATGACGCCGAGTTGAGCGCGGCTTAGGCGTCAGCCGCCGGGTTGGCGTCCTCGGCGCGAACCAGCTTGATATCGGCGCTTGCCGCCCATGCGCCGACATCTTCGCGTCGCAAGGCCGCCGCCATCATGTCGGGGAACAGGTCCGGCGTGCAGGCGAAGACCGGGATGCCGAGTGCGGCCACGGAGCCTGCCATCTTCGGGTCATAGCCCGGCCTGCCCTGGTCGGTCAGCGCCAGCAGCACCACGACATTGACGCCGGAGCGGACAAGTGCCGCCAGCCGCTGCAGCAATTCCTGGCCGTTGCCGCCTTCATAGAGGTCGGTGATCAGCACCATATGCGACTTGGTCGGCCGCTCGATACGGTCGGCGCAATAGGCGACGGCCTGGTTGATGTCGGTGCCGCCGCCAAGCTGCACGCCGAAAAGGACCTCGACCGGGTCGCTGAGGTCTTCAGTCAGGTCGACGATGGCCGTATCGAAGCAGACGAGTTTTGTTCGCACCACCGGCAAGGAAGCCATCACAGCAGCGAATATCGAGGCGTAGATCACCGAGCTTGCCATCGAGCCCGACTGGTCGACGCAGAGCACGACTTCGTCGAGATCGACCAGCCTGCGCTGCTTGCGCACGAAGCCGACCAGCTTCTCCGGGACGATGGTTTTGTGCTCGGGCTGGTAATGGCGAAGGTTGGCCGAAATGGTCCGCGGCCAGTCGATGTCGCGCTGTCGGGGGCGGTTGGTGCGCTGCGACCGGTCGAGCGCGCCACGGATCGCCTCGGCGGTCTTCTGCTCCAGCCGCTGCATCAGCTTGGCAACGATGTCGGCGATGATGGTGCGGGCGATATCCTTGGTCTTGGTCGGCATGACCGAGCGCAGCGAGATCAAATCGGCGACGAGATTGACGTCGGCGTCGATCGCCTTGAGGAATTCCGGCTCCATCAGCATCTGCTTCAAATTGAGCCGCTCGAAGGCATCCTTCTGGACGATCTGCACGACCTGCACGGGAAAGAACGACCTGATATCCCCCATCCACTGCGCCACCTTCGGCGCCGAGCGGCCGAGCCCGCCGCGCCGCTTGCGCGGGTCGGCTGCCGCATCGCCGGCGCCATCGCCATAGAGAGCATCGAGCGCTGCCGACAGCCGCTTGTCGGTGTCGGACAGCGCTGAAGAGTTCTCGTCATCGGCGCCGATCGCCAGGCGCCAGCGGCGCTCCCGTCCGTCGCCGGTCGGCCCGGTTTCGCTGATGTCGGCCTCGTCATCCATTGCCATTCTCGCTCATCAGGAGAGGTCCAAGCCGTTCCAGATGCCGGCGCCAGGCCTCGTCACCGCCAGGCGTCGGCGTCAGCCCGGCCGGCAGGCGCCTGGCGCGGCCGAGGACCGCTTCGATCAACCGCCGCCGCTCCATCGAATCCAGATGCGAAAAGACCCGGCGCAGCAACGGCAGATGCGCGATGAAAGCATCCTCGTCGAGGGATTTGAGCCAGGCATCGACCGCTCCGCGCAGGCCTTCATCATAGATCAGCCGCTGACCGGCGGTACTGAAGAAGCCCTCGAAGAACCCCGCGGCCTCGGCGACCGGCGTTCCCGGCGACAGGCGCCGCGCGATCAGGCCCGCCGCGGCTTCCGCGGACAAATGGCCGGCCTCGTAAAGCAGATGCGCAGCACAGCCGGCCACCAGCGCCGTCGATCGCGATCCATCGAGCACCGCCGCCAGTCCATTGCGCCAGGCGTCCAGCACGTCCTGTTCCGATTCGACCAGCTTGATCGCCTCGTCGGCCTTGCGCATGGCGCCGACCAGCGCCGTCGAAGCCTGGGCATCGAGGTCGCGGGCGGCGTAGGGGAGCGCGATACCGCCTTCGACGATCAGCCGCTCCAGCAGGCCGGACAGGCGAGCCGTTTCGGTCTTGCGGGCTTCGCCATAGCGGATGATGTCGGCGAGCGGCGGCACCGATGCCAGGATTTCCAGGCATTCGCTGCTGCGCGCTGCGCGTTCCTCCAATGTCGCGAGGCCAGCCGTCGACGCCTCCGACAAATTGGCCGTGATGGCGCCCTGAACCAGCGCCGCCAGCGCGTCCAGCGATGTCGACGCGCCGATCATCTGGATCAGCCGGCCGTTGGCGGCCTTTTCGATGGTCGGCCCATGGACGAGGTTCTCGACCAGGCGAACGGCATATTCCGGCTCCCATGACAGCGTCCAGCGCTCGCGAAACGTGCCGCGGCTGCGGCCGCTGTCGGTGAGTTTGCCCCAGTGCACGCCAAGCACGTTCAGCCGGTGCAGCAAGGTCGACCGGGACAGCCCGCTGTCGCTGCGCAGGTCGACCGACAATTCGCGCTCCAGCGCCTCCGGCTTCAGCCGCGCCGCCTTCTGGTTGCGCTGCAGATCCTCGATCAGCGGCGCCAGTGGGGTGTCGGGTGGAATTTCACCGACATCGGCACCCAGCAGCAGTTCGGCTTCGACCAGCGCCCACAGCACCGCTTCGCCGTTGAACAAGGCGGCGATCGCCGCATCGCGCAATTCCTCGAAGCCAGCCTTTGGCCGCTCGCGGATCGCAGCCAGCGCGCGGGCCAGCCTCTCGGCTTCGATCAGCGAAGCGGTCGAGACCATGTGCCCCTTTGCCCGCAGCACTGCCGCGATCATGGCGAGCCACAGCGTCGCCGCGTCATGCCGGCCTCGCGTGCGCCACAGATGCTTGCACCAGCCCGGTGCCACGACGCCGGCGCCATAACCGAAGCCGAGCGCCAGACGTGGCCCCGTCCATGGCGCCCAGGTCATCGTGCTCTTGCGCCGGGCGAGCCCCTTGAGCAGGGCCTGGTCCTCTTTGAGCGGTCGTGTCGCCCGCAGCGCCGGCACATGGAAGGCGCCGCAGACGACAGCGATCGGCCCGTCGAGTTCCTTGCGCGCGGCGGCGATTTCAAGCCGTATATGCGCTTCGCGCTTCGCCTCGAATTCGGCAAGCGGACCTTCACCTTCGCGCAGAGTGGTCATCGCGTCGGCGATTGCCGCGAAGATCGGGCCGGGCTCAGGGTTCTGCTCGATGATATCGGCCCACCAGCTCTCGCCATCCTCATAGCCGGCGGCCTGCGCCAGCGTGCCGATCGGGTCGCGCAGATGCGGCGCCGTCTCAGGCTCGACGGTGGCTTCCGTTCCATCGGTTTTTTCCGCAACCTCAGCCGGTGCGACCCGGGCCGAAGACGGCAGGTCGATGAAACGCACTGCCGCGTTGTTGGCGACGGCCCAGAGTGTGGCCTGATACTCGGGTGAGAACTCGGCAAAGGGCCAGAAACTGGTCGAGGCCGGATCGTCCTCGGGATAGCATAGCAGCGCCACGGGCGGCTGCATTTCGGCGCGGGCGAGCAGTGGCAGCAATGCCGAGGCATCGGCCGGCCCTTCGATCAGCACGGCGACCGGTTTCAACTCCTGCAACGCCTGCACCAGGCTGTCGGCGGAACCGGGCCCGTGATGGCGTATGCCGAAATAGGAAACGTCGCCTGTTGCCATGGCGTCAGATCGCGGCGTTCAAGGCAGCGTAGTAGCCGGCATAGTCGGGCCGCTTCTTGAGCACGGTCTCAAGGTATTCCTCCAGAACCAGTTTGTCCTGAACGGGATCCTTCACAATCGCGCCGACAAGGCTGGCAGCGAGGCCCTCGGCGCCGAGCTTGCCGCTGTCGAACCAGGCCGCCTGGCTGAGACCGCCAACCATGGTGGCGATCGCTTCGGCCGTGGACAGCGAGCCCGACGGCGTCTTCAGCGTCACCTTGCCATCCGCCGTTGCACCCGAGCGCAGCTCACGGAAAATGGTCAGCACCCGGGCGATCTCCTCACCGACATTCTTCGGCACCGGCAGGTCGAGACCGCCGGCCATCTCGCCGACGCGCTTGGAGACGATCGCCACTTCCTCCGCCATGTCTTCGGGCAAGGGCAGCACGACGACATTGAAGCGGCGCTTCAGCGCCGAGGACAATTCGTTGACGCCCTTGTCGCGGTTGTTGGCGGTGGCGATGATGTTGAAGCCGCGCTGCGCATAGATCGAGGTGTTGAGTTCGGGGATCGGCATCATCTTTTCTGACAGCACGGTGATCAGCGTGTCCTGCACGTCCGAACCCATGCGCGTCAGTTCCTCGAGGCGGCAGAGCTTGCCGTCCTGCATGGCGCGGTAGAGCGGCGTCGGCACCAATGCCTCCTGGCTCGGGCCCTTGGCCAGAAGCTGCGCGTAGTTCCAGCCGTAACGGATCTGGTTCTCGTCGGTGCCGGCCGTGCACTGCACGATCAGCGTCGAGTCGCCCATGATGGCAGCGGCGAGATGCTCCGACACCCAGGACTTGGCGGTGCCGGGAACACCGAGCAGCAACAGCGCGCGGTCGGTGGCAAGCGTCGCCACCGCGGTTTCCATCAGCCGGCGGCGGCCGACATATTTGGGCGTGATCAGTGTGCCGTCATCAGCCTTTCCGCCAAGGAGATAGGTCAGCACCGCCTTTGGCGACAGGCTCCAGCCGGCGGGCCTTTGCCGATCGTCATTGCGCGCGAGCGCCTGCAATTCGGCGGCGTAGGCCTGCTCGACCGGAAGACGGATGGCTGCGTTCATTTGCTGTTCTCCGGATTGATCATGTGTTGGGCCCTGCCAGGGATGCGTTGAGGCGCAGAAAAGCGAGCGAAGGCGCTGCCGGCGCCATGCCGGCCGCAACGACATCGCCGATCAATTTTTCCGCCGCCGCTGCCGTGGCCAGAAAGCCCATGGTTTCCAGAATCTGGTCGACGCCGCGCTTCACGGCGTCATCGTTTCCCGCGACAGCGGCGCGCAGTGCCGGCAGCGTCTTGCCGTTGGTCAGGTCGGCCCAGTCCAGCCAGCCGGCTTCGACGCCTTCGGCCAGGCTGAGTGCGCCGAGATACTGCGTGTCCTTCAGGATCAGCCTGATCAGGACACGCTGCCGGCGACTGTCCAGCCGCGGCATCAGATGCAGGACGAAAGGCGACGGCTTGCCGCCCTCGGCGACCAGCATGTCGGCCATGTGCGTGACCGCGGCGTCGCTGCCGGACGCGGCGACCATGCGGGCGACAAGGATATCGACATTGTTGTCGGCGCCGAACTGCCACGCGCCGATGAAATCAGACTCGCTGACGCCGAAGCGATCGGCAAGGTCGACCAGGTTGCAGGTCTCGAACAGTTCCGCGCGGCGCCGTTCCTGCGCCGGGGATTTAAGCTTAGCCGGCGTGTAGGTGGTGCGGCGGCGGATGAAGCCGGATTTGCCTTCCGTGATGAAGGCGGCGAGTTCGGCTATCGGATCTTCCGGCCCGCCATCGCCTGGCTGGCCATGCACTCCCAACCGCGCCAGCAGCCGGCCGGCCAATTCGCGCACCTTGCCGGAGCGATCGGCGGACAGGCTTTTCAGGAAGGGCACATCATCGGCGCCCAGGCCGAAGTGCATGAGTGCGATGAGCGCAAGCCTGATCTCCGCCGGCTCGCTTGCCCCCCTGGCCTCGATCAGTTGCCGGGCCACAGCCGGCGCGGTGCGGCGCATGTCGGCCAGCGCACCACGGCGCGCGGCGGGATAGAAATCGTCCCAATTCTGCGCCGTCAGCTGCTCCCGTCTGGTGTGTTTTTCGCCATCGACGCCCGCCTGCCAGTCGATCCACGGCGCATAGACATCCGGGCTGGTCTGATCGGACGCGGCCGGCATCCAGTCCATCGGGTGCAGCACGAAGCCGCGGCTGGCGACGAGGGCCACCACGCGCGACTTGCCCCTTGCGTCGGCGGCATGCTTCAGCGCCGACCGCAGAAGCGGCCGCAGCCGCTCCGGCAGCATCGCCAAGGCAAGTCCGGGCAGCGGCGGGCGACGCTTCAGCGTTTTTGGTGCCGCCGGCCGCAAGGCGATTTCGAGGGCTTGCGCGGCGATCGCCAACAAGCGGCGCTCACGCTCATCGGGGCTTGCGCCGGCGGCGAACTCCTTCCACGTGGCTGGAGCCAGCTCAAAGCTCGTTGCGCCGGTGATCCAGCAATCGCGCATGGTCGCAAGGCCCGTCTGCTCGATCTCGTTCACGACAGGTCAAGCCTCCCGAAGCCGCTTTGCGCCGCCAGCAAATGAAGCCGGCTGCCGCTCCAAAGCGCTGCCGTTGCCGCAAGGTCGAGACCAAGCAGCGTGGGATTGACGGTATCGGCGACAGGCAAGGCGATGCCGTGCGGATCGTCAGTGGATTGCCACCAGGCATCGCCGCGATCGTCCAGCAGGATCGCGCCGGGCGGCAGCATGACGGGACAATCGGTGAGCCAGGGAGCCATGTCCTGCTGAGCGACATGGGACGCCAGCGGATCGGCCGCGCCAAAGCCGAAATCCGGCCAGTGGCCCGGCGAGACGTCGCCCTTTCGCTCCACCACCAGCGCCCGCAGCGGCAGGCGCGCGGGATAGAAGACCAGCCTTGCATCGAAGCGATCGCCCGGCGTGAAGGCGTTGGACCGGCGACCGGCTGAGGCGGGGAAAAAGTCCAGCAGGAGAGCAAATTGCGGGGCGGCGCTCTTCAGGTCGAGCAGCCAGGTCGAATGGCTGACAAGACCGTCACGGCGCGTCTCGATCTTCTCACCCAGCACCTCCCAGATGCTTTCGACCTGGATCGCGTCGGGATTGGCGAGGACCTGCTCGCGGCTTTCCGAGGTCGATACCAGCCGTCTCAGTTCGGCGTCGTCTGGTGCCGAGCGCCAGGCCTTGGCCAGCAGCACGAGCTTGCCGAGTTCTCGGATCGCGGCATCCGGCCGCTCCTCGCTGCGCAGCCCCATCAGCCGCGACGGAATCTCGTCGATGCGGCCGGCAAGCGCCGTCGCCTTCATGTCGACCAGCCGTGCCGCGATGCGGCGGCAACGATCGCTGCTGTTGTCCACAAAGCCGGCAAGGCCGAGCCGCAACTGATCCGATATCCATTGATCGAGCTCGTCCAAAGCAGCCGAGACCGAGGACCGCGTATCCTCGGCGCGCTTGCGCTGCGCGGCCTCGCGGCGCTCGATCGCGGCGGGATCCTCGACAGCAGCGCCTTCATCGTCGCGCGAGGCTTCGCCAATGCTCTTGCCTGCCGCGCCGGGCGCCGGTGCGGCCGGCTGCGCGGTGGTCTTCCGGCGACGGCCCAGCCAATCGTTCACCCATTCCGGCGTCGAGCGGGCGGTGGCGAAACTCGCTGGCGCGGTGGCGGCGATCCACATCAGCGCCAGAGTGTGCTTGCAGGGAAATTTTCGCGACGGACAGGTGCATTTGTAGCCGTGGTCGCCGGTGTCGACGACGACGCGATAGGGATTTGAGCCGGAGCCCTGGCATTCGCCCCAGATAAGCGCCAGTTCTTCGTTCTTTTCCAGCCGGGGCCAGTTCGACTGCCTGGTCAACTTGGACGCTGCGCTCAGCGACGCCTGGTCGGGCGCGAGCGCTTCTATGGTCTTCAAGTCAAATTCCAAGCCGCGCCTCTCGTCGCTCGAACGAATTCCGGTTGCCAATATAGATGGCCCGATATGACGGATTCTTGTAGCAACAGAGGGATAGAGATCGATACAGCGGGCTGCAAGCAATCAACTGGCGTTGCGCAGAAACTCTATCACCATTGCCGCCGTCCAGGTGAAGCGGCCGCCGCCAAGCGGCTCGCCGGTGAGCGGGTCGTAATATTCGGCAAAGCCACTTTCGCGGATCAAATCCAGGCCTGACTGAGTGATGCGCACTGCCGTGTCGGCGTGGCCGGCAGCGGCAAGCCCGTCTGATATCATGTAGTTGACCACCAGCCAGACCGGACCGCGCCAATAGCGCTTGGCGTCGAAACGCGGATCGCCGGGATCATGCGACGGCACGACATGGCGTGCCTTGCCGGCAAGCCGTTCGACGGTTGCGGCGAGCGCGGCAGCGCGAGGCTTGGGGATGGCCGCGAAGACCGGCAGGATGCCGCCCACCGACGCGCTGTCGATCAGCTCGCCGGCGACGCGGTCGAGGCAGAGATACTGGCCATGCGCATCGCTCCACAGCCGCTCCATGGCGGCCAGGCCCTTTTGCGCGCGGGCGCGGTTGGCGGCGGCGATCTCGGTTTCGCCCAGTTCCTCGGCGAGATCGGCAAGATCAGCCGCGGCGCGGATCAGAATGGCATTGAAGCCGGGATCGACGACCTGGAAGGGCGAGGCGTCATGCAGCCTGGCATTATCCCAGCCGAGCCCGCGAAAATGCTGCACCAGCCAGATGTAGCGATCATATTGCTCGCGCGTCGGCCGATGCGCCGGATCAGCATGCAAGGTGTCGCGGCGCGTATAGGGCTCGACGCCCTCGGTCGGCACGCGTTCGAAAGCCTCGTCCCAGTCGACGGAATTGTCGCGGCCGGACTCCCAGGGATGGACGATGGCGACCAGCCCCTCCCCCTTGGGGTCGCGGTTCGCGTAAAACCAGCGGTGCCAGGCATCGATCTTCGGCAGCAATGCGCGAGCTCGCTCTGCTGCCAGTTTTTTGTCGCTCGCCCGGTCGAAAAGCCGGCGCGCGGCAAAGCCGGCGACCGCCGGCTGAGTGATGCCGGAAGTCGCCGTCGGACGGCCGGTCCGCCAGACCCCGGGGCCGGGAAAATAGCCGTCGTTCCAGACATGGAAGACGATGTGCGGCACCATGCCGTCCGGCCACTGATGCGCGAACAAGGTCTCCATTTCGGTCCAGGCACGCGCCTCGTCGTAATGGGCAAGGCCGAGTGCGGTCAGGCAGGAATCCCAGTTCCACTGGAAGGGGTAGAGACCCTTTGTCGGAATGGTGTAGGCGCCCTGGTCGTTCTCCCTGAGCACCTCGACGGCGCGGGCGATGATGTCACTGGTGGCGGAAGCAGTCATGGGCGTTTCAGGGCTTTCGGCGTCAAAGGGCATTGGTGGTTTCAGGATCGAACCAGCGGATGCGGTCGGGCTTGGGCGCCAGGCGCAGGCTGTCACCGACCTGAACGCTGGCGTTAGAATCCAGAATGGCGCGAAAGAGGCCGCCCTCGACATCGCAGGTGACCAGCGTGTGCGGCCCGAGCGGCTCGATGACGCGCACCGTGGCGTGCAAGCCCTCGCCGCCGGCTTCGACATCCTCGGGACGGATGGCGAATTCTATTCTTGGCTTGTCCGACTTCGGGCCCGGCAGGGTCAGTCCGGCAACGGTCCAGCTGCCGTTCGCGGCCTTGGTCGCCGGGATGAAATTCATCGGTGGATTGCCGATGAAGGAGCCGACGAAACGCGCGGCCGGATTGCGGTAGACCTCGACCGGCGAGGCCGCCTGGACGATGCGGCCCTGATGCATGACGGCGATGCGGTCGGCGAGGCTCATCGCCTCGACCTGGTCGTGGGTGACATAGATGGTGGTGGTCTTCGACGCAGCCAGCACGCCCTTGAGCTCGGCGCGCATTTCCAGCCGCAGCAGCGCGTCGAGGTTCGACAGCGGCTCGTCCATCAGGATGACGTCGGGCTCCATGGCGAGCGCGCGGGCGACGGCGACACGCTGGCGCTGGCCGCCGGACAATTGGCCGGAATAGCGCTTCAGCAATTGCTCGATATGCATGAGCTCGGCGGTGCGGTTGACGCGGCGCTCGACCTCCTGTTGCGGCAATTTCTTCATGCGCAGGCCGAAGGCGATGTTCTCGAACACGGTTAGATGCGGGAAGACGGCATAGTTCTGGAACACCATGGCGATGCCGCGCTCGCGCGGCGGCAGCTGGTCGACCCGGCGCCCGCCGATCCAGACCTCGCCCTGGCTCGGGCGTTCTAACCCGGCGACGATCCGAAGCAGCGTGGTCTTGCCGCAGCCCGAGGCGCCAAGCAGCACCATGAATTCCTGGTCCGATATTGTGAGGTCGACCTGGTGCAGCGCAGTGAAGCCGCCGAAGCGCTTGGCCACGCCCTTGATTGCGATCTCAGCCATGGGCCGTCTCCGTGTCACTTGTCATCGGTTGGCGATCCCCCACATGGCGAAAAGGTATTTGCGGACGGCGAAGATGAAGATCAGCGCCGGCACGACCAGTGCCGCGCCGCCGGCGAATTTGAGATAGAGCGGCGACTCGCCAAGGCTCTGCAGCAGGAAGGCGGGCAGCGTCCGGTTTTCGATGGTGAGCACGGCGGCGGCGAACACCTCGTTCCAGGAGATGGTGAAGGCAAACACCGCCGAGGCGGCGATGCCGGGCAGCGCCAGCGGCAGGATCACCTTGCGGAACGCCTGCCAGCGCGTACAGCCGAGCGTCCAGGCCGCCTCCTCGAGCTCGAAGGGAATACCCGAGAACAGCGAGAAGGTGATCAGCACGGCGAACGGCAGCGCCAGCGTGGTGTGCACCAGCGCCAGCCCGATGGCGGTGTCGTCGAGGCCGGTGCGGATGAACATCACCGCCAGCGGCAGCGCCAGAAGCGGCAGCGGGAAGGCGCGGGTCATCAGCACCAGGAAGCGGAATGTGCCCTTCCCCGGAAAATCGAAGCGCGACAGCGCGTAGCCGGCCGGCGCGCCGAAGCCGATGGCCAGGACCATGGTCAGCGTCGCGACGAGCACCGAATTCCACAGCGCCCTGGCGACGCCGGCGAAATTGATGAAGAAGGAAAGGCTGCCGAGATCGAAGGACGGGAAGAAGCGCTTGGGGAAAGCGGTCACCTGGTCGGGCGACGACAGGGCGTTGACGATCAAGAGATAGATCGGCAGCAGCACCCAGACGCAAAGCAGAAGGGCGGTGGCGATCAGCAGCCAGTCCCCGGCCTTGCGTGCGTCGGCGACCGCTGCGACCGGTGTTTCGGCAACGGCACTCATATCCGTGCCTCCTTGGGAACGCGCAGCACCCTGAGGAAAAACAGCGTGAAGCCGATCGAGATGGCGAGGATGAGCAGCGCCGAGGCGGCGGCGACATTGCGGTCCTGCAGCGTGAATTGCCAATTATAGGTCTCGCCCATCAGCACCGGCAGATTGGTGCCGCCAAGGGCCGCGACCACGGCGAAGACCTCGAAGGCGAGGATGACGCGCAGGATGATCGCCGTCTGCAGCGAGGGGCGCAGCAGCGGCAGCGTGACGCGCACAAAGCGCTGCCAGGGGCTTGCCCCGAACACTTCCGCCGCCTCGTAATATTCCTTGGGGATCAGCCCCATGCCGGCGACGAGGATGACCATCATGATTGCGGTCGCCCGCCAGATCTCGGCCAGCGCCACGGCGATGAAGATGGTCAGCTTGCTCTGGTAGCCGAGGAACATGACCGGCCTGTCGACGACGCCTAAGCTCGAAAGCAGCGTGTTGAGGAAGCCGGACTGGTCGAAGATGGCGAGCCAGATCAGACCGGCGGCGAGATCGGAAATGCCGAGCGGGATGGCGAAGATGTAGAGCGCTGCACTGCGCCCGGTCTCCAGCCGCGACACGACGCTTGCCATCAGCAACGCCATGGTGAGCTGGATCGGCACGACGATCGCGGCCAGAAGCAGCGTGTTGCGGACGGTGACCGGGAATTTCCAGCTGCCGGCCATGGTGCGGAAATTGTCGAGGGTGAAGGCGCCGTCGCGGGTCACCGCCTCGAAGGCGACCAGCGCGAACGGGTAGAGGAAGAAGATGCACAGGAACAAGGTCGCCGGCATCAGCAGCAGATAGGGCAGAGCCTTGCCGTGCATTTGTGGTGTCCTTTGAAGCCGCGGAAGGTGGGCGGTCTGGGCGCCCGGAGTGCAACAAACTCCGGACGCCCCCCTCGGGAGGATGTCTTATCGTTTGACCATGATCTTTTCCGAAAACCGGCTTCCACTTTTCGCTGACGCGGTCCTTCGGTTTGGGATCGTGGCCTGCCTATTCCACCGGGCAAGCGCCTGTGGATGGCTTGTCGGGCGCCCAGCACGGCGCCTTCGCCTGATCGATGATCGCCTTGAGCGCGGCCGCTTGCTGTTCGAGCACGCCATGCACGTCCTCACCACCGAGCACGATGCGCTCGAAACTGTCGGTGTAGACCTGGTTGAACTTGCCGCCGAGGTCACCGAGCCCCATCGGCAGCAGCGCCGGCAGTGCGTCAGGAGCCCCGGTCATGGTGGCGATCGCCGGGCCGAAGGCCTTCACCGAAGCCGGCATGTCGTCGGGCAATTTGACGTCGACGACAGGGAAGAAATTGGTCGCCTTCAGCGTGGCGATCTGCGTTTCCGGCTTCAGCATATAGGCGACCAGCGCCTTGGCTTTCTCCGGGTCCGGCGAGGTTTTGGGAATGGCGACACCGGCCACGACAGGCATGAAGCCGCGACCGGCAGGGCCGGCCGGTGCGGGAAAGGCAACGAACTCATCCGGCTTCTTGTTGAAGGCGTCGGCGAGCCGCGCGACATGGTCGAACGCCACCCAGACCTCGCCTGAAAGCAGCGGCTCCTGCATGAAGGCGTAGTTGGTCGAATTCGGGTTGGTGTACTGCCACAATTCCTTGAACTTGTTCCACGCCGTTTCAGCCTCGGCCGAGCGGAATTTCGTGACCATCGAACCGGTGTAGGACGGATAGAGAAAACCTTCGAAGAAGCGATGCTTCAGGCCCTTGGGACCAGCCGGAAAGCCGAATTTCGGCGAGCCGGTCTTCTCGGCGATATTCTTCGACCATTCAATCAGCTGGTCATAGGTGATGGTGTTGAGATCGGTGCCCGCCGGCAGATATTGCAGCGCCTGCTTGTTGGCCGCCATCAGATAGGTGGCCTGCATCCAGGGCATGTATTTCTGCTCGCCGGTGCCGAGCATGCCGAGTTTCTTGTAGGCCTCGTTGACCTTGACCCCGCCGACATTGACAGCCGACAGATCGACAAGGCTGGCGCCGACGGTGGAGAAATCGCCGTGCAGGCCGCCAAGCAGGCCGATCGTGCCGGAGCCGGCTTGCAATTCCGCCTGCAGGCGGGTGAGCCAGGGACCGTCCTCGGCAACCTGATAGTCGACCGCGCCTTCAAAGCCTTTCAGCACCTCGTCGCGCATCTTCTGCGTCTCTTCGACCGGACGTGCCTGCGTCGACCAGAACAGCACCTGTTGTGCCTCGGCACCACCAGCGGCGACCGAGAGTGCCAGCGAGGCCCCTGCCAATATCTTCAATGCTTTCATCATGGTCTTCCTCCCTGGATATGCGCCGGGTTTGCGGCGTCAGCTTTTTGTCCGTGGCGCCGGTCCATGGCTTGCCCGCGCAACCAGTGTCGGCCGGATCAGCCGCGTCAGCGGCTTGCCGGGCTTCTCGGCGATGATGGTGAGCAGCATGTCGGCGATCTCGCGCGCGCATTGCCGGATCGAGGCGTCGAAGGTGGTGAGGCCCGGCGGCGCATAGGCCGACGCAGCGATGTTGTCGAAGCCGATGACGGACAGGTCGCGCGGCACGCTGAGCCCGGCACGGACAGCCTCCTCCATCACGGTCAGCGCCAGTTCGTCGAACAAAGCGACGATGGCCGTCGGCCTGCCGGGGCCTCGAAGCATCCGGTTGACGGCCTCGATGCGCGCCTGCTGGTCGAAGCGCGGCGCCGTCACCACGTCGAGCCGCACCGAGGGATCGCCCCGCCGGGCGATGGCGGCCGCGAGGCCATCTTGCCTCAGATGACGAAAGGTCATCGCTTCGGAGATCGTCACCAGGCCGAAATGGCGGTGGCCGAGATCATAGAGCATGTCGAAGGCTTCGCCGAAGGCGTGCGCGCCATCGGTGTCGAGCCAGTTGTAGCCGAAGTCGCTGTCGAGCAGCCGGCCATGAGCGACAAACGGAAAGCCACGCTCGCGCAGATAGGCAAGGCGCTCGTCGGTCTCGGCGATGCGGGTGACGACGACGCCGTCGGCGCGCCCGGATTCAACGACATGGCGCAGCACCGACAGCTCGGAATGGCCAAGCGCGGCCGTCGCCAGGATGAGGTCGGCGCCATGCGAGACCAGCCCTTCGCCAAGCCCGGTGACGAATTCGCCGAGGAAGGAATCGACGAGGTTGGGGCCGCGTATCGGCAGGACGAGGCCGACGAAGCCGCTTCGACCCGAGACAAGCGTGCGCGCCGCGGTGTTGGGCACATAACCGGCCTGGCGCGCCGCCTGCGCGACGCGCTCACGCGTCTTGAGCGCGATCTGCTCATGGCCGGCAAGCGCCCGCGAAACCGTCGTGATCGACAGGTCCAGGCTTGCCGCGAGCTCCTTCAGCGTGATGACGCGGGTGGTCACCGATCCTCCCTCAGGCGAGTTTGAAACGTTTGTAATTGCCTTTTGCAAAAATGCAAACGTTTTAAATTTCGATCGGAGGTGATGTCAGCCGGGTACGGAACGCGAGCAAACACGGCGCGCCTGCGTTGTTCTGCAGGCCGCCTGCCCGAGGCTCCGTCAACTCAAAGGGAAAAGGCCTACTGTAAAATCCGTGCGGCGGGGGGCATGGAACGGTCATGGGCGATGCCGGCATCGGCATCGGCGATCGCCCTATCGAGGCCGGTCGCCACCACCGAAACCCTGAAGCGGCCTTCCATGCTCTTATCGAAGATGGCGCCGACAATGATGTCGGCGTCCTCGTAGACCTCCTCGCGGATGCGGGTGGCAGCCTCGTCGACCTCGAACAGGGTCATGTCGCGGCCGCCCGATATCGAGACCAGCACGCCCTTGGCGCCCTTCATCGACACTTCGTCTAGCAGCGGGTTGGCTATCGCGGCTTCCGCCGCCTTCATCGCCCGGCTTTCGCCCGACGCCTCGCCGGTTCCCATCATGGCGCGGCCCATGCCACGCATGACCGATTTGACGTCGGCGAAGTCGAGATTGATCAGACCTTCCTTGACGATGAGATCGGTGATGCAGCTGACGCCGGAATAAAGCACCCGGTCTGCAATCACGAAAGCGTCGGCGAAGGTGGTCTTGGCATCGGCGATGCGGAACAGGTTCTGGTTCGGGATGACGATCACCGTGTCGGCGGCTTCGCGCAGCCGCTCGATGCCTTCCTCGGCCATCTGCATGCGGCGCCGGCCCTCGAAGGTGAAAGGCTTGGTGACGACACCCACCGTCAGTATCCCGGCCTTGCGCGCTGCCTGGGCAATGACCGGGGCGGCGCCGGTTCCCGTGCCGCCGCCCATGCCGGCGGTGACGAAACACATATGCGTGCCGGCCAGGTGGTCCATGATCTCGTCGAGCGACTCCTCGGCCGCGGCCCGGCCGATCTCGGGCAGCGAACCAGCGCCAAGACCCTCGGTGACATGCGCGCCGAGCTGGATCAGCCGCGTCGCCTTCGACATGGTCAGCGCCTGGGCATCGGTGTTGGCGGCGATGAATTCGGTTCCCTGAAGCTGCTCCGCGATCATGTTGTTGATGGCGTTGCCGCCACCGCCGCCGACACCGATGACGGTGATCTTGGGTCTCATCTCGGAGATTTCCGGCTTCTTGAACTCGGCCATGCCTGCTTCTCCTTCGTCAATTGCGCGCGCTTCACGACCCATCCGCAGACTGCCTCTAGGACATTGCAATCGAGCGGCATGACGCGAATCAGTCCGTTCGGATGGGTGCCCCAAAAAGCCAGAGAGCGGCCGGACGTGCAAGTGCGCGAAAGGTCAAGATTTGTGATGGCGATATTGCAAATCGCTACGCGGATGCCGCGGGCCTGCCGCGTGCGCCGGCATCTTTGCCGCGCGACCTGCCCTTGGCCACATTGCTAACAGCTTGCCGCATAACGAATGAGGCGTCTATCATGTGCAGATATATCGACTTCGGCGTCGGCCGTGCTCGACCCGATCAGGATCATCTGCGGCTGCCGTCGTCAGGCCAGATTTCAGAACGAATGAAGTAGCGCTCCCGCCAATGGCCGACAGAACACAATTCGGGTTGAGCGCCATCGACAGCGTGCCCCTGCATGAAAAGGTCTATCTGGAGCTTGTGCGGGCGCTGATGTCGGGCCAGTTCACGCCTGGCCAGAAGCTGACCTCGCGCAAGCTCGCCAAGGAACTCGGTACCAGCGACATGCCGGTGCGCAGCGCCTTTATGCGGCTGCAGGCGCTGCGGGCGCTGAGCCCTATGCCGAACGGCAGTGTCGAGGTGCCTGTCATTTCGGCCGAACGGTTTTCGCAATTGACAGCAGTGCGCACGATCCTGGAAGGCTCGGCGACCGAACTCGCGACAAAGCGCATCAACGGCAACAATCTGCGGACGATCCGGCGCCACAGCAGCGAATTGACCCTGGCGGCGCGCGAGGGCGACATCGACGATTATCTCAGGAAGAACTACGCCTTCAAATTCTCGATCTATCGCCATTGCGGCAACGAGCAGATGATCTTCCTGATCGAAACCGTCTGGATGCAGGTCGGCCCCTTCCTCCGGAACCTTGCCATGGGGTTCGAGGACGATCTCTCCCCCATCCTCGATATCGATTATCACGAGGAAGTCGTCGCCGCGATAGAGGCGCAGGACGCGGCGCGCGCCCGCTCAGCCATCGTGCGCGACATCGAAGAAGGCGCCGCGCACATCTTGCGGCAGGCCAGATTTCCGGGTGCCGGGCGCTAAGATCGCCGGGCGACAGTCGCTGGACCCAAAGGCCGATCGTGCCTGCCCGGCGGCGAAGCCGCATGCCGAATGCCCCTTGGCTTTCCGCTATCTTGCCTCTATGTTGCGATCGCAGATCGCGCAATTGGTTTTCAGATGCCTCCCGACATCCCGGCTAGTGACTTGAAAAAATAAGGAAAAATATCCGGCATCAACCGGATAGGCTTTCCGAAAAACTCACAAGCATCTTTACCAGGGATAGCGCAGCCGGCAGGGCTTGGGCACCTTCGAAAACCAGAGGCTTTAAATTGAGCGATGCAATTGCGGACGTCCTGAGCTGGCTTGAAAGCAGAAGCGACATACAGAGCCTGAGGGCGGCGGTGTGCGACCTCAACGGCGTCATGCGGGGAAAACGCATTCCTGTCGAGCAGGCGCGCAAGGCGCTGGAGGGCAAGCTGCGCATGCCCTACTCGCTGATCGGGCTCGACATCTGGGGCGAGGATATCGAAGGCAACACGCTGGTTTTCTCGACCGGCGACGCCGATGGCCTCTGCCAATGGACGGGACGCGGCATCCTGCCGGTGGACTGGACGGCGCATCCGACGGCGCTCGTCCCGCTCTGGCTCGCCGACGAAAGCGGCGCGCCCTATCTCGGCGATCCCCGGCGGGCGCTGGCGCGCATCCTCGACCGCTACAAGGCGCTCGGCCTGACCCCGGTCGCGGCAACCGAACTCGAATTCTACCTAGTCGATCCGCAGTCGCAGCGGCCGGTGGGACCCGTCTCGCCGGTCACCGGGCGGCGTCTCGATTCCGACGCGGCGCTGTCGATCGACGAGATCGACGATTTCGAGGCCTTCATCCATGACGTCTACGAGGCCTGCCGGGCGCAAGGCATTCCCGTCGACACGGCGATTGCCGAAAATGGCGTCGGCCAGTTCGAGATCAATCTGAACCATGTCGCCGACGCCTTGCGGGCGGCCGACGACGCGGTGCTGTTCAAGCGCACGGTGAAGGGCATTGCCCGCAAGCACGGCTTTGCCGCCTGCTTCATGGCCAAGCCCTATGGCGACCGGGCCGGCAACGGCTTTCACGTCCATTTCAGCCTGGTCGACGCCGAAGGCCGCAATGTGTTCGACGACGGTACCGGCCAGGGCTCCGAAATCATGCGCCACGCCGTCGGCGGGTTGCTGGCGGCGATGGCCGAGAGCACGCTGGTGTTCGCACCGCACTTCAATTCCTACCGCCGGCTTCGCCCGCGCTCCTACGCGCCGACCGCGGTCGCCTGGGGCTACGAGAACCGCATGGTGGCGATCCGCATTCCCGGCGGGCCGACCGCCGCACGCCGCATCGAGCATCGCGTGTCGGGAGCCGACGCCAATCCCTATCTGGTGCTTGCCGCCATACTGGGCGCGGCGCTGATCGGCATCGAAGGGCAGATGTCGCCGGGCGAACCGACCGGAAGCGACGGGCAAGGCACGGCACCGGCCAAGCTGCCGCCGGACTGGGCATCGGCGATCGCCACCTTCGAAAGCGGGACGCATGTGGCGGAAATCTTCCCGGCGATCCTGCGCGACTCCTTCGTCGCCTGCAAACGCCAGGAGCTGAACACCTTCGCGCTCAACGTCAGCGACTTCGAGATCGAGACCTATCTCGAAAGCGTTTAGGCTCAACTGACCATAAGCGTCGGCGCGGACGACCTTCGAACAGCTGTAAAAGGCAAAGGACTTGCGGCGCGGTCGTCAACCGGGCATAACATGATTATTTTTATCATGTATTATGCCGGGAGACAGACAGGACTTGACCTTCGTTGCGCGCATGGAAAGCCGGATCGAGGGCTTTTCGATCATCGGCGACCTGAAATGGCATCTTTGGGACGGCGTGGTTGCCGATCTCTGGGATGTCTCGTGCGGTGACCGGGCCGAGGGTTACTATGTCTCTCCCGATCCCCGGCTGTTTGTCGCGCTCGACGTGGATGGCGACGGCGCCTTCTTCGTCGAAGGCGCCAAGGGTGAATTGAGCCGCCACGATCAAGCCCTCTCCATGGCCTACATTCCGGCCGGCGTGCCGATCCGTGGCCGGGTCGAGGGGCTGCGCCGGATCCGGCATCTTGACCTGCATTTCGACGTGGCGACGCTGACGCGCCGCTTCGGCCGCAGTCTTGACCGTGAAACCTTGCAGATGTCGCGCTTCCAGTTCCGCGACGAGCGGATCGCCATGCTGGCCGGCCTGATCGCGGCGGAGTGCAGCAGCGACCAGCCCCTGCACGATCTCTATGGCGAGGGCCTGCTCAACGCCCTGTTCGCCAGTCTTTTCCAGATCGATCCGCCAAGAACCGCCAGGCGTCGGTCGTCGCTGTCACGCCGTAAGCTGCGTCTCGTCACCGACTACATCGACGCGCACTGCCTCGACCGTATCCGGCTTGCCGATCTCGCCGCGCTGACCGGCCTGTCGGAAACCGCAATGAGCCATGCCTTCAAGGCGGCAACCGGCGTGCCGCCGCACCGCTGGCAGATGCAGGCGCGGATTGGCAGAGCAAAGGCAATGATGGCGCATGACGCCGCCTCGCTTGCCGACATCGCCGAGGCAACCGGCTTCTTCGACCAGGCGCATCTGACGCGCGTGTTCAAGGCGGTGGTCGGCGTGACGCCCGGCGCCTGGATGAAGAGCGCCGGCAGCCAGTGACATTTATCTGTTCACGGAACCGAGCATCGATCCCTACAAGCGCGAATACGACTGGGCCAGTACGGCTGAACTGGCGCGCATCGACCGGTCATGTCCCGGCAACTGCGTTACGGTCGGCAGGCCGCGGGCGTCCTGCGCACCGAAACCCAACCGTGTCAGACAGGCTCGCGCCAGGGCGGCATTGCTGTCGACGACGACCAATCCACTGACATCGTTGAGGCTTGCGGCCACCACCGACAGTTCGGTACAGCCGAGAAGGGCGGCATCGGCGCCAGCTGATCGCGCGATATCCAGCGCGCGCTCAGTCTCGATCGCCGCATCCGTGATCGAGCCAGCCTTGACGAGGCCGATCGCGTTATCGACGCGCTGCTGAAACTCGCCATTCGCGGGAAGGCAGAGCCCAAATCCCGCCGCCGACATCCTGTCCTGATAGAAGCCGGAGACCAGCGTGCCCCGGGTGGCGAGAATCGCAACCCGGCCGCGGTCCAGGCTACGACGCGTCTCCGCCACCACTGCGTCGCCGATATGGATGATTTCCGCCTGCGAATTCGCCGCCAGCTGGTCGTACCAATGATGGGCGGTGTTGCACGGCACCGCGATACAGGCGACGCCGAGCGCATTGAGCGTCGAGACCGCGGCCTTCAGAGGCGCCAGCGGTCCGTCATGGTTGCCGAGGATCGCTTCGGTCCTGTCGGGCAGCTGTGGGACGCTGAGGATGACTGAAGGCACATGGTCGTTGTCCCGGAACGCCTGGGTCATTCGGGTCAGCTTGAAGTAGAAGTCGGCCGACGCAAGCGGCCCGAGGCCGCCGATAATGCCAAGCTGCGGACGGATGCTGTCGTCGATCATCCGACGGGCTCGGCTTCGAGCTGCTCGGAGACGGTTTCGACAGGCTGCGTCGTCTCCCTGTGGCTGGGCGCGATCATTGCCGTGCTCGCCGCGACGGTAGAAACGCTGGCCAGCGTCATGAACGTGTCCACGGCTGCATCCACCGCGACGAACAGGGCGAACGCCGCCTCGAAGGGAAGCTTGAGGTAGCCACACACGATGGACATCTGGGACAGGATGAGCAGGCTGCCCATGCCGCCGGTGGTCAGCGCGAGAAGCGCCGAGGCGATGCCGACGAGCACGAGGTCCGGCACGCCGAGCGGATGGCCGTAGAGCTGAGCAATGAACAGGGTGCCCGAGGTGTAGAGCAGCGCCGGGCCGGTGCGCAGCAGCGCCGCCTGCAGCGGCACCAGCAGTTCGACGACCACCAGGCTGAACCGCAGGCGCTCGCTCAACAGGTTGATGACCCATGGCAGCGAAGCGACGGTGGAACGCGTGGTGATGGCCACCATGAGCAGGGGCTGGCAGGTCTTGATCGTCGTCCAGTAGCTTCGCCGCGACCGGATGGCGATGATGGCAAGGGCGCCGGCGACGAAGATGAGGCAGGAAAGCCCCATAACCAGCAGGTAGCCGCCCATCAGCATCAGCGGCTTGGTTCCGGTCGATGCGGTCTGGTCGGCGATCAGGATGAAGGTCGCGAAGGGCAATCCCCAGATGAACCAGTTGGTGAGGACCGTACAGGCCCGGTAGACCGCGTTGAGCGCCTGAGTCAGGCTCATCGACGAGGGCTGAGGGATCTTTCCCATGGCGAGCCCGAAAAGCAGGCAGAACAGCAGGACCTGGATGGTCTGGCCCGAGGCCAGTGCGTTGAAGACATTGTTCGGCACCAGGTCGAGCAGGATCGAATGCCCGCTCTCGGCGCCCTCATTGTATGGCGGCTGGAACGGGAAGGCGAGATCGGTGGAGACGCTGCCCTGCGAATTGATGAACTCGCCAAGCTCGATGCGCGATTGCGGGTTCTCGACCTGGCCCGGCTGGAGGATTAGCGACAAGGTGCCGCTCACCAGCACGCCGAGGAACGACACAACCAGAACGGCCACACCCACCTTGCCCAGGTAACGCACTGATTTGGGGTCCTGAACCATCGCGGTGATGGAGAAGATAACCGACGAGACCAGATAAGGCAGGACGACCATCTTGAGGAAATTCAGATAGAGCTGCGCGACAGGGCTGATCGCATGGGCAAAGGCCGGATAGTAGAGACCGCACAGGATCCCTGCCCCGATCATCGCGAGCGTCGTCACCGGCGAGCGCAAGATGCGCCTTGCGGCGAGCCGCCAATCGAAAGGCATGGGTCCGGCTGCCTCGGAGATGGCCATGTCAGGCTTTGCTCCCCTGGCGATAGCGGGCGATGATCTCGTCGGTGTTGAGAACCTGCTGACCCCGGGCGAGATCGAGATAAAGGTCGACAAAGGCCGCGAGATGCGGATTGTCGGGCCGCACGCCGACGGCGATGGTGTCGACCTTGTCGGTCAGCGTGATCGAGCGCGCGGCCACCGTCATCGACGGATCGTCGACCATCAGCTTCTTGATCTCGAAATCATCGCGATAAGCCATGTCGATCGTCCCGTTGCGGATCGCATCGATGATCAGATCCCAGCTGGCGAAGCGGTGGATCTGTGCATGCGGGAAGGTTGCCGGCGCATAGGTGGCGAAGGAAGAACCCTCGATCACGCCGAGATCGCCTGAGAAATTGCGGATGATCTGCTCGGGCGGCTTGCCTTGCGCAATACGCGCCAGGTTGAGGCGGTTGGCGATCAGCCCCTGGCGCAGCATGGCATAGGGCCGGGAATAGACGATCGACCGACCGCGCTGAAGCGTCCGGCTGAGTTTGCCGATCGCCAGGTCCGCCTGACCGGAACTCACCAGATTCACCACGCCGTCGAATGTCGCGGCGGACCGGTCGAACACCGGCTCCAAGCCAAGCTGCGCGGCGATGCCGTGCGCCAGTTCCATGTCTATGCCATTGTCGCCCAGCCCATCGGCCGGGAAGAACGGATTGGAAGCAAAGGCCGGCATTGCGATACGCAGCGCATCGCCGCTTGCGACGGGCTTTGGGGCGCTCTGCGCCTGAGTGCCGGCCGCCTGAGCCTGCGAAATCAGCAACCCACCGCTTCCGGCCATAAGCAGCGTACGACGCGTAACCGACATGCGCATTCTCAATTCGTGCGGGAGAGCAAGCAAACAGGTCTGCCCAGTCCGCAGTATGCACGCGGAGGTTAAGCAAGCGTATATTTTACATTGTGCTCTTTCTATATAGTGCTCAAGCTATCGCAACATCGCGTGATATAAGCACTTCCTGATGTATAAAAATCGCGAAGACGGCGCTTCATTGCACGCTTGAGGGCTGACGCGCTGGTTCAAGTCGGCGGTTGGACTAACGCCCCGCGCATAGGCGAGGAGCAGCGGTCACCCGTGACATTTCCGCAACATGATGCCGCGATGTCCCTCGTTTGGACAAGAATGGACAAGCCGCCCAAATCCGTCCAATGACCTGCCTATAAGTTGAGATAAATGATCAAGTATCTCAACGACGACAGGCGGGGACTTTCCTGATGAGCAGACTTTACCGGATGAAGGCGCTTCTGGGGGCCAGTGTCGCCGCCGTCGCGATGATCCCGCCGATCGACGCCTTCGCTCAAACGGCACCTGCCGGCACCCAGCTTGAGCCTGTCGTGGTCGAGGGCGAGGCTGGCGGCAGCGCGACCGGCCCGGTCGAAGGTGTCGTCGCCAAGAAGACCACGACCGGCTCCAAGACGGCAACCGACATCAAGGACATCCCGCAATCCGTCTCCGTGGTCGGCCGGCAGGAGATCGACGACCAGGGCGCGCAGAAGGTGGATGAGGCCCTGCGCTACACCGCCGGCGTCTTCGCCCAGCCCTTCGGCCCGGACAGCGACACCAACTGGCTGTTCATCCGCGGTTTCCAGGCGACCGCCACCGGCACCTACATGGATGGGTTGCAGCTGTTCAGCTATGGCTTCGGCGGCTTTTATGTCGACAGTTTCGGGCTCGAGCGCATCGAGGTGCTGAAGGGCCCGGCTTCCGTACTCTATGGCGGCAGCAATCCCGGCGGGCTGGTCAACTATGTCAGCAAGCGGCCGGAGTTCGAACGTAAGCGCACTGTCGAAACCGGCATCAACGATGCCGGCAATGTCTATCTCGGCTTCGACATTGGCGACGTGGCCAGCAACGGCACGGTCAGCTACCGCATCAATGGCAAGATCGCCGGCGGCGACACCTACAGCGACTTCCAGAACGGCTGGCGCGGCTTCATCTCGCCCAGCATCAGCTGGAAGCCGGACGAAGCGACCACGCTGACCATCCTGGCCAATTACAGCCACATCGACGAGAACCACAATGGCGGCAGCTTTTTGCCCTATGACGGCACGGTAACGGACCACATAGTCGGCGGCGTAAACTACGGCCGCATCGACCCCGATGCGAATTTCACTGAACCGAGCATCGATCTCTACAAGCGCGAACAGGGCTCGATCGGTTACGAATTCGAACACGAATTCGACAATGATTGGACGGTTCGTTCCAACGCCCGCTTCACCGCCGCCGATATCAATGAGGTCAGTATCTATCCGAACGGCTGGTCGCTCACCGGCGGGCCTACCGACCTGGCGCGAATAAATTTCGACCACGACACCACGGCAAAGACCTTCCTTCTCGACAACCAGATCGAGGGCAAGGTGACGACCGGTCCAATCGAGCACACGATCCTCGCCGGTCTGGATTTCAAGTACTACAACATCGATCAGGTGCAGTCGTCTGGCCTCTACGATCCCAACTATGACAATCCCATCGACGCGTTCAACCCCGTCTACGGTTCGCCGCTGACGCCACGCGTCAGCTATCTCAGCCAGAACCTGACGCAGAAGCAGCTTGGCTTCTATGCGCAGGATCAGCTGCGTTTTGGCGATGGCTGGCTGGTGACACTGAACGGCCGCTATGACCGTGGCTGGCTCGACGCCGATAATCGTCCGACCTATTACTCGGCGAGCTCCAGCACGCAGAGCAGCACGGTAGGCGATTTCTCCGGCCGTGCCGGCCTCGCCTATGAGTTCGCCAACGGCGTAACCCCCTATGCCAGCATCGCCACTTTCTTCAATCCGATCATCGGCACCGACGCGATCGGCAATCTGTTCAAGCCCGAAGAGGGTACGCAATATGAAGTCGGCGTGAAGTATGTGCCGACCTTTGTCGATGGCCTGTTCACCGTGTCGCTGTTTGACCTGACGCGCCAGAACGTCCCCTCGAACGTCACGCTCTTCACACAGATGCAGACCGGCGAAGTGCGCTCGCGCGGCGTCGAACTCGAAGGCAAGGTCAATGTGACGGATGATTTCCGGATTTCGGGCGCATTCACGGCCTACAATCTCGAAATCACTAAGGATGCCAATCCGGCGCTGATCGGCAAGACACCCTTCATCGCGCCGGAGGTTATGGCCTCGGCCTCGGTCGACTACACGTTCCGCGGCGACTGGTATGACGGCATCTTGGTCGGCGGTGGCCTGCGCTACATTGGCTCCTCATGGGCCGACAACGAGAACACGGCGAAGGTGCCGGCCGTCACGCTCGCCGATCTGAAACTCGGCTACGAGAAGGAGAATTGGAGCGTCGATCTCAACGTCACCAATCTGTTCAACAAGACCTATGTCGCCAGTTGCCAGACGACGCTGACCTGCTCCTTCGGCGAAGGCCGCTCGTTCAAGCTGAAGATGCACACGACTTGGTAACGCCTACGAGGACCGCTCGGCCTTCAGCACGGAGACCGCCGCCTCGCTGTTGTGGACATAGTCGTTGGCGTCCGGCTGCTTCTGCACCAGCAGAATGAACAAAAGGTCGGTCAGCGTCAGCTGCGCGTCGCGCGCAGTGATGGACGAGGAGCGCGCACGCTCCTCGTCGGCGATGGTGAAGAGGCGGATGTCGGCGACGCGGCTCAGCGGATTGTCGTGCAGGCCGGTGACGGCGATCACCATCGTGCCGCGCTTGCGTGCAAGCTCGGCGATGCGCAAGGTTTCGATGCTGGCACCGGAATAGGAGAGCGCGAACAGCACGTCGCCGGGCCCCAGCGTCGCCGCATTGGCCATCTGGATGTGGCTGTCGCTGTCATGCAGCACGTTGCGGCCGAGCTTCATCAGCTTGTAGGAGAAATCGCGCGCCACCAGCGAGGAGGCGCCGACGCCGACCAGATGGATGCGGCGCGCGCCATCCAGCAGTTCCAGCGTGCGGGAAATGATGCGCTCGGTGTTGGCGGCCACGGTCTGCTGCATCGACAGAAGCTTGCTGCCGATCAGCTTCTTCAGGATGACCGGATAGGTGTCGCCGACCTCGATCGAACCGTGGATGACGCCGGCAGGCACCTGCCAGTCCTGCGCCTTGGCCTCGCTGACGGCGAGCTTGAGTTCCTGGTAGCTGGCATAGCCGAGTTTCTGGCTGAACTTGACGACACTCGACTGGCTGCGGCCGATCTCGGCGGCAAGCGCTGCCGTCGACAGGCGCAGCATGTGGTCGGGATTGTCGACTATGTACTGGCCGATCTCGCGATCGCCAGGCGCCATGCCATCGAGCTTCGCATTGATCTGCTTGAGAACGGACATGAACCCTCTGGCGCGCTTCGATGCTTATAGGAATAAAATATTCCAATTTCGATTGACAGCCAAGAACGCAGAATTAATTCTCGAACTGGCCAGGCTTGGGAATCGAATGGCTCTCCCGGAGAGACCGCCGCCCGGCTTTCGCCAGACAAGGGTTCAGCCATGGACAGATTGCGGATCGTCGGCGGACGAAGACTGGAAGGCGCGGTCACCATATCCGGCGCCAAGAACGCTGCCTTGCCGCAGATCGCGGCCGCCCTGCTCAGCCCCTACCCGCTCGAACTGACCAATCTGCCAGATGTGACCGACGTCGAAAACATGCTCGGCGTGGTCCGGCTTCACGGCGCCGACGTGACGCGGTCGGCCCATGCCGCGACCATCGACACCAGTGCCGCCGTGTCGAAGGAAACGTCTTATGACGCGGTACGCAAAATGCGCGCGACGGTGCTGGTTCTGGCGCCGCTGCTCGCCCGGTTCGGCCATGCCCGCGTTTCGCTGCCCGGCGGCTGCGCGATCGGCGCGCGGCCGGTCGACATGCATGTCTCCGCCCTCGCCGCACTCGGCGCCCGCATCGCCATCGAGAATGGCCTGATCGTCGCCTCGGCGCCAAACGGGCTAACCGGCACCCGCATCGTGCTCAGTTCGCCATCGGTCGGGGCAACGGAGACCGCCATGATGGCGGCGACCACGGCCAAAGGCGAAACAGAAATCCTCAACGCGGCGCGCGAGCCGGAAGTGGCCGATCTCGCCGCTTGCCTCAACGCGATGGGCGCGCGCATCGAGGGCGCCGGCACGCACCGCATCCTGATCGCCGGCGGCACCAGATGGCACGCGGCCCGGCACGACATTATCCCGGACCGGATCGAGGCCGGCACCTATGCGATTGCCGCGGCGATCACCGGCGGTCAGCTTGAACTGACGCATGCCCGGCTCGAACACATGGCTTCTGTCGTGCAATTGCTGGAGGCCACCGGCGTCAGCGTCTGGCCTGGAGATCGCGGATTGATCGTGTCTCGCGACCGGCCACTCAAGGCCGCCGATCTCACGACGGAACCTTATCCGGGATTTCCGACCGATCTGCAGGCGCAGTTCATGGCGCTTATGTGTTGCGCCGACGGCGCGTCGCTGCTGCGCGAAACCATCTTCGAGAACCGCTTCATGCATGTGCCGGAACTGATGCGGCTCGGCGCCAACATCAAGCTGCAGGGCACCATGGCGCTGGTGCGCGGCGGCGAAAAACTGCATGGCGCGCAGGTGATGGCCACCGATCTACGCGCTTCGGTGTCGCTGGTGCTGGCGGCACTGGTCAGCGAGGGCGAGACGATCATCAACCGCGTCTATCACCTCGACCGCGGCTATGAACAGCTGGACCGCAAGCTGCGTCTTTGCGGCGCCGATATCGAGCGGCTGAGCCCATGAGCGGCCCGGACTATTTTCTCGGCGTCGATGGCGGCGGCACTGGCTGTCGGGCCCGGATCGAAGATGCGGAGGGAACCGTGCTGGGGCAAGGCCTGTCCGGCCCGGCGACGACGCGGCTCGGCATCGACGCGGCCTGGGCCTCCATCGCCAAGGCCTTTGGCGCGGCAATCGAAGAGACAGGCTTCGGGCCGGCCGAGACCGCCCGGATTCGCGCCGGCATCGGCCTTGCCGGTATCGGCCGCAAGGGCGCGTTGGAGGCGCTACGGGCGATCGCGCATCCCTTTGCCAGCATCGATTTCGTCAGCGACGGCGTCGGCGCCTGCCTTGGCGCGCATTCCGGTCAGGACGGCGCCATCGTCATTGCCGGTACAGGCTCGATCGGCCTTGGCTTCGCCGAGGGCCGCGATTTGCGCGTCGGCGGCTACGGCTTTCCGATCTCCGACGAAGGCAGCGGCGCGGACCTTGGCCTGAAGGCGGTACAGCTGGCGCTGCGCAGCCATGACGAACGGCACGAGCGGACGGCGCTGTTGGCGGAAGTGATGCAGCGCTTCGACAGCGACCCGATGGAGGCCGTCGCCTGGATGGATCGCGCCAGCGCTACCGACTACGCGGCGCTGGCACCGATGGTGATGCGCCACGCCGACCAGGGCGATCCGGCCGGTCGGCGCATCGTGCAAAGTGCGGCCGAGCAGATCGACACGCTGGTGCGGGTGCTGTTCGAAAAAGGCGCGCCGCGCGTGACCCTGCTTGGCGGCCTCGCCAGCCCACTCGAACCCTGGCTTTCGCCCGATGTAAGGCGCCGCCTGAAGCCCGCCGACGGCGACGCCGTGTCCGGGGCGATCATCCTTGCCAAGAGGTCGCTCTGCACGCGGTAGCCATCGAAGGAGATGGAATAAAATATTCCAAATTTTTGTTGACGATGTGAATATAAAATTCTAAAAAGTTAACAAAGAAAAACTGCGATGACGGACCCAAGGTCCCTATGCCCTGGTGCCCGTTGAGCCGTCCGGGCAGCATGATTTTTGAAAGCACTGGAATGACCGAGCAAGGGTTGATGTCCGAGCTGGACCTGCTGGTTTCCGAAGGCCGCAACCCGCGGACCATGGACATCGACCTGCTGCCGACCATCGATGTGCTGCGTAAGATCAATGACGAGGACAGAATTGTTCCGGCGGCCGTCGAAAAGGTGCTGCCGGAGATCGCGGCTGCGGTCGACCGCATCGTGCTTGCCTTCCAGAAAGGCGCGCGCCTAATCTATATCGGCGCCGGCACCAGCGGGCGGCTCGGCGTACTCGACGCTTCGGAATGCCCGCCCACTTTCGGTGTGCCCGAGGACATGGTGATCGGCCTGATCGCCGGCGGTTCGGACGCCCTGGTACGGTCGACGGAAGGCGCCGAGGATGATCCGAAAATGGGCGCCAGGGCGCTGCAGGAGATCGGACTAACACCGAACGACGTGGTGGTCGGCATCGCGGTCAGCGGGCGCACGCCTTATGTCATCGGCGGACTGAACTATGCCAAGCAGGTGGGTGCCACCACGGTTGCCCTGTCCTGCAATCCGGCATCGACCATTGCCGGCATCGCCAACATCGCCATCTCGCCGGTCGTCGGCCCGGAAGTGCTCACCGGCTCGACCAGGCTGAAGTCGGGAACGGCACAGAAGCTGGTGCTCAACATGCTGACCACCGCCTCGATGATCCGCATCGGTAAGAGTTTTCAAAATCTGATGGTCGACCTCAACCCGTCCAACAAGAAGCTGGTGGCGAGGGCAACAAGGATCGTCATGCAGACCACCGGCTGTTCGGCGCAGCAGGCCAGGCAGGCACTCCACCAGACAAGCAATGACGTGAAGCTGGCGATCCTGGTGACGATCACCGGCCTCGATACCGAGACGGCGCGGGCTGCCCTCGGCAAGGCTGGAGGCTTCCTGCGAAAGGCAATCAGCGACAGGACGGCATGAAGCCGCCCGGGGACAAAACGGCAAGAGGCCGCTTTAGACAAGACGGCGCGAAGCCGCATAGACTGGGCCGATACTCCGAAGCATGTGTGCCTTGGAAGCGGTCGGCGGAAACTGCAAGGCATCAAGTCAAATCATAATGGGAGACGAGAAATGACAAGGCATCTCACAAGAACATTGCTGTCGGGCATCACGGTTGCCGCGATGCTCGGCGTGGCTGTGGTTTCGACGCAGGCCGCAACACTGCACATGGCCTGGTCGCAGGACGCCACCGGGCTTGATCCGCACAAGCAGACGGCGTTTTCGTCACTGCGGCTGCTGGAACTGATCTATGAGCCGCTGGTGCGGGTCGATGCCGGCCTGCAGATCATCCCGGCAATCGCCACATCCTGGGAGTTCTCCAAGGATGGCAAGGAACTGACCTTCAAGCTCGACCCCAAGGCGAAGTTCCAGGACGGCACGGCCGTCACCTCAGCCGACGTCAAGGCCTCGTTCGAGCGCATTCTCGACGAGAAGACGGGGGCGGCCGCCCGCGCCAATTTCCTGTCGATCGCCGGCATCGACACGCCCGATGCGGCGACTGTCGTGTTCCATCTGTCGCAGCCCGACGTGCCAATCCTGACGGCGATGAGCGACGTCAACGCCGCGATCGTCCCGGCGGCCGAAATCAAGGCCGGCTCGGTCGGCACCAAGGCGGTCGGCTCGGGCCCGTTCAAGCTCGACAAATGGGACCCCAACGCCAAGGAAGTCTTGAGTGCCAACAAGGACTGGGCCGGCGGCGCGACCGGCGTCGACGGCATCGAGATCAGCGTGCTGCCGGACGAAGCGGCGATCCTTGCCGCCATGCGCACCAAGCAGATCGATTTCGCGCTGCTCAACGACCCGCTGGTCGCCACGCTGGTGCCGAAAGAAGCCAGCCTGCAGCTGAACCGCGTGCCGGTGCTCGCCTATCACGTGCTGCAGCTCAATCCGTCACGCAAGCCGATGACCGAGCTCAAGGTGCGCCAGGCGATCTCCTGCGCCATCGACCGGCAGGAGGTGCTGGACACGGCTTCGCTCGGCGAAGGCAAGGTCACCGGACCGCTGACCATACCGGCACTGGCGACCGATCCGAGCCAGCTGTTCTGCTACAAGCGCGACGTCGAGAAGGCCAAGAAGCTGATGGAAGAAGCCGGCTTTGCCGACGGCTTTTCGGCGACCGTGATCGGCGCCACCGGCGAACCGCCGACGGCGGCGGCGGAAGCCCAGGTCATCCAGTCGCAGCTCGCCGAAATCGGCGTCAAGCTCGACATCAAAATGATGGAGCTCAACGTCTATGTCGACGCCTGGCTGAAGGGCGATTTCGACATGGCGATCGCGCTCAATGGCGGCCGCGCCGACCCCTACACCATGTACAACCGCTACTGGACCAAGGCAGGCAATCTGCAGAAGGTGGCCAACTACATCGACGACACGCTGGACAGCCAGATGCAGCAGGGCCGCGCCGAGACCGACCCGGCCAAGCGCAAGGCGATCTTCGCCGAATTCGAAAAGCACCTCGCCGAGATGTCGCCGTGGATCTGGCTCTACACCTCCTACAGCTATACGGCACAGCAGAAGAACATCGCCGGCTTCGTGCCGACGCCGACGGGCACGCTGTTCAGCCTGAGCAAGGTTACCATCCAGCAGTGACCGGTGCAGGCATCGGACGAGAGGACTTCTTCGCGTGAACTATCTGATGCGACGACTGGCGACGTTTCCTCTCGTCCTGCTTGGCGTGTCCATCCTGGTCTTCGTGGCGATCCGGATGGTGCCTGGCGATTCGATCACGGCCATGCTCGGCACCGAAGCCGGCCTGCTGACGCCGGCACAACGGGATTCGCTCGCCGCCTATTTCGGCATCGACCAGCCCTGGTTCGTCCAGTACTGGCGCTGGATCGGCGGCATCCTGCACGGCAATTTCGGCATCTCCGTCACCTATGGCAGGCCAGTCCTCGACGTCATCCTTGAACGCTTCCCGCTGACGCTGGAGTTGGCTCTGCTGTCGATGATCATCGCGCTTGCCGTCGGCATGCCGGCCGGCATCTACGCCGCCACTCACAACGAAAAACCGTCCGATCTCGGTGTGCGCATCGTCGCCATGATCGGCCAGTCGACGCCGAGCTTCGTGCTCGGCCTCCTGATCATCTACACGCTGTCGGCCGGCTTCGGCGTGCTGCCGGCGATGGGCGAATTCGCGCCGCTCTGGCAGGATCCCTTGCGCAATCTCAGCCAGCTGATCCTGCCCGCCATCACGCTGGGCTTTGCCTTCGCCGCGTCGGTCACGCGCATATCGCGCTCGGCGATGCTCGACGTTTTGAGCGACGATTATGTGCGCACCGCGCGCAGCAAGGGCGCGTCGGCGCGCAGCGTCGTCTGGCGGCATGCGCTCCCCAATGCGCTGATCCCGGTGGTGACGCTGAGCGGCATCGAGTTTGGCTATCTCCTGGGCGGCGCCGTCATCGTCGAGCAGATCTATGCCTTGCCCGGCCTCGGGCGCATGGTGCTCGACGCGATCCTGCAGCGCGACTACGCGCTGGTGCAGGGCGCCGTGCTGTTCATCGCCTTCAACTTCATGATCGTCAATCTCCTGGTCGACCTCGCCTATGTCGGGCTCGATCCGCGCATCCGACTGGGAGAGCAGTGATGCGCATCCTGCGCGCCATCTTCGGCCATGGCAGCGGCCGCATCGGCGGTGTCATCGTCGGCGTCTATTTGCTGATCGCCATCCTCGGCCTGGTTGGGCTGACGCCGCACAATCCGATCACGCAGTTCCGCGTCGACCGGCTGCACGCGCCCAATGGCGCCTACTGGATGGGCACCGACTTGTTCGGCCGCGACGTCGCCAGCCGTCTGATGGCGGGCGTCGGCCAGTCTTTTACGGTTGCCTTCTTCTCGGTCGCCTTCGCCGCCCTTGCCGGCACCGTGCTGGGGCTGGCAGCCGCCTGGCTCGGCCGCCGCTGGGACGGCGTGGTGATGCGTATCATGGATGTGCTGCTGGCCTTCCCGGCCATCCTGCTGGCGCTGCTCATCGTCACGGTTGCGGGGCCAGGCACATGGACCAGTGTCGTCGCCATCGGCATCGTCTACACGCCGATCTTCACCCGCGTGGTGCGCGGCCCTGCCCTTTCGCTCAAGGCACGTGAATTCGTCGACGCCGCGCGTACCTTCGGCAGCAGTTCGTTCTACATCGTCACGCGCCATTTGCTGCTCAATCTGGTGGCGCCATTGACCGTCCAAGTGACGCTGGCGCTTGCCTGGGCGCTGTTGACGGAAGCAGGCCTGAGTTTTCTCGGGCTGGGAACGCAGCCGCCCGCCGCATCACTTGGTCTGATGCTGAGCGACAGCCGCAATTTGATGGAGACAGCGCCCTGGCTGATGATCTTCCCGGGGCTGGCGATCATGATCAGCATCCTCGGCTTCAACCTTCTGGGCGATGCCTTGCGCGATATCCTCGACCCGAGGATGCGGAGGGCGCCGGCATGATCCCGCTGCTGTCGGTCAGCGACCTTCGCGTCGGCTTCGGCCGCAATCCACAAGCCAATGAAGTGGTGCGCGGCGTCAGCTTCGATCTGGCGGATGGCGAAACACTGGCCATTGTCGGCGAGAGCGGTTCAGGCAAATCCGTCACCGCGCTGTCGATCAACCGCCTCATCGATTTCGGCGGCGGCCGCATCACCGGCGGCGCGATGAAGCTGAAGCGGGCCGATGGCAGCCTCTTCGACCTGATGGCTGCCACCGAACCGCAGCTGACCGGCATTCGTGGCGCCGAGATCGGCATGATCTTCCAGGAACCGATGACCTCGCTCAATCCGGTGCTGACCATCGGCACGCAGATCGAGGAATCGTTCCGGCTGCATCGCGGCCTGACCGGAAGTCGGGCCACGGCGGCTGCCAAGGATGCGCTCGACCGCGTGCGCATTCCCGATGCGGCAAGGCGGCTGAAATACACGCCCAACCAGCTGTCGGGCGGCATGCTGCAAAGGGTGATGATCGCCCTTGCGCTCGCATGCAATCCGCGCCTGCTGATCGCCGACGAGCCGACGACGGCGCTCGACGTCACCGTGCAGGCACAGATCATGGCGCTGCTTGCCGAGTTGAAACAGGAAAGCGGCATGTCGATGATCTTCATCACCCACGATATCGGCCTGGTTGCCGGCATCGCCGACAAGGTGATGGTGATGCAGAACGGGCGGGCCGTCGAACAGGGCGAACTGAACCAGATCCTCGACAGGCCGCAACATCCTTACACGCAGCATCTGCTGCACGCCGTGCCGCATTTCGCCAACGGAAGCGCCGCGCGCGTCGACGGCCGGCGCGACAAGGACATACCCGCAGAACCGGCCTTGAAGGTCGACGGCCTCGCCGTGCGGTTTCCCCTCAAGAGCAATTTCTTTAGCCGCGCCACCGGCGCGGTGCATGCCGTCGACGGCATCGATCTCGACCTGATGCCGGGCGAGACGCTGGCCATCGTTGGCGAGAGCGGTTCCGGCAAATCGACCACTGCAAAGGCGGTGCTTGGGCTGGTGCGCTCGACGCGCGGCAGCTTCTCGGTTGGCGCTCGGGCAGCCTCGGCAGAACACAGCGCCAAGCCCGTGCAGATGGTGTTCCAGAACCCCTATGCCTCGCTCAATCCGAGGCTCAGCATCGAGAGCATCCTGGCCGAGCCGGTGATCGCGAACGGTGGTCGCGTGAATGCCGGAACGCGGGCCAGAATGGCGAGCCTGCTCGAGCGCGTCGGCCTGCCCACGAACAGCTTGCAGCGTTATCCCCATGAATTCTCCGGCGGCCAGCGGCAAAGGCTGTGCATTGCCCGCGCGCTGATGCTCAATCCGTCCGTGGTCGTTCTCGATGAAGCGGTGTCGGCGCTGGACGTCTCGGTGCAGGCCAAGGTGCTGGAGCTGCTGGTCGACCTGCAGCGCGAGTTCGGGCTGGCCTATCTCTTCATCTCGCACGACATGGCGGTGGTCGAGCGGATCGCGCACCGCATCGCCGTCATCTATGCCGGCCAGATCGTCGAGATCGGCGACGCGGCTTCGGTGCTGTCGCAGCCGAAGCATTCCTATACGAGGAAGCTGATCGCCGCCGTTCCGACCATCGAGCGACGGCGCGAGCGTTTCGAGATCGACACACGCCAGGTACCCTCGCTTGTGCGCCCGCAGGGGTTCGAGCCGGCGCCGGCGCGGTGGAAGCAGTTTGGCGGGGATCATATGGCGAGGGTCGAGGCGTGACTTCCGTGCTCTCTGGCGACCTTCAACAGCTCTTCGACCGCGCGGTCGTACCGTTGGAAGCCGCAGTGACTGCAAAGCGCATCCCCGGCGGCGTGCTCGGCATCGTAGACAGCAATGGCCACCGTATCGCCAGGGCGATCGGCACGGCGCAACTCGTGCCGAAGCAGCGACCGATGACCGTCGAAACCTGGTTCGACCTGGCGTCGCTGACCAAAATCATCTTCACCACGCCGCGCATCCTGGCGCTGGCGGAGAATGGTGTCATCGATCTCGACGCGCCGTTGATTTCGGTGCTGCCGGACCTGCGCCAATATGATGCCGAGGCCTGGGAGCGGAAGGTGACATTCCGCCAGTGCCTCGGCCATCAGACGCCGTTTCCGGCCGTCGAGCCGATCTACACTTACGGACGTGACCCCGACCTGCTGCGCGCCTTCATCCTGCAGCGCGAATGGCGCGCCCGTGACCCCGTCTATTCCGACATCAATTTCATCCTGCTCGGCTTTGCCCTTGAGCGGCTGTCGGGCAAGACCATCCGCGACATGGATCCCGGCCCAGGTTTTGCTTGGGCGACGGAGCCGGATGTTGCCGCGGCGACCGAGGACTGCACCTGGCGCCATTGCGTTCTGTCCGGCGAGGTGCATGACGACAATTGCTCGGCGCTGCAGGGCGCCGGTCATGCCGGCCTGTTCGGAACAGTCGCTTCGGTGCTGGATTTCGCGCAAGGGCTGCTGGACGGTACAGGTGCCGCCGAGCAGTCGATCGCGCTGATGCGCACGCCCCTGTCCGCCACCCGCACCCATGGCTGGGAGCGCCCCTATGACGGCTGGTCCGGCGGGGCCTTGTGCAGCCCGGGAACCATCGGTCATACCGGCTTCACCGGCACCGGACTGTGGATCGACTTCGACAGGGGCAAGGCATGGACCTTGCTCACCAACCGGATCCATCCGACACGTCATTTCGACAGCGGAATCGTTCAGCTTCGGCAGACGGTCGGCGATCTCGTCAATGGACTTTAGGAGCTCAATGATGGAACCAATCTGGGCCGTCGGCCTGATGACCGGCACCGTGCTTGACGGCAATATCGACGTCGCGCTGATCAAGACCGATGGCGAGCGCATCGACGATTTCGGCACCTACCGGCTGATGCCCTACCCCCAATCGATCCGGTCACTGCTGGAAGAGACGCTGACGGCGGCGCGGGCCTGGAATTTTGTCGGGCCGGAACCGACGATCTTCCGCAAGGCCGAGGAGGCGCTGACGCGTGCCCAGTCGGCGGCGGTGAAGGAGCTGGTCGAAGGCTATGGCATGACCATGGCCGATATCGGCGTCGTCGGTTTTCACGGCCAGACCGTGCTGCATCGCGCGCCGCAGGTTGGACGGCTCGGCCAGACCCGGCAGCTCGGTGACGGCGAGCTGATGCACAGCATATTGGGTACAAAGGTCGCCTATGATTTCCGCTCGGCCGACATGCGCGCCGGCGGACAAGGCGCGCCCTTGGCCGCCGCCTATCACACCGCGCTGATGCGCAGCGCCGGCGCCAGCGGCGAGGTGGCCGTGCTCAATCTCGGCGGCGTCGCCAACATCACCTGGTGGGATGGCGCCGACAACGTCGTCGCCTTCGACACTGGGCCCGCCAATGCCCCGCTCAACGACTTCATCAAGTCTAAGGGGCTTGGCGACATGGACCGCGACGGCGCGCTTGGCCGCGCGGGAACGGTCGACGAGGCAAGGCTCGCCAAGCTGCTGCAGCATCCCTATCTCAGCAAGCCCTACCCCAAATCACTGGACCGTTTCGACTTCGGCGCCGCCATGGCCGATGGCCTCGACGCCGAGGATGGCGCGGCCCTGCTCACCGCCTTCACCGCCGGCGCCGTCGGCAAGGCGCTCGACCTTTTGCCGACCCGGCCGAAAAAGCTGGTGGTCAGCGGCGGCGGCCGCCACAACCCGACAATGATGGCCATGCTGGCCAGCCGCGCCGGCGTCGAGGTGGTGCAGGCCGAAAGCCTCGGCTGGAGTGGCGATGCGGTGGAAGCAGAGTGTTTTGCCTTCCTCGCGGTGCGCGTGCTGCGCGGCCTGCCGATCAGTTTTCCAAGCACCACCGGCGCGCCGCAGCCGATGCGCGGCGGAAAGCTCGCCGGTTAAGTCAGTTTCTTCTGCAGGAAGATGCGGCTGCGACCGACGGGGAAATCGGCCAGCGTGCCGAAGGGCACATAACCCTGGCGCTGGTAGACCTTGGCGGCGTTGGGACTGAAGGTGTCGATCCAGGCGTTGTTGCAGCCGCGCGCCACGGCTTCCCGCTCAGCGGCGTCCAGCATCCGGCCCGCCATATGCTGGCCGCGCAGCCTTTCATCGACCCACAGCCACTGCACGTAGAGCCAGCCCCAGGCGGTGTAGCCCGAAATGCCGGCAACGACCGCGCCATTCTCGTCGCGCACGAACACAGCGAGCGCCTTTCTTTCCGATGCGCCGACATCGCCGTCGTTGAATGCCGTCAGCTGTTCGCCGAGAAATGTGAGGTCTTGCGGCAAGGGATTTGCCGTTGTTTCAAGTGTCGTGTTCATGGCGGTTTCCGGAATGCATGGCTGGATGGGATGAAGGGTTGTGAAGCGTGAGGTCCGCGCAATCTATATCTGCTCTCGAGCAGAGTGCGGATCGCCGCCATTGCGGAACTCGGATGCCGCGATGCCGTAGCGCTTGAGCTTGTCGTAAAAAGTCTTGCGCGGCACGCCGAGCGCGTCGATGGCGCCGCGCACATCGCCGCCATGCTCGCGCAGCGCCTCGCGGATGAGCTGCGCCTCGTAGTGGCCGACGCGTTCGGGCAGCGAGGCCGCAGGCTCCGCCGATTGCGGAGGAACCGCTTTCGTCTCGTCGTCCGGACCGAGACCGAGCGCGACGCGATCGGCGAAATGCGCGAGCTCTCGCACATTCCCCGGCCAGGCATGCGACTGGAGATGATCGCTGACCGCGGCGTTCACCTTGGCAACCGACCGGCCGAAGCGTTCCGCCGCCTTGCCGAGGAAATGGCCGAACAGCATCGGGATGTCGCCGCGCCGCTCGCGCAGCGGCGGGATGCGCAGCGTCACCACGTTGAGGCGGAAATAGAGATCCTCGCGAAAATCGCCACGCTGGTCGGGCCGCCCGAGATCGACCTTGGTTGCCGCCACGACCCGCAAATCGATGCGCCGGATGTCGTTCGAGCCGAGCGGCGTGAGGCTGCGCGTCTCCAGCACCCGCAGCAGCTTGACCTGCAGGGCCGGCGGCATGGACTCGATCTCGTCGAGGAACAGCGTGCCGCCGCTGGAATGCTCGACGCGACCGATCCGCCGCCGCTGCGCGCCGGTGAACGCGCCCACCTCGTGGCCGAACAGCTCGCTTTCGATGACGGTCTCCGGCAGGGCGCCGCAGTTCAGCGCCACGAAGGGTTTGGCGCGGCGCCTGCCCCAGCGGTGCAAGAGGTCGGCCACCACTTCCTTGCCGGTTCCGGTCTCGCCCTCCACCAGCACGTCGACATCCATGTCGGCGATCTGGCGCAAGGTCTCGCGCAAGCGACGGATGGCGGGCGCCTCGCCGATCAGCGGCAGGCCGTCGGCGGCCAGAGCGGCTGCTTCGCGCAGCCGCCGGTTTTCCATCACCAGCCGCCGCTTCTCCGATGCCCGTTTCAGCGCCTCGACAAGGCGATCGCCGGCATAGGGTTTTGGGATAAAATCGTAGACGCCGTCCTTGAGTGCGGCCACAGCAAGATCGACATCGCCATGTCCGGTGACCAAGATCACCGGTATATCAGGGTCGATCGCCTTGATGCGGTCGAACAGCTGCAGGCCGTTCATGCCCCGCATGCGGATGTCGCTGACGACGACGCCGTCAAAGTCCCTGTCGACAACGGCAAGTGCGGCTTCGGCGGCATCGCGCGCGACGACCGTAAAGCCGGCAAGCTCGAGCAATTGCGTGGTGGCGTGCAGCAGATCGGCATCGTCATCGACGAGTGCGACCAACCCTGATCCCTCGTTCATTCAATTCGCCTCAAATCGATGGTGAAGGACGCGCCTTTGGCGCTGCCGGGGTCGAGCTGCAAGGTGCCGCCCAATTCCTGGGCGATCTCCTGCGAGATCACCAGCCCGAGGCCGAGCCCCTTCTCCTTGGTGGTCTGGAACGGCATGAACAGATTGCCGGCTGCTTCCGGCCCGAGGCCGGGACCGTTGTCGCGCACCGAAATCAGCACCCGGTCGTCTCGCTCGGCGAGGTCGATCTCGATGCGGGGATCGGGTTGGTCCTTCATGGCATCCAGCGCGTTCTGCAACAGGTTGACGAGGATCTGTTCCAGCCGGATGCGACTGGCCATCACCATCGGCGATGGGTTGCCTTGCGGCTTGACGATGGTGACGCCGGAATCGCGGATACGGCCGGACAGCAGCGACAGCGCGCCGTCGATCGCCTCGCGCACCGGCAAGGGCGAGGCGGCGACACCGGGCCGACGGGCGAAGGTGCGCAAAGTACTGGTGATCGCGCCGATGCGCTCGGTCATCGAGACGATCGAGGTCAGATTGCCGCTTGCCGGTTCGGTCTTGCCGCGATCGAGAAAACGGCCGGCATTCTCGGCATAGGTGCGGATCGCGGCGACCGGCTGGTTGATCTCATGCGCCACGCCGGCGGCGATCTGGCCGAGGATGGAAAGCCTGTTGGCCTGGGCGAGATCGTCACGCAGCCGGCGGACCTTGGCCTCGGCATTTTCGCGCTCGGCGATCTCGCCGGCGAGTGCGGTGTTGGAGCGTGTCAGTTCGGCCGTCCGTGTGCTGACCCGGCTTTCGAGCTCGGCATTCATGCGCGCCAGTGCCTCCTGCCGCAGACGGCGTGTGCGGCGGCGTCTTGTGAACACATAGCCAAGCAGGCCAGTCAGCAGCAGCCCGAGCAGCGTCGTCAGCCGCGCCGTGTTGGCAGCTGACGAGAGAGCGGCGTCCGCCGGCGTCAGCAGCCAGAGGCGCCAGCCGGGGACGGCACCGGGCAGGTCCTGGACCACTTCGACGAACTGGCGCGGCTTGCCGGCGCTGTCGATCGTCGCCAGGCCGTCGCCGGCGCCGCGCCGTATCGGCAAGGGTTCGAAGGCGGCGTCCGGCAATTGCAGCTGCTCATGGGCAGCGGCGGCGTCTTGGGCGGAGAGCGGCGCCAGTGCATGAAACCGCCATTTGGGCTCACTGGTGGCCAGCACGACGCCGCGTTCGTCGGTGACGAAAACAAGAAAGCCGCTGGAGCGCCAATTGGCTTCGACGCCGTCGAGCTCGACCTTCAACACCGCGACACCCAGGGGCTTGCCGTTGTCGTCGACCCGGCTCGAAAGATAGAGTCCCGGGCGGCCGCTGATCGTGCCGAGGCCATACTGGCTGGCAGAGCCCTTCGCCATCGCCTCGTTGAAGTAATGGCGAAAATTATAGTCTATGCCGACAAAGCTCGTCGGCTCGCCGGCATTGCTGGCCGATATCGCGATGCCCGCCGTATCGATGACATAGATGGCGGATGCCGAGGCATCGCCGGCGATCGCCTTGAGCTTGTCGTTGAGGGCCGCTTCCTGCATCTTTCCGGCCCGGCGCAGCGCCCCGCGCACCGCATCGTCGCGGGCCAGCACCAAGGGAACCAGGCGCTGTTTTTCTATCTCGCCGGTCAGCGTTCCCGCCGCCAGCGGCAAAGCGGCAAGCGCTGTGTCGCGCAGATCATTGGTCGCCTGGCCGGTGGCGATGCGTCCCGCGATGGCGATCGCGCCGGCCAGGATCGCCAGGGCGATGATGACGACAAGCCAGCGGCCGTCGCGCAGCCGGGCCACCGCCTCGCGTAGCGGTCCGCCGCCAGCAAACCCGGCTGAGCCGCTATCAGTGCGTGCCTGCGGCGTCTGACCTCTCCCTTTTCTCGCGGCCTTGCGGCCACACTCTAATGCGAAATTCCGCCCAGGCAAACGCCTCCTGTGCGGAAATCCGCACACGCCTCCACCGAAGGCCGCTGAAGAATGCCCGGAATCCCGGGATTCCGGGCTTCCCCCGATCTGGCACAGCGCTTGCAAACCTCCTTGCCAGCGGCGGGCGACCGGAACGCCGCGATGGGAGAAGTCACGCAGGACGGTGCATTCCGTCCATCCGGCCAGGGAGAGTTCGATGCACATCGCAGACCAATCCGGCGCGGCCGCCGCGCAGCGCAAGCCCCTTTATGCCCAACTCTACGTGCAGGTGCTGGTGGCGATCACCGTCGGCATCCTGCTCGGCCATTACTATCCGTCGATCGGCGAGAGCATGAAGCCGCTCGGCGACGCCTTCATCAAGCTGGTCAAGATGATCATCGCCCCGGTCATCTTCCTGACGGTGGCGACAGGCATCGCCGGCATGAGCGACCTGCAGAAGGTCGGCCGTGTCGCCGGCAAGGCGATGCTCTACTTCCTCACCTTCTCGACGCTGGCGCTCATCATCGGTCTCGTAGTCGCCAATGTCGTGCAGCCGGGCGCCGGCTTCAACATCGACCCGGCAACACTCGATGCCTCGACCGTCAACACCTATGCCGCCAAGGCGCATGACCAGTCGGTCACCGGCTTCCTGATGAACATCATCCCCGGCACGATCGTCGGCGCCTTCGCCGATGGCGACATCTTGCAGGTGCTGTTCTTCTCGGTGCTGTTCGGCATCGCGCTGGCGCTGGTCGGCGACAGGGGCGCACCGGTGCTCAACTTCCTGCAGGCGCTGATGGCGCCGATGTTCAAGCTGGTCAGCGTGCTGATGAAGGCAGCCCCCATCGGCGCTTTCGGCGCCATGGCCTTCACCATCGGCAAATACGGCATCGGCTCGGTCATCAACCTCGCCATGCTGGTCGGCACCTTCTACGCGACGTCGCTGCTGTTCGTGTTCGTCGTGCTGGGTGCGGTCTGCCGCTACAACGGCTTCTCCATCCTGTCGCTGCTGCGCTACATCAAGGAAGAGCTGCTTTTGGTGCTGGGCACCTCCTCGTCGGAAGCCGCCCTGCCCTCGCTGATGGAGAAGATGGAAAAGGCCGGCGCCAAGCGTTCGGTGGTCGGCCTGGTCATTCCGACCGGCTATTCCTTCAACCTCGACGGCACCAACATCTACATGACGCTTGCCGCGCTGTTCATCGCCCAGGCGACGAACATCCACCTGTCGATGGGCGACCAGATCCTGCTGCTGCTGGTGGCAATGCTCTCGTCCAAGGGTGCCGCCGGCATCAC
This sequence comes from Mesorhizobium sp. CNPSo 4671, assembly GCF_057784245.1. Taxonomy (NCBI): domain Bacteria; kingdom Pseudomonadati; phylum Pseudomonadota; class Alphaproteobacteria; order Hyphomicrobiales; family Phyllobacteriaceae; genus Mesorhizobium; species Mesorhizobium sp. CNPSo 4671. The sequence goes on along the minus strand of NZ_JBWLUW010000001.1, from coordinate 475,159 downwards.
CGGAGCCGGCTTTATCACGCTCGCCGCGACGCTTTCGGTCGTGCCTTCGGTGCCGGTCGCCGGCATGGCGCTGATCCTCGGCGTCGACCGCTTCATGTCGGAGTGCCGGGCGCTGACCAACTTCGTAGGCAATGCCGTCGCCACGCTGGTGGTCGCCCGCTGGGAAGGCGAGCTCGACGAAGCAAAGCTGGCGAGAGCCCTGGCTGGCACGCCCGATGACAGCCTGCCGGCGGATGTCGTTCCCGCCGAGTAATCCGCGGTCGCACACCAAATGGCCGGAAGCATCGCGCCTCCGGCCATTTTTAGATTGACGTGTCAGCCGTTGAAGTCCCGCCTCGCTTCCGGAAACGTGCTTGGACCGACAGGCATGCGGGCGGCCAGGCTGCCATCATCGAAGAGGACAAGGCTGGCGGCGCCGACCAGCCCGGCGTGACGGCCGAGTTGGGCCTGCACGACCGGCACGTCGCGATAGGCACGCATGGCGCGCTGCCGGATTGTAGCCTCGATGACGGGATGCATCAGGTCGAGGCCATTGGCGATGCCGCCGCCGACGACCAGCACGTCGGGCGAATAGAGATGCAAGAGATTGGTGAAGCCGACGCCCAGCCAGCGCGCCTCCTCCTCGAGCAAGGCCAGAGCGAGGTCGTCCTGCAGCCGTGCGGCCTCGACCACGTGGCGGCCGGTGACCTCGGCATTGGCCGAGAGACGGCGCAGCGTCGAGCCGTCAAAGGCCGACGTCGCTGCATTGGCACGGCGGCCAAGTGCCGTGCCCGAGGCGATGGCCTCGAAGCAACCGACGACGCCGCAGACGCAGCGCTCGCCCTCATTGGTGATGGTCATATGGCCGATCTCGGCGGCCAGCCCACGGCGGCCGTGCAGGATGCGCCCGTCGGCAACGACGCCGCCACCGATGCCGGTCGACACCGTGACGAAGACCAGCGAACGCGCGCCATGGCCGGCACCGAAGCGCCATTCGCCAAGTGCTGCCGCATTGGCGTCGTTCTCCAGCCGCACCGGCAGGCCGAGCCGGCGCTCGAGGATATCGGCCAGCGGCACGTCCTGCCAGCCGGCCAGCGTCGGCGGCCCAACGGCAATGCCGGCCAGCGGGTCGAGCGGTCCCGGCGCGCCGACGCCGACGCCGACAATGGCGAGGCCCGGCGCCTCGGCATGCACGGTCGCGGCCAGCGCCTCGATCTGGCCGATCACCACGTCGGGTCCGGCCTGCGCCTGTGTCGGCACGGCGGCGAAGGCCAGGATCTTGCCGTCACGATCGACCAGCGCGGCACGAAGCTCGGTGCCGCCAAGATCGATTGCGAGGGCGGCTTCGATGCTCATGCCGCGACCTTCAGCCCATGCAGCCAGCCGATGCGGCCGGCCAGATCCTTGTCGCCGAAGGCGAGCGAACCGAGAACCACGGTTTCGGCACCGGCGGCACGCAGCAGCGGCACGGTCTCGTGGCGGATGCCGCCATCGGCGGCAAGCACGACGGCCGCCTCGCGGCCGGCCTCCCGCAGAATGGCACGGGCGGCACCCAGCCGGTCGCAGGCCTTCTCCGACAGGCTCTGGCCCTTGACGCCGATCGCGGTGCCGAGCAGCGTGACGAAGGCGACCTCGGAAACGAAAGGTTTTACCGCCTCGACCGGCGTCTCCAGCCTCAGCACGACGCCGGCTTCGGCACCGAGTTCGCGGGCCAGCCGCACGGCGCGCAATCCCGCCTCGCCGTTTTCGGCATGGACGCTGATCATGTCGGCGCCGGCCTCGATGAACTGGCGCGTCTGCGCTTCGACGATTCCCGCATCGACCATCAGATGGACGTGGATGGGTTTCGCCGTCAGCCCGGCGATGCGGGCGACGAGATCGGGAAAGAACAGGAAGGACGGCGCGAAATGGCCGTCCGCCACATCGATGTGATGCAGATCGACATGGGGTTCGATTCGCCTGAGATCGCTCTCGAAATTGGCGAGATTGGCTGACCAGAGCGAGAATTCGGCGATCAAGCGATCGCGCGGCAATGCGGCGATGGCCGCCGGGCCTGACAGGGGCTTTGACGTCATGATGGGTCCTGTTTGTTGAAATGTCTGTCGAGAAAGCCGCCGATGGCGGCGCGGATTTCGGCGAAGTGGCGTTCCTTGTCGATGGCCTTCGGCGTCACCTCGGCGAAGACCGCATTGGGGATGGTCTCGGCGAGATCGCGGGCGGTCGCCAGGGGATGGACGAGATCGATGCCGCTGCCGATGACCAGCGTGGGTATTGCGAGGCTGGCGGCTTGCGCCCGCGTCACGCCAGGCCCGTCATTGGCGATCGCCTGCATCACCTCAGCGAAGACGGTCGCATTCTCGCGCTGGAAGAAGCCGAGCAGCGAGGCGAGATTGTCCGGCGCCTCTGTGCTAAAGCGGGCTGCTGTCGCGGAGGACGCGAAGGTTTCGCGCGCTTCAGCCAGTGGAAGCCGGCGGATGAGTTCCGCCACTTCGACATAGGGCCGCATGTTTTGTGGTGCTGCGTCGAAGGTCCAGGCGGGGCGCACGAGCACCAAGCCAAGCACACGGTCCGGGTGGCGAGCAGCGAGGCGCAGCGCGATCGCCGCGCCCATCGAAATGCCGCCGGCAACGAAGCGGTCGAGGCCGGCCGCGTCTGCGGCAGCCAGTACATCGTCGGCGAACATCGCGATCGTGAACGGTCGTTTGCTGCCGGCGCCGGAGCCACCTTGCGCGCGGCATTCGACCGTCAGCCGGCGGCGTGACGGGCCGTCGGGAAAATTCTGCGCCACCTGCGCGGCATCGCCGCCGAGGCCATGCTGAAAGACGATAGAAAGCCCGCCCTGCCCCGTGTCGAAGACACGAAGAGAGGCATCATCGCGCAGCAGGATCGTTGGCGCCGCACTCATCAGAGCAGCCCTCGCAGGAAGGCGGCAACGCCCTGAGCCTCATCGGCGGACAGCCCGTGGGTGACGAGCGCCCCGTCGAAACCTACGGCCTTCAAACGCGCCACGAAATCCGGGAAGTCGACGATGCCTTGCCCTGACGTGGCGAAGCGGCCGTCACCATGCCGGTCCTTGGCGTGTGCCATGGCAATGTGGCCGGCGGCTTCGTCGATCGCGGCAGCGACGATGGCGCGCGCTTCGCCGGGCGTCGCGTAGTCGAACAGGTTGGCCGGGTCGAGCACGATCTTCAAGCGCTTCGAGCGCATGTCGGCGATCAGGCGCGTCGCGTCCCTGGCCGAGGTGACGATGTTGGCCTGCTCGGGCTCGATGCCGAGATCGACGCCGGCGTCCTCGGCCAGCGCCAGCGCCTTCCCCATTTCGGCGGCCATGTCGAACCAGGCGGAAGGCGTGGCATTTTCGGGATGATAGGCCCATTGATCGGCAATATTGCGCGAGCCGGTGCAGAGTGTGACCAGCGGGATGCCAAGGGATGCCGCCGTCTTGATGACGACGGCGAGGCGCCGGAGGCCATCGTCGCGCACGGCCCTGTCGGGATGCGCCATATTGTAGGTGCCCGAAAGTGCAGCAAGCGAAACACCTGATGATTGTGCGGCAGCGCGGATGGAAGCGATGGCATCCGCTGGTACCGCATCCGGCATAGACGGCAGGCCGGCGCAGGCAAGATTGAACTGCGTCGTCTCATATCCGGCCTGCTTCACCGCGGCCAGCACGGCGGCGGGGTCAGTGCCCGCAAACGTCTTGGCGAAGATGCCGAGGCGCATCAGACCGCACCCGAAACGGAGGCGAGTCCGACCCGCTCGCCCGTTTCCACTGAGCGGGCAATGGCGACCATGGCGCGGATCGAGGCGATGCCGTCCTCGACATTGGCGCCACGCATCGGCGTGCCGTTCAGCACGGTGTCGGCAAGGCCTTCCAACTGGCGGCGGAAGAAATGACCATCGGCGCCAAGCGGTTTGCGCGAGGTCGCGTCCTTTTCGTGGAAGATATCGACCTCGCTGGCGCGGAAGTACCAGGGATTGAAGGTCTTGGCGATGACCGAACCGTTCTCGCCATAGAGCTGGAAACCTTCATGCCAGTCCATCCTCACGGCGACGGTCAGATCGAGATGGCCGAGCGCGCCGCTGGCGAATTCGGTCTCGACGAACCAGCAATAGGCGCCGAAGCGTTCGTTGAGACGTGCGCGGACTGCAGTGATCTCGCCGCAGAGGAAGCGGGCTGTGTCGACGAGATGCGAGCCATGCGCCAGCATGAAATATTGCCTGAGATCCGCCTTGGGATTGCCCGACGGCTTGCGCGCCAGCTTGCTGGTGACGGGCAGCGGCTGAATGGCGTCGGTGTTGGTGTAGCGGTGGGTGGAATCGCAGTACCAGGCCTTCAGCGCCAGCACCTCGCCCATCTCATCGCAGACGAAGTCGCGCGCTGCTTCCAGCGCCGGATCGAAGCGCTTCATGTGGCCGACCTGCAGCACCTTGCCCGAACGCTTCACCGCCGCGGCCAGGGCCTCGCCTTCCTCCACCGAAGTGCCGATCGGCTTTTCGCAGAGCACATGCTTGCCGGCATCGAGCGCCTTGATCGACATCGGTACGTGATAGGCGTCCGAGGTGGCGACGATCACCGCCTCCAGCTCGGGATCGGCGAGCATGGCGTCATAGTCGGCATACATTTTTTGCGGTTCGTAGGTGGCGCCCATGCGGGCGAGCAGATCGGGCGCCGCGTCGCAGATGGCGTAGAGATCGGCATTGCCGGCCTTGGCGCAGGATTGCAGATGCGCGAATTGCGCGATCGGGCCGCAGCCGAGCACACCGACTCTCAGGCGTCTGTCTTGTTTCTTGATCATCGTCTCGTTCTTCAGGCGCCGTAGCTGCGCATTGTCTGGCGGTTGGTCTTGACCGCGCCGGCGGGATCGGCGGCGGCCGTTTCGGATTCCTCTTCCAGCACCAGCCAGCCGTTGAAGCGCGGCGCGGTGTTCGCGATCTCGATAACCTTCGGCGTGTCACAGACGCCCTTGCCCAGCATCGCCCAAGTGCCTTTGGCGTCGACGTCCTTCAAATGGATATAGCGGATGCGGTCGCGATAGGTGCGCAGCGTGTCGGCCATGTCCTTGTGGCCGCGCAAGATGTGGCCGGTGTCCGGCACCCAGCCGACCAGATCGCGGTCGAGCAAGGCAAAGATCCTGTCGTAATCGGCGCGGTCGAACAGCAGCGTGTTGTGGTGCGAGCTCGGATGCACCGCGACCTGGACGCCGGCCTTGCGGCCGAGCTCGCCGGCCTTGTTGTAGACCTCGGCGGCGATGGCGAACTTGTCGTCGCGCGGCCCCTCGGACACCACGGTTGCCGACCCCATCGAGACAAGCGCGCCGGGAAAGGCGGCGGCGAAGTCGATCCAGCGCTGCGCCGCATCGAGGTCGGCGCCGATCTGATCCTTCAGCGTAAACCCGCTGTTCGAACCGAAGGCGAAGGAGACCAGCGTCAGGCCGGACGACTTCAGCGCGGCGGCGAACTCCGACGGCCGGCCGGCGTAGCGGCCGATCATGGTGTCGGTGATCTCGATACCGGAGTAGCCGCCATCGGAAATCGCCTTCAACAGATCGTCGGGGCCGCCGGTAAAACGGTCACCGAGCATTTCCCAGGTAAAGGTCTGGCAGCCGACTTTGAGGTCTTTCACGTTCATCCTTTCAATCCTTGATACCGCTTATTCCTTGATACCAGTCTGCGTCGCCGTGGGAGGGACATCCTATTTGACCGAGCCCGCGGTCATGCCGGCGAGGAAGTACCTCTGGGCAACGAGGTAGATGAGCAGGAGCGGTAGAGAGCCAAGCACGCTCATCGCCATCATCTGGTTCCATTCGAAGGCGTGCTGCCCCATCAACAGCTGGATGCCGATCGGGACGGTGCGCATGGAGGTCGACTTTGTCAGCGTGAGTGCGAAGAGGAACTCGTTCCAGCACAACAGGAAGGTGTAGACCGACGTCGCCACGATACCAGGCAGTGAAATCGGGACGATCACCCGCCAAAGCGCTGTCCAGCTGCTGCCGCCGTCGACAGCCACCGCTTCGTCGAGATCGCGGGGCAAGGTGTTCAGATATCCCGTCATCAGCAGGATCGCGTAGGGCAGTGTAAACACCAGGTATGTCAGGATCAGTGCGATGTAGGTATCGAAGATACCGTATGAGACGACAAGCCCGAAGAAGGGGATCAAAAGCGTGATCGGCGGGATCGTCTGCGTGCTGATGATGAGTGTGTTCAGGCTGCCCTTGCCGCGGAAGTTGAAGCGGCTGAACCCGTAAGCCGCAAGCAGGGCGATCAGCACCGTCAGCACGGTCACTGCTCCGGCCACGAAGTAGCTGTTGAAGAAGAAGCGCAGCTTTACCGGGTCGCCAAGGATGGCTGCATAGGCTTCAAGCGTGAAGGCCTTTGGCAGGATTGTTGGCGGCAGGGCAAAGATTTCGGTATTCGATTTGAACGAACTGCTCAGCATCCAGTAGATCGGGAAGGCCGCGAAAAAGAGCCCCGCTGCAAGCGCTAGATGGAGCGCAACGGTGATCAGCCTGTCTTTCGGCGTGTGCCTTTTCCTCATGGTGACTACCGAGCCTTTTGATAGCGGATGTACAACAGCGTCAGGCCGAGAGAGATCAGCAGGATGACCACGGCACTCGCCGAAGCCTGCGACAGGTTGTAGCTCGAAAACGCCAGCTTGTAGGTGTAGGTGCTCAGCACCTCGGTCGAGTAGATCGGACCGCCGCCTGTCGTGATCCAGATCAACGGAAAGACCTGCATGGTCCAGATGAAGTCGAGCAGCGAGATGCTGATGATGATCGGCATCAGCTGCGGGATAGTGATGAAGATCAGCTTCTGGTAGGCCTTCGCCCCGTCAATATCGGCGGCCTCGTAGAAGTCCTTGGGAATGCCCTGCAAACCCGCGAGCAGGCTGACCATGAAAAGCGGGTAGCCCGCCCAGATATTGGCGAAGGTGACGGCGTGCAGCGCGGTTTCGGGCGAGGAGAACCACTCGACCTTGGAGCCGATGATGCCCAATTGCATGAGAATGCTGTTCACGACACCGTTCGGCTCGAGCAGCAGGCGCCAGATCACGGCGATGATCACCGCGGTGAACAGCCAGGGCAGTATGTAAAGCACGCGCAGAATATTGCGCAGCGTCGGATTGATGCGGTCGCTGTTCAGCATGAGCGCGAAGACCATGCCGATGGTCATGTGGAAAATGACACTCATGCATGTGAAGTAGAGCGTGTGCCACAGCGAAGCCCAGAACACGGGGTCGTCGAAGATCGCCTGGTAGTGTTTCAGTCCGGCAAAGGATGGGTCACGACGCAGCACCGCGCTGTTCTGGAACGAATAGCCAATCACCGTCACCATCGGCAGCAGCATCAGCAGCCCGATTATGAGCAGCGAGGGAGACAGATAGAGGTAGGGTGCGACCGCTCGTTTCAGCTTGTGGTGGGAGCGCTTTTGCCGGGTCATGTGCCAACCTTGGGATACGCCTTCAAGAGAAGGTAAGCTTCAAAAACAGGTCCATCTCAAATTGCCGATCCGTTGTTGCCGGGTGGCCTGCCCGAAGCCAGGCCACCCGGTTGAAGATAGCAGATGGGAACAGCCGGATCAGAATTTCGCCATCCAGCCCTTTTGAGCGGCGGCGGCGGCTTGTTCCGGAGACTGCTCGCCGGCAAGCATCTTCTGGGCTTGCACGTCGAACTGGGTCATCAGGTCTTCAGCCACCGGCAGGCCGGTGAACTCGTTGGCGAGATAGCCGGTCTTGAAGATCTCGAAAGCCTTGGCGAAAGCCTTGTCCGAGGTCACGAAATCGGGCTTGGCGTTGACGTTGCCCGGGAACGCATTGGCCAGCGACACCAGCTTGGCGTTGACCTTCTCGCTCATCAAGTACTGGACGAGCTTCCAGGCCTCTTCCTGATGCTTTGAGCTCGCGGAGATGCCGATGCCCCATGAGGCATAGGGAAGGCCCCGCTTGCCCGTATAACCCTCCACGACCGGAACCGGGATGATGTCGAAGTTCAGCTTGGGATTGCGTTTGCGGATGAGGTTCACATGTGCGAGCGAGTCGACCATCATTCCGACCCGGTCGTTGACGAATTCCTCGACCTTTTCCTGCTCGGTCTTGGTGGCAATGCCGGGCGAGATGGTGCCCGCGTCGTTGAGCGATTTGACGAAGGCGAGCATATCCACGACCGGCTTGCCCTCGAGGGCGGGCTTGCCGTCCGCCATCATCGATTGACCCGATGCCCAGACCCACGACATCATGTCGTTCTGGACGCCGGACGGCGTCTGCAGCGACAGCGGCAGCACCCAGCCATACTGGTTCTTGTCGGCGTGCGTCATCTTCTTGGCGGCTTCGAGAAACTCCGCACGGGTCGACGGCAGCTTGGTCACGCCTGCCTGGGCGGCGAGGTCCAAATTCACGAAGACCGGATAGACGAAGGAAGCCACGGGAAACATCACCGCCTTGCCGTCCACCTTGATGATATCCGCGACTTGGGCTTTGTCGAACTTGCTCGCATCCATCATTGGATTCATGTCGGCGAGCGCGCCCTGCGCGTTCAGATTGTTCACCCAGGCGCCGTCGAGCCCAACGACGTCGCTGAGCGTTCCGGTTGCCGCACCAACCGAGATCTGGTCTCGCGTGGTCGCATAGGGGCCGCTGACCAGCGTCACCTTGATGCCGGGATTCGCGGTCTCGAAATCGTCCATGATTTTCCGCAAGGAGCCTGCGGGCAATTCAGGCTCCCACCATTGGGTGAACTCCAGCGTCGTGTCCGCCATGGCGGCGGTAGCGCCAAGCAACCAGGCTGCCGCGGCCATTTTCAGCATCGCGGGTTTTATCCGAAACGTCATTTTTTTCTCCTCCTTCTCTAGGATCGACCGCACAATGCAGCCGATCGTCTGCTTCATTCAGAAGTCTTCTTCCGCTTACTTTCGCAGGCGCCTCGCTCTCGCCTGCGGGCTCTGCCCACAATTCTTCAGATCGCCAGATGCGTCTCGGGATCGAAGAAATGGAGCTTGGTATCATCCAGGGCCAACCGGATTTCCGAACCGGGGCGGACTGCGCTGTCCGGTTCGAATTTCGCCACCGCGTTCGACGTCAGGCCGAAATCCTGCACCGCGTCCGGATCGCCGGAGTCCACCCGGACCGCGTCGATGTTCAGATGGACGATGTGTTCGGACCCGAGCTCCTCGATCGACGTCACCTTTGCCGGTATCGTCTGATACTTGCGGCCGGATTCGAGGCTGCTGTCATAGAGATGTTCCGGCCGGATCCCGAACACGATTTTGCGCCCCGAATACGATCTCAAGCCGGGCCTGCGCACGAAGGCCGCATCCTGCAGCCGGATGGCGAAGGCACCGGCCATCAGTTCGTTGCCCGTCAGCGTCGCCTCGAAAAGGTTCATCGAGGGAGAACCGATAAAGCCGGCAACGAAGGCGTTCACCGGCGATTCATAGAGCCTCTTGGGGGTATCGACCTGCTGCAGCACACCGCCTTTCAGCACCGCGACCCTGTCGCCCATCGTCATCGCTTCGATCTGGTCGTGGGTCACGTATATGGTGGTGACGCCGAGCTGCTTTTGCAGGCTGGTGATTTCAGCACGCATCTGCACGCGCAGTTTCGCGTCCAGATTGGAAAGCGGTTCGTCCATGAGAAAGGCAGCCGGCTCGCGCACCATGGCGCGGCCCATGGCGACGCGCTGACGCTGTCCGCCGGAAAGGTTGGCGGGTTTGCTGTCCAGCAGCGACGTCAGCTGAAGGGTCTTGGCGATCTCGTCGACGCGCTTCTTGCGCTCGGCCTTCGGCTTGCCTGCCAGCCGCATCGAAAAGCCGATATTTTCGAACACCGTCATATGCGGGTAGAGGGCATAGCTCTGGAAGACCATTGCGATGTCACGGTCCTTGGGCGGCATGTCGACGACGTCGACGCCACCGATCCGGAGGCTGCCGCTGGTGACATCCTCCAATCCCGCGATCATCCGCAACGCGGTGGATTTGCCGCAGCCGGACGGCCCGACGAGTATCAAGAACTCGCCGTCCTTGACCGACAGGTTCAATTGGTCGATTGCGTGAAAATTGTTCCCGTATGTCTTGCAGATATTCTCAAGAACGACTTCTGCCATATTCCTCCCTCCACAAGTCTAAGCCGCTGATTTTGTTATTCTCCTTGGCCTATTTTCACCTGTGAAAATGTTTCCTCGGATCGTTTCAGGCTATGTCCCGGTATCGAGTTGCGCACATCTGAGTTCGACTGCCGACGGCGCGTTCGCCGATGCCAGGAGTTGCGTGACCTGGTCGTCGGTCGGAAGCGCTTCGCGCCCGCCATGCCCCGTTATCGAAAGGGCCGCCGCCGCGGCAGCGAATGCCACCCGGCCCCCAGTGTCGGCGCCGCGCGTCAATGCATGGGCATAGGCGCCGTGAAAGCAGTCACCGGCGCCGGTCGTGTCGACGACGGCAACCCGGTGCGGGGGCAAGTGCCAGAGCCCTGTCTCTTCGCGTCCGCGATAGTACACGCCCCTGCCGCCATCGGTCAGAACGACGGCGGATCGCGACGGCGACCACAATGCATCGAGCATCTCGGCGGGAGATCGGCAGCCCGTAGCGGTCCGCGCAAAGCCCAGGGGAAGAATGAGGTGGTCGCAGAGCGCGATCAGCCGCTCCGTGGCCGGGCCGCCGCTCCATTCGATATCGCCAAGGATCGCAAGGCCGAGATCGCGAGCCCGAGCCACGACATCCAGCGACCGGATCGCATAGCTGTCGACGATCAGGACAGTCGCGCGGCTGAGAACCTCGTCCGGAAAGTCCGGCGCGGTGCCCAGCATCGCTTCGTCGTCATACGCGATGAACCGCTCCCCATCCGAACCGACGGTGATGCGCGAGCGCACCGGGCGCGCGTGCGGGTGGCGCGGCGCGAATGCGGTTTCAACACCGCTCTCAATGAGATCGCACAGCACGGCGTCGTCCGCGGCATTGCCCAGCCAGCCGACGAACCCGGCGCTTCCGCCGAGCCGCGCGACGGCGGCAAGGGCCGTCGCGACATTTCCCCCGAAAGCCCGGGCACTTTGCAGCACCTTCCCCTTGCCTGCGGACAACGGCTGATCGACATAGACGATGTCGTCGATCGCAATAGCGCCGAAGCCGAGGATCGAGGGGATGGCGGGCATCGTTCAGGCCCCCGCTTTCGCCAGGGCGTCTTGCGCCGACAGGCCGTCATGGATGACGCCGCGAAAGGCAAGCGCCGCCTTCTGAGGATCGCCATGCCCCCAGAGATTGCGGCCCACCACGGCACCGCGCGCGCCGGCACGGATAGCGTCCGCCGTCTGCTGAAGCGCGCCGAGCAGCGTATCGGTCTTCGGACCACCCGCGATCACAACCGGCACCGGGCAGGTCCGCACGGTCTCCCGGAACGACTCGAAATCGCCCGTGTAGCCGATCTTGATCACGTCGACGCCGGACTCGTAGCCGATGCGCGCCGCATAGGCGATCTCGTCGGGGGTGAAGACGATTTTTGCCCCGTCGGTGAAATCGCGAGGGTAGATATGCGCCACCACCGGCATGCCGTAGCGGGCCGCCGCATTCACCGAATCGGTCAGCCAGCGTATGTATTTGCCCTCGGTCGCGCCGCGCACCGGAATGGCCACGGCCAACGCATCGGCGCCAGCGCGCACCGCATCCTCGGGCGTTGCAATCAGTTCACTGATGCGATCGTCCGGGGTGAAGCAGCCGGCCTGGATCACCAGGGCAGCCTTGCCCGCATATTGCGGCCACAGATGGCGCGCGGTGCCGGGCTGGATGCTGACGTAGTCGGGTTTGCCCATCATGACGCGTGCAAGCGCGCCCGGCAGGTCGGCAAGGCCGCCTTTGCGCACGTCGCCATAGCCGACGAAGTGGTCGACGGCGCCGCCAAAAAGGTTCCCCGATGGATGTGAGAAGAGGCGCGCCAGCCGCACCTTGGTTCCGAGGCTCATGTGTCCAAAACTCTCCAATCGATTGATTTCAAAATCCTGGACCCAGTGTTTTCGAAAGAAAGAACAAATGCAATCTTTCGAAATCTTTCGAATTCGCATATTTTTGGTAGAGTGAACCGAGGCCAGGGCGAGCGCTTGGCGCATGGAGGCAAGGACAGAGCAATGTTGTCGGAGCAGAGACGCCAATCGATCCTGGGTGAAGTGCAACGCAGCGGACAGGTTCGCATCAAGGACCTGTCCGACGATTTTGGCGTGTCGGAAGTCACGGTGCGTTCCGACCTCGAGATACTGGATCGCAAGGGACTGCTGACCAAGACCCGTGGAGGGGCAGTGACCCGGACTACGGATTCGACCACGGCCGCGTTCGCCCGGCGGATGCAAACGAACCTCGATGCAAAGAAACGCATCGCCCGGGCAGCGGTAGAACTGTTCGAGGACAACCAATCGGTCATCTTCGACGGCGGCTCGACATTGATGCAGGTTGCCATGCTGTTACCGCCGCTCAACAATGTCGTGGTCGCGGCCACGGCGATGAATATTGTGCAGCATCTGATGCATCGGCCCGGGCTCGACGTTCACATGATCGGTGGCCGCGTCTATCCAGACACGGTGAGCACGCTGATCACCGATGCCGACACGGCTCTCGGCGGCTTGGTGGCGCATCAGGTCTTTGTTGGAGCGCATGCGATTGACTCGTCACTGGATGTGGTCGACGTGAACGAAGACATGGCGCGAACGAAGCGAAACCTCGTGCGCATGGCCCGGCGCGTTGTCCTGCTTGCGGATTCGAGCAAATGGGGCGTCAGCGGGACCTCCAAGGCATTTTCGCTGTCGAGCGTCGATGTTGTGATCACCGACGATGGCCTGTCCGGCCCGATACGCAGCCAGCTTGATAGGACCGGGGCCAAGGTGATCTATGCCTGACCCCGTCGCTGTCCCTGGCTGCGACCGAAATATCCAATGCGCGCATGACCCACGGGATTCGCATCGGCGGCCGGCCGTTTTTTCACGTCTGCCATTTTCTCCTCCTAGGGCCGGCAGCCTCCCGAATGTCGCGCCAGCATTTTCGCATGTTCTATAAAAATTTTACGCGCGTCAAGATTTAAAATGTTGTATAGCGCTTTACCAGAATGATCCGTTGCCGGCGCGGCGGATCCGGCAGAGCATGACGAAGTTGGGAGGTACGGCCAGAAATGCAGGGAAAATCAAAGGCGAAGCTCGGAATCGGCGTCATCGGATGCGGCAACATCTCGATGACCTACCTGCGCAATGCCGCGCTTTTCGGCGGCATCGAGCTGCGCGCCTGCGCCGATATCTCGGCCGACATGGCGGCGCTGCGGGCGAAGGAATATGGCATCCGGGCGCTGGGCGTCGATGCGCTGCTCGCCGACCCCGAGATTGATCTCGTCCTCAACCTGACCATTCCGGCGGCGCATTTCGACATTTCGTTCTCAGCGCTTTCGGCGGGAAAACACGTCTTCACCGAAAAGCCTCTGGCGACGTCGGCCGGCGACGGTCGCCGCCTGGTGGCGGAGGCGGCCAAGCGCGGTGTGCTGCTCGGCTCGGCCCCCGATACCTTCCTCGGTGCCGCCGGACGCCGGGCGCGCCGTCTGATGGATGAGGGCGCGATCGGCCGCCCGGTCACCGGCACCGCCTTCATGATGGGGCGCGGCATGGAGCACTGGCATCCGAACCCGCAATTCTACTACCAGCCGGGCGGCGGCCCGGTGTTCGACATGGGCCCCTATTATCTGACCATGCTGGTCAATCTGCTTGGTCCCGTCGCACGCGTCATGGCGATGGCGACGCGCGGCCAGGAGGAGCGTTTGATCACTGCCGAGGGGCCGTTCAAGAACACCAGCTTCAAGGTCGGCACGCCGACCAACGTGCTGTCGTTGCTGGAATTCCGCTCCGGCGCCACCGTTACCTTCGGCGCGTCATGGGATGTCTTCAAGCACTCCAACCATCCAATCGAACTGCATGGCACGGAAGGTTCGCTGCGCCTGCCCGATCCCGACACGTTCGGTGGCACCGTGTCGCTGTCCGAACGCGGCGCCGAGTGGAAGGATTTCGCCAGCGAAGGCGAACTTTACGGCGCCCGCAACTGGCCCTATGCGGCGCCCGACCGCGCCAATTACCGCATGCTCGGCGTCGCCGATCTGGTGCGCTCGCTGAAGACAGGCGCCACACCCCGCGCCTCCGGCACTCTGGCGCTGCATGTGCTGGAGATCATGGAAGCGATCCTGCGTTCGGGCGAAACGAAGAGTTCGGTCACCGTTACCGGTGACGTCATCCAGCCGGCGCTGTTGACCGAGGACGAGGCAAGCAGCCTGCTCGCCTAGGCACGGGCATGATGGAGGTGGGGATGACACTCGATCCTGATGCTTTGCGTGTCCTCGAAATCGGCCGTGCGGCCGGTGGCGAGCCGTTCGAGAATGGCAGTGTTGCGGCGGCGCGGGCCGCCTATAACGCTTCCTTCCCAACACAGCAGGGCGAGCACGAGCCGGTGGCGGCGACCGCACAGCAAGAGATCGACGGGCTGAACGGCCCAGTCGCGATCCGCATCCATCGCGGCATCGGCGCGCCGCGCACTGGGGCGCGCGCCGTGCTCTATCTGCATGGCGGCGGCTGGGTCGTGGGCAATCTCTCCTCGCATGACGAGATCTGCCGATGGCTCGCCAATCTGGGCAACGCCGTCGTGGTCTGCCCCGATTACCGGCTGGCGCCGGAGCACAAATTTCCCGCCGGGCTCGAGGATTGCACGGCGGCGCTCCGCTTCATGGCGGAGAATGGCGGCGAACTGGGCATCGACCCAGCCGCCATCAGCGTCGCAGGCGACAGCGCCGGCGGCAACCTCGCCGCCGTTCTGGCGTTGCTTGCCCGCGACGGACTGGCGCCCCCGCTTGCCGCGCAGATCCTGATCTATCCCAACACCGATGCCCGCCAGACCGCGGACAGCTACCGGCGTTTCGGCGACGGCTTTGGGCTGACCGCCGCCACCATGGCCTGGTTTCGCGACCATTATGTGCGAACGCCGGACGACATCTCGAACTGGCGCATCTCGCCGCTGCTGGCGTCAAGCCTTGCCGGCGCCGCACCCGCATTTGTCGCGATCGCCGGACACGACATCCTTGCCGACGAAGGCGCGGCCTATGCCGAACGCCTGCGCGCCGAAGGCGTGCCGCTGGTCCTGCGGGAATGGCCGGGCCAGATCCACGGCTTCGTCTCGATGGGCCGCCACATTCTAGCCGCGCGACAAGCGGTGAGCGAAGCGGCGGCCTGGCTCAAACTGCAGACGCCCGCTCAGGCCGACTGACGCATCACCAGCGTTGCGCCGAGCTTGACGTTGCGCGCCAGACCCTGGCCGGGCGGGTCGGCCTCGTCCAGTAAGGCCAGCAGCATCTCGACGCTGCGGCCGGCCATGGCGGCGAAATCCTGCGCCATGGTGGTCAGCGCCGGACAGGTGTAGCGGCTCAGCGGATGGTCGTCATGGGCGGCGACGCGGAAGTCGCAATCGGCCCGGCGGCCGATCTTCAGCCCGCGCGAAAAGGCGGCCGCCATGACGCCGAAGGCGAGACGGTCATTGGCGCACAGCAGCGTGCGCGCCGGCAGTCCGCCTTTCTCGAGCGTGCGCTCCATCCATTCATGGCCGATGCGCTCGAAATCCCAGTTGTAGCCGCCCGCCGCCTCGAGCACGACCGGTTCAAGGCCGGCGGCCCGCATCGTCTCGATATAGCTCTGCAGGCGCTCGCCCGAATTGTGGTTGACGTGCGGAATGTCGACATAGACCGGCGGTTCGCCGGACCGGCAGAGATAGTCGACGATGGTCGAGGTGCTCTGGTGGTTGTCGTTGCCGACGAAAGGCGTATCGCCTTCGATGTAGGTGTCGAAATAGACGATTGGAATGTCCTCGCTCATTCGCTCGAAGACGCCTGGTTCGGAGACTGATCCCAGCGGAGCGATGATGGCGCCGGCGACCTTCAGCGACAACAGCGTCTTGACTGATTCCGCCTCCAGTTTCGGCGAACCGTGCGAGGAGATGACGATCGGCCAGAAACCTTCGTCGCGGCAGCGCAGTTCGATGCGGCTGACCATCTCGGCATAGAACGGATCGGTGAGCGCCGGCACGACGATGCCGACATTGCGGGTGCGTTTGCGGTTGAGATTGCGCGCGAAAACGTTGGGCTGATAGTCCGAGGATCGAAGTGCCGCCTCGATGCGCGCCCGCGTCGCCGGCTTCACGCTCGCCGGATCGTCGAAATATTTCGACAGGGTCGGCCGCGACACGCCGGACGCCCTGGCGAAATCATCCATCGTGCGGTGGGTCTTCTCCGCCATCGATATTCCTTTGCCCGCGCCCGCCAACCTTCTCGGTCCGGCCAGAATCAGTACTGCGGCCGTTGCCGTGAGGCAGCTTTGCTTGACCAAATTTGTTCAGTCAAATTTTCGCGTTTCCACTACAACGCAAAAGAGTTCCGCGCGTCAAATTATTTATTGACGCTCAAAAATGAAACTTGGGCTTGGTGCCCTCGGCTACGGCAGCAGGATCAGGGCTCCCGTGGTGCGGCGGGCTTCCAGATCGCGGTGCGCATCGGCGGCGTTGGCGAGGGTGTAACGCGTCGGCGCCTCTACGCGGACCACGCCCTGGCGAAGTGCCTGGAAGAACCTGGCGACGTGCGGCGCAAGCTTTTCCGGCGTGTCGGTGTAATGGGCATAGTTGGGCCGCGAGACGGTCAGCGACTTCGACGCGAAGCGGCCGATATCCCAATTGCCGATCGGTCCGGAAGCCTGGCCAAAGCTGACGAGATGGCCGCGCACGGCCAAAGCCGCGAGCGAGCCGGCGAATGTGTCGTTGCCGACCGCGTCATAGGCGACGTCGGCGCCCCTGCCCCCGGTCAGCCGCAAGACGGCCTCAGTGAAATTTTCGCGGGAATAGACGATGACATGGTGCGCGCCGAGACGCTCGACGATGCGCGCCTTGTCGTCGCTCGACACCGTCGCGATCACCGTTGCGCCGAGATGACGAGCCCATTGCACCAGCAATTGGCCGATGCCGCCGGCCGCCGCATGGATGAGCACGATATCGCCTGGCTTCACCGCGTGGACATCATGCAGCAGGAAACTGGCGCTGACGCCCTTGAGCAGCGAGGCGGCGGCGATCTCATCGGCAATGTCGTCCGAGAGATGGACCAGCAGTTCAGGCGCCATATTGCGCCGCTCGCTGTAGGCGCCGACCGGCGGACAGGCATAGGCGATGCGGTCGCCAACCGAAAAGCCCGACACCACCGAACCAACCGCCTCGATGACACCCGCCGCCTCCATGCCCGGCACGCCGGGCGGCTGCAGGAGGTCGAAAAACCCGATTCGGCAATAGACGTCGATGAAATTGACCCCGATCACCGTATGGCGGATCCGCACCTCGTTCGGCGTGGGCGGCGGCAGTCCGATCTCTTTGAACTGCAACTCCTCCGGCCCGCCATAGCGCTCGACGACGATCGCACGGGTCGTTGCGACCTGGCCTGCCGCGACCATTGACGCGGAATGCCGTACATTCACCGATGGAGTCGGCTCGACAACCTCTCGAGGCGATCTCGTTTCGACTGGTGAGCCCGTCCTCCGGCGCCGCAGCAGATTGCGCACCGCCGCGAAGCCGGCCTGATAGATGTCTTCGGTCACCAGCCTGACCAGTTCGTCGCGGCGATGCGCCGGCGGCTGAAACTCGGAGCGCCACTCCCAGAAAGTAGCATCGCCGTCGGTCACCGGCTTCAGCCTGAGCGAGGCGACATAGCCCATCAGCGGCAGCGGCGCTTCGAGCAGGCAATAGCTCAGACGCCGGTCCTTGTCGGACAGCGCCAGCAATTGTTCGCGCAACTCCCCGCCGTCGTTCAGCCTGAAGTGGCGCACGGAGCCTACCGCATCGACCGGCTCGCCGCCCTCGATCTCGCTGAAAGCGATCGCCGGATGCCAGCGGTCATGGCCGTTGAAATCGCGCAGGATCGCCCAGACCTCGTCGATTGGCGCCTCGATGATCGTGCTCTGGCAAACCTTGACCATCGGCCGGCGTCAGCGCCCGAACCGGTGTTTCAGCGCGGTCAAGGCGGTCTGGAACACGCCATGGCCGATCTGGTGCATCAGGGCGGCCTCGCGGTCCGGCGCGCAGTCGAACTCCGCTTGCCATTCGGCGAGCGTCAGATTGCCGTCGGTGATCGGCGTCAGCGAGAGGGTGGCGACATAGTTCTCCACTGCCATCGGGCTTTCGAGGATCGCATAGCTGCAGGACAGGTCGTAGTCGGACAGCGCCAGCAGCCTTTCGCGGACGCGGCCGCCGTCCCTGAGCGTGAAATTCCTGATGCAGCCGATCTGGTCGGGTTGCGCATTCTGCTCAATGCGGCTGTCGGCGACGAACGGCGCCCAGCTCGGCAATGCATTGAAGTTGCGAACGAGCTTCCACACTTCCGCCGCCGGCGCAGGAATGACCGAGGAGACATAGACCTTGGTCATTCTTGCGAGCCGGTTGCGGGCATGGCAGTCCGCGCAAGCATTGTCTCGCGCCACGCCAGGTCGACCCCCACTCCGTCGAGCTTCGCTCGACACCTCTCCCCCGCTCGACGGGGGAGAGGAAGGGCGCGAGCCATCCGCGGCAGGCTCCTTTCCTCTCCCTCCGGAGGGGGGAGAGGTGGCGGTGCGAAGCAGCGACGGAGTGGGGGAACCACTTGGCAATCAGGCGCAAGACGTCGTCTCGCACGGCCCAACGAAGCGCAAGGAAACACCGCCCTCACCTCAGTGATCGCGGTCGTCATCGTCGTCCTTGGCGGGTTTGCCCTTGCCCTTCTTGTCGCGGGTCAGGCTGGAAATGTCCTTGGCGTCGCGCAGCACATCGGTCATGCGGCCGAGCGAGCCGCCCTCGATGCCGATCTCCTTCATCAGATTGTCGATCATCGGCGCCTGCACCCGGTAGCGCAGCGCGGAGTCGATCACCTCGTCGGTGACGTTGCGGTTGCCCCCCGTGCCGCCATTGATGCCGTCGACATGCAGGATCTTGATGCCGTCGATCTTCTCCATCGGCTTGACGCTCTCGCGGATGATGCCTTCCATGTGGTCGAGCAATTTGCCGCGCAGGCGACCGGCCCGCGCGCCTTCGGAAAGGATGTTCTCGGCCTCGTTGAGCTGGCGGTGGCCGGCGGCGTCGACCTCGTAGCGCTGCGCGGCGGCAAGGGCGTGGATCTTCTCCGACTCGGCCGACGCAACCGCGGCGATCTTCTGCGCTTCCGCCAGGCTCTTCGCCGCCTTCATCTCGGCGTCCGCTGCGGATGTGATGCGCAGCGCCTCGCGTTCGGCCTCGCGCTGTGCGCCTATCAGGTCGGTCAGCTTGCGGCGCTCGGCGATCTCGCGCTCGCGGGCGGTGAAGGCCTGCTCCTCGGCCTGGACGGCCTTGGCGCGCACGGCTTCGGAAGCCGCGATCGCCGAAGAACGCTCCTGCGTCTTCTTGGCGATGTCGATCGCCTTCTGGATCTCGGCGATCTCGATCTTCTGGTCGCGCTCCACGCCCATCTGCCTGATATCGCGATCCTTGATCAGCCGCGCTTCCTCGATGCCGCGCTCGGTGGTGATGCGGGCGCGCTCGACCTCCTCGCTGGCCGAAATCTCGGCCTCCTCGAACGCCTGGCGCTTGGCGATCTGTAGGGCTTCGAGATGGCGCTCGCGTTCAATGCGAACCTCGTCGACGACCCGCTCCTGCGCGATGCGCGCCGTCTCGGTCGCCTGGTTCTCGACGATCTCGGCGCGACGCTTTTCTGCCTCGGCCCTGGTCACTTCCAGTGCCTTTTCGGCGAGCGCGATCTGGCGTTCCAACTCGGCGACCTCGAGCAGCTTCTTGCGTTCTATCTCCAGCTTGCTTTGCGCGCCCTCACGCTCGATGCGGGCCTTTTCCAGCGACAGTTCGAGCGCGATCTGCTCGCGCTCGGTCAATTCGCGCATCTTCATCTCGGTCTCGTCGAGCGAACGGCGGCGCGCGATCTCGCGGCGCTGCGTGTCTTCCTCGCTCTTGATGCGCTCTTCGGTGATGTTGCGCTCCTGGTTGAGGCGCGATTTTTCGACAGCTTCGCGCGACGAAAGCTGTGCCTGCTCGGATTCCTGATCACGCAATGCTCGCTCAATGGCCAGCTCAGAACGCTGCGCGGCGCGGCGGATCTCGACCTCGCGCTCCTGTTCGAGGCGGGCATATTCGGTGTCGCGATCGATCTCCAGCACCTTGCGCTGGGTGTCGAGATTCTGGTTGCGGATATCGACCAGCGTACGCTGCTCGATCTCGTTGCGCATCCGGCGGCGGGTCTCGATCGATTCCGTCAGCTGCGTCAGGCCTTCAGCGTCGAAGGCGTTGGACGGATCGAAATATTCGAGGCTGGTCTGGTCGAGATCGACGATGGCGACGCTCTCCAGCTCAAGCCCGTTGGCGGCGAGAGACTCCTCGGCCAGCCTGCGCACCTTCGCGGCATAGTCGCCGCGCAGCTCGTGCATTTCTTCCAGCGTCATCTGGGCGGCCACGGTGCGCAGCGCGCCGGCGAACTTGCCTTCGAGCAATTCGCGCAGACTGTCCGGCTGCAGTGTGCGGCGGCCGAGCGTCTGCGCGGCTGCCGCCACCAGTTCGCGGCTGGCGCCGACGCGCACGAAGAATTCCGCGATCAGATCGACGCGCATGCGGTTGCGGGTGATCAGCGCCAGCCCGTCCTCGCGCCGCACCTCGATGCGCAGCACGTTCATGTTGACCGGGGTGATCTCGTGCAGCACCGGGATGACGAAGGCACCGCCATTGACCACCACCTTCTCGCCCAGGAAGCCGGTGCGCACGAACGCCGTCTCCTTGGTCGAGCGGCGGTAGAGCCAGCGCAAAATGTAGACGGCGATCACCACGACGACCGCGGCAATGATCAGCCACAACAGGAAAGCGCCAAAGGTCTGCGCGTCCATGATCTATCCTCCCCAAGACAATACGGTCGGCGCGAGGCGACCGATTTCAAACATCCACCCGCACGGTGGCGAAGTCCAATTCTTCATGCCCGCCTCTGCAGCTTCGGCGTGATGGCGTGGAACGCAGCGATCGCCGCATCGACGAAAGGCGTGTCGTTGATGTTGGCCCGCACCCGCTCGACCTGGCGCAAGAGCGTGCGGCGAACCGTTTTCTCGATCGCTTCGAACAGAGCGTTGTCGGCTTCGGGGTCATGAAAAGGCTGGCCTGGCGCGTCGAGCATCGACACCCCGCCTTCGGGCAGCAGGAAGCGCACCGGGCCGTTCATGGCATTAAGTCGCGCGCCGATCCATTCGCCGACGGCGCGGTTCTCGTCACGCGTCGTGCGCATCAGCGTGACATTGGGGTTGTGGATGACGAATTTGCGGCTGCGGAATTTCTCCGGCACGCTGTCGCGCGGGCCGAAATTGATCATGTCGAGCGCGCCGGTCGAGCCGACATAGGGCAGTCCAGTGCGGATCGCCGCACCAAAGCGATCCTCCGTTGCCGGGAACACCCCGCCGACAATCATGTCGGCCACCTCCGTGGTGGTAACATCGAGGAAGGCCGACAGCAGCCGGGAGTCTCCAAGATTTTCCATGGCCCGCCCGCCAATGCCGGTGGCATGGAAAACGAGGCAGTCATAATCGGCTTCGAGACGTTTGGTAACAGCCTGCACCAGGGGCGTGGTGACGCCGAACATGGTGATGCCGACGGCCGGCCGCGCCAGCTTGCGTTTTGCTTCCCAGGTCTCGGCATTGGGCAGTTGCGCGACCATGCCGGCCATGGCGTGCGCGGCGTTGGACAGAACCTGCTCGGTGATCGAGTTCAGCCCCTGCACGTCGGCGACCGAATGGAACATCATGATGTCGGCGCCACCGACATATTTGGCGACATCGCCGGCCGCCACCGTCGAGACCATCAGCTTCGGAATGCCGACCGGCAGTACGCGCATGCCCGCGGTCGCCAGCGTGGTGCCGCCGGAACCGCCGGCCGAGATGACGCCGCCGATACGCGGCTCGCGCTCGATCCAGCGCGCGAAGGCGTCGGCCATGGCGCTGACCGAACCGCCGCGATCATTGGTGAAGACGGCGGACGAACCTCGCTGGTGCATGCCGGCCACCTGCATGGCGGGCACGTCGGCGCTGGTCGGTTTTCCTGATGTCGACAGGTCCACCGTGCGCACCGGCAGACCGAGCGCCTTCAGCCGGTCGGCAACAAAGCGCAATTCCTTGCCCTTGGTGTCGAAAGTGCCGACGACCAGCACGGTCCGGCCGATGCGCTCGGCAAACGGGATGGCAAAGACCTTCTTCAGGTCATCTTGGGGTGCTGCCTTGTCGACCGCCGCCTGGCGCAGTTCGGTGACCGGCACATTCCAGCGGTTGGGCAGTTCGGTGACCGAACGATAGACGCCGTTCTGCGGCACCGGCTCGGCCGAACCGGCGCCGGCGCGGTCGACGCGATAGACTTCCGCCAATTGTTCCCTTGCCTGCGCGACTTCCGCCGGCGTGACCGGGGCCTCCTCGGCATGGCGGCCGACGCCAAGCAGCCGCTGCTGCAACTCGCGGTCGGCGGCGAGCGCCTTGGCATCCATCAGCCGGTTGATGCGGCCATTGACCATGATGGCGACCTGGTTCGACACCGCTGTCGCCACGCCGATATTCTGCTCGATGACCAGCACCGCCATCTCGCCTTCGGCGGCGAGGTCGACCAGCATCTTCTCGACCTGGTCGACGATGACCGGCGCCAGGCCTTCGGTCGGCTCGTCCATGACCAAAAGCTTGGGATCGCTGAGCAGCGCACGCGAAATCGCCAGCATCTGCTGTTCGCCACCCGACAGCTGCGAGCCGCCATTGGTGCGGCGCTCGGCGAGGCGCGGAAAGGTCTGGTAGACGCGCTCGACCGTCCAGCTGGCATCGCGCCTGTTGCCGGCGGCGAGACGCAGATGTTCGTCGACCGTCAGGCTCGGCCAGACGCGGCGGCCTTGTGGCACGTAGCCGACGCCGAGGCGGTGGATTTCGTGTGGTTCGAGCGAGGTGATCTCGCGGCCGTCGACGCGGATGGAGCCGGACTTTGCCCGCTTGAGGCCGACGATGGTGTTGCAGAGCGTCGACTTGCCCATGCCGTTGCGGCCGACCACCGACAGCACGCCGCTTTCCAGCGTCAGCGAAACACCCTGTAGCGCATGGCTTTCGCCGTAGAAGACCTGCAAATCGTCGATCCGCAGCATGGCTTTGGTCGGCTTGGGGCGTTCAGCCATGCTTGCCCCCGAGATAGATTTCCTGAACCTCGGGATCGGCTTCGATCTCCTGCGGCGTGCCTTCCTTGAACAGGCGGCCATTGTGCATCATCGAGACATATTCCGAGACGCGCAGCGCGACATCGAGATCATGCTCGATGATGATGTAGCCGATATGCTTCGGCAGCGCGTTGAGTATGGCGACGAGGTCGCGCCGCTCGGTCGGCGACAGGCCGGCCGCCGGCTCGTCGAACAGGATGAAGCGCGGCGCGCCGGCCAGTGCCAGCGCGATCTCCAGCTGGCGCTGCTGGCCATGGCTCAGCGTCGCCACCAGCGTGTCGCGATAGGCTTCCAGATGCACGGCGTTGAGGATCGATTCCGCCTGCACCATGTTGACGTCCGACACAGCCGGGCGCAGCAGCGAGAACCGTCGGCGCGAGACGCCACGGCAGGCGAGAAAGATGGAATCGAGGACCGACAGGCCCTTGAACAGTTGCGATATCTGATAGGTGCGGCGCAGGCCGCGCCGGATGCGCTCATGCGGCGGCAGGTCGGTGATGTCCTCGCCGAAGAAGCGGATGCGCCCCGCCGTCGGCATGAAATCGCCGGTGACGGCGTTGAACAGGGTCGTCTTGCCGGCGCCGTTGGAGCCGAGGACCGCACGCCGTTCGCCGGCCGCGATCCTCATAGTGATGCCCGAGAGCGCCACCAGCGCCCCGAAATGCCGCGCCACGCCATCGAGTTCCAGCGCATAGGCGCCGGTGCTCTGGAGACGGTTTGCTGCGAGGCTTTCGGTCACTGGCGGCTGCACTCGATATCAGGTTTTACGGGCAGCTCGGATTGTCGCGGTTGACCGCGCCGAGCTTCATGAACTCGTCTTCGGGAATGCCGAGCGTCTGGTTGACCTGCGGCACGACCTTGACCAGCTTGTTGAGGAGATTGCCGTCGGCACCTTCGGTGACCTCGGTCAGGAAGATGTCGGCAATGGCGTTGCGGTTCTTGTCGAGCGATACCTTGCCGGTCGGCGTATCGAAGGACAGTTTCGACAGCGCCTCGCGCAGCTTCTTGCCGCCGTCCGAGACATCGCCGCCGACCTGGTCGAGGCCGAGCAGCGTCGCCTTCATGTCGACATAGTAGCCATGGGCGAAGAGCGAGGGTGACGGGAAGGCACCCGGCTGCTTCTTGTAGGCCTCGACGAAGGCCTTCCAGGCCGGTGCGTCATTGGTGTCGGCGGTCGGGCCGGCCGAGGGCGTGCCCTTCAGCACATCCTTCAGCTTGCCTTTCGAGGTCAGCACGGTCTGGTCGACGGTGATCGAGCCGCCGATCAGCGGCGCGGTGCCGCCGCTCTGCTGGTACTGGGTCAGGAAGTTCACGGCATCGGCGCCGCCGAGCGCGACATAGATCGCATCGACACCTTCAGGAATGGCGGCGATGACCGAGGAAAAGTCCTTGTTGCCGATCGGCACCCAGGATTTCGACGGCACGTGGCCGCCGGCCTTGCAGAACTCGGCCATGAAGCCGAACACCTGCGTGTAGGGGAAGGAATAATCCTCGGCGACAGTGGCGACCTTCTTGTAGCCCTTGTCCTTGAAGGCATAGGTGCCGAGGCCGGCCATCCACTGCGCGCCGTCGGTCGAGAAGCGGAAGAAATTCTCCGCCGGATTGCGCAGCGTGGTGTCCTGCGCGGCCGAAGTGCCGTTGATGAAGGTCACATTCGGCTGGGTCTTGGCGTAGTCCTTGACGGCCAGCCCCTCGTCGCCCGAA
The DNA here is from genome assembly GCF_057784245.1 of Mesorhizobium sp. CNPSo 4671. Lineage (NCBI taxonomy): Bacteria > Pseudomonadati > Pseudomonadota > Alphaproteobacteria > Hyphomicrobiales > Phyllobacteriaceae > Mesorhizobium > Mesorhizobium sp. CNPSo 4671. The sequence goes on along the minus strand of NZ_JBWLUW010000001.1, from coordinate 450,231 downwards.
AGCGGGCCGACCAGCACCTTGACGCCGTCCTGCTCGACCAGCTTGCGCGCCGCGCGCACCGCACTGTCGGGCGAGGCGTCGGACGAACCCTTGACGATCTCGATCTTCTTGCCGCCGACGGTGCCGTTCATCTCGGCAACCGCGGTCATGGCGCCGCGCTCGCCGTCTTCGCCGAGCACCGTGAACGGTCCCTCGAACGTGGCGAGCAGGCCGATCTTGATGGTGTCGTCGGCAGCCAGCGCCATAGAAGGCGCGGTCAGCCCGGTGAACATGGCGAGCGCGAGCACCGTACGTCTATGCATCCTCATGATTTTCCTCCCGTTGATTTCGTTTTGCAGTGGTTCATTCCATCCCGGCGGCTAGGGGCCGGGACGCAAGGACTCCTGGGCAAGATGTGGCTTGATCCTCCCCCACAACCCAAGAATTCCATCCGGTGAGACGAAGACGATCACCAGAAACACCATGCCGATCAGCGTGTTGAAGCGCTCGGCGCCGACGATGTCGATGGCGAAGGTCTGCATCAGGATAACGACGACCGCGCCGAGGAACGGCCCGATCGGATGTCGCAGGCCGCCGATGACGGCGATGATCAGCACGTCGATCGCGGCATCGACACCGATGGTGCCGGGCGAAACGCGGCCGTTGAACCAGACCAGCAGCACGCCCGCCAGCCCGGCGATCACACCGGCCAGCAGCCAGGCAAAGACCTTGTGCGCGGTGACATGATAGCCGAGCGCACGCATGCGGCGCGGATTGTCACGGATCGCCTGCAAGGTCATGCCGAAGGTCGAGCGCGAGCCGTAGAGCACGGCGGCGTAGGACAGCGCCGCCAGGCCAAGGCAGAGATAGTAGAACGGCCGGGGATCGCGCCAATTGACGCCCCAGAAGACGGGCGCGCGAATGCCGGCATAGCCGGAATGGCCGTTGAAGATGGCGTAGTTCTGCTGCGCGAAATAATAGGTCGCGGTAGCGATCGCCAGCGTGATCATGATGGTGTAGATGCCCTCGGTGCGCACCGAGATCCAGCCGATCAGCGCCGAGGCCAAAGCGGCCGCTGCAACCGCGAACGGCATCGCGATCCACCATGGCCAGCCGAAGCCGAGAATGTTGGAATTGTTGTTGCCGAGAATGGCGATGGCGTAGGCCGCTATGCCGGCGACGGTGATCTGCGCCAGGCTGACCATGCCGCCATAGCCGGCGAGCAGCATCAGCGACAGGCCGAGCATGCCGAAGATCAAGGAATAACCGCCGATCTGTGTCAGGAAGAAATCCGACGCAACCAGAGGATAGAGCAGAAGTGCGAAGCCAAGGATTATGTGGCCGGCGCCGAGCTTCTCCAGCCAATTCTGCTGCGCCGTTGCGCCGGTGGTGGCGATGGCCAGGCTCATCTTGCCTTCCCCATAATGCCTTGCGGCCGCACCGCCAGCGCCACCACCATGATGACGAAGGTCAGCACGATGCCGTAGGTCGGGAAATAGACGAGGCCAATCTGCTCGGCGAGGCCGATCAGCAGTGCGCCGATGGCGGCGCCCGTGATCGAGCCCATGCCGCCGACGATGACGACGACCAGCGAGGCCAGGAGATAGCGGACATCCTCGCCGGGCGCGACCGACAGCGCCGAGCCGCCAACGACCCCGGCAAAGCCGGCAAGGCCGGCGCCGACGGCAAAGACGATGGCGAAGACGGCATGCACATTGACGCCCGAGGCCTGCAGCATGGCGCGGTCGTCGACGCCGGCGCGGATCATCATGCCGACACGGGTCTTGTGCAGCATCAGCCAGAGGCCGACGCCGATGACGATCGCCGCCGCCAGCACGACGACGCGGTAGAGCGGATAGGTGAGGAAGACCGAGGCGCCGTTGGAGCGCACCGCGGTGATGATTGGCAAGGTCAAGGCGCCGTCGAGCCATTCCGGCGTGGTGATCTGGTAGGTGCCGCCGGCCCACACCGCCAGCATCAAATCGGCGGCGACGATCGAGATGCCGATCGACACCAGGGTCTGGCGCAAATCGTCGCCTTCGAGCCTGCGGAAGACGAAGACCTGCATGATTACGCCGACGATGGCGAGCACGGCGAAACCGGCGGCGACGCCGAGCAGCCAGTAGCCGGTGCGGTTGGTGACCTCGTAGCCGATATAGGCGCCGAGCAGATAGAGCGAGCCATGCGCGAGATTGACGTTGCGCATCAGGCCGAAGATCAGCGTGAAGCCGCTGGCGACGAGGAAATAGAGGCCGGCCAGCGTGATGCCGTTGAGGATGGCGCTGACGAAGGCCTTCTTGGAGATCAGGATCGTGTTCAGCCAATCCGGCCAGACGGCGAAGACCAGCCACGCGATGACAGCCGCGGCCAGCAGGCCGACGAGGCCCCACGCCTGCCGGCCTGTCATGCCGCCGCTTGAGAGCGTCTGGGATGGCCGGTCGAGCAGGCTCATGCGGTCAGCCGCCGGCGCTGCTCGTTCATGCGCGGCGCCTTGTGGAATTTGCCGTCCTTCATGATGGCAAGGATGCGGTTCTTGTCCTGCAGGATGCGCACGTCGGCGATCGGGTCGCCGTCGATCAACAGCATGTCGGCGAGGTAACCTTCCCTAATCATGCCGAGCTCGTCTCCCATGTTCATGATCTGGCCGCCATATTTGGTGCCGGCCTGGATCGCTTCCATCGGCGAGAAGCCGAGCATCTCGACGAAGGTCTGGATGTCCTTGGCGTTGGTGCCTTGCGGCGTCCAGGCAAAGCCGTAGTCGCCACCGATCAGGACGCGGATGCCGCGCCGGTGCATCTTCTTCATGGTGTCGATGCACATTTCGAGCTCGCGCTCATATTCGAGCGACAGCGGCGAGCCCGGCTTGATGCCCCATTGCTCGGCATGGCGCGCGGTGTTGATCAGCCAGGCGATGCCGGGGGCGACGAAATGCTTGTCCTTGACGGCCTCGAGCATGTCGAGCGCTTCCTCGTCGGCGAAGGAGGCATGGTAGATGTTCTGGATGCCGTGGCGCACGCACTGCTTGACCGAGCCGGACGAGCGCGCATGCGCCGACAGCACCTTGTTGCGGCAGCGCGCCTCGGAAGCCGCCATGGCGACCTCCTCTTCCGACATTGGCGTTTCCTCGGCACCCATGCCGGTGATGCTTTCGCCGGATAAGTTCAGCTTGATGGAATCGACGCCGTATTTGATCAGCTGACGAACGGTGCGGCGGATTTCCTCCGGGCCGGAAACGACGATGCCAAGGTTTAGCCCCTCATGCGGAATGTGCGACGGCGAGGAATCGCCGAGGCCGCCGACCGTGGTGATCTCCGGACCAGCCGCGAGATAGCGCGGTCCGGGAAAGCGGCCCTGGTTGATGAATTTCTTGGCGACGACATCGAGGCGCGGCTTGGCGGCGGCGGCACCCCGTCCGGCGGTGAAACCGGCGTCGAGCACCAGCTTGGCCATCTCCATGGTAACCAGCATGTGCTCCTCGATTTCCATCATCTGGATCGGGTCGATGCCGGGTGCGTTGTTCCAGGACAGATGCAGATGCGCGTCGATCATGCCGGGCATCAGCGTCGCGCCCATGCCGTCGATGACGGTTGCGCCGCCACTGTAGGAAGACGACGAGGACGAGCCGAAGCGCGACGAGCCCTTGGTGATCTGCTTGATACGGTTGCCCTGCACCAGCACCTCGCCGGTGTACGGATATTCACCTGTCGCGTCGAGCACGCGCACATTGGTGAACAGCGTGCCGCTCGAACCGTTGCCGCTCCAGCTGTCGTCTGCCATCACAAGCCTCCCAACTTGCCGAGCGCGTAGTTCTACGCCCGATCTGAAATCCTCACCTATCAACCCGTCTCAAAAAATCGGCGAGCTTCTGGCTGCTTTCGCGCGGACTTTCCACCGTGGCCCAGTGCCCGCACCGATCCAGGGACGAGAATATGGCTCCCTTGATCTTGTCGGCAAGCGCCTGGGCGACCCCTGGCGGATTGACCGTGTCGGCATCCCCGGTGACCAGCAATGTCGGCGCCGAGATCCGTCTGGGATCGACGGCAGTCGCCTTCGCCAGCGCCTCGCAGGTGCGGGCATAGGATTCCGGATCCTGCCGGGTGATCGATTCCCGTACGAAGGCGACGGCGGACGGCGAGGTTTCCCTCGTATGCGCCGAGATCGCGTTGGCGACGATCTGGTCGGCGATGTCGGCCATGCCGCCAGAGCGCGCCAGCCGCGCCCGGTTGCCGAGCCCTTGCCTGGTCGCTTCAGCCGGTTCCGCCAGCGCACCGAACAGCGTCAGTGACTTAACCAGCGAGGGCTGCATCGCGGCAATCTGCTGGCAAACGATGGTGCCCATCGAATGGCCGACGAAATGTGCAGATATGACCCCCATGCCGGCCATGGCGCGGATGACGGCCTCGCTCATGCCTTCGATGGTCAGGGGCTCGATCGGGCGCGGCGAGCGGCCGGAGCCAGGCAAATCGAGCCGGATGACGCGGCAGCCGGACAATGCCGCCATCTGCGGCTGGAACATGTTCGACGTGCCGCCAAGACCGTGGATCATCACCACGGTGGCGCCCTCGCCGACGGTTTCGGCAACCACCTGGCCAACCGTCACCGTGGTCATTGCGCGTGCTCCGCGAAGCGGTTTTCCAGCGTGCCTATGCCGTCGATCTCGATGCGCACGACGTCACCCGCCTTGAGGTATTTCGGCGGATCGAAGCCGATGCCGACGCCGACCGGCGTGCCGGTGGCGATGATGTCGCCGGGCTTCAGCGTGATGCCTTGCGACAGGGTGGCGATGATGGTCGGGATGTCGAAGATGAGCAGCGAGATGCGGGAATCCTGGCGCAGATCCTCATTGACGAAACACCTGATACCGGCGGTCGCCAGATCGAGTTCGTCCCTGGTCACCGCCCAAGGCCCCATCGGACAGAACGTGTCCTGCGATTTGCCGATCAGCCACTGGCTGTACTTGCCCTGCAGGTCGCGCGCCGTGACGTCGTTGACGATGGTGTAGCCCCAGACATGGTCGAGCGCGCTCTCCTTCGATATGCCGCGCCCGCCCTTGCCGATGATGACGGCCAGTTCCGCCTCGTAGTCTATTGCCGTCGAGACGGAGGGATCGATCAGCACGCTGGCATGATTGGCGACAACCGATTCCGGCACTTTGGAAAAGATGATCGGATGTTTTGGGATCGCGCCGGCGCCGGCGCTGGAATCGAACCCGCTGCGAGCGAACTCATGCGCGTGCTCGTAATAGTTCTTGCCGACGCAGAAAATGTTGCGGCGCGGCTGCGGGATCGGGGGTTCGATCTCGACCTGCGTCAGCGGAATCGGCGAAAGCGTGCGCGGCAGGCCGGCGCCGTTGCGCTCGATCAAAGCCAGAATGCCTGATTTGGCCTGGTCGACGGAAAATTCGAACGGAGCAATGGTCTGGGCGTCGAGGTCGACAAGACCCACGCGACGTTCGCCCGCTATCGAAAAAGTGGCGACCCGCATTCTTGTCCTCCCTGAACCAATATTGAGCCAATTATTCGCTCTTTTGTTACACGCTAGCGCCGATTGGTTTAGCCCGCAAGCGGAATCTCGGCTCGTCATACCAAAAAGAAATCAAGCGCTGTCCCGGCCGGCTCGGGGATATCGATGGGCGCCGTGTGGTGGACGACGACAGCCGAAGCTGCTATGAATGGTTCAATATCGGATCAGATAAAAGTTGCCAGACATGCCAAAGCTCGTCGCCAACGATATCGCCACCGCGCTGAAGAAACGCATTTCTTCCGGCGAATGGATCGAGAATGGCCGCATGCCGCCGGAGCGCGACCTGGCGAGCGAATTCGGCGTGGCGCGCAACACGGTGCGGCGCGCCGTCTCCTTCCTCGAGGATGACGGCACCGTGGTGCGGCATGTCGGGCGCGGCACGTTCCTGACCGCCACCAATCCAAGTTCGATGGCGGCGGTTGTCGGCCGCATGGAAGGCACCAGCCCGGCCGACATGATGGAGATCCGGCAGTTGCTGGAGCCGGCGGCGGCGGCCTTCGCCGCCACCAACGCCAGCGCCATGGAGCTCAACGCGGTGCGCGAGGCGCACAAGATCGCCTCGGAATCGCGGGACATGCCGGACTTCGAGCATTGGGACGCGGAGTTCCACCACCGCATCTTCGCCTGCTCGCGCAACGACTTCCTCAAGGAGATCCACAATCTGATGCGCATCCTGCGCAATCAGGCGCCGTGGTTCGAAATGAAGAAGCGCTCCTTTTCCGAGGAGCGCCGCGCCATCTATTGCAACGAGCATCAGGCCGTTCTCGACGCGCTGCTGCGCCGCGATCCCGAAAGCGCCAGCCAGGCCATGCTGGCGCATCTGAGAACCGTCGAGCGCAATCTGCTGGGGCGGTAGCCGCCGGAAATTGGGAGGCGCGGATGGCACCTCCCAATCCTTGCCATCACTCGCCGCGCATCGTCGCCTGGAAGGTCGGCAGGTGCTTCTTCTGCGCTTCCAACATGCGTTCGCGGTAGACGCCGTAGATGACGTCGGTGTCGTGCAGCGTCACGCCTGATATCGTCGGCGAGGCGAAGACCGGCAGTTCGATGCCACGCTTGGCAAGCTGCTCGGCGGTGCGCGCGATCAGCTCATGCGCCAGGATCATGGCGAGCACGGTCGACGAGCCGGACACAGGACGGCTCCAGCCTTCGACCGGGACAATCGCATCCTCGATCGGCGAACAGGTGTCGATGACGAGATCGGCCGCATCCGCCAGCCGCTTGCCGGAAGAGTGCGTCGCCGGCTTGTCGAGATTGTTCTTGCTGGTCACCGCGACGACGAAGATGCCGCGTTTCTTGGCATAGAGCGCGGTATCGATGCCGGAGGAATTGCGGCCGCTGTGACCGAAGATGATGATGGAATCGCCCTTGTTGAGCGGCTGGTGGTCGAGGAATTTTTCGGCGTATTTTTCCGTCCGCTCCAGCCACAGCAACTCACGCACGCCGCCGGCGCCGAGCACGTTGTGCCACATGACACGCGGGTCGGTCAGCGGGTTGAAGCCGACATAGCTACCATAGCGCGGGAAAACCTCCTGCACCGGCAATACCGAATGGCCGGACCCATAGAGATGGACCAGACCGCCACCTTCGAGCGAGTCGGCAAAGCGGCTGGCGGCCTGGCCGAAGGCCTCTTCATTGGCTTTTGCCGCCTGGTCGATGAGGGCGGTGAGACGGTGGATGTAGAGATCGGACACTTGGGTACTCCTGTTGATATCTAGGCTTGGGATGGATCAGCTTCTGGGGGTTGACGCGACGCGGCCGGCGCGCAGCGTCGAGCGGATTTCGTAGCGGTCGCCCCGCATGATCGAGACTGTGAATTCGAACGGACCGCGCTCGTCGGTGGTGATGCGCTCGACGACGAAGGCGGGGCTGCCCGCGGGCAGATCGAGCAGTTCGGCATCCGCCGCACCGACCGCGCCGACGCGGTAATTTTCGCGCGCGGCCACCGGCACGATGCCGTAATGGCGCTCCAGCGCCTCATAGAGCGAACCCTGCAGCAGGCCGGCGTCGAGGAAGCCCGGCACGCGTACGGCCGACAGCTGCGCCGTCTGGATGCCGATCGGTTCATTGTTGCCGAGCCTCAGCCGACGGATGCGCACCACCGGATCGCCCTCCTCGATCTCCAGCGCGCCGGCGGCGGCTGCATTGGCCGTGGTCAGGCTGCAATCGAGCAGGCGCGAGCCGGCGACCACGCCCATATTGCCCATCTCCTGGGTGAAGCTGGTCAGTTCGCGGGTGCCGGCGACCAGCGTGGTGGAACGCACGAAGGTGCCGCGGCCATGTTCGCGGCGCAGCAGCCCGGCCTCCTCGAGATTGCGCAGAGCATGGCGCAAGGTGATACGGCTCACCCCGAACAAAGCGCACAGCCTGTCCTCGGCCGGGATTTGGTCGCCCGTCGCCCATTCGCCGCTCTTGACGATGGCGCGGATCGCTTCCTCGACCTGATACCAGAGCGGTTCCGGCCGTCTGCGGTCCGGCTGCTGAAAGCTCGCTTCGCTCATCGCACCTGCCTCCACCCTTCCCCCACACGGCCAGCCAGCGCCGCGCCGACAAGCCCCGCCTCCGGACCGAACTGGCCGGGTTGGATCTCGATGCCACGCAAATGCCCGGGCAACTGACGGCGCAGTGCCGCCAGCAGCGGCGGCCTCATCACATCCAGCGCCTCGGCCAGCCCGCCTGAAATCAGCACCGCCTGCGGGTCGAGCAGCGCCACCGCGCCGGCAAGCGCCGTGCCGAGCTGGCGTGCCGGCACTTCAAGCAAGGTCTGCGCGGCCAGTTCGCCGGCGCGGGCAGCAGCGATCAGCTGCCGGCTGTCGGCAAGCCCGATCTGGCCGGCAAGCGCATCGAGCGCCCGGCCGGAAGCGACGCGCTCCAGCCAGCCGCTGCGCTCCGCGCCATGGTCCTTGATGTCGGCACAGGCCCAGCCGAACGAACAGGCGCCGCCATGGGCGCCGGCAACGATGCGGCTATTGGCCAGAACGGCGGAACCGATACCGGTGCCGATGGCCAGCAGAATCGCGTCCGACATGCCCTTGGCGCTGCCTTCGACAGCCTCCGCCAGCAGCGCGATCTGTGCGTCATTGCCAAGCGCGATGCGCAGGTCCGGAAACAGCGCCTGGAGGTCGACGCCATCGAGGAATGGCAGGTTCGGAATCCAGCGGCAGACCGAGCCCTCGACCAGCCCCGGCACGGCGATGCCGAGCGCCTCGACCGATCCGGCTTCCGCGCACAGTGCTTTGATGCGAGCGACAAGCGCATCGAGGCTTGCCGGCGCCGGCTCACGGCTCAGCACCTTCAACGCGCCGATGTCGCCGGTCGAGATGGCGGCGCGCAGATTGGTGCCGCCGAGATCGATGGCCAGGACCCGCGTCATCGGCTCGACCCTTTGCCGAACGGTGGCGAAAACAGGCCGCTGCCGGCATTCCAGGAATGCGAGGCGGCAGCGAAAGCCTGGGCGTGGCGCGTGCCGCGCAGGCAGCCGCGCAGCCGGTAGAGCGCGCTGTAATAGTCGACATAGGGAAAGCTGCTCAGGCCTCGCGCCAACTCATATTCCTTGACCGCCTCGCTCCAGGCCTCGAAGCCGTCGCTGACATCGACAAGATGTTCGGGCCGAAAGCCGTCATCGTCCTCCCAATTCTCGCCGAACAGCAGCAGTTGCGGCGTGTGTGCGGCATGGTCGCTGGCAATGGTAGGCAGGGCGGCGAAGAAGATGCCGGTCTGCGTCAGATGGGCTGCGGCGCGATGGTCCTTGTGCCAGCTGCGGTGCCAATGGGTGATGACGATTTCGGGTTTCAGCTCGCGAATGACGTCGCACACTTCGAGCGCCGTTTCGTCGTTGGAAGGCAGGAAGGCGTCGCGCAGCCCAAGGCTGCGCGAGGTGGCACCAAGGCGTGCGGCCGCCCTGCCCGCTTCCTCTTCCTTCTGCACGCAATAGTGCTGGGGGATCAGGCAGGGGTGTCCCTGTTCGCCCATGGTCAGGTGCAGGAAGGTCACCGTGGCCCCACGTTTGACGGCGGCGGCGGCCAGCGGCCCGGCGATCACCTCGGCGTCGAAGGCGTGTGCGCCGACCACCAGGATGGAGCGCGCGGCGTAGATCCTGTCCTCGATCATTTCATGCCTCCCCCGGCACCGACGCCTTCGCGAATCTGGCGCGCCAGCAAACAATACATGATCAGGATGGGCGCCATGGAGATCGCCAGCGAGGCGAACACCAGGCCCCAATCGGTGCGGAACTGGCCGACGAAGACGCTGATCGCCAACGGCACGGTCTTGTAGCGATCGTCGAAGATGAAGATCAGCGGGAAGAAGAAATCGTTCCACACGGCGATTGCCGTGAAGATGGCGACGATCGACACCGCCGGCTTCACCATCGGCAGGATGATGTGGAACAGGATGCGGACCTCGCCGGCGCCGTCCATGCGCGCCGCCTCGTCGAGTTCGGAGGGCAGGACGCGCATGAAATTGGCGAAGATGAAGACGGCGAAGGGGATGCGGATCGCCGAATAGACGAGGATCAGTCCGGTCAGTGAATCCAAAAGACCGAGATTGCGCATCAGCGTGAACAGTTCGACCGAGGCCAGCCGGATCGGCAGCATGATACCGGACAGGAACAGGCCGAGCATGACAGCATTCCAGCCGAGCCGGTAGCGGCTCAGCGGATAGGCGGCCATCGCCGAGACGACGATGGTGAGGATGACCGCGCCGCCGGTGACGATCAGGCTGTTGAGAAAATTGTGGCCGAGATCGGCGCGCGTCCAGGCGTTGATGAAATTGTCGAGCGCCCAGCTCTGCGGCAGGCCGAGCCGGTTGTCGTAGATCTCGGCGGTGGTCTTGAAACAGGAGACGACGAGGATGTAGAGCGGCAACAGCACGGCCGCCGTCCACACGGCCAGCACCGTCCAGCCGGGCAGTCGCGCCAGCTGCCGCGAGAGCACTGGCCCGCGTGAAATCGCCAGTGCGCTCATAGCTGCACCGTGCGGCGGTCGAAGAAGCGCAGCATCATCAGCGTGCCGAGGCTGAGGATCAGGAACAGCAGGGTGCCGAGCGCCAGCGCCAGCCCGATATCGGTGATGCCGACAGCGCCTTCCGCGCCGAAGGCCAGCCGGTAGAAGTAGGTCACCAGCGTGTCGGTCGAATAGCTCGGATTGCCCTGCACGCCCTGCATCACATAGACGATGTCGAACTGGTTGAAGGTGTTGATGAAGGAAAGCGTCGTCAGCGTGCCGAGGGCCGGCATCAGCAGGGGCAGCGCGATCGAGAACAGCATGCGCGCATTGCCGGCGCCGTCGAGTTTCGCCGCCTCGAAGATCTGGCCGGAGATTTGCCGCAGACCCGCCGTGTAGATCAGCACCGGCAGGCCCATCCAGTTCCAGGCGTCGACGGCGATCAGCATGCCAAGCGCGGTATGGCTGTTGCCGAGCACGGTCAGGCTGCCCTGGTGCAGGCCAAGCCCGTTCAGCGCCCATTCGACGACGCCGCCCGGCGCCAACAGCAGCCGCCACAGCGCGCCGACAATGACCGGGCTCAGCACCGCCGGGAAGAAGAACACTGACTGGAAGAAGGCAGCCCCCCTGTCGCGCAGGAACAGCAGCCAGGCAAACAGCAGGCCGATGCCGTTCTGGAAGACCATGATGCCGAAGAACCAAGCGGTGTTGTGCCACAGCGCGCCGTAAAGCCGCGCGCCGCTCGGGAAAACAAACAGCCGCGAAAAATTCGACAGGCCGGCGAATTCGACCATGCGCAGCCCCTTCCAGACGAAGAAGCTGCCCCACAGCGACATCGCCAGCGGATAGAGGACGAACAGGGCGTAGACCGCCAGCGCCGGCAGGATGAACAGCACGGCCATGCGCTGCTGCGTGCGCTTCAGGCTGCTTGTGCGGCGAAGGTTGCTCATACGCTATTTGTGCCCGGTGAGAGGCCGGCAGCGATGCGGCCGGCCCGGCTCCTTACTGTTTCGGCTTGAACCAGGTGGCGACGGCGGCCTGCATGTCGGCAGCCAGTTTCTCCGGCGTGATGTTGCCTTCGACCATGTCGATGATCTCCGACTGCAGCACCGAAGACGCCGTCGGTGACTGCCAGCGGAAGCCGACCAGCGTCAGATAGGGCGTCGAGTTCTTCGACATCGCCGTCATCTCGGCGAGCACCGGATCCTTCACCGTGACATCGGTGCGGGCCGGCGGCCAGCCGAGTTCGTCGGCGAACATCTGCGCGAATTCGGCAGAGGCCATGAAGCCCAGCACCTTGGTCGCGGCCTCCTTGTTGGCGCTTTCGGAGACAAGCCCATAGGAGCCGTCGGAGAAGGCAGATGTGTAGAGCTTTGCCCCGGCATCATCGGCGGGGAACGGAAAGATCGAGAATTTCAGCTTCGGGTTCTGCGCCTTGAAGCTGCCGTTCTCGAACGAGCCGCCGAGGAACATCGCCGCCTTGCCGCCGATGAATTGCTGCGTGGCGGTGGTGTAATCGATGCCAGCGAAGCCATTGGGGAAATAAGGCTTCAACTCGGCGAAGCGCTTGAGCGCCGCGACATAGCGCGGGTCCTCGAAGGTCGCCTTGCCGGTCATCATCTCGTCGTAGAAACCAGGGCCGTAGACGGTCGGGCCGATGACACCGACGCCGATCTCCAGCTCCCAGGCCGAGCCGTTGGCGCCGCCGGTGGCAATCGGGGTGATGCCTGCCGCCTTCAGCTTCTCGCAGGCGGCGACGAAATCCTTGTAGGTCTTGGGGATCTCGATGCCCTGGGCGGCAAAGATCTCCTGGTTGTAGAAGACGCCCATCATCGGCACCGAATAGGGCACGCCATAGAGTTTACCGTCGGTGCGGCCGCGCGCGCCGCCCAGCGCGGCATCCGCCATGTTCTTCAGCTCGGGCACGCCGTCGTCGAGAGCGTCGAGATAGCCGGCGTCGACGAAGGGCTGCAATTCGCCATAGGCCTTGAGCTGCGCGATGTCAGGCCCGCGGCTGCCGCGCAGCGCGGTGCTCAGCCGGTTCTGGTAGTCGGCGTCGGGCGTGAACTGGATGTCGACCTTGATGCCGGGGTTCTTCGCCTCGAAGGCATCGAAGATGCGACGCATCGCGGCCTCGTCCTCGGTGCGCCAACTCCACAGCGTCACCGTGCTGTCGGCCCTCGCCGGGAGGATCGTGAGGACGCCGGCACAGGCGGCGGCAAGGCCGCCAATCAGGCCAAGGGCCGCGCGCCGGTGAAGTGAAAGCATGCTCATTGCCAGTCTCCCATTGTTTTCTGTCCTTGGCGTCCCGTGGCGCCTCTACGCCGCGAGAGAGTCATTCGCTCGGCCAAAGTCATTATAACGACATAGCAGCATTCGCAAGAGGTCTGGCATGCCTCTGGGATGGCATCGACCGGGAAGATCTGAGGGTTATAGGCATTCATCATATTGTTTTTAAATGATAAAACATCTTTAGCTGGCAACGCGAAGAAATCCGAAACCGGTCGACACCAAGCTTTTTCGACTGCAGGCTCTTGCGCCGTCGCCTCAACTTGTCATAACGTCATCGTGATCGATAGGGAGGATGAGGAATGTCGTTTGCCTGGACTTCGAAACTGGCTCTGGCCGCGGGCCTTGCCGTCCTGCCCGCCACCGCTTGGGCGCAATCGGTCAACATCTCCTATCTGACGCACTGGTCGCCGGAGACGGTCGCGCTGCTGGAAGCGGCGGCCAAGGATTTTTCCAAGACCAATCCGGATGTCAACGTCACCGTGCGCGCCGTTCCCTTCGGCGATCTCCTGACCACGCTGCGCTCGCAAGGCGGCGGCGCGGACGGGCCGACCATCGGCGGCATCTACGATCTGTGGCTGCCGGAACTCGCCCGCGACAAGCTTGTCGCGCCCGCTCCCGATGCGGTGGCCAGCGAGGTCAAGGCCTCATGGCCGGCGGGCGTCACCAGCGCCGCCTCTGTCGGCGGCACGCTCTACGGCATTCCCAACGAGATCGACGTCTATGCGCTGAACTACAACAAGGCGCTGTTCAAGCAGGCCGGCATCGCCGCCCCACCCAAGACCTGGGATGAGTTTAAGGACGCGGCCAAGAAACTGACCAACACGGAGGCCGGCCAGCAGGGCTTCGGCATGATCAACAGTTGGGCTGCCGGCGTCGTCCATCCCTTCGCCTCGCTGCTGGTTTCCAATGGCGGCGATCTGGTCAAGGACGGCAAGCCGGTGCTGGACAGCCCGCAGGCCACGCAGACCTTCCAGCTCTATGAGGACCTGATCAAGTCGGGCGCGAGCGTGCCGGCGATGGCGACGGCCGACGCCAACACCACCGGTCCGTTCCTCGACAATTTCGTCTCCGGCAAGACGGGCATGATCATCATGGCCAATTGGTGGGAAAGCGCGCTGAAGACCGGCATGGGCGACAAATTCGCCGATATTGCCACCGCGCCGATCCCTGTCGGCCCGAGCGGCGACAAGCCACATTCGATCTCCTATTCCTGGATGACCGTGGTCAACGCCAATGCCGGTGCTGCCGAGCAGAAGGCGGCGTGGGACTTCCTCGCCTGGCTGAACAATCCGAAGTCCGGCAAGAATGGCGCGTCGGCCATGTCCGACATACTGATGTCGATAGGCATCCTGCCATCGCGCCTGTCCGACATCGAGGCGCACAAGGACAAGCTCGGCTCGGAATTCCTCTCCGGCTATGTCAGCGTGCTTGCCGATGCCAAGCCATTCCCGGTCGTGCCGGGCGGCCAGGAATTCTCGGAATCCCTGCAGCAGACGATCGAGGCGTTGCAGTATGGCCAGGTCTCGGCCAAGGATGCGCAGGCGACGGCGCAGGCCGACGCCACATCGATCCTGGAGCGCGCCGCCAAATAATGATCCAGAGGTACCGTGCCTCGGCGGGCATCATGCTTGCGCCCGCCGCGACGCTGATCGGCATCTTCATCCTGTTGCCGATGCTGCTCACCGTCTGGCTGTCCTTTCAGGACTGGTCGACGCAGACGCCGTTTTCCAGCGCCAGCTTCATCGGCCTCGACAATTTCCGCGAGATTTTTAGGGCCTCCTCGGTCGGGCGCGACTTCAAGGGCGCGCTCACCAACACCGCCATCTACACCGCGCTGTCCGTCATCCTCATCCTGCCGCTGTCGGTGGTCTTCGGCCTGATGGTCTATCAGCAAGACGTCGCCGGCGGCACGGCGCTGCGGACGGTGCTGTTTTCCACCTACATGGTGCCGATGATCGCGGTGGCGCTGGTCTGGTCGAAACTCTATTCGCCCAGCGAAGGACCGCTCAACCAGATGCTCGGCCTCATCGGTATCGGCCCGCAGCCCTTTCTGTCGTCGCCGCGCTCGGCGCTGATCTCGATCGTCTTCCTCAATGTCTGGCAGCAGGTCGGCTATTTCACCGTGCTGGCGATCGCCGGGCTGACGCAGATCCCCGGCAGCCTCTACGAGGCGGCGAAGCTGGACGGCGCCAACCGCTTCGAGCAGTTCCGCTTCATCACCCTGCCGCTGATGCGGCGCACGCTTTTGTTCAGCGCCGTCATCGCCATCATCAATGCGGTGCAGGTGTTCGAGCCGGTGGCGTTGATCACGCAGGGCGGCCCGGTCGGCTCGACCAATGTGCTCACCTACCACATACGCCGCGTCGGCATCGAACGGGCGCAGGGCGGGCTGGGTTCGGCCATGGCCGTCATGCTGATGCTGTCGCTGATCGTCGTGGTCTGCGCGCTGTTTGCTCTCGCCAACCGGAAGGATCAGGAATGAGCGGGGGATCGTCGAGCCTGCTGCCGCGCAGGCGCCCGTCCGGCCGCAAGGCGCTGCTGGCGACGCTGATGCTGCTGGTCGCCGTGGCATCTGCTTTCCCGCTGGTGTGGATGGTGCTTTCGAGCCTGAAAACGCCGGCCGAGAGCATGCAGGTGCCGCCGGTGTGGATACCGCACACACCCAGTCTCGACGCCTATGAGAAGGTTTCGGGCGTGGTCAATGTCGGCCGCTCGATGTGGAACTCCCTGGTCATCGCCTCGATCACCACCGCCGGCATCCTGATCACCAGCATGATGGCCGGCTACGCCTTCGCAAAATACCACTTCCCTGCCAAATCGCTTTTGTTTTCGCTGCTGATCGCCACCATGTTCCTGCCGCCGATCGTGACGCTGATCCCGCTCTACCGGCTGGTCGGTTCGATCGGCCTCAACGCCAGCCTCGCCGGCATCATCGTGCCCAACCTCGCCAACGCCTTCGGCATCTTCCTGATGCGCCAGTTCATATCAGGCGTGCCCGACGATCTGATCGACGCCGCGCGCATGGACGGCGCTTCGGAGTTGCTGATCCTGTTCAAGATAGTGGCGCCCAGCGTCGCGCCTGCGATCGCCGCGCTGGCGCTGTTCGCCTTCGTCTATCACTGGAACAGCTATCTCTGGCCACTGACCGTGCTGCAGGGCAATGCCGACGCCTATCCGATCGTCATCAGCCTCAGCCGCCTGCTCAGCTACAACAGGGGTGCGGTCAACACCGGGCTGGTGATGGCCGGCGCGACATTGGCCGTGCTGCCGCCGCTCATCCTGTTCGTCCTGCTGCAGCGCTTCTTCGTCGATTCCCTCGTCGGTTCGGCGATCAAGGGATAGCTGCTTCAGTACGGCAGCCCGACATAGTTCTCCGCGAGCGCGGTCGACGCCGCCTGTGAGTGCACGAGATAGTCGAGTTCGGCTTCCTGGATACGCTGGCCGAAATCGCCGGTGTCGGGAAAGCGATGCAGCATGGTCGTCATCCACCAGGAAAAGCGCACCGCCTTCCACACGCGCGCCAACGCCTTTTGCGAATAGGCCTCGATACCGGCGTGGGATTTATCAACGTAGAAGTCACGCAACCCAGCGAAGAGATAGCGCACGTCGCTGGCAGCGAGGTTGAGGCCCTTGGCGCCGGTCGGCGGCACGATGTGGGCGGCATCGCCGACCAGGAACAGCCGGCCGAAGCGCATCGGCTCGGCAACGAAGGAGCGCAGCGGCGCAATCGACTTTTCGAAGGACGGCCCGATGGTGACGCTTGCCGCGGTCCGTTCCGGCAAGCGGCGGCGCAACTCGTCCCAGAAGCGGTCATCCGACCAGGCCTCGACGCGATCGTCCTGCGGGCACTGCACATAGTAGCGGCTGCGGTGCGTCGAGCGCATCGAGCACAGCGCAAAACCCCGCTCGTGGTTGGCGTAGACCAGTTCGTGATCGGCCGGCGGCACTTCGGCCAGCACGCCGAGCCAGCCGAACGGATACTGCCGCTCGAAGGATTTCAGCGCAGCACCCGGCACCGATCTGCGGCTGACGCCGTGATAGCCATCACAGCCGGCGATGAAATCGCAATCGATGCGATGGCTGACACCGTCCTTCGCATAGGTGACGAACGGTGCGGCGCCATCGAAATCGTGTAGCGCGACATCAGCAGCCTCGTAGACGGTGACGAGGCCGGCTGCTTCGCGCTTGTCCATCAGATCATGCGTCACCTCGGTCTGGCCGTAGACGGTGACATGCCTGCCGCCGGTGAGCGCGGCGAGATCGATGCGGTGCAGGCGCCCATCGAAAGCCAGCGAAATGCCGGAATGCGGCAAGCCTTCGGCATGCAGCCTTGCGGCAGCGCCGGCCTCTTCCAGCAATTCGACCGTGCCCTGTTCGAGCACCCCTGCCCGCACGCGGCCAAGCACATGCTCGCGGCTCGAGCGTTCGAGAATGACCGTCTCGACGCTGATGCCGGCCAGAAGTTGGCCAAGCAGCAGGCCGGAAGGCCCTGACCCGATAATGACGACCTGGGTGCGCATCAGTGGCCGAGGCTTTCGATCTGTGCTGCCAGTTCGGCGGCGAGCCGCAGCGACGCGGCAGTGGCCACCACCATCTGCGGCAGTAGCAGCCATTCCAGCGTCCAGGCTGCGCCCGAGCGCTCCTGCTCATGCACCAGCGCATGATGCATGCCGGAAAGCTGCGTTGCGTTGAAGCGGGCCAGCGCCGCCAGCGCCTCGGCCTTCACCGGGTTCTGCTTGTGCGGCATGGCCGACGAGCCGCCCCCGCCGGAAAGCGCGATCTCGGCGCCACCCTGCGCCATCAGCGCGACGTCCTGACCGAACTTGCCGAGGCTGCCGGTCAGCAGCGACAGCCAGCCGGCAAAGTCGGCGAGCGCGTCGCGCTGGCTCTGCCATTGCGGCGCATCGGCAAGGCCGAGTTTTGCGGCAAGCGCGGCGCGCACCGCCGGCCCCTTGTCGCCAAACTTTTCCAGCGTGCCGGCGGCGCCGCCGAACTGCACCACCAGCAGGCGCCTGGACTGATCCGACAACCTTTCCTGATGTCGCTGCAACGGCGTACGCCAGGCTGTCACGCGATCCGTCACTCTGATCGGGATCGCCGGCTGCATACGGGTCATGCCGGTCAATGCCCTGCTCCCGAAGCGCTCTTCAAGCGAGGTGAGGCGCAAAACGGTCTCGGTCAGCAGCAGGCCGAGGTGCTCGACGATCGCTTTCAGCCGCAGCATCAGGCTCGTGTCGATGACATCCTGGCTGGTGGCACCGAAATGCACCTTGTCGCCATGCGGTTCGCCGACCGTCACTCTGATCTGGCGTACCAGTTCCGGAATCATGACGCAGTCCTTGGCGACGCCGGCCCGCAGCAAGGCGGTGTC
The DNA here is from genome assembly GCF_057784245.1 of Mesorhizobium sp. CNPSo 4671. Classification (NCBI taxonomy): domain Bacteria; kingdom Pseudomonadati; phylum Pseudomonadota; class Alphaproteobacteria; order Hyphomicrobiales; family Phyllobacteriaceae; genus Mesorhizobium; species Mesorhizobium sp. CNPSo 4671. The sequence goes on along the minus strand of NZ_JBWLUW010000001.1, from coordinate 432,123 downwards.
CGGCCTAAACGAGGCTAGCGCGGTCACGATCGCTGCCGCTGCATACTTGCTGATGATCCCGTTCTCAGCCTCGGCCTCCGCCAGCGCGCTCTCGAACGCCAGCGCCGCCTCGATTTCTGCTTCAACGGAAAAATGCCTCGATGCCTCCTCGTCACCGAGGAGAGCGGACAGCAACGGATGGTCGAAGGGCGATACGGTCATGAGATCTCCTAGCTGTCGAAGAAGACCGTTTCCTTCTCCCCCTGGAGATGGACGTCGAAGACGTAGGTGTCGCCTTGGCGCTCGGCGATCAGCGTCGGCACGCGGATGCGGTGCTCGATGCGCGCCAGGATCGGATCCTCGCCATTGGCCTTTTCCTCGTCGGAGAAATAGAGCCGTGTGTGCAGGCCAAGATTAATGCCGCGGGCGACGATCCACAGCGTGATATGCGGCGCCATCAGGCGACCATCCCGGAACGGAACACGACCGGGCTTGATCGTCTCGAAGGCGCAGACGCCGGTGTCCATGTCGGTTGGGCAGCGGCCCCAGCCCTGAAAGTTTGCATCGGCGGCACCGCGCAATTCGGCCGGCGAATTGTAGAGCCCGTCCGCATCCGCCTGCCATATCTCGATCAGCGCGTCCTTGAGCGGCGTGCCGGTGCCGTCGAGCACACGGATCTTGAGACCGATGCGCTCACCCTTGGTCTTGTCGTTGACCATGGTCGCGCCGAGATCGGCCGCATAGACGCCACTGACGCCGCAGAAATTGGGCGTCAGCCCGATATGGACGTAAGGGCCTGCGGTCTGCGAGGGGCTCTCCTTCAGCCTGTCGAGCGATTGCGCCATCAATTGCCCTCCAGCCGGTTTTCGAACAGCGACGAACGGCGCCCGCGCAGCACGATGTCGAACTTGTAGGCGAGCGCGTCCATCGGGATCGTCGCCTGCGTGTCGAGGATGGCCGTCAGTGCCTCGATGGCCGCCTTGTCGGCGATGCCGCGCACGATCGGGCATTTCCAGATCAGCGGGTCGCCCTCGAAATACATCTGCGTGATCAGCCGCTGGGCAAAGCCATGGCCGAAAACCGAGAAATGGATGTGCGCCGGACGCCAGTCATTAGGCCCGTTCGGCCAGGGATATGGCCCGGGTTTGACGGTGCGGAAGGCATAGCCACCATCCTGGCCCGTAATGGTGCGGCCGCAGCCGCCGAAATTCGGATCGAGCGGCGCGAGATAGCCGTCCTTCTTGTGGCGGTAGCGGCCGCCGGCATTGGCCTGCCAGAATTCGATGAGCACGCCGGGAACGCCAACACCGCGCTCATCGAGCACGCGCCCATGGACGATGATGCGCTCGCCGATCGCGCTCTCGCCCGGCCTGGCGAAATTGTGGATCAGGTCGGCGTCCAGTTCACCGAGCATGGCATGGCCGAAGACCGGTCCGGCTATTTCCGACAGCGTGTTGTCGAAGGACAAAAGCGCCTTCTGCGGCGAGCGCAGCACCGAACTCTTGTAGCCCGGCGTCAGCGCCGGCGGATGCCATGTCCGGTCGCGCTGGAAGAAGGCGCCGGTCTCGGGCCTCCGGTTCGAGCCTGACTCAGCTGGCATTGTCGGCTCCGTCCATTTCCGAAAACACGTCCTTGGCTATCCTGAAGGCACGGTTGGCGGCCGGCACGCCGGCATAGATGGCGACATGCAGGAACGCCTCGCAGATATCGTCGCGCGTGGCACCGGTGTTGGCCGTGGCGCGCACATGCAGGGCGACCTCTTCATCATGGCCGAGTGCGGCCAGCAGCGCCAGCGTGACGATCGAGCGCTCGCGCTTGCTGAGACCCGGCCGCGACCACACCGTCCCCCAGGCAGCCTCGGTGATCAGTTCCTGGAAAGGCTGGTCGAAATCCGTGGCGGTGACCTCGGCCCGGTCGACATGGCGGTCGCCGAGCACGGCGCGCCGCACCGCGAGGCCGGTGCGATATCTGGCTGCGTTGCCGGGGACTTCATCCATGGGTTTGTGCTCCAGGGGCAAGCGATGCGACAAAATCGCGGATCAGCACGACCAGCGCTTTGGGCTGTTCGACGCAAGGAATGTGCCCGGCGTCGCGGATGATCTCGAAGCGCGCGCCGGGGATCAGAGCGGCCAGCGAGCGGACGAGATCGGGCGGCGTCGAGCCATCCTGGTCGCCGACGACGCAGAGCGTCGGCACCGCGATGCGACGCGCCGCGTCAGTAAAATCAGCGTCGCGGACGGCCCTGCAAGTCCCGATGTAGCCGGCGAGTGCTTGCCGGGTCATCATGTTCCAATAGCCGTCAAGCTCGGCCACCCGTGCGGTATGGAAGGCGGGGGTGAACCACACTTTGAGCACGCCGTCGGCAATGGCCTGGATACCCTTGCGTTCAACCACCGCGATGCGTGTGTTCCAGCTCTCGTTGGTACCGATCTTGTGGGCCGTGTCGCACAGGATCATGGCCTCGACGATCTCCGGGCGCCTGGCATAGAGCCCTTGCGCGATCATGCCGCCGACCGACAGGCCGCACAGCACAACCTTCTCCAACCCGAAATGATCGACGAGCCCCAAGAGATCGTCGACATGATCGTCGATCGACCTGATGTCGCCGATGTCGGACAGTCCGTGGCCGCGCTTGTCATAGACCAGCCAGGACATTTCGCCATCAAGTGCAGCGACAACGTCGTCCCAGATCCGGAAGTCGGTGCCCAACGAATTGATGAATATGATCGCGCGCGCATTGCCGGCCGCCCTGACGTGGCGGTGATGCAGCGTGATGCCGCCGATGGTGACGAATGGCACGATTTCGATCCTCCATCTTCACATTGCACAAGGGATTTGGTTCAGTAAAATGATATTTTGCGCCATTCCATTAACTCAGGGGTTATCAAATTATGGCCGAGGGCCGCATCCGCTTCCGTCATCTGCAGGCCTTCCTGGAGGTCGCGCGGCAAGGCAGCGTGGCCCGCGCCGCCGACTTCCTGCATGTCAGCGCGCCGGCGGTGACCAAGACGTTGCGTGAGTTGGAGGAGGCGCTCGGTGTCGCCGTTGTCGAGCGTGACGGGCGCGGCATCCGCGTCACAAGGCTCGGCGAGATCTTCCTCGGCCATGCCGGCTCGGCGATTACGGCGTTGAAGCGCGGCGTCGATTCCGTTCGCCAGGACGGCGCCATCAATCGCCATCCGATCCGCATCGGCGCGCTGCCGACAGTATCGGCGAAGGTCATGCCACAGGCCATGAGCCTGTTCCTCAGGGAAAACACCGGCGCCGCGATCAAGATCGTCACCGGCGAGAATGCCGTGCTGCTCGAACAATTGCGCATCGGCGCGCTCGATCTCGTCGTCGGCCGGCTGGCGGCGCCCGAAAACATGACCGGCTTCTTCTTCGAACACCTCTATTCCGAACAGGTGCTGTTCGTGGTGCGGGCCGGACATCCGCTGCTCGAACCGGGAGCAGACATCTTCGCAAGGCTCGACGAATTCCCGGTGCTGATGCCGACGCGGGAATCCGTCATTCGCCCCTTTGTCGACCGCCTGTTCATCACCAATGGCATGACCGCGCCCGCAACCGAGATCGAAACTGTCTCGGACTCCTTCGGCCGCTCCTTCATGCGACAGAGCGATGCGGTTTGGATCATTTCGGCCGGCGTGGTGGCCAACGAAATCGCCAGCCGCGCCTTCGTCGCTTTGCCGGTCGACACCGAGGAGACCAAAGGGCCGGTCGGCCTGACGATGCGCACCGACACGGCGCTCTCGCCGGCCTTCACCATCCTGCTTCAGACCATTCGCGAGGCGGCAAGGCCGGGCAAGTGAGGCATTGGACTGGTCGGACCGGGTGCCGTCTTCATCAGAAATCTCCTAACCCAGGGGTTAACGAAACACCGCAAAATATCATTTTACCGAACCAAAACACTGGTGCACTGTACCGATGGAGGACCACAGAGGGAGGAATGCATGACCTACGCTAGCGGTAGCAGATCCAATATTCGTGGCGTGTCTCGGCGCCAGTTCATTGCCACCTCGATTGCCGGCGGCGCGGCGCTGGCGCTCGGCGGCGGCAAGGCCTTCGCCCAGGCGGCCGACACGCTCAAGGTCGGCTTCGTCAGTCCGCGCACCGGACCTTTGGCCGGCTTTGGCCAGACCGACGGCTATGTGCTCGATCTTGCCCGCAAGGCACTGGCCGGCGGCCTTGAAATCGGCGGCAAGAAATACAGTGTGGAAATCCTCGATCAGGACACGCAATCGGATCCCTCCCGCGCGGGCCAGCTCGCCAAGGACCTGATCAACAACCAGGCCATCGACCTGATGCTGGCGGTGTCGACGCCCGAAGTGATCAATCCGGTGGCCGATGCCTGCGAGGCCGCCGGCGTGCCGTGCCTGTCGACCGTCATGCCCTGGGAAGCCTGGTATTTCGGCCGAGGCGCCAAACCGGGCGCGCCCTCGCCGTTCAAATGGACCTATCATTTCGGCTTCGGCGTCGGCGAGTTCTTCAAGACCTACATCTCGCAATGGAACCTGATGGAGACCAACAAGAAGGTCGGCGTCATGTATCCCAACGATGCCGACGGCAACGCCATCCGCGCCAATCTGGCGCCACTGCTGGCCAAGCAAGGTTTTACCATTGTCGATCCCGGCGCCTATGAAACCGGCACCACCGACTATTCCTCGCAGATCGCGCTGTTCAAGCAGGAAGGCGTCGAGATCTTCAACTCCTTCCCGATCCCGCCTGACTTCGCCGCCTTCTGGCGCCAGGCGGCACAACAGGGGCTGATCAAGCAGATCAAGATCTGCCAGGTCGCCAAGACCGGACTGTTCCCGTCCGACATTGAGGCGCTCGGCGATCTCGGCATGAAGATTTCCAGCGCCGCCTACTGGCACAAGGCCTTCCCCTACAAGTCGCCGCTGACCGGTGTTTCGGGCACCGAACTCGCCGACGGCTACGAGGCGGCGAGCGGCAAGCAGTGGACGCAGCAGCTCGGCGCCTCGATGTCGCTGCTCGACGCCGGCTTCGAAGCGCTGAAGGCCAGCACCAACGCCAAGGACAAGGCGGCGGTGGCCAAGGCGCTGAGCACGCTCAAGACCGAGACGATGATCGGCAAGGTCGACTTCACCAGCGGACCGGTCGCCAATGTCTCGCCCGGCCCGATCATCGGCACGCAGTGGGTGGCCGCCAAAGAAGGCAGCAAATTCCCGCTCGACTATGTGGTGACCGAGAACGCCACCGATCCGAAAGTGCCCGTCGAAGCCAAGCTTCTGCCTTACAACGGCTGATGGACCGCTGACGAGGATCGCCTGGTGACCCATCCGCAACAACAGGCTGTTCTCGCTGCCGCCGGCATCCACAAGCGCTTCGGCGCGCTTGTGGTGCTGGATGACGTCGACTTCACCATGGCAGCCGACGAGGCGGTCGGCATTGTTGGCCCGAACGGCGCCGGCAAGACCACGCTGCTCAGCGTGCTTTCAGGCGCCTTTCCGCCAAGTGCGGGCACGGTCCGCTTCAAGGGCGGCGACGTGACGGCGCTGCCGGCGACGCAGCGTTGCCGGCTCGGCCTGGTGCGCACGCATCAGGTGCCCAAACCGTTCAGCGGCATGACCACATTCGAGAATGTCTTCGTCGCCGCGTCGCATGGCGCAGGGCTCGGCCGCGACGAGGCCTACGAGGAAGCGCTCGGCTCGCTGAAGCTGTGCGGCATGCTGGGTGTGGCCAACCGCCGCGCCGAGACGCTCGGCCTGCTCGACCGCAAGCGGCTGGAACTGGCACGCGCGCTGGCGGCAAGGCCGACGCTGCTGTTGCTGGACGAGATCGGCGGCGGGCTGACCGACGGCGAAGCCGGTGAGCTGGTCGACACGATCAAGGAATTGCGCCGGCGCAAGATCGGCATCGTCTGGATCGAACACATCGTCCACATCCTGCTGCAGGTCGCCGAGCGGCTGATCTGCATGGATGCGGGAAAAATCATCGCCGACGGCGAGCCGCAAGCGGTGATGGCCGATCCCGAGGTCGTGCGCGCCTATCTCGGCGGAGGCCCCAAATGAGCCTGCTGGCGGTCGAGAACCTGGTTGTCCGCCACGGCCTGCTGCAAGCGGTGCGCGGCGTGAGTTTCTCTGTCGAACGCGGCGAGACGCTGGCGCTGGTCGGCGCCAATGGCGCCGGCAAGACGACGCTGCTCAGGGCAATCGCCGGCGCGCATCAGCCGGCCGCCGGCCGCGTGCTGCTCGACGGCGCCGACCTCACCAGCGTGCCATCGCACAGGCGCGTCGGCATGGGCATCGCGCTGGTGCCGGAGGGGCGAAAGCTCTTCGTGCAGATGACGGTCGAAGAAAACCTGCTGCTCGGCAAAACCGCCGGCCGGCGGGGTGACTGGAGCGTCGACAAGGTGCTGGAGATGTTTCCCAATCTGAAGCCGCGCCGCCATGCCAAGACGGGCCATCTCTCGGGCGGCGAGCAGCAGGCGACGGCGATCGGCCGCGCGCTGATGAGCAATCCGGACGTGCTTCTGCTCGACGAGGTTTCGCTCGGCCTGTCGCCGCTGATCGTCGACCGCGTCTATTCCGCACTTCAGGGATTGATCGCTTCCGGCACGACCATCATCCTCGTCGAACAGGACCTCAACCGCGCGCTGTCGGTTTCCGACAGGGTCATCTGCATGCTCGAGGGGCGTGTCGCGCTCGAAGGGCCGAGCAAGGCGGTATCGCGCGACGATGTAACGAAGGCCTATTTCGGCCTGCACCGGAAAAGCCCCGGGAGCGTTCCGGCATGAGCAACCAGATCATCCAGGGTATCCTGCTTGGTGGCTATTACGCGCTGATCGCCTGCGGCCTGTCCTTCATGTTCTCGGTGATGCGCATCATCAACCTCGCCCATGGCAGTCTCGCCGTGTTCGCGGCCTTTGCGCTGTGGTGGCTCGCCTCACGGTTCCATGTCTCGCCCTTTGTCGGCCTGCTCATCGTGCTGCCTTTGATGGCGGCGATCGGCTGGGCGCTGCAACGCTTCCTGCTCGAGCGCAGCGCGCGTGGCGGCGCGCTGCTGCCGATCCTGACCACGTTTGGCCTCGCCATCGTCATCGACAACATGCTGTTCGAGCAGTTCGGCGCCGATACGCGTTCGCTGGCGCCCTATATCGGCAGCCTGTCCTATGATTCCTGGGAATGGCCCGGCAGCATCTATGTCGGCAAACTCGCGGTGATCATGTTTGCCACCTCCGTGATCCTGCTTGGCGGGCTGCAATTGTTCCTCACCCGCACAAGGCTCGGGCGCTCGATCCGTGCCACTTCCGAAGACCCGGATACCGCGGGCCTGGTCGGCGTCGATGCGCGCCGCGCCAATGCAATAGCCGCTTCCATCGCCATGGTCACGGTCGGTCTTGCCGGCGCGTTTCTGGGCATGCGCGCCACCTTCGATCCCTATGCCGGCGCGCCGCAATTGCTGTTTGCTTTCGAAGCTGCAGTGATCGGCGGCGCCGGTTCGCTGTGGGGGACGCTGATCGGCGGCATGGCGCTGGCGCTGGCGCAGACGCTCGGCGCGCAGGTGCATCCGCAAGGCTTTCTGATCGGCGGCCATGCGGTGTTCCTGGTCGTGCTGTTCGTGCGGCTGTCCACGTCAAGCCTTGGCCTGCGTGGCCTGTTGCGCCTGCCTTCCCGGAGCGTGTCATGAGTGCGGTCTCGACCTCACCCGTCATCGAGCGCGGCACGACAGCGTCGCGGACCGCGGCGATTGCGGTCGCCGTCATCATCGCGCTGTTGGCCGTCGCGCCACAGTTCCTGTCGGCCGGCGCGGTCGATCGCATGACGGCGCTGTTCATCTATGTGATCCTGGCGGCGATGTGGAATGCGCTGGCCGGCTTCGGCGGACTGGTCTCGGTCGGCCAGCAGGTGTTCTTCGGGCTTGGCGCCTATTTCGCCATCCGGCTGGCCGATGCCGGCCTCAACCCTTTCGCCTCGCTTTTCGTTTCGGCTGTCATTGTCGGCCTGGTTTCCTGGCCGCTGTCGCTGTTCATGCTGCGGCTGAAGAACGGCGAGTTCGCCATCGGCATGTGGGTGATCGCGGCGCTGACGCATCTCCTGGTCAATCTCGATCGGCTGGTACAAGGCGAAACCGGCACGTCGCTGATCTCGCTCAATATCTACGATGCCTCGACACGGCGGGTGACGATCTACTGGCTGGCGCTGGCCTCGATGACCGCCCTGCTCGCCATCCTGTTCGGCCTGCTGCGCGGCAGCACGGGTGCGGCGATCCGCGCCATCCGCGACAATGAGGATGCCGCCGCCTCAGTCGGCGTGCGCGTCACCGGCACCAAGCGGCTGCTGTTCGTGCTCGCCGCCTTCGGCATCGGCATTGCCGGCGCGCTGTGGCTGGCGACCTCCATCACCTTCCAGCCGAAGACCTATTTCAACGTGCAGTGGACCGCCTACATGATCTTCATGGTGCTGGTCGGCGGCATCGGCACGTTCGAAGGCGCCATTCTCGGCGCGCTGGTGTTCTTCCTCATCGAAACCTGGTTCGGCGGCACCGGCGTCTGGTACCTGGTCGGCCTTGGCGCTACCGCCGTGCTGTTCTCGCTTTTCCTGCCGCGCGGCCTGTGGGGAACGATCGAGGAGCGTTTTGGGCTGCGCCTGCTGCCGGTCGGCTACCGTGTCAGGCTTCCGGCTGATATCGGCGACGGCAACGCGGAGCCCTCGCCACAACAATCCACGACCTCTCGGGAGAAGGCATGACCATGCTTTTCGGCAAGACGATCCTCATCACCGGTGTCGCCTCCGGCATCGGCGCCCGCACGGCGGAACTGGCCGGCCAGCTTGGCGCTGACGTGATCGGTGTCGACGTGCGCGAGCCGGCCGCACCGGTCGGCAGCTTCGTCAAGGCCGACATCTCGTCAAAGGCCGGCGTCGACGAGTTGATCGCGCGCCTGCCGCAGCGCCTCGACGCGCTCTGCAATGTCGCTGGCCTCTCGGGCAACACCGGCGCGGCAGCGACGCTGGCCGTCAATTTCTTTGGTCTCAGGGCGCTCTCGGAAGGCCTCGCGCCAAGACTTCGCGAAGGCGGCGCCATCGTCAACGTCGCCTCGATCGCCGGCCATGGCTGGCGCGCCAATCTCAACCGTGCCGCCTCGATGGTGGCCATAGAGGGCTTTCCCGATGTCGCCGATGTGGTCGCCGATCACGCGGTCAAGAACGAGGAGGGCTATCCCGTCTCGAAGGAACTGCTCCTGCTGTGGACATTTCGCGCCGCGCACCAGGATCTGTTCAAACGCCGGGGCATCCGCGTCAATGCGGTGAGCCCCGGACCGGTCGAGACGCCCATCCTGAAACAATTCCGCAGCGTGCTCGGCGATGCCCGCGTCGACAGCGACATTGCCAGGGTCGGTCGCGCCGGCACGTCGGGCGATATCGCGCCTGTCGTGCTGTTCCTGTGCTCGGACGGCGCCCGCTGGGTCAACGGCGCGAATGTACCGGTCGATGGCGGCCTCGAGGCATCGATCAACGCCGAAGTGCTCGGCTTCTAAAACCAACGAGGCGCTCCTGATGGAGCGAGGGAGACAATCATGGATATCGGACTTCTGATCGACGGCGACAAAAGGGATGCGTCCGGTTCGGCCTCCTATGAGCGCATGGACCCGTTCACCGGCAAGCTGGCAACGCGCGCCGCAGCGGCCAGCGTCGCCGATGCCAATGCCGCCGTGGAAGCTGCTGCCGCGGCCTTTACGACCTGGTCTAAGACTGGGCCTGGCGAGCGCCGCGCCTTGCTGTCCAGGGCGGCTGATGTGATGGCCTCCAAGGTCGGCGAATTCACCAGGCTGATGATGGAAGAGACCGGCGCCACGGGTCCCTGGGCCGGCTTCAACGTCATGCTGGCGGCCAACATGCTGCGCGAGGCGGCGGCGATGACGACGCAGATTTCGGGGGAGATCATTCCCTCGGACAAGCCGGGGACACTGGCCATGGCGATCCGCCAGCCGGCCGGCGTGTGCCTCGGCATCGCGCCGTGGAATGCGCCGGTCATTCTCGGCACGCGTGCCATCGCCATGCCGATTGCTTGCGGCAACACGGTGGTGCTGAAGGCTTCCGAAATGTGTCCGGGCACGCACCGGCTGATCGGCCAGGTGCTGGTCGAGGCCGGCCTGCCCAAGGGCGTTATCAATGTCGTCACCAATGATCCCAAGGATGCCGCCGGGATTGTCGAAGCGCTGGTAGCCCACCCTGCGGTCAAGCGCGTCAACTTCACCGGTTCGACCAAGGTCGGCCGCATCATCGCCGAACTCGCCGGCCGGAACCTGAAGCCGGCGCTGCTCGAACTCGGCGGCAAGGCGCCATTGCTGGTGCTGGACGATGCCGATATCGACGCGGCGGTCAACGCGGCCACCTTCGGCGCCTTCATGCATCAGGGCCAGATCTGCATGTCGACCGAGCGGCTGATCGTCGACGAGACGGTCGCCGACGCGTTCGTTTCCAAGCTCGCTGCCCGCGCCTCGCAACTGCCGGCCGGCGATCCGCGCGGCCATGTCGTGCTGGGCTCGCTGATCAGCAGCCAGGCCGCCGACAAGATGGAGGAACTCGTCGCCGATGCGGTCGCCAAGGGCGCCAAGCTTGTCGCCGGCGGCAAGCGCACTGGCACCGTTGTCGAGGCAACGCTGCTCGACCATGTGACGCCGGCCATGCGAGTCTATGCGGAAGAATCCTTCGGGCCGGTCAAGCCGGTGATCCGGGTGAAGGGCGAGGACGAAGCCATACGCGTTGCCAACGACACGGAGTACGGCCTGTCGTCAGCCGTGTTCAGCCGCGATATCAAACGCGCCATGGCGGTCGCCGCGCGCATCGAAGCCGGCATCTGCCACATCAACGGTCCAACCGTCGGCGACGAGGCGCAGATGCCGTTCGGCGGTGTCAAAGGCTCGGGCTATGGCCGCTTCGGCGGCAAGGCCTCGATCGCCGAATTCACCGATCTGCGCTGGGTGACGATCGAGGATCCAGGCCAGCACTATCCGTTCTGACCTGGCCTCGCTACGGGCAACCGATAGCGAAGGTCAAGCAGCCAGTGACGGCGTGAAGCGAACACTGGCGGATCGCATCTGCCCGGGTGCCAGCACGATGCAGCCGGTGTCGATGCGGCCGGTCGTGCGGTTGAAGGCATCGGTGATGTTGCTGACCGGCTCGGCGCAAAAGAACGGCTCGCCGGGCGGCGTGTAAAGGACGAGGAAATCGAGCGGTGCCTCGGTCTCGATGTCCAGTTGCCGTCCGTGCTCCGGCCAGGAGATCCGGGCGCGGCGCGCCCATCCGGTGAAGACCGTGTCGAAGTCCACTTCCGATACGTCAAAGCCGATGGATGGATCGGCTCCTACAGTCGGCAGGACATGCCGGACGGGCAGGACCTCCGTGTCTGTCTCCCACATGCCCGACACCGGCGCCTGGACATGCGTCCACGGCGTCGACGGGAAATAGGGATGCAGGCCGAAGCCAACCGGCATGGGCGTCTTCGACAGGTTGCGCACGGCAATGGTCATGAAAAGCTTGCCGCCATCCAAGGTGATCTCCTGCTCGGCCTCATAGCTCCATGGCCAGCAATCGGCGGCGTGACGATAGCGCAGGACGATCGTGCTGGCTTCATGCCTGACGACCGCCCAAGGCCGACGCCAGCCATGGCCATGCTCATGATGTGGATCGTCGGGAGTCGTTGGAAGCTGGATGGTGCGTCCCGCGAACTCGAACCGGCCGCCCCTTATGCGATTGGAATAGGGAACAAGCGGGAAGCAGCCCATGGCGCCGGCATCGCGGCCGCTGATCGCCGCCGGATCGGCCGGCCGCAGCCAATCCACCGCTGAGCCATTGTGCCACCAGCGATAGGACGCCAGCGCGCCGCCGGCCGCCGGAGCAATGTCGACGGTCGCAATGCCGTCGCTGATCGAAACCAGCTGTGTGAGCCGCGCGGCAACGGCAGCAAGATTCTTTGTCATCGGCGCTCCCCCGTCCCTTGACTCCAATCGCCATGGCTATAAGACATATCATATGAATAGTATGAAGAATAAGAAATCTTTCAGCACGGCCCGCACGTCACGGGTTGCCGTGGCCGTTTCCAGCGGCTCCACCGCGCTGCACGCAACCGTCGTCGAGCAGATCGGCCTGCGCATCGTGCAGGGCGACTTCCTGCCCGGCGAGGCGCTGCCCAATGCCGACGATTCCAGCGAGATGCTGGGGGTCAGCCGCACGGTGCTGCGCGAAGCGATCAAGGTGCTGGCCGGCAAGGGGCTGGTCGAATCGCGGCCGAAGACCGGCACGCGCGTACGCCCACGCTCGGACTGGAACTTCCTCGATCCGGACGTGCTGTCCTGGCGTTACGCCAGCGGCGTCAGCGCTGACGATGTCCGGGCTCTGTTCGAACTGCGCCGCGCCATCGAGCCGATGTCCGCCGCGTTGGCCGCCCAGCGCGCCACGCCAGCGCAGATTGCCGAGATCCATGCGGCGCTGGCCGAAATGGAGGCGGTGAGCGATGATGGCGACCGCTTCGCCAAACCCGATCTGGTGTTCCACCAGACGATCCTGCGCATGACCGGCAATGAACTGATCGGTTCGCTGGCGGCACTGGTCGAAACCGCGTTGGTGATGAGCTTTCGCCTCTCCAACGACAATCCGGAAGGCCAGCGCCATTCCTTGCCGCTGCATCGCGAGGTGGCGGAGAAGATTGCCGCCGGCGACGCCGCCGGCGCGCAAAAGGCACTCTTGGTGCTCATCGACAATGCCGAGGACGACGTGCGCCGCAGCGTCGAGAACCGCAACAAACGCCGCACCGATCGGGGCCAGCAATCGTGACCGAGACCAAACGCAAACTGCGGTCCGAAGCCTGGTTCGGCGGTGAAGGCAAGAACGCCTTCATGCATCGCAGCTGGATGAAGAACCAGGGCATCCCGGCCGATGCTTTCGACGGCCGCCCGGTGATCGGCATCTGCAACACTTGGTCGGAGCTGACGCCGTGCAATGCGCATCTCCGCGCCTTGGCCGACCACGTCAAGCGCGGCGTCTACGAGGCCGGCGGCCTGCCACTGGAGTTCCCGGTGATGTCGCTGGGCGAGAGCAACATGCGCCCCACCGCCATGCTGTTTCGCAACCTGGTCAGCATGGATGTCGAAGAATCCATCCGTGGCAATCCCATCGACGGCGTCATCCTGCTGGTCGGCTGCGACAAGACCACGCCGGCGCTGCTGATGGGGGCCGCTTCGTGCAATTTGCCGACCATCACCGTCTCCGGCGGGCCGATGCTCAACGGCAAGTTCCGCGGGCAGGATATTGGCTCGGGCACCCATGTCTGGAAGTTCGCCGAGGAAGTGAAGGCCGGCCGCATGCCGGTCGCCGATTTCCTCGCCGCAGAACAGGGCCAGAGCCGGTCGGCCGGCAGTTGCATGACCATGGGCACGGCCTCGACCATGGCCAGCATGGTGGAAGCGCTCGGCATCGGCATGCCGGACAACGCCGCGATCCCGGCGGTGGATTCTCGCCGTGGCGTGCTCGCCCAGATGGCCGGACGCCAGATCGTCGATCTGGTCCGCCGGGACGTGAAAATTTCGGACATTCTCACAAAGCAGGCGTTCGAAAACGCCATTCGCGTCAATGGCGCGATCGGCGGTTCGACCAATGCGGTGCTGCACCTGATCGCCATCGCCAACCGGGTCGGTGTCGATCTCAGCCTCGAGGACTGGGACCGTCTTGGCCGCGATGTTCCAACCATTGTCGACCTGATGCCGTCGGGCCGGTTCCTGATGGAAGATTTCTACTATGCCGGGGGGCTGGCTGCGGTCATGGCGTCGCTTGATGAAGTGGGGCTTCTTCATCGCGACGTCATGACCGTCAGCGACAAGACGATCGGTGAACTGATCGACGGCGCGCCCAACTATAACCGCGAAGTCATCCGGCCGCTGAGCGAACCATTGACCGAGCAAGGCGGCATCTCGATCCTGCGCGGCAATCTGGCGCCCAATGGAGCCGTCATCAAGCCGTCGGCGGCAACGCCCGAACTGATGCAGCATCGCGGCAAGGCCGTCGTCTTCGAGAACATCGAGCATTACTATGCCCGCATCGACGATCCGGAACTGGATATCGACGCCTCTTCGGTGATGGTGCTGAAGAACTGCGGACCGCGCGGCTATCCCGGCATGGCCGAGGTCGGCAACATGCCGCTGCCGGCCAAGCTGCTCAAGCAGGGCGTCTCCGACATGGTGCGCATTTCAGACGCACGCATGAGCGGCACGGCCTACGGCACGGTGGTGCTGCATGTCGCGCCGGAGGCCGCGGCCGGTGGCGCGCTGGCCCTGGTGCGCGACGGCGATCTCATCGAACTCGATGTCGCCGGCCGCCGGCTTGAGTTGCTGGTGTCGGATGAAGAACTGGCCATCCGCCGCCGCGACTGGAAGCCGCCGGCGCCACCCGAAGGCGGCTATCAGAGCCTCTATGTCGAGCGCGTGCTCCAGGCCGACAAGGGCTGCGATTTCGACTTCCTCGTCGGCCGGCGCGATGCCGGCATCCCCCGGCATTCCCACTAGGAGAGGCGCGCAATGACGGATCCGATCAGCAGCTACGCGACCTACCCGAGCCTCAAGGGCCGCAGCGTCTTCATCACCGGCGGCGGCAGCGGCATCGGCGAAAGCCTGGTGCGGCATTTCTGCGCGCAAGGTAGCCGTGTCGCCTTCGTCGATCTGGCCGAGGAACCATCCCGGCTGCTCGTCGACGCAATCACTGCCGAAGGACATGCCGCGCCGCTCTTCATTCCTTGCGACCTGCGCGATGTCGAGCAGCTACAGGCGGCTACCGCGCAAGCAGCGCAGCACAACGGCCCCATCCAGGCGCTGTGCAACAATGCCGGCAATGACGACCGCCATCAGACCAAGGACGTCACGGTCGCCTACTGGGACGACCGCATGGCGGTCAATCTGCGCCACCAGTTCTTTGCGGCACAAGCGGTGCGCCCGCAGATGAGCTCGCTGGGCGGCGGCTCGATCATCAATTTCGGCTCCATCACCTGGATGGTCGGCGACCCCGACTGCCCGGCCTATGTCACCGCGAAAGCCGCTGTCTACGGCATGACGCGGGCGCTTGCACGCGAACTCGGCCCCGAGCGCATCCGCGTCAACTGCATGGTGCCGGGCTGGGTGATGACCGAACGCCAGATGCGGCTGTGGCTGAACCCGGCCGGCGAACGCCAGATCGCGGAAAGGCAGTGCCTGCCCGACCGGCTGCAGCCTTCCGATATCGCGCGCATGGCGCTGTTCCTCGCCGCCGACGACAGCCTGATGTGCACGAGCCAGCAGTTCATCGTCGATGCGGGTTGGGTGTGACCTATACGGCCCCAAGGGAAGAAGGGTATTTCATGCGTCTTGTTCAGTTCAGAATGCTCGATGGCAGCAGGCGGGTCGGCCGCGTCTCCGACGACGGCAATCACCTGTATCCGCTCGAAAAGACCGGCAGCGTGCTGGAGCTTGCCGAAGCGGCAATCGCCGCGGGTGCATCCATTGCATCGCTGGTCGAGAAGCGGACGGGCACAGCGACAGTCGACTATGACGAGCTGCTGCGCGATGGCCGTGTGCTCGCTCCTGTCGATCATCCGGAGCCGGCGCGCTTCCTGGTCACCGGAACCGGCCTGACCCACACCGGAAGTGCGGCCGCACGCAACCAGATGCATGTTCTGACCCATGGCGAAGGTGCCGACGAATCCGATTCCCTGAAAATCTTCCGCATGGGGCTGGAGGGCGGCAAGCCTGGCGCCGGCAAGATCGGCATCCAGCCGGAGTGGTTCTTCAAGGGCGTCGGCACCTGCGTCGTGCCGCCCGGTGCTGAGCTGCCGATGCCGGCATTCGCGAAAGCCGGGGCAGAGGAAGCCGAGATCGTCGGGCTTTATCTCAATGGGCCGGACGGCCATCCCTATCGCATCGGCTATGCGCTCGGAAACGAATATTCCGACCACGTGACGGAGGGCGAGAACTACCTCTACCTCGCCCATTCCAAGCTTCGCTCCTGCTCGATCGGTCCGGAACTGCTGATCGGCGATTTGCCGAACGAAGTGCGCGGTCATTCCCGCATCCTGCGCGACGGGGCCGTCATCTGGGAACAGGAGTTCCTGTCGGGCGAAGAACACATGTCGCACTCGATCGCCAATCTCGAGCACTTCCATTTCCGCTACCCGATGCACCGCAGGGCGGGCGATCTGCACGCCTATTTCTTCGGCGCGGCGGTGATGAGCTACGCCTCCGGCGTCAAGACGGCCTCCGGCGACGAGTATGAAATCCAGGCACAGGCATTCGGCAAGCCACTGCGCAACCGGATGGTGTCGGTGCCGGACGAGGGACTGGTCACCGTCACCCCGCTGTGACGGCAAAGGTCCGGAATTCACGGTCCACCAGAACGACAATGGGAGATTAAAAATGGGACTGAAGAGAGCGTTTCTAAGACTGGCGACAATCGGCCTCGGCATCGGCCTGATGACCTCCGCGGCCCTGGCCGCGAACCTGCGCGTGCTGGCCTGGGACGGCTATGCCGACCCGGACTGGGTCAAGGACTTCACCGCCGCCACCGGTATCGGCGTCGATGTCGTCTTCATCGGCAGCGATGATGAGATTTGGGCCAAGATCAAGGGCAGCGAAGGCCAGGACTTCGACGTCTTCGCCGTCAACACCGCCCAGCTGCAGCGCTACATCAAGGCCGATCTGGTGTCGCCCATCGACATCACCAAGCTGCCCAACCAGAAGGAGGTGCTGCCGCGCTTCCGCGATCTGTCGCAGGTCAGCGGCGACACCAAGGACGGCAAGGTCTACGGCATTCCGTTCTGCTTCGATTCCATCGGGCTGATCTACGACACCGACAAGGTGAAGCCGGCGCCGACCTCGATGTCGGTGCTCTGGGATCCGGCCTACAAGGGCAAGATCCTGGCCTACGACAATGGCGAGCACAATTTCTCGTTCACCGCGCTGACGCTAGGCTACAAGGATCCGTTCAACCTCGACGCCGAGCAGATGGCGGCGGTCAAGGCCAAGCTGGTCGAACTCAAGCGCAATGTGCTGAGCTTCTACACCACCGCCGACGAGGCGCAGCAGATCTACCAGAACAATGACGTCGCCCTGATCTGGGCCAATTACGGCCAGCAGCAGGTCAAGGCGCTGCAGAAGATCGGTGCCCATGTCGCCTACGTCAATCCGAGCGAAGGCGCGCTGGCCTGGCTCGACAATTGGGTCATTTCCAAGGGCGTCCGCGACAATGCGGCGGCCGAGAAATGGATCGACTTCATGCTGACGAAGAAGGTCAGCGGCGCGCTTTCCGAGCGCACCGGCTTCGGCAACACGGTGGTCGAGTCGAGCAGCGCCGGCGGCAATGACAAGCTGGTCTGGCTCAACAATGTCGAGGACCCGCTCAAGCGCTCTGATCTGTGGAACGAGATCAAGGCGACGCCCTGATCCTTTACGCAGCCCGACTTCGAAGGACCCGGCGGTCCGGACATTCCGGACCGCCGCAGCGTATGCGAGAATAGCTTATGAACCAGAATGCCGACCTGCTGACGCTGCGGTCCGTCTCGAAATCCTACGGCACGGTTCCCGTGCTGCACGACATCGACCTGTCGATCAAGGACGGTGAGTTCCTGACCGTGCTTGGACCGTCGGGCTCGGGCAAGACCACGGTGCTGCGGCTGATCGGCGGGCTGGAGCCGCTGACCGCGGGCGAGATCCGCCTCGACGGCCAGGACATCAGCCGCATGCCGATCAACAAGCGGCCGTTCAACACCGTGTTCCAGGATTATGCGCTGTTCCCGCATATGACCGTTTCCGGCAATGTCGGCTACGGACTTTCGGTGCGCCATATCCAGCGCAAGGAGATCGCGCGCCGCGTCGCGGAAGCCCTCGAACTGGTGCAGCTCGGGCGCTTTGCCGACCGTTTTCCGGCGCAGCTTTCCGGCGGTCAGCGCCAGCGTGTCGCGCTCGCCCGCGCGCTGATCTGCCAGCCACGCCTGATCCTGCTCGACGAGCCGCTCGCGGCACTCGACCTGGAGCTGCGCCGGCAGATGCAGGAATTCCTGAAATCCATCCAGCGCGAGATCAAGACCACTTTTCTGTTCGTCACCCACGACCAGGAAGAAGCCATCGGCATGGCCGACCGGATTTGCGTCATGCAGGCCGGCCATATCCGCCAACTCGGCACGCCGCACGAGCTTTACTACACGCCGAATTGCGAGTTCGTGGCGCGCTTCTTCGGCGAGAACAATCTGGTCGCCGGAAAGCTCGGTCCTGTCCAGGGTGATCAACGGACGATCGAGACGGCACTTGGGCGGCTTGTCTGTTCGATCAGCAACCAGCCGCATCTGAAGGCCGCAGCGGATGGCGCCGGCGCCTTCGCGGCGTTCCGTCCCGAGGCCTTGCATCTTGCGGATGCTACGGACAGCGGCAACCGCTTTTCCGGCAGCATCGCCGACCTCGCCTTTGCCGGTTCGTCGACCGTCGCCACCATCACGGCGGGGGCGGACACTGCCGCGCAACGCCTGCGGCTGCGCATGCCGAGCCGGATCGACGGCAGCGCGCTCAAGTCCGGCGAAACGGTATCGCTTTGCTTTGCGCCGCATGAAGGCCATCTGGTGCTGGCATGAGTACGGCCGGCTCGACACATCCCGTGGAAAGGCGATTGTCGCTGCTGGTGACGGCGCTGGCCTTCGCCTTGCCGGTGATCTTTGTCCTGGTGCCGCTGGCGATCTTCCTGGTCTACAGTTTCTTCAGCGTCGATCAGGGCACGATCATCTACGCGCCGACGCTCGGCAACTATGTCAGGTTCTTCACCGACCCGATCTTTCTCCCGGTGTTCTGGAACACCATCGTGCTGTGCGTGTCGGTGGCCGTGATCTGCATCCTGCTCGCCTATCCCGCCGCCTATTTCCTGACGACGCTGAAAGGGCGCTGGCGCTACGCCTTGCTGATGCTGCTTCTGGTGCCGCTGTTGATGAGCTACGTCATCAAGATCTACGCGATCCGCAGCATCCTTGGCCTCAACGGCTTTCTCAACAAGGCGCTGGTGGCAATCGGCATATTGCAGCAGCCGTCGACGCTTTTCGTGTTCAACATGAACGCCATCCTGTTGACGCTGAGCCTGCTTCTGATCCCCTTCGCCATCCTGCCGATCTTCCTGTCGCTGGAGCGGATACCGCAGACCTTGCTGCGTGCCTCCGACGATCTTGGCGCGAGCGGCCTGCAGACGTTCCTGCGCATCACCTTGCCGCTCAGCCTGCCTGGCGTCGCCTCGGCGGCGAGCTTCGTCTTCGTGCTGGCGATCGGCGATTTCCTGACGCCGCAAATGGTCGGCGGGATCAGCGGCTTCACCTTCGGCCGCATCCTCTACAGCCAATTCGGCACGGCCTATAACTGGCCGTTCGGCGCCGCTCTCTCGGTGGCGCTGGCGATCGTGGTGATCTGCGCCATCCTCATCGGCGAACGGTTCGGGCGCAGCCGGGGGACGTCGATATGAGCGCCCTGCCCCGACCTTCCACAATCTTCCTGGCCGCGATCACGACGCTGGTTGCCGTGCTGCTTTACAGCCCGCTGTTCGTGCCGATCGTGTCGTCGTTCTTCGCCATTTCGCATGGCAATGTCGACTGGTCGTCGCCCACCCTTTCGACCTACGTCGCGCTCGCCGAGAACCATGACATCCTGGCCGCCTTGCGCACCACGCTGATCGTCGGCCTGTGCACCGTCGTGCTCTCGGTGGTCAGCGGAACGCTGCTGGCGCTTTACTATCACGGCCGCCGCTCCGGACGCTCGTTCCTGCAGTTCATCATCTTCCTGCCGTTCCTGATGCCGCCGATCATCAGCGGCCTGGCGCTGCTGATCTTCTTCCGTGAGATCGGCCTCGAACGCTCGCTGCTGACGGTCGTCATCGGCCATACGGTCTTCGTGCTGGCGATCGTCTATCGCACCGTGCTGATGCGGCTGCAGTCGATGAGCCGCACGCTGGTCGAAGCCTCTTACGATCTCGGCGCCACCGGCTGGCAGACCTTCTGGCGCATCATCCTGCCGAACCTGTCGAGCGCCATGGTCGGCGGCGCCATCCTGGCCTTCGCGCTGTCGTTCGACGAAACCATGATCACCATCCTGGTCACCGGCACTCAGAGCACGCTGCCGGTCCGATTGTGGGCGATGATGCGGCTTGGCTTCTCGCCCGACATCAATGCGCTGGTGGCACTGATCCTGATGTTCACCGTGCTGCTCTGCGTGCTCGCCGCCCGGTTCCTGATTCCCAGGCAGATGGCGACGGAACGGACCTGAGCTATCGACCACCCGTCATCGTGCGATGGCCGTTGGATCGAGATCGAAGACCCGCCCCGGATTGAGGATGTTCTTGGGATCGAGCGCCGTCTTCAGCCGCCGCATCGTGGCGATTTCGGCGTCGCTGCGCACCAGATGCAGCCACTGCTTCTTGTCGAGACCGATGCCATGCTCGGCCGAAACGCCGCCTCCCGCCGCCGCCACGCCGCGATAGATGATGCCGTAAGCCGCCGCCGGATCCGCCGTGAGCACCTGATAGTGCAGATTGCCGTCGCCGAGATGGCCGAAGACGTAGATGTCGGCGCCCGGATCGACGGAATGGATGGCGGCGTCCGCTTCCTGCAGGAATGCGCCCATGCGCGCCAAGGGAATGCTGATGTCGACGCCGATCAGGCCTTTGATCGAAAACAGGACGCGATTGGCGTCTTCCCGCACATCCCACAGCGCACGGAATTCGCGCGGCGATTGCGAGACGACGACATCGTCGACCACGCCGTCTTCGACAGCCTGCATCAGAACCTCGGCGAAGCGCTCGCCGTCGCGCTCGGGCTCGCTGCCCTGGATCTCAGCCAGCACATAGACGGGCGATCCAGCCGGCAAAGGCGCCGGCATGGCCATGCTGCCAACCATGACGTCGTAGAGCGGCGCGAAATTCACCTCATAGGCAGACAGTAGCGGGCCGAGCTTTTGCCTGAGCAGCCCAAGCAGGGCTATGGCCGCATCGAGCGAAGCGAGCGCGCAGAAGGCGTTCACCTCCGACGCTGGTTTCGGATGCAGCCGGAGCGCGGCGCGAGTGACGACGCCGAGCGTCCCTTCCGCACCGACGAACAGCTGGCCGAGGTCGTAGCCGGAATTGTCCTTCGGCAGGCCCTTCAGCGAGGACAGCACGCTGCCATCGGCAAGCACCGCCTCCAGCCCCAGCACCTGCGCGCGGTACATGCCGTAGCGCAGCACGCGGATGCCGCCGGCATTGGTGGCAATGTTGCCTCCGACCGTGGCCGAACCGCGCGCGCCGATGTCGACGCCGAACATCAGCCCGGCGCCATCGGCTGCCTCCTGCACCGCCTGCAGCGTCGCGCCAGCTTCGGCGACGATGCTGCCGGCTTGACTGTCCGGCGCGGCGAGGCCGGTCATGCGCTCCAGCGACAGCACGATCTCGCCGGGCTGGACGCGTGTGCCGCCGGCCAGCCCGGTGCGACCGCCCTGGACGACGACCGGCTGGCCGACAGCGTTGCACCCGGCGAGTGCCGCCGCGACACCGACAGTATCGCGCGGACGCAGCACGACTTCGGGCAGTGCCCCGAGCTTGCCGTCGGGATCGTCGCGATAGCGCTGGTCGACATCGGAGCCGGCAAGCACGCCGCCGGCGCCCAGCCGATCGCCAAGAGCGGACAGAAGTCGTTGCGTTTCAGGCGACATCGGGCTCAGGCGCCGGTGCGGCGACGGACGTCATCTGCATCCATCGACGGGACGACCCGATGAGTATTCCTGTCCGACACGCTCGCTATCCCTCCATTGCAGCCGGCCGATCCTATTCGGGATCGCGTGCCGCGCAAGCGATATCGACCTGCCCTGAACGATGCCGGCATCAATCACGATAAGGCGCGATTGATGCCGGAAGAATTGCGCGGCCTTACTGGAGCTTGGCCTGCAGCGCGTTGACGTCGTCGGTGGTCATTTCACCGTCGGTGGTCACCTTGCCGTCGACGATTTTCCACAGCCGGAACGGGCCGGTGATGTCGCCATATTTGTCGAAAGCGACCGGACCGATGACGCCTTCATAGCGGATCGGCTTGCCGTCCTTGATCAGGCCGAGCGCCTTGGCGAACTCCTCCTTGCCGGCAAAGATCGGCGTGCCGGCCGGATCGACCGCCTTGTACATCGCGTCCTTGATCTTGGCCGGATCCTCGGAGCCGGCAATGGCGATGGCGAGGCCGACGATGGCACCGGCGTCATAGGAACGGTCGGCGGCCGGGTTCGACGGTTCGATACCGGAAAATTCCTTGTAGTTCTTCATGAAGTAATCGGTGGAGGCCGTCGGGCTGGTGCCGGACGATGTGCCGTAGGCATCCTTGAGATAATCGGCGCCGACGGATTCGATGAAATCAGGGCTGTTCATGCCGTCATTGAGCAGGAATTTCTGCACGCCGCCTTGCGAAATCCAGGTGCGGGCAACGGTTGCGCCGTCTACCGGCGTGCTGACCAGATAGAGCCCGTCCGGTTCACCCGCCATCGCCGCCGTGACTTCAGAGGCATAGCTCGACTGCTTCTCGTTGTAGGGCGTGTCGGAGACGATGGTGCCGCCGAGCGCTTTGTAGGCGCGCGAGAATTCGGCCACCATGTTGACGCCGAAGTCGTTGTTGACGTGGATGACCGACAGCTTCTTGAAGCCCTTGTCGACGGCGTATTTGGCCGCGGCGACGCCCTGCAGCGCATCCGAGGTGATGGTGCGGAAGAAGATGCCGTTGGTCTTGCCGTCGCGGCCAAGCGCGGTCAGTGTCGGCGACGATGATGCCGGCGAGACCTGGACGATCTTGGCAGGCGCTGTGACCGAGGTCAGGATCGGGATCGACACCGACGAGATGATGCCGCCGATGATGACCGGCACCTTCTTGACCTGGACCAGCTGGGTGGCGGCGTCGACGGCGATGTTGCCCTGGCTCTGGCTGTCGCGCGTGTCGGTCGCCAGATCGCAGCCGCGCACGCCGCCGGCGGCGTTGATGTCGCGGAAGGCCATCTCGACGGACTTGGCGCCGGCTTGGCCGTATTCGCCGGCTGGGCCGGTCAGTTCCATGACGAGGCCGACGGTGATCTTGCAGTCGGCGGCCTGCGCGGCGCCTGCCAGCGTCACGAGAGCAAGCGCGGTGGTGAGTTGGAGTATCGTCTTTCTCATTGTTGTTCCCCTTTCGTTACTCGACTCTAATTTGATCTCTGGAGCCTGTTCAGCGTTCCGGCACCTGCAGCCAGGTTTCATGCAGATGTCGCCATTCGACGCCGTTGGGCGCCGATGAACTGGTGGTGAAGACGGCGCTCGACTGCCGGCGCGTGTGCTTGCCCGCGCGGAGTTGCGTCTCGACGTAGAAGACAACGATCGTATCGGCGCTTTGCCAACCGGGCCTGATATCCTCGATCGAAATGGCAAACCCTTCGTCGCATGTGGCGCGGCTTGAGCGGACATGATCAATCACAGCGTCACGGTCCAGGATCTGGCCGCTCGGTGCGATCATGGTCAAGCCTTCGCCCATGGCACGCTCGAAGCGCGAGAAATCCACCGTGTCGGCGCGCGCGGCGACGAACCAGTCGACAAAGAAGCGATGCAGGCCGACGATTTCGGCGCTGGCCTGCGAAAACAGCGTCTTGTTGCTGGTGCTCATGTGCGGCCCGCATTCAAATTGTAGTGCATGATCGAGCCGTGACGGCCATGCCGGTCGCGCTCCAGCGTGTAGACGTCGCCCAGGGGACCCTGGCTTTGCGCGATCACGGCCGTGATCTTCGCCCGATCATCGGCGTCGAGCGCGATGTCCATGATGCCAGCATTGGCCAGTGCATGGGCCTGATTGCGGGCGCCGACGATGACGGCCGCCACTTGGCGCTGTTCAAGCACCCAGGCGCTGGCGATGGTGGCGATGTCGACGCCGTGGCGATCGCCAACGGCCTTAAGTGCCTGGAGCAGTTGCTGGAAAAGGTCCCAGCCACCGAAATCGTCGATGATCAGCTTGTATTTGACCAGCGAGCGGTTTTCGAGCGGCATCGCCGGTTCGGCCACGCCAAGCCATTTGTCGCTGAGGAAGCCGCCGGCGACGGAACCATAGCAGAGGAAGCTGACGCCGTTTTTCTCTGCAAGTGCGGCGAGGCTATTGCCCGGCCGCTGATCGAGCACGGAATATTGCAGTTGCTGGCTGACCAGCGGGATGCCGGCGGCGAGGATCTCGGCGAGCCGCGGCGTGTCGAAATTAGTGGTACCGAGATTGCGCACCTTGCCTTCCAACCGAAGTTCGTTGAGCCACCCCATCGCCTCGACGTAACGAGGCTGATCATAGTCCCACCAATGGAACTGCACGAGATCGAGACGTTCGGTCTTCAGCCTGCGCAGCGACTGATCGACGATGCCCCTGATATAATCGCGGCTGATGCCGGCCAGCCGTTCGAGGTCGGGCACCAGCTTGGTGTGCACTTTCATCCTGGCCGCAACATCGAGGCCGCGCTCGCTGGCCAGCCGCAGGCGCGCGGCACCGATCAGTTCCTCGACGCCGGTGTAGATGTCGGCGCAATCATAGGTCCAGATGCCCGCGTCGAAAGTGGCGATCAGGTCGGTGACCGCTTGGCTGCGATCGATGGCGCCATGGCCGCCGGCGAGCTGCCAGCCGCCGCGAATGACGCGCGAGATGGTGTAGCCGGGGCCGAGCTCGAAGGTCTTGGCGGTCATGTCCGGTCATTCTCCTTCGGCAGCGGCACGGCCGTGGTTTCGGCATGGCTGAATCGCCGCTTGGCCAGCCTGACGATCCGCAGCCGGCTGGCGCAATTGGGATCGGGACAAGCGATCTCGGCGTCCGAGGTCATCCAGTCATTGCGGTCGGTCGGCCGCTGCTTTGCCGCGAGAAACGGCAATACGGAGGCAAGCGAATAGATCGAAAAACTCTGCCCTGCCGGCATCGACAGCATCTCGCCCTTGAGCTCGAAATAGTCGCCCGGCTTGGCGCCGCAATAGATCGGCTTGCCCTCGGGGATGACCGCCTCGACGCGAAGATCGAAAAGCTCGAAACTGTCGTCAGCCATTCGAGGCCTCCACCAGGCTGAAGGTTATGTCGCAGGCGCCGTTGCGGCGGATGACGCCACAGGCGGCGGCGAACTGCTCACGCTCCTCCGGCAGGACCTGCGCCACCACGCTGCCGGCCAGCCAGCCGATCGGGAACAGAAGCCGCGCGCCCTGCCCGTAATAGAGACCGATGTCGAAAATGGCATTGGGGTTGCCGCCCCACATGCGCGGCGGCACGTAGGACAGCACGATGTCGCCGGGCTGCGGCGTCAGCGTTGCGTTCTCCGCCGGTAGAGGCCGGGCAAAGGACTGGCCATCGAGATCGGCTGACGGAACCGGGCAGGAAATCTCAGGTCCCGTCCACATCGCATGGATGCCGGGAACGACACGTGGCGTTGCGAGATACGCCTGAAGAAAGGCGGCATTTTCCGGCGCCTTTTCGGGCAGCAGCTGCGCCGTCACGGAAAGCTTCGAGCGAGGCTCGGTGAGGCTGATGGAGGTCATGTCTGGTCTTTCGTAGCAGCGGACTGAAGCTTGTCGCGCAGGAAAGCAAAAGGCCGGCTGATATCGGCCACCAGTGCTTCGCGCGCGGCTTGCGCATCCTGTTTGGCGAGAGCCGCGACGATGCTGCGGTGATAGTGCGCGGTGTCGACCTCGCCGGCTTCGGAAAAGGCGTAGATGGCGACGCGGATGCAAGGTCCCGATTGCAGCCACAGGCTTTCGATCATCGGGATCAGCACCGCCGAGCCGCAGCAGCGGTAGATCTCGAAATGGAAGCTCTGGTTGAGCGTTGCTTCGCGGTCAATGTCCTTCTTGTGCTTCAGCGCCCGCATCTCATCCCACTCGCCGAGCATCGCTTCGATCGAAGCGATCTGGCGCGGGCTCATGCGCGTGGCGGCAAGTGCAATTGCTTCGCCTTCAATAAGTGACCGGGCGCGCAAAAGGTCGTCGATACGCTCCAGCGTGATCGGCGGCACGCGCACCGAGCGGTTGGGCAGCGCCTCCAGCGCCTTTTCCGTGATCAGCCGGCCGAGCGCTTCACGTACCGGCATGGTCGAGGTGACCAGCGCATCGGCAAGGCCGCGGATGGTCAGCACCTGGTTCGGCTCGAACAGGCCGCCGATCAGGGCCCGGCGCAACTCGGAATAGACGCGATCCTGCACGGTCTCGCGGCCGACCGGCGTAAGCTGGGCTGCGATCGTCTCGTTGTTTCGCTCGATGGCAGCCTTCTGCATGGCATTCCCGGTCTTGGCCCGTTTTCGGCTTGCGGATGAAATTAAAGCCGAATAGCGTGATCAAAGCAAGTGTGATCACAAATCAAAAATCAGGGGCGACAACGATCGTCTTCGGCCAGAGGGTTTGATGAGCGAGGCAGCGGAGCGCCAAGGGCAGGAGACCCGGGCACCGGTTCTGACGGCAAGCAATGTCGTCAGGCGGTTCGGCGGCCTTGTCGCCGTCAACGATGTCTCGTTTGATGTCAAAGCGGGCGAAATCCTCGGCCTGATCGGGCCGAACGGCGCCGGCAAGACGACCATGTTCGACCTACTCGCCGGGAGTATATTGCCGACCAGCGGCGATATCCTGCTCAATGGCACGCGCGTCTCCGGCGAAGCCGCGCATCTGCGCATTGGCAGGGGACTTGGTCGCACCTTTCAGATCCCGCGCCCGCTGCCCAATCTGACGCTGATCGAGAACATCATGCTGGCGGCACAGAGGCAGGCGGGGGAAAGACTGCTCGCAAACTTCGTCACGCCGTGGCGGGTGGTGGCACAGGAAAAGGCGGCCAGGGCAAAGGCGCTCGATCTACTGGAGCTGGTCACCCTCACCCACCTCGCGCATGAGCCAGCGCGCGTGTTGTCCGGCGGCCAGCGCAAGCTGCTCGAACTTGCCCGCGTGATGATGGCCGACCCGGCGATCATCCTGCTCGACGAGCCGGCGGCCGGCGTCAACGCGACGCTGCTCGAAGTCATCATCGACCGCATTCGCGATATCAACGCGCGCGGCATCACCTTCCTATTGATCGAACACAACATCGATATGGTGACGCGGCTCTGCCATCGCGTGCTGGTCATGGCGAGCGGCCAGTTGCTCAGCGAAGGCACGGCGGAAGAGGTCGCCCGCGACCCGCGCGTCATCGAGGCCTATCTCGGAGGCACGGCATGAGCGAGACCGTCCTCGATGTCCGCAATCTCGAAGCCGGCTATGAGCCTGGTGTGCCGATCGTGCGCGGCGCCTCGATCGCCGTCAGCAAGGGCGAGATCGTCGTCGTGCTCGGCCCCAACGGCGCCGGCAAGTCGAGCTTCATCAAGGCGATCGCCGGTCTTGTCCCGGTCACCGGCGGCTCGGTGTTCCTAGACGGCAAGGACATCACCGCAGCGCCCGCCCACACCATGGTGCGGCTAGGCCTGGCCTTCGTGCCGCAGACCGAAAACATCTTTCCGCTGATGTCGGTCGAGGACAATCTCAAAGTCGCCTGCGGCATCCTCGAACGGCGCGACATCCCTGGCCGCATCGAGGAAATGTATGCGGCCTTCCCCGACCTTGTCCGCCAGCGCCGCACCGCCGCCGGAAACCTGTCGGGCGGGCAGCGGCAGATGCTCGCAGTCGCCCGCGCCCTGATCGTCCATCCCAAAGTGCTGGTGCTCGACGAACCGTCGGCTGGCCTGTCGCCGAAATTCGTCTCGATGGTGTTCGAGATGCTGGCCGGCATCCGCAAATCCGGCGTCACCATCCTCCTGGTCGAACAGAACGCCAAGGCAGCACTGGCAATCGGCGACCGCGCCTATGTGCTGGTCGAAGGCAAGGACCGGCACGAGGGCATTGCCTCGGAGCTCTGGAACGACCCGGTCGTCGCCGAGCTCTATCTCGGCCAACGCCCTTCTCACGCCAGCAAGGGAGGCGCGGCATGAGCTTGCAATTTGTCGTCGACGGGTTGCTGACCGGCTCGATGATCGGCCTCGGCGCCATTGGTGTGACGCTCACCTATTCGATCCTGCGCTTCTCGAATTTTGCCCATGGCGACTTCATGGCCTGGGGTACCTATGCGACGCTGGCTGTCGTCAGCGCCATCGGCGCGACATTCGGCAAGGTGGCGCCGATCGCGCCTTTGTCCTTCGGCTGGCCGCTGCTTGTCGCCTTGGTCGTGGGCATGGCCTTCACCGCCCTGTTGGCGCTGCTGCTCGACAGAGTGCTGTTTTCGCGGCTGCGCTCGCAAGGGCAAGCCATCATCGTGGTGATGGCAAGCTTCGGTGCCTCGATGGCGCTGCGCAGCCTGCTCGAATTCACCTTCACCTCGCGGCCGACTTATTTCAGCCGGGCGATCCAGATCGCCATGCCGGTCGGCTTCGGCGTCCGCATCACCCCGGACCAGATCGCGCTTCTGCTGCTGACCGCCGTGCTGGTGCTCGGCGTGCATCTGTTGATGACACGCACGCAGACCGGCCGTTCCATGCAGGCGCTGAGCCAGAACGCGGCACTGGCCCGCATCGTCGGCATCGACGTCGCCAGCGTGGTGCGCGTCACCTGGATCATCGGCGGGGCTCTGGCCTGCGTCGCCGGCGTGATGATCGGCATTCTGGTGCAGATCCGCCCGTTCATGGGCTTCGACATGCTGCTGCCGATGTTTGCCGCCGCGATCCTCGGCGGCATCGGCAGCATCCCGGGTGCCGTACTCGGCGGCTTGATCATCGGGCTCGCCGAAGCCGGGGCGGTGCAGTTGATCGGCGCCGAATGGCGCGCCGCCGTCTCCTTCATCATCCTGATGGCGGTGCTGTTCGTGCGGCCGATCGGCCTGTTTGGTGTGAGGGAACGCTGATGGACCTGCTCGGCTACGGCGCATTCTTCCTGACCACCGCGCTGATCTTTTCGCTGGTCACGCTGGGGCTCAATCTGCAGTGGGGCCTGACCGGCCTGTTCAATGTCGGCCTCGCCGGCTTCGTCGCCATCGGCGCCTACACTTCAGCGCTGCTGACCACACCTGACGATGCCGCACGGCTCGGTGGCTTCGGCCTGCCGATCCTTGTCGGCTGGGCGGGTGCCATGGTGGTCGGCGGCATCGCCGCTGCGCTGACCGGCATGGCGACGCTGCGGCTGCGATCCGACTATCTGGCGATCACCACATTCGGCGTCGCCGTGGTCGTGCAACTCGTCGCGCTCAACGCGCAGAAGCTGACGGGCGGCCCGTTCGGCATCGGCTTCATCCCACGCCCCTTCGGCAGCCTTGCCGAGACGCCGCTGCTGTTCAACCTGTCGAACCTCGCCGTCGTCTCGGCGGTCACGCTGATTGCCTATCTCGCTTTGGAGCATCTGTCGCGCAGCCCGTGGGGACGCGTGCTGAAGGCCTTGCGCGAGGATGAGCGGGCGGCGATTTCGCTTGGCAAGAGCGCGCGCTTCTACCGCATCCAGGCCTTTGCCGTCGGCGGCGCCATCATGGCGCTGGCCGGCGCATTGCAGGCGCATTTCACCGGCTTCATCGCACCGGATAATTATTTGCCGATCCTGACCTTCCAGGTGTGGGTGATGCTGATCGTCGGCGGCTCGGGCAGCAATCTCGGCGCCGTCATTGGCAGCATCCTGGTCTGGGGAATATGGGCGGGGTCAGGCACGCTGACCAGCGTGCTGTTTGCGCCGGAGCAGCAGGCGCGCGCGGCCTCGCTGCAGATCGTCGCCATCGGCGTCATGCTCTGCGTCATCCTCTTGATCAGGCCCAATGGTTTGTTCGGCGACAGACTGCGGCGGCCACGACTGGGCAAGCGGGCGAAGGTGGCTACAGCCAAGAGTAGTTACGGCTCATGAACACTGCGATCCGGCAGGAAGCGCATGGCGCTTCACTTTGGCACGCCGTCAGCCCCAACAGCCGCGACCGGCCCGCGCTGCACGACGAGATCAATGTCGACCTCGCAATTGTCGGCGGCGGCTTTGCCGGCCTTTCAACGGCGCTGCATGCCGCCGAAAATGGCATCTCGGTCGCTGTTCTCGAGGCCGAAATCATCGCCTGGGGCGCGACCGGCAGGAATGCCGGTTTCGTCGTGCCCAACTTCGCCAAGATGGACCCGGACAACATCCTTGCGCATCTCGGCCCAGAGCGCGGCGAGAGACTGATCGATTTTGCCGCCGGCAGCGCCGACCTTGTCTTCGGTCTTATCAAACGGCACGGCATCGACTGCGACGCCGTGCAGAACGGATGGATCCAACCGGCGCATTCGCCCGCCGCCTTCGAGAAGGTCAAATCGCGGGCCGGGCAATGGGCA
Source organism: Mesorhizobium sp. CNPSo 4671 (assembly GCF_057784245.1). Classification (NCBI taxonomy): domain Bacteria; kingdom Pseudomonadati; phylum Pseudomonadota; class Alphaproteobacteria; order Hyphomicrobiales; family Phyllobacteriaceae; genus Mesorhizobium; species Mesorhizobium sp. CNPSo 4671. Next base: position 401,870 of record NZ_JBWLUW010000001.1, on the reverse strand, counting down.
CGGCGCGGCCGGCCAGCTGTCACGCTGGATAGGCAGGAAATCGAAGCGCTGACGGGCGTTCGCGGCTATGCCGGCGGCTGGATGGACCGTTCAGGTGGGGTGCTCAATCCGGTCGCCTATGCGAACGGACTGGCCGATGCGGCGGAAAAGGCTGACGCCAAGATCTTCGAGCGCACGCCGGTCACCTCGGTCGATCGCGTGGCCGATGGCTGGTCGCTGAAAACGCCATCGGGCTCGGTGCGTGCCGGCAAGGTGCTGATCGCCACCAACGCCTATGGCGGGTCGCTCAATCCGTTGCTGCAACGAACCTATATTCCGCTGAAGGTTTTTCAGATCGCGACCGAGCCGCTGTCGAGCGAAATCCGCACGCGGCTGCTTCCCGGCGGGCAAGGCGCCGGCGACACCAGGCGCAATCTCTTCACCTTCCGCTTCGACGCCGACAACCGGCTGATTAGCGGCGGCATGCATATTCTGAGTGCCGGCGCCGACACGCGCGTGCCGCAAACGATCTGGCGGCGCCTCGCCAGGCATCTCGATTTGCCGAACCTGCCGCCGCTGGCTTATAGCTGGTCGGGAATGGCCGCGGTCGAACCGGATTTCCTGCCACATCTCCTGGACCTCGGACCGGGGCTGATCGCCGGTCGCGCCTGCAACGGGCGCGGCATTGCCATGACGACGGCGATGGGCAAGGTGTTGGCCGACTGGGCTGCGGGAATCGAGGCTCGTGATTTGCCGCTGCCGTTGGCACCGCTGGCGCCGATCCCCTTCCATGCGGTACTGCGGCACGCGCCCAACATGCTGCTCGGCTGGAGCATGCTGCGCGACCGGCTGGACGAGACCGGATAAAACGATCGCTTCTGGTCGCGCGGATCAGGCCGTCATGCGCAGATTTTCGGAAAGAACCGCGGCTGCCACGGCGATGTCCTGTTCAAGAGAGACCCGCACAGCCGGGCCATTGCGCTGCTCCAACGCGGCAACAATCCGGCGATGCGCATCGTTCGACAGCGGAATGTAGCGATCGGCCTGCATCAGAAGCTTGAGATAAGGCCCGACGCGGCCCCAGAGGTCGCGGATCATGTTCAACAGGATCGGCGCGCCGGCATGCTGGTAGATGGAGAAGTGAAACGCCTCGTTCAGCGAGAGATAGGTCCTGGCATCGCCGGCTTCGATGGCGCGCTGCATGCCGGCGAGCGTCGTCTGGATCTCGACCAATCCGCTTTCGCTCATCCGCAACGCGGCCATCTCGCCCGCCAGTCCTTCGACGGCGATGCGGATCTGAGTCAGTTCCTCGAAGGCAGGGGCGGATAGCAGCGGCACGATTATCGAGCGGTTGTTCTGCATCTCGAGCAGCCGCTCGGCGACCAGCCTTTGCAACGCCTCGCGGATCGGCGTCGTCGAGATGCCGAACGTCTCGGCAAGCTTGCGGATGACCAGCGTCTGGCCCGGGCTGAAACCGCCTGAAATCAACTCCTGCTTGAGCGCGCCATAGGCGCGGTCGTTGAGGGTTTGATGTTCGAGCTTCAGCATGCGCGGTCCCGATCACCAGTTCGACAAAGCGCGATCGAGCGTCTCGGCCAGTTGCTCGGCATTGTCCCTGGCAAAGGGCAGAGGCGGCCTGATCTTCAGCACGTTGCCGCGCGGACCGCAGGACGAGATCAGCACGCCGTCCTCGCGCATGGCTTCGACGACCGCCGACGTCTTGCTGGCGGCCAGCGCTTCGTCGCCATCCGCCGTCAATTCGACACCGAAATAGAGACCGTTTTGCCTGACGTCACCGACCATGCCGTGCCGGGTCTGCAGCGCGCGCAGCAACTCTCCTGTATAGGCGCCGACGTTGCGCGCGTTCTCGATCAGCCCCTCGCCTTCGATCACGTCCAGCACCGCAATGCCGACGGCGGCCGCGACCGGATTGCCGCCGAAGGTGTTGAAATAGCCGGTGTTGGAACCGAAGGACGAGACAAGCCGCGGCCGCACGAGCACAGCGCCCATCGGATGGCCGTCGCCGATCGGCTTGCCCATGGTGACGATGTCGGGTTCGAGGCCATAATTGGCAAAACCCCACATGCCCTGGCCAAGCCGGCCGAAGCCGGACTGGACCTCATCGGCGATAACGATGGCGCCCGCCTTCCTGACGTGATCCGCCGCCTCGCTCATGACCGCCGCATCGGGGAAGAAAATGCCGTCGCTGGAAAAGGCCGAATCGAGCAGCAGCGCCGCCGGACGGATGTTTTGCGCACGCATATCGTCGAGGGCGGCGGCGACATTCCTGGCGAAATCATACGCGGCGCGGCCCTGGTCGCGGAATGTGTCCGGCGCTGCCACGGTGCGGTGGTGGGCGGGCACGCCCTTTGCCCCGACCGCCGCTGGTGACAGCTGAGCGGTGGCGATCGTGGCGCCGTGATAGGCGAAATCGGTGATGATGACGCCGGTACCGCCGCTCGAATGTTGGGCGATGCGGATGGCAAGGTCGTTGGCCTCGCTGCCGGTGCAAGTGAACATGGCATGGCCGAGATGGGCCGGAACCGTGCCGAGCAGTTTTTCCGCATAGTCGAGAATGATCTCGCTCAGATAGCGTGTGTGCGTGTTGAGGGTGGCGGCCTGCCCCGACAGCGCCTCGACGACGCGCGGATGGCAGTGCCCGACCGAGGCGACATTGTTGTAGGCGTCGAGGAATTTGCGCCCTCCCGCATCGTAGAGCCAGACGCCGCTGCCGCGCACCAGATGGATCGGGTTGCGGTAGAAGGCGCGGTAGGTCGGCCCGAGCAGCCTGGCGCGGCGTTCGAGCAGCGCGCGCTCGGATGCCCTCGAGTCGGCATTTGCGGGATATGGCGAGGACTGGGACACGGGCATCTACTCCGGATTGGAATGGTCGAGAAAATAGCGGCCGGCGTCAGCGGACGACAGGCCGTCCAGCCGTTCGAGCGAGGCCCAGACTTCGGTGATGAGGCGCAGCACATAGTCGCGCTTGGCCGGGAAGCGTTCCGCCTGCCAGCTGGCGATGTTGGCGATAAGGGCAAGGCGGGCACGGATCAGATCGAAAAGGATGCCGATCTCTTCCGTCTCCAGCGGCTGCACTGACTGGTAGCCGGCGACGAAGCGCGCGGCGGACGCCAGCGGATGACCTTCAGCCGGCCAGCGATAGACGGCGCCGATGGCGAGGTCGCAGATCAGCGGCGAATGGATCATGTCGCCGAAATCGAGGATGCCGGTCACGACCTCCGGCCGCGACGCGTCCATCACCACATTGTAGGAATTCATGTCGTTGTGGACGATCTGCGCGCGCAGGCTCGGAATGACCGGCGCCGCGTTCTCCTCAAAAGCGTCCATCACGCGCTCGACCATGGCCCGGTGGCCGGCATCGGCGATATACGCCAGCATCGGCCGTGTCTTGGCGACCTTGCGGATATCCCAGAGCAGGTCGCTGCCGGCCGCCGGATGGAAGAAACCGCGCAGTGCCCGGCCAAGGCGGGCGAGGAAAATGCCGAGATTGCGATCCTGTGCCGCCGATGTGGGCGAGCGCGACAGCAACTGGCCAGGCAGATAGGTGACCAGCCGGATGATACGCGGCGCCGATCCACCGACGCTGGCCGTGAACTGCGCTTCGCCTTCCAAGCTCTTGCGCACCGAGGGGACCGGCAAGGTCGGGTCGACCGCCAGGATATGGTCGAGCGCCTTGTTCTGGAAATCGGTGAAGCCGGCCTCCTCCGCCGGATGGGAAACCTTCAGGACGAACTCGCCCTCGCCCTCGGTCTGGATGTGGAAATTGTGGTCGCGTTCGCCCGGCAGCGGACGCGCGCTGCCGGTGAGCCCATAGTGCCGGCGCAAGATGACGAGCGCGTCGGCGATCGAGACGTCCGGCGCATCCTCGGCGAGCGTTTCGCCGAAACCATCAGGCACGGCCGCATTCATGAGCTCATCTCCGGATCGATCGGCTCGAGACCGCACCAGTCGGCGATGAACAGCGCAATGGTCTGCGTGACCTTGCGCACCGAATCCAGATCGACGGCCTCGTCATAGCCATGCGGCATGCGGCAGATCGGGCCGTAGACGATCGCTGGCGTGTCGGCATAGAGGCCGAAGAAGCGCGCATCCGTGGTCGCCGAGGTGACGTGTTCCGTCAGCGGCTCGCCCCACACGGCGGTATGGCTGCGCCGCAGCACGGCTTCCATCTCGTCGGCACCTTCCAGGACATAGCCCTCGGCCATGAAGCCGTTATAGGTCATCGTTGGCGGACGATTGACCAGGAACGGATCGGCACGGGCCGCTTCGGCGATGCAGGCTTCGAGCTCGGCCCGGGCGTCCTCGAGTTTCTGCCCGGGATAGGTCGCGACCCGCATCTCGAAGACGCAGCGTGCCGGAACGCTCGATGTCCATTCGCCGCCTTCAATCTTGCCGAGATTGAAGCGGATCGGATGCGGATGATTGCAGAAATGCGGATCATCGACCTTGCGCGCATTCCAGACGATTTCGAGCTGCTTCAGTGCCTGGATGATGAGAAAGGCCTTTTCGATGGCGTTGGCGCCAGCCGAGAAAGCGCCGGAGGCATGTTGGGGATCGCCGTCGACCTCGACCCTGAACCAGATCGGCCCGACCTGCGCCCGCATCAAGCGCGGTTCCAAGGGTTCGGGAATGAAGGCGGCGTCGGCGCGGTAGCCGCGTTGCAGGCAGGCGAGCGCGCCATTGCCAGTGCATTCCTCCTCGACCACTGACTGGAGGTAGACATTCGCGGCCGGCTGATAGCCGAGGCTGCGCAAGGCAGCGAGCGCATAGAGACAGGCCGACAGACCGGCCTTCATGTCGCCGGCGCCGCGGCCATGCATCCAGCCATCCTCGATGGCCGGGTCGTAGGGATCGCGCACCCAGCGGTCGAGCGGCCCGGTCGGCACGACATCGATATGGCCGTTGAGGATCAGCGAGCGACCGGTGGCGTTTCGCGGCATGTGGGTGGCAACGACGTTGAAGGCATCGTCATAAGAAACCGCAACCGGCGAAAACCCCGGCAGATCGCGGATCGCGTCGACATCGACACGCCACATGTCGACCGTATAGCCGTCTGCCTCGTAAGCGGCCGCCATGAACGATTGCGCGGCGTGCTCGTCGCCGCGCTGGGAGGGAAAGCGTACGAGGTCCGCCAGGAACGCGACTTGCCGCGCGAAGCCGTCATCGACCGCGCGCAAGATGGCTTCGTCGGCAATTCGCTCAGGCATGATATTCCGCTTTCCCGTGAATGGTGTATCATATCTCATATGCCATTCTAAGGAAAGGCGAAGAGACAGGTCGGGCCAAAACGATGGCCCAACCCGGGAAGCTCTTGGCAGGAGGGCGCAGAGTTGGCATCAGCTTCCTGCATGCCGGCGACGCTGCATGGCAGAGATCGAGGACAGATGCTGGTCACCGAAGGCCCATTGCCGGATGAAGTCACCGATCTCTCGGCCGGCTACCGGCGCGTGCCGGCCGGCAAGATCGTCAATGCGGTGACGTGGATGGAAGCACGCGCTCCGGTGCCAGGTCTCGCGCAGCCCCTGGCGATGACCCGGATCACCAAACCCGACAGCACCTCCTACCGCGCGATCTTCCTCGATATCGGCGCTCCCTGGCTGTGGGACCGCGCCGCCGAAATGTCGGATGCCGAAGTCGCCGCGCACTTCGCCGACCCTCGCCAGCATGTGTACTACGGCCATGATGATAGCGGCGACCATGTCGGCATGGTCGAATTCTCCGTGGCGGACGACAACGAGATCGAGATCACCTATTTCGGCCTGTTCCCCGCCTTGACCGGCCGCGGTCTCGGCAAGCGGCTGATGGCCGGCGCGCTCGATCAGGCGTGGCGCCTTGGCCCCGGCCGCATCTGGCTGCACACCAGCAGCATCGACCATCACAGCGTCATCGGTTTCTACCGGGCTTGCGGGTTCGAGCCCTACGCGGCCGGGTTTGAAATCACCGACGATCCCCGGGTCAAGGGAACCCTGCCGCGCGATGCGGCCCCGCAGATCCCGTTGATCGAAGCGGAATGGATGCCCGGCGCCAGATGAGACCGTCTTCGCAACCCGCCGGCCTTTCATCGTCTCACCATCGCCGGTGGGTGCGGCGCGAGAGCATCCTGTCGAGGCTGGAGCGGCATGTCGATACACGCATCGTGCTGTTCGCCGCGCCCGCCGGCTTCGGCAAGTCGACGACGATGGCGCAGTGGGCCGCGGAGGTCGCGCGCCATGGCCGGCTGACCGCGTGGCTGTCCTGCGAGGCGACGGACAATGACGAAGGCGCCTTCCTGTCGCATCTGGTGGGGGCGCTGCGTCACCTCGTCCAGAACCCGGCCGAGCTCGACCTCGCCTTCCAGTCGAGCCCGATCCCGCAACTCGACGTGGTGCTCGCCGCACTTGTGGCGGGTTTTGCGGCGCGCGACGCCGAGATCACCCTGTTCTTCGACGACTACCACGTCATCGAAGCGCCGGCGGTCAAGCGGTTCATGGAGCGGCTGACCCGGCAGGCGCCGGCCAACATCGCCTTCGTCATCGGTTCGCGCAACCTGCCCGACCTGCAGCTCGGCAAGCTTAGGGTGCTTGGCGACGTCTTCGAAATCGGCCCGGACGATCTACGCTTCGCTTCCTCCGAAGCCGAAGCCTTCTTCAACGATAAATTGGGCTTGAGCGTCAGCAGCGGCACGGTCGAGGCCCTGTGCTCGCGGACCGAAGGCTGGGCCGCAGGCCTGCAACTCGCCTCGCTGTCGCTCAGCGCCGCGCATGCACCGGAAACCGTCATCGGCAACTTCACCGGCGCCAACCGCAACGTCGCCGATTTCCTGATGGGCGAAGTGTTCCTGGGGCTGCCGCCGGCCCTGGCGAAGTTCCTGCTGCACAGTTCGATCTTCGAGCGCTTCAGCGCCGAGGCCTGCCGGGCGGTCCTGCGCGCTGCGGATGCCGAGGCCGATATCACCGAGATCGAGACCCGCAACCTGTTCCTGGTGCCGCTTGACGAGGAGCGGCGCTGGTTCCGCTATCATCATCTGTTCCACGATTTCCTCAGCCGCGAAATGGAACGACGCGAGCCGGAGATGATCGCGCCGCTGCATCTGGCCGCGGCCGAATGGTTCGGCGAACGCAAGATGCTGACCGAGGCGATCGGGCATGCGCTCGCCGCCGGCGACCAGGCCCGCGCGGCAGTGTTCGTCGAGAACAACGCGCTCGAACTCATCGCCCAGTGCCAGCTGCTTTATGTGCGCCAGTTGCTGGCGCTGCTGCCGAAGAAACTGGTCGACCAGCGCATCCGGCTTCAGCTCGTCGTGCTGTGGCTGGCGGTGCACTCAAGCCAGCCCGAGATCGCCCAGCAGACGCTCGCCAATGCGCGCAAGCTGGTCGAGACCGGGCCGGCCGACGGCAAGGATCCGGGCACGCTGACCGGCACCACGATCGAGGCCGAAATCGCCGTCCTGGATGCCGCCGTGCACAGCACGCTGGAACAGTTCGAGGCAGCGCGCGACACCGCGCTGGCCGCGCTCCGCATCATCGCGCCCGATGCCTGGTTCATGGAAGGCGCGACCGCCAATGTCATCGGCTACAATCTCTATGCGCTGGGCGACCTCGAAGGCGCGCGGGCGGCGGCGGACGCGGCGCGCAAGGCGCATGAGCGAAGCGGCAGCCTGCTCGGCGTCACCATCGCGAATTGCTACATGGCCGTCATCGAGCGATCGGCCGGCCGCCTGCCCGCCGCCGAGCGGCTGCTGCGCAACACCATCATCGAGGCCAGGACGCGGATCGGCGCGAACTCCTATGCCGAGGCGCTCGCCGGAACGCTGCTTGCCGAACTCGCCTACGAGACCAACGCATCCGGCGAGGCGCTGACGCTGGTCGAGAATCTCGGGCCGCTGATCGAAGGCGCCGCAGTCATCGTCTATCCGCTGGCCAGCGTGCCGACCTATGCCCGCGTGCTGCAGCTGACCGGTCGCGGCGACGCGGCACTCGACATGCTGGAGCGCGTCTACCAGCGCGTCCGCGGCTCCGTCTACCGCCGTCTTGCTTCGGTGCTGGTGCATGACCGCGTCCGACTGCTCATCGACCAGAGCCGCGTCGCCGAAGCACGCGCCTTGCTCGACGAGCATCGCCGCGAAAGCGCTGAAACCACCCCGACTGTCGCCAACGAATTCGAGTTCTTCGCCGAAGGCCGGTTGTTGACGGCGGAAAAATCCTACGCGGCGGCCGCAGCACTTCTCGACGCGCTGCTGGAGCGGACGAAAAGCAGCGGGCGCATGCGCCGCCACATACTGGCGCTGATCCTGCGCGCCAAGAGCGCCGGCCACGACCAGCGCGAGGCCGACCGGTATCTTCTCGAAGCCTTGCGCCTTGCTCAGCCTTCCGGCTTCATCCGCTCCTTCGTCGACGAGGGCAGGCCTGTCGTCGAAGCGTTGATGCGGCTGCGCGCGGCGCAAGCAAAGACAGATCCGGCCCTGTCGGCCTATGCATCGCGCATCATCGATGCCGCGCAGACAATGCCCGTGGCAACGCGCAAGGCCGCCGCACCGGCAGCCGAGAAAGAGCAACTCACCCAGCGCGAGACCGAACTGCTGCGCTGCCTGTCGGAAGGCCTATCCAACAGGGATATCGCGGTGGCGCTGTCGGTAAGCGAGACGACGGTGAAATGGCATTTGAAGAACATTTTCGGCAAGCTCTCGGTATCGAACCGCGTCCAGGCCGTGCGCGCCGCGCAGGCCGCCGCCAACCTCCATCCCCCTCCGAAAGGAGGGGCATAGATACCAGGCGCAACCCCTCTTTCGGGTCGGGCCATCGTATCGTTAGCCTGCTAGCGTCGTCTGGATTTCAGAGGACGCTTGCCTATGCGACAGGTTACGTTTTTCACGAACAGCTGATGTGGCATGACACCGGCCCGAGCGCCGACATGATGCCTCCCGGCCGTTTCGTGGAACCGGGCCGGCACCTGGAATCGCCCGGATCCAAGCGCCGGCTGAACAACCTTATCCAGGTCAGCGGCCTGGCGCGCCATCTGGTGCCGATTCTTGCCGAGCCGGTGACGGTTGAGGACCTGCTGCGCGTCCACACGCAGCGCCATGTCGACGATATCAGGATGCTCAGCGAGCGCGGCTCCGGCTTCGCCGGGCCGCAGGCGCCGATCGGCCTCAACAGTTTCGACATCGCGCTCCTGTCGGCCGGCACGACCTATGCCGCGATGCGCGCGGTGCTGACCGGCCGTGTCGACAACGCCTATGCACTGGCGCGGCCGCCCGGGCACCATGCCGAGCCCGACCAGGCGATGGGCAACTGCCTGTTCTCCAATATCGGCGTCTCCGTGCGCCGGCTGCAGCATGAGGGCCTGCTCCGCCGCGCAGCGATCGTCGACTGGGACGTGCATCACGGCAACGGCACCGAGACGGTGTTTTATTCCGATCCGTCGGTACTGACCATTTCCCTGCACCAGGACAATCTCTATCCGACCGGGCGCGGCGCGCTGGCCGACAATGGCAAGGGCGAAGGCGAAGGCTACAACATCAATATCCCGCTGCCGGCCGGCAGCGGCACCGGCGCCTATGAAGCCAGCTTCGACCGCGTTGTCGCCCCCGCACTGCGCGCCTTCAAGCCGGACCTCGTCATCGTCGCGTCGGGCTTCGACGCGTCCGGCTTCGATCCGCTCGGCCGCATGATGCTCAACAGCGAATGCTTCCGGCGCCTTGCCGCGCGCATGGTGGCGCTCGCCGCCGAGACATCGAATGGGCGCCTGATGATGAGCCATGAGGGCGGCTACTCCGAAGGCTATGTGCCGTTCTGCGGCCATGCCGTCATCGAAACGCTGGCCAACCATCGCACCGAAGTGGTCGACCCGCTGTCGGACCATATCGACGAATGGGCCGGGCAGGATTTGCAGCCGCATCAGGCTGCGGTGATCGATGCCGCCGAAGGCCTGCTCGCGGGCCTGCGCCAACGCCTCGCAAGTGCTGCCTGACACAATGGATTTTGTCGTCACCACGCTCCTCAACGCACTGACGCTGATCAGCATCCTGATGCTGGTCGGGCTCGGGCTGGCGATCAGCTTCGGCCTGATGAACGTGACCAATCTGGCGCATGGCGAGTTCGTCACCGTCGGCGCCTTCGCGGTCTATTTCGTCCAGAGCATCGGCGGCTCGTTCTGGCTGGGGCTCGCCGCCGCACCGATCTCCGGCGCGGTGGTCGGCTGCATCCTGGAATTCGCCATCATCCGCCATCTCTATTCGCGGCCGGTCTCGACGGTGCTTGCCACCTGGGGCGTCAGCCTGATCCTGCAGCAAGGGCTGGAACTGACCTTCGGTCTCGGCGCCAAGCCGGTGACGCCGCCGATCGAAGGCACGCTCGATCTGTTCTTCACCGTCTATCCGGCCTACCGGCTGATCCTGATCGCCATTGCCATGCTGACCTTGCTCGGCGTCGTCCTCTTGATCAGCCGGACGTCGTTCGGGCTCGACATCCGCACCGTCATCCAGAACCGCGAAATGGCCGAGGGTGTCGGCATCAACACGCGGCGCACCTACGCCATCGCCTTCACCTTCGGCGCGGCCATCGCCGGGCTTGCTGGCGGACTGGTCGCGCCACTGGCGATCGTGCTGCCGCAGATGGGGGTGAACTATCTCGCCAACGCCTTCTTCGTCGTTATCGTCGGTGGCGTCGGCTCGATCGGCGGGCTTGTCGCCGGCAGCGTCTTCGTCGGCGGGCTGACCAGCATCCTCAACTACCAGTTTCGCCATCGCTGGCGCAGGCGATCGTGCTGCTGGCGGCCATCGTCGCCGTCCGCCTGCGGCCCAACGGCCTGTTCAACGGAGCGTCGCGATGATCGCCCGCGACCGCAACTGGCTGCTGATCTTCGCCGTCTGCGTGGTGCTCGCGGTTCTCTATCCGCTCTTTGCCGACGGCTACCAGTTGACGGTGATCCGGGACGCGCTGATCTTCGGCCTGTTCGCCGCGAGCCTCGACTTCTTCTGGGGCCGCACCGGAATCCTGTGTTTCGGCCACGCCGCCTTCTTCGGCATTGGCGGCTACATCATGGCGCTGGTCACGCTCAACGACGCGATCCCCTTTGGCAGCCTGCTCGGCACCATGGGCGCGGTGGCCGGTGCTGCCTTCGTCGCCGCCATCATCGGCTATTTCCTGTTCTTCGGCGGCATCCGCGGCAGCTACTTCACCATCGTCACGCTGGCCATGGGCGTCATCTGCCAGCAGGCCGCCGTCTCCTGGAGCTCCGTCACCGGCGGCGACAGCGGCCTGATCGGCATTCCGCCGATCGCATTCGATGTTGGCGGGATGCATGTCGATCTCAGCCAGGATCTGCCGAGCTACATCTTTGTCGCGTCCATCGTCGCGGTGGTCGTGCTGGCGCTGTGGTCGATCAGCCGAGGCCGCTGGGGTACAGTGCTGACCGCCATCCAGGACAATGAGGTGCGGGCGGCGGCGCTTGGCCACAATGCGCCGTTGCGGCTGCTGGTCACCTTCGTTCTCTCGGCGGCGATCGCCGGGCTTGCCGGCGCCCTCTATGTCTGCATGGCCGGGCTGGTGGCGCCCGATCTGTCCGGATTGCTGCTGTCGACCGAAGTCATCGTCTGGGTGGCGGTCGGCGGGCGCGGCACGCTGCTTGGTCCGGTGCTGGGCGCCATCTTCATCCAGCGCGCGCAGCAGACGATCTCAAGCTTCAACCCGAGCCTGTGGCCGCTGCTGCTCGGCTGCATCTTCGTCATCATCGTCTTCGTTTTGCCGGACGGCATCCTGTCGATCTACGCGCGGCTGAAGAGCCTGTTCAAAGGCCGGAGGCGCGCGCAATGAGCGACGTGCTGCTCCAGGCCGAGAATGTCGGCATCCGCTTCGGCGGACTGCAAGCGCTGGAAGGGTTGAACCTGACGGTACGCGACAAGGAACTTTGCTGCATCATCGGGCCGAACGGCGCCGGCAAGAGCACCTTCCTCAACGTGCTGACCGGAACGCTTCGCCCGACAAGCGGCAGTGTGCGCTTCCTCGGCCACGACATTGCCGGCCTGCCTCTGCACCGCATCGCCAGGCTCGGCATCGCGCGAAAATTCCAGATCCCGTCGGTCTTCCCGAGCCTGTCGGTCGAAGACAATCTGAAGGTGGCGCGATGGGGCGCGCCCTCGCCGGTTCGCCCGGTCGGTGAGCTGCTGGAACTGGTCGCGCTTGGTGGCCGCGCAACCACGCTGGCCGGCGAACTGGCGCACGGCCAGAAGCAATGGCTGGAGATCGGCATGGCGCTGGCGATCGAGCCAAGGCTGCTGCTACTCGACGAGCCGACAGCCGGCATGACGCCGCAGGAAACGCTGGCGACCGCCCAGATGCTGCTGCGGCTCAAGGGCGAGTTCTCGATCGTCGCCGTCGAGCACGACATCCGCTTCGTGCGGGCGCTGAACTGCGAGACGCTGGTGCTGCATCAGGGGCGCCGGCTGCGCAGTGGTCCTTTCCACGACATCGAGGCCGACGAGATGGTCCGCGACGTCTATCTGGGGAGGCGCTGACCATGCTGCGGACACTCGCGATCTCGGCCGGCTATGGCCTGCTCCCGGTGCTGAACGGCATCGACCTCAGCGTCGCGTCAGGCGAAGTCGTCGGCCTGCTTGGCCGCAACGGCGCCGGCAAGACGACGTTGCTGCGCGTCATCGCCGGCGGCCTGAAGGCGAGCGGGGGCGCCGTGGTTCTCGGCGATCACGATCTTACCAATGCGCCGGCTTTCCGCCGGGCGCGGGCGGGCATCGCGCATGTGCCGCAGGGGCGCGGCATCTTCAACCAGCTCACCGTACGGCAGAACCTGGAAGTCGGCACCCGTGCCGCCAAGGATCGCGGCGACGGCGGCGTTCCTGACGACATCTTCGGCTATTTTCCGATCCTGCGCGAACGCGAGGCGCAAATCGCCGGCACGCTTTCGGGCGGCCAGCAGCAGATGCTGGCGATTGGCCGCGCACTCTGCGGCTTGCCCTCGGTGCTGCTGCTCGACGAGCCCTCGGAAGGCATCCAGCCGAACATCGTGCAGTCGATCGCCGAACTGGTGCCGCTCATCGCCCGCGAGCGCGGCATCGCGATCGTTCTGGTCGAACAGAATCTCGATCTCGTTCTCAAGGCCGCGGACCGCTGCCTGGTGATGGAGAAGGGCAGGATCGTGCACGAGGGCACACCGGAGGCGTTCGCCGACGAGAGCCTGCTGAAGGACCTGTTGGCCCTATAGGGCCCGCCTGAAGCGCGCCTGGGAGCTTGTTGACTTGTAAGGCGTGCATGGGGCGCGCCTGGACTGGAAGGGAACATAACAATGATAAGCAGACGAACGATCCTGAAATCCGGCGGCGCTGCCGCCGCCTTCGCCATGGTCGGCGCGCCGTCGATCCTGCGCGCCGCCGACACCGTCAAGGTCGGCCTGTCGATCCCGATCACCGGGCTGCAAGCGATCCTCGGGGAGACGCTGCTCAACTGCTACAAGCTCGCGGCCGCCGAGCTCAACGCCGCCAACGGCATTGGCGGCCGCCAGGTCGAGCTGTTCATCGAGGACAACCAGACCACGACCAAGGGCGCCATCGACAACGCGCAAACTGCTCAACGAAGACAAGGTCGACGTGATCATGGGCACGATCATTTCGCCCGAGCGCAGTGCGACGCTCTCGGTAACCTCGAAGGCCAAGAAGCTGTTCTTCTACCCGACCAATTTCGAGGGTGGCGAATGCAACCGCTACTTCGTCGCCACCGGCCCGATCCCGATGCAGCAGGTTGACCCGATGATGCCGTGGGTGGCCGAGAACCTCGGCAAGACCATCTACATCATGGCCTCGGACTATGCCTGGCCGCAGAAGATGACCGAGGCGATCACGGCCGCCTATGAGAAGGCTGGCGGCAAGATCATCGGCGCCGACTACTATCCGTTCGGCACCACGGATTTCGGCCCGGCCTTCCAGAAGATCAAATCGCTGAAGCCCGATGTCGTCTGGTCGATGGTGGTCGGCAACGACGCGGTCACCCAGCTCAAGCAGTATCGCTCTTTCGACATCAAGCAGCCGCTGATCGCGCCGCTCGACGAGGTCTTCAACAAGGACGCGCTGCCGCCCGGCGTGGCGGCCGGCACCTACGCGCCGCAGCCCTACTGGATGGCGCTCGACAATCCGATCAACAAGAAGTTCATCGCGAGCTTCCGCGAGAAGTTCGGCCAGGAGAAGATGGTCAACGGCATTGGCGAGGCCGGCTACAACGGCCTGCATCTCTATGCGCTGGCCGCCGAGAAGGCCGGATCGCTGAAGGACGACGATGTGCTCAAGGCGCTGCCGACGATCGAGTTCGACGCGCCGCAAGGCAAGATCCGCGTCGATGCCTCGAACAACCACACGCTTTGCCATTCCTATGTCGGCAAGGCGGCGGCCGACGGCATCGGCTACGAGATCGCTAGGGATTTCGGCACCATCGCGCCGGTCACGCCTTACTGCAAGGTGTAGGCCCTCGCACCCAACCAACCCCTGACGGCGGCGTTGCCGCTGCCGTCAGGGCTTCTGTGGCGCCGGCAGCCGCTCGCGCAGTTCGTCGACAAGCACCCTGGTGTTTTCGGAATAGTCGATGGGCACAACGACGAGATGCACGCCGCCGCCGGTGAAGGCCTGTTCCAGCGCCGGCCGCAAGGCGGCGATTTCCGCAATCCTGGTTCCCTTGGCGCCATAGGCCTCGGCGTATTTGACGAAATCCGGATTGCCGAAGGTCATGCCAAAATCCGGAAATTCGTCGACCGCCTGCTTCCAGCGGATCATGCCATAGGCATGGTCCTCAAGCAGCAGGACGACGAGGTTGAGCTTGAGCCTGACGGCGGTTTCCAGTTCCTGGCTGTTCATCATGAACCCGCCATCGCCGCAAATGGCCATGACACGGCGGTTGGGATAGAGCAGTGACGCCATCATCGCCGACGGCAGGCCGGCGCCCATGGTGGCGAGCGCATTGTCGAGCAGCAGCGTGTTTGCCATGCGCGTGCGGTAGTTGCGCGCGAACCAGATCTTGTACATGCCGTTGTCGAGGGCGAGGATTCCGTCCGCCGGCATCACGGCGCGGACATCATGCACGATGCGCTGCGGCGTGAAGCGGTCCTCGGTGGCGCGTGCGGCGATGCGGCTCAGAATGCCTTCGCGCAGCGGCAGCAAGGCCTGTGCGTTGGGGATCTTGCCCTCGATACGGTCCGCCAGAAGCGCCAGCGAAGGGCCGAGGTCGCCGACGATCTCGGCCTGCGGGAAATAGACCTGCTCGACATCGGCCGAGTGGTAGCCGACATGGATGACCTTCGGTCCGTTGGCGCCCATGATGAAGGGCGGTTTCTCGACCGTGTCGTGGCCGATGGTGATGATCAGGTCGGCCTGTTCGATGGCCTCGTGCACATAGTCGCGCTCCGAAAGGGCGGCCGTTCCCATGTAGAGTTCGGTGCCGCCGGGCACGGTGCCCTTGCCCATCTGCGTGGTGAAATAGGGAATTTGCGTGCGCAGCACGAACTGCGCGACATCGGGGGTCACGCGCGGCCGCGACGCCGCCGCGCCGAACATCAGCAGCGGACGTTTCGCCTCAATGATCATGCGGGCGGCGCGATCGAGCGCGCCCGGGCTGGCGAGCGGCAGTTCGACCGGGTGCGTCGGCACCAGTGCGATCGGCTCGCACTCCGCCGCCGCAATGTCTTCCGGCAGTTCCAGATGCACGGGGCCGGGACGCTCTTCCTGGGCAACGCGAAAAGCTTCGCGCACCAGCGACGGGATCATCTTGGGCGAGACAATCTGGCGCGACAGCTTGGTCAGCGGCTTCATCGCCGCGACGATGTCGACAATCTGGAAGCGCGCCTGCCGCGACGACAATATGCCCTTCTGGCCGGTGATCATGATCATCGGCATCGCGCCGAGCAGCGCATAAGCCGCGCCGGTCGTCAGGTTGAGCGCGCCGGGGCCAAGCGTGGTGATGCACACGCCCGCCTTGCCGGTGAGCCGGCCATAGGTGGCGGCCATGAAGGCAGCGGCCTGCTCGTGGCGGGTCAGGATCAGCTGGATCGACGAGCGGCGGATGGATTCGACGATATCCAGGTTCTCCTCGCCCGGAATGCCGAAGATCCGGTCGACCCCTTCGTTCTCGAGGGCCGCGACGAACAGATCCGAACCTTTGGTCATGAACAATCTCCTGCAATGTGCGCATTCCGTCAGTCACCTTCATATGGCAGGGAAGGCGACGCCGCAAAGAGCGCAAGCCTGCTCTGTTGGCAATCAGGCCATCAGTTTCGGCAGTGCGGCCGCCAGCGCATCGACGGCGAGCCGCACCTTGAGCGGCAGATGCGGCGTCTGCAGCCAAAGGGCGTGGCAGTCGTAGGGATAGCGCGGCTGGTCCTGTAACAGCGCCACCAGCGCACCGGCTCGAATGCGCTCGCGAACCAGCCACCAGGGCAGCCACGCCAGCCCCATGCCTTCGACTGCAGCATCGGCGATGGCATCGAGATCGTCGAGCCGCAGCCGGCCGCTCGGCATGATCTCCTGAGCGGCTTGCCTTTCGCGGGGAAACAGCCACGGCTGAACGGCCTGGCCGAGCCGGCGGTAGACGATTGCCTGATGGTCGGCGAGGTCTTCGATCCGCCGCGGTTCGCCGTGGCTTTTGAGATAGGAAGGCGCGGCGCAGACGACCATGCCCTGGCGTGCGACACGCCGCGCGATCACGCCGGCTTTGTCGTCCAGATCTCCGGTGCGGATGGCAAGGTCGTAGCCATCCTCGGCGAGATCGGCGAAGCGGTCGCTGAGCGACAAATCGAGTTCCAGCATCGGATATTGCCGCGCGAGCTGCAGCAGCACCGGGGTGACGCAGTGGCGGCCGAAATGCGCCGGCATGGTGACGCGCAGTTTTCCGCGCGGCTCCGAGAGCTGGTCGGCGGCGAGCGCATCCGCGGCTTCGGCCTCGGCCAGCACGACCCGGCAGCGTTCGTAATAGGCGCGGCCGAAATCGGTCAGGCTCTGGCGGCGTGTGGTGCGGTTGATGAGGCGCACGCCCAGCCGGTCTTCGAGAAATCGGACATGCTTGCCCACCATTGGGCCGGACAGATCGAGCGTGATCGCCGCGGCCGCGAATGAGCCGAGGTCGACCGCCCTAACGAACACGGCCATGCTCTCGAGCCGATCCATATTCGAAACCTTTGGTTTCTACTGCTTTATGCTTACGCCCATTTATCCACGAAACCTCCTGGCTGCATAGCTCATTCGGTTCAGATAATTTGGAGTAGCCCGAATGACACGTGTAGTTCGCTTCCACCGGCATGGTGATCCCGAGGTTCTGCGCATCGAGGATGTCGACCTTCCTCCACCGAGCCCGGGCGAGGTTCAGATCCGCGTCAAGGCCCTCGGCCTCAATCGCGCCGAGGCTCTGTTGCGTTCGGGTGCTTACATTGAGACGCCGCCCCTGCCCTCCGGGCTTGGCCTGGAAGCAGCGGGCGTCGTCGAGTCGATAGGCGAAGGCGTGAAGGATTTCGTGCCGGGCGACGCCGTCAGCGTCATCCCGCCGCAGTCGATGGTTCGTTGGCCGGCTTACGGCGAGTTGGTCACCTATCCCGCCGGGCTCATCGTCAAGCATCCGCCATCGCTCGACTGGCAGACGGCGGCAGCCATCTGGATGCAGTATCTCACCGCTTATGGTGCGCTGATCGACATTGCCAGGCTTGGCAGGGGAGAGGCCGTCGTCATCACCGCGGCCTCAAGCAGTGTCGGGCTTGCTGCGATCCAGATCGCCAACAAAATTGGCGCGACAGCGATCGCGGTGACGCGAACATCGGTAAAGAACCAGGCCTTGCTCGATGCCGGAGCGGCGCATGTTGTCGTCCTGGCTGAGGAGGACCTCGCCGCACGGCTGAGCAAGATCGCGGGACCGCGAGGCGTGCGCGTGGTGCTGGATGCAGTCGGCGGCCCGATCTTCGAACCGCTGACGGCGGCGATGTCAAAGGGCGGCATTCTCATCGAATATGGCGGCCTCAGCAGCGAGCCGACGCCGTTCCCGTTGGCTGCCGTGTTGGGCAAGACGCTGACGTTGCGTGGTTATCTCGTGCACGAGATCACCGGCGATCCAGAGAAGCTGGAAGTCGCCAAGGCGTTTATCCTCGAAGGCCTGGAGACAGGTACGCTGAGGCCGATCATCGACCGGAGTTTTGCCTTCGACCAGATCGTCGAAGCGCATCGTTATCTCGAATCGAACGAGCAGTTCGGCAAGATCGTGGTGACGATCTGAGATCGTCGTGACGGTCTGAGCAACTTTCCGGCGATACCGCCCTTGAAGGCTTGGCCCCGCATTCCTAACTGTCGAACGCGGGCCGGGCCCCTCTGACGATCGCTTCTGGTGATTGTGATGTCGGACCGCTTTAACGGGCCCGTTTCCACCCTTTTCGGTCAAGCGGGCTCAATCCTTTCGGTTTGGAGCCCCGTATGACATCTTCCCTTCTTGGTCTGATTTGCCCCTCCTGCCGCGTTGCGCTCACAATGAGCGAACGCCAGGGTATCGAGATCGATTATTGCCCGCAGTGCCG
This sequence comes from Mesorhizobium sp. CNPSo 4671, assembly GCF_057784245.1. NCBI lineage: Bacteria > Pseudomonadati > Pseudomonadota > Alphaproteobacteria > Hyphomicrobiales > Phyllobacteriaceae > Mesorhizobium > Mesorhizobium sp. CNPSo 4671. The sequence continues at coordinate 383,348 of NZ_JBWLUW010000001.1, read as the reverse complement.
TGGCGTCTGGCTTGATCGAGGTGAACTCGACAAGATCATCGAGCGTTCCGGCAGGGAGGCGGCGCCCGCGCCGCAGCCACAGCCGGCGGCGTTCTCCCAGCCGCAGCACGGCCGCGATGACGATTATTCCCGCTCGCAGGGCCACCGCTATCCCAAGCGGAAGAAATCCTTCTTCGAGGAATTGTTCGATTGACCCGATGACACCGCCCGGTGCCCGGGCCGGCGCCTGCTGAAATTCCTGAAAACCACATCGACAAAGGTTCATCTCCGATGATGTCTCGCACCAGCCGATTTGCAGCCCTGTTTGCAGGACTGTTCCTCGCATTCTCCATGGTCGCGATCGATCATGCCGAGGCGCGGCGCGGCGGCAGTTTCGGCAGTCGCGGCACGCGCACCTTCCAGTCGGCGCCGCCGACCAGGACCGCGCCGGCGCCGACCGCTCCGGTCGAGCGTTCGATGACGCCCAACACCGGTGTGAATTCTGCCGCCCGGCAGCCGCTGGCCGGCCCGCAGAGGCCCGGCTTCATGAGCGGTTTTGGCGGAACGATGATGCGCGGCCTGCTGCTCGGCGGCCTGATCGGCCTGCTGGTGGGCCAGGGCTTCGGCGGCCTGGCCGGCATGTTCGGCTTCCTGCTTCAGGCCCTGCTCATCGGTGGCGCCATCATGCTGGCCATCCGCTTCTTCCGGTCGCAATCCGCGCGTGGCCCTGCCCCGGCGCTGGCCGGTGCCGGCAATGCCGAGGCGTCGCGATTTGAGAACCGCGCAACGGAACAGCAGCAGACCGCAGGCTCCTTTACAATTCCCGGCTTCGGCGGCGGTTCGGGCGGAAGCTCGCCGGCTGCAGGCTCCGAAGAGATCACCTTGGCCCAGACCGACCTCGACGCCTTCCAGCAGCTGCTGACCGATGTCCAGGAAGCATTCGGGCGCGAAGACCATGCTGCGCTCCGCCGGGCGACGACGCCCGAAATGGTGTCCTATCTCTCGGAGGAGCTGGCCGACAACGCCCAGAAAGGTCTCCGGAACGAGGTCTCCGATATCACCTTGCTGCAGGCCGACATCGCCGAAAGCTGGCGCGAGGATGACCGCGACTACGCCACAGCCGCACTGCGCTACGAGTCCCGTGACGTGATGCGCGAACGGGCCAACGGCAAGGTCGTCGAAGGAGACGAGGATCATCCGACGGAGACGACCGAGCTGTGGACATTCACGCGTCAGAATGGCTCGAGCTGGAAGCTCTCGGCCATACAGCAGGCTTGAGCCCCGTCCAGTTGTCCGAGGGTCGTTGCGAGCGCCTCAGCGCACGATCCTGACGCACATCGGTGTGCCGATCTCGATGGCGCGTCCGGTGTCGGTCAGCATGCCGCTCGCAGCGTCACGCGCGAAGATCGAGATGCGGTCGGCATTCTGATTGGCCGAGAACAGATGGCCGCCTGACGGCGTCAGTGCCAGGTTGCGCGGCGTGGCGCCGCCACAGCGGACATAACCGACGAGGTCGAGCGCGCCGGTCTGCTGGCCGACCTCCATGATGACGACACTGTCATGGCCACGATTGGAGCCGTAGATGAAGCGGCCATCCGGCGAGATCTGGATATCGGCGCAATGGTTGCTGTCGCGCGCCTCGGCCGGCACCGCCGGCTTGGCATCGATGATCGACAGCTTGCCTGATGCATCGTCCAACGCCATCGACACGACGGTCGAGTCCAGCTCGTTCATGACGAAGACGAAGCGTCCGTTCGGATGCAGCGCGAGATGACGCGGACCTGCGCCCGGCGTCAGGGCGGACTCGGCAAGCTTGCTCAGATTTCCATCCTGTTCGATCCGGTAGGACACCAGCCGGTCGATGCCGAGGTCGGCGACGATGGCTGTTCCGCCGGCAATGGTTTCGGTGACGCTGTGGGCGTGCGAGCGTTCCTGCCGCGCCGCGTTCGGCCCCGTGCCGGAGTGCGAAACGCTGGCCAGCGGCGCCGACAGCGCGCCGTCCTTCTCGAAGCCGTAGACCACCACCGCCCGATCCGGACCGCCCTCGCCCATGCCATAGTTGGCAACCAGCAACTTCGTCCCATCGCGGGTGATGGTGTTGTGGGCGGTGATGCTGCCGAGCGACGGCTGCTTGTTCAGATAGGAGAGCGTGCTCGAACCACGATCGAAGCGGTAGGCGGAGACGGTGCCCTCGCGCCAGGCAAACACTTCCGAATTGGCGTAGATGCGCGAACCATCCGATGTCACCGAAAGGAAGGTCGGGTTGTCGACGTCATTGGTCTCGGCCAGCTTTCGCGTTTCCAGCGTTGCCTCGTCGAAGCTGTAGACGCTGAGGCCGATGCCGCGCGCGCCCTGAAAATACGGCGCCTCGCGGTTCAGGCTACCGACGAAGACCAGACAATCCTTGCCCATGATTTCCTCCCTCCCGCCTGCACCTGAGCGTGCGGGCCGGCCAAAATTTCGCCTGTCCTCGCTTGCAACGCAACCCCATATGTGAAAATACTATTTACAAAAGAAGATTGACGGGAGGAGACGTCTTGCATTCAGGCGCTTCGAGGCGTGTTCAAACGATTGCTGGGTACCTCCCGCGAGATCGCTGGAGCCAGCCATGAACGACTTCGCCCCCACGGTCGGCGTTGCCTCGACGCATCCAAAAAACATGCCTGAAGATCATGCCGCACTGCCGGTGTGGAACGCCGAGAACTGGTTCTATGAGGACTGGCCGGTCGGCCAGAAAATCCGCTCGTTGCGGCGCACAATGGCGGAAGGCGACAGCCATTTGTTCAACGCGCTGGTGCTCGACATCCACCCTTATGTACAGGACCAGATGTTTGCCGAGAGCGAAGGCATTTTCGGCAAGCGGCTGATCGCCGGCGCTTTCGTCTTCTCGGCGGGGCTGGGGCTGGTCGCCACCAACTGCGTCAATGCCTTTTCCTATGGCTATGATAAGCTGCGCTTCATAAAGCCTGTTTTCATTGGCGACACGATCTACTCGATCCGCTCCAACCTCGACAAGAAGCCTCGCTACAAGGAAATGGGGCTGATCCGCGCCAGCTACGAGGTGTTCAAGGGCGAAGGCGAACTCGTTCTCTATTGCGAGCATCTGCAGACGGTGAAGTACCGCAACCCGGCCGATTTCGTCGGCAAGACGGAGGAATAGAGATGCCGGCGCCAGCCGAATTGCCGCTTGCCGGTCTTGTCGTCGTCGACATGAGCCAGTTCCTGTCCGGACCTTATTGCTCGCTCCGGTTGCTCGACCTCGGCGCCCGCGTCATCAAGATCGAGCGCCCGGATGGCGGCGACCTGTCGCGCCGGCTCTATCTGAGTGACACCGAGATCGGCGGCGATTCCACCATCTTCCATGCCATCAACCGCGCCAAGGAAAGCTTTGCCATCGACCTCAAGAACGAGGCCGATCTCCAGGCGCTGCGCGCTCTTCTCGCCAAGGCCGACGTGCTGATCCAGAATTTCCGGCCGGGTGTCATCGAGCGACTGGGCCTCGACTATGAGGCAGTGCGCAAGATCAACCCGCGTTTGGTCTATGCCTCGATCAGCGGCTATGGCGAAGAAGGCCCATGGGTCAAGCGGCCCGGCCAGGATTTGCTGGCGCAATCGCGTTCCGGCGTGATGTGGCTGAATGGCGATGAGGACCAGGGGCCGGTGCCATTCGGACTTGCCATCGGCGACATGCTGGCGGGCGCGGCCTGCGCGCAAGGCATCCTGGCCGCACTGGTGCGACGCGGCATCACCGGCCAAGGCAGCCACATCGAAACCAGCCTGCTCGAAGCGCTGGTCGACTTCCAGTTCGAGGTGCTGACCACGCATCTCAATGACGGCCGCCGCTTGCCCAAGCGCTCCAATTTCCGCAGCGCGCATGCCTATCTGTCGGCGCCTTATGGCGTCTATCAGGCCAAGGACGGCTATCTCGCCATCGCCATGACGCCGATCCCGAAACTCGCCGACCTGCTGTCGCTTAACGAGTTGGCACCCTATCGCGACAGACCGGCATCGTGGTTCACCGCGCGCGACGACATAAAGGCGATAATCGCGCAGAGAATTGCCACCAAGACCATCGACGAATGGCTTGCCATTCTCGAGCCGGCAGACATCTGGTGCGCCAAGGTGCTGACCTGGCCGGAGATGCTGGCCAGCGAAGGTTTCCAGTCGCTCGACATGCTGCAGACGGTGACGCGCGAGGACGATGTCTCGATCCTCACCACCAGTTCGCCGCTCAGGGTCGATGGTATCAGGGCGAAGGTCGATCGCGCCGCACCACGCATCGGCGAGCACAGTGCCGCGATCCGCGCGGAGTTCGGCCTGTGACCACGCTCAAGGGCATGACCTGGAGCCATCCGCGCGGCTATGATCCGATGGTCGCCTGCTCGTCGCTTTGGCAGCAGAGGACCGGCATCGCCATCGAATGGGACAAGCGCTCGCTGCAGGATTTTGAATCCTTCCCGGTCGAGGAGCTGGCGCGCGCCTACGACCTCATCGTCATCGACCATCCGCATGTCGGCCAGATCACGGCGGAAAGCTGCCTTGCGCCGCTGGATGTCGCCGGCCGCGAGGCAGAGCGAACCGCGGTCGCCTCGGGCAGTGTCGGCCAGTCCTATCCGAGCTATAGCTGGCAAGGGCGGCAATGGGCTTTTCCGATCGACGCGGCGACGCAGGTCCAGGCCTGGCGGCCGGACGCGCTTGATGCACCGCCGGCGCGCTGGAGCGACGTGCTCGATCTCGCCCGGCAAGGCCGCGTGCTTTTGCCGTTGCGACCGCCTCATTCGTTGATGGTGTTCTACACGCTGGCCGGCAATCTCGGTCGTCCCTGCACGACCGAACCGTCCCGCGATCTGATCGACATCGAGACCGGCAGCCAGGTCTTCGAAGCGATGCGCGAGATCGCCGCGCTGGTCGAACCGGCATGCTTCGAGATGGATCCGATCGCGGTCTCCGAACGCATGGCGGCGGCGGATTCCAAGATCGCCTGCGCGCCGCTGATCTATGGCTACGTCTCCTATGCGATATCAGGGTTTCGTGCGCACCGGCTGGCCTTCACCGACATTCCGGTCATCGGTTCCAACGGCCCGGTCGGCTCGGCGCTCGGCGGCACCGGCATAGCGGTGTCGGCCTTTTCGCGGGCAAAAGAGGCCGCGATCGATTTTGCGTACTGGGTTGCCAGCGGCGATGTCCAGCGCGGTCCCTATGCCGCCGTCGGCGGACAGCCGGGTCACGCCGCCGGCTGGGAAGATCAGACCGTCAACGCCGCGACCGGCAATTTCTATCGCGACACGCGCGCGACGCTTGAAGGCGCATGGGTGCGGCCGCGCCATGACGGTTACATGGCGTTCCAGCAGGCAGCATCCGACCGCATCCTTTCCGGCATCGCAGGCAGGCAGAAGCCCGCCGCGGTCGTTGCCGATCTCAATAACCTGTTCCGGGAGAGTTCGCCCGCGCAGGTGTCCGGCGCTGCCGGTGGAGGAGCCTGAACGAAACCGAACGGAGGAGAAAAATGAAAAACATGATGCGCGGCCTGATGGCCGCAACCGCTTTTGTATCCATCACGGGCGTTGCCTATGCCCAGGACGTGCAAGGCGTCATCGGGGGGCTGCCGACCGAACTCAAGGCGCAGTATGACGGCGCACCGCAGAAGGTGCTACCTTCGGCCTGGGACAATTTCACCCCGCCGCCGAAGCCGTGGAAATGGTGCCACTCGGAATCCTACCAGGGCAATCCGTGGCGGGTCACCGTGACCAAGGAGCTGAAGCGCCTGGTCGACGGGCTGATCGCCGACGGCACGGTGTCCAGCTTCGAAGTGTCCGATTCCAACAACGATGCCGGCCAACAGATCAACCAGATCCGCGCCTTCATCGACAAGAAGTGTTCGATCATCACCTCGATCCCGGGCTCGGCCACCGCGCTCGACGATGCCATCGATGCCGCCGCCAAGGCCGGCATCCCGTTCATCACCGCGGCCGGCTCGGTGACCAGCCCGAACGCCATCAATGTCGATTCCAACTATGCGCGCTGGGGCTATGACATGATGACGGCGATCGGCAAAGCGCAGCCGGACGGCGCCAGCATCCTGCTCGTCGAAGGCATTGCCGGCCATCCGATCGTGGTGCAAGAACGACAGGGTGCCGACAAGGCGTTGGCTGAGAATCCGAAGCTGAAGATTTCGCGCAACGTCAACGGCAACTGGACGGCCAATGTCACCAAGACCGTCGTGCTGCAGGCGATCGCCACCAATCCGGCGCCGATCGACGCGGTGTGGACGACCGGCAGCGAAAGCCGCGTCGTCGCCGAGGCCTTCGCCGAAGCCGGCCGGCCAGCGCCGCTGATCACCGGTTCGATCACCGGCGACGCTCTCGGCTACTGGAAGGCCAACCCCGACAAGTACCGCTTCGAAGGCCATGCCGTGTTGCCGCACTGGACCGCTGAGACGCTGTTCCGCGTCGGCGAGCGCATGCTCGACGGCCAGAAGCCGAAGCTCAACACGCTGCTGATCCCGATCCCGCCGGTGCACAGCGCCGATCTCGGTTCCTGGTACAAGGACTGCATGACGACGGATGCCGTCTCGATCTTCCCGGTGCCGCCCAAGGATCCGATGCCGGAGGAATGGCTCGACGCCTATTTCTCGAACCCGGCGCCGACGAAGGGCTGGGACTATTCGAAAGTGCCAGACGCCTGCGCGAAGTGACGCCTGAGACAAACCCAGAAAGCCGGCTCCTTTCGGGGAGCTGGCTTGCCAGCTTCGAAACACGGCATGCTTGAAATCAAAGACATATCCAAACGCTATGGCGAGACGATCGCGCTGGCCGACGCTTCGATCGCGTTCCGGGCAGGCACCATCCACACCATCCTGGGCGAGAACGGCTCGGGCAAGAGCACCATGGTCAAGTTGCTGTCCGGCATCGTCCAGCCGGACAGTGGCGCGATCCTGCTGCACGGCACGCCGTTCTCTGTCGCAAACCCGTCGGCCTTCCAGGCGCAAGGTTTTGCTACCGTGTTCCAGGAGGTGCTGATCGCACCGGATCGCAGCGTGACGGACAACATCCTGCTCGGCCTCGATGGGCTGCTCCGGCGTGCCGTGCCACGCAACGAACGCCGTGACAGGGCGGCAGCCGCGCTCAAACGCTTCGCCGTGACCAACGTTCCCCTCGACATGCCTGCCGGGCTGCTGCCGCTGGCCGCGCAGCAATTGGTGGTGCTAGCCCGAGCGATCGTGCGCAATCCCCGGATTCTGATCCTCGACGAAGTCACCGCGGCGCTCGATTTCGCCGACCGCGAATCCGTCTTTTCGCTGATGCGCGCACTGGCCGGTGAAAGCTGCCTCATCCTGTTCATCACCCACCGCATGGACGAGGTGATGTCGTTGTCGGATCGCATCTCGATCCTGCGTGGCGGCAGCGTGGTGCGCACCGAGGAGCGCGGCGCCTCGACACCAGCGGAATTGCTCAAGGCGATGGCGCCACGCACGGCGGCGGAGCTGGCGCATGGTTGATCGCGCCGCCCCTGATTTTCGCGGGCTCGCCATTCGCGACCTCGTCATCGCGCCCGGCGCCAGCGCAATTACGCAAACCATCGCTCCCGGTGAGCTCGTCGGCCTTGCCGGCCTCGACGGCCATGGCCAGGAGCTGTTCCTGAAAATGCTCGCCGGCCTGGTGGCGCCACTTGGTGGCTCGATCGAGCTCGGCGTCTCCGGCGCGTCTCGCAAGATCACCGGATTCCGCAAAGCCGTCGCCAGCGGCATCGCCTACCTGCCGCGCGACCGGCGTGCGAACGGCATTTTTCCGACCCAGTCGGTGCTCGACAATTTCGCCGTATCAACACTGTCGCGCGATACGCGGCTTGGCCTGATCAGCCCGGCGGCGCGTAAGGCGCGCTACGACCTCTACCGGGAGAAACTGTCGATCGTAGCACCGCGACCCGATGCGCCGATCACCACCCTCTCCGGCGGCAACCAGCAAAAGGTGCTTTTGGCACGCGCGCTGGCGCTGGAGCCGGCGATCCTGCTGCTCAACGATCCGACCCGCGGCGTCGACGTGGCGACGCGGCATGTTCTCTACGACGTCTTTCGCGGGCTGGCCGCCGAGAGCATGGGGCTGGTCATCCTGTCCAGCGAGATCGAGGAAATCCTTCTCCTCTGCCACCGCGTGCTGGTGTTCCGGGAAAACGAGGTCGCGGCGGAAATCTCCGGTGAAGCGATGACCGCCGATAGCGTGATCTCGGCCATGTTCGGACGCGCGGCATGAGCCCCGTCACGCGCCTCCTGTCGCTAGGGCGAAGTGTGGGCTTCGCCGTTGTGCTGCTGGCCGTCCTGCTTGCGGTCAATCTCATCCTCAGCCCGGCGCGGTTCCAGCCGGGGTCGTGGGGTGCGCTGGTCGGACTGGCCGCACCCCTGATCGGCGCGGCTATCGCCTCGACACCGGTCATCCTCGCCGGCCGTGGCGGCATCGACATTTCGGTCGGCCCGCTGATGGGCTTCGTCAATGCCGTCGTGATCCAGCTGCTGTTTCTCAAGGCCGGCATCTCCTCACCCGTGCTGCTTGTCCCGGCGGCCCTGCTCATCGGCGCGCTGGTTGGCGTGGCCAACGGCTTTCTGGCGACGATCGTACGCATCCAGCCGATCGTCGCCACGCTCGGCACCTATCTGATCCTGACCGGCGTGACGCTGACGATCCTGCCCGCACCGATCGGCCCGGCGCCGGCATGGCTCAAGGCATTGGCAGGTCCTTGGTCGATGTTGCCGCTGCTATTGATGTTCCTTGCCTGGTGGCTGGTGCGGCGCCTTCCCTACTACGATCAGCTGATGGCGGTCGGCAGCGATGACCGCGCCGCCTACACTGCCGGCGTCGATGTCACGCGCGTGCGCTTCATCGCCTATGTCATGACCGGCATCCTTGGCGGCTGCGCAGGGCTGATGCTGACGGCGCTGATCGGTTCCGCCGACCCCAATATCGGGCCGACCTACACGCTGATCGCGATTGCCGCCGTAGCGCTTGGCGGCGTCAGCCTAGCCGGCGGACGTGGCGGCGTCGCCGGCGCCGCGATCGGGGCCATCGACATCTTCCTGCTGCAAAGCGTGCTGACGACATTCAACGTCTCGACCTTCGTGCTGCAGATCGCCTACGGCGCCATACTGGTGCTGGCGGTGATGCTGACCGCGCTGCAGGAACGTCTTGCCACGAGGGGGCACTGACATGGCCGGGCGAAACCTGTTTGCGACAACCAATGCCCGCGTCGTTGGCGCTTTCTGTGTCGCGGCCCTTCTGCATCTCGCCGGCACGGTCCTCATTCCAGGTTACTCCTCGCCATTTGCCGTGCGCGCCATGCTGGTGCTTGCCTCGCTGCTGGCGGTCGCCTCGATCGGACAGACGCTGGTCGTCATCATGGGTGGCATCGACCTGTCCATCCCCTTCGTCATCGGCTTTGCCAATGTCGTGGCCGCACAGCTCTACGGCGATGGCTGGAATTTTGTCCTCGTCTGCGGCCTCGTCGCGGTGCTGGCGATCGTTATCGGCGGGTTGAACGGTCTGATTGCGCGCAGCCTCGACATCCAGCCGCTCATCGTCACGCTCGGCATCGGCATGATCGTGCAAGGGCTGGTGTTGCTATGGACCGCAGGCTTCCCCTCAGGCTCGGCGCCGCAAGCGGTTTCCAGCTTCGTGTCGATCGGCGGATCGGCCGGGCCGCTGCCGGTGCCGTGGCTGGTGCCGAGCCTGGTCGTGCTGGCCGCGCTCGTCGTGCTGGTGCTGGAGCGGACGCCCTATGGACGCCGGCTCTATGCGCTCGGCAGCAATCCGGGCGCGGCGCCGCTGGCGCTGATCGACCCGGTTCGCATGTGGGTGATCACCTATGCCGCGAGCGCCTTTTTCGCCGCCGTCGCCGGCGTGCTGCTGCTCGGCTTCACCGGCTCGGCCTATGGCGATGTCGGCCAACCCTATCTGTTTCAGACCATTGCGGCAGTCGTCGTCGGTGGCGCGGCACTGGTCGGCGGCCGCGGCAGCTATCTCGGCACCATCGCCGGCGTGCTGGTGCTGACCGAGATCAACACGCTGCTGATCGGGCTTGGCTTCCAGCCTTCGGCGGTGCAAGCAGCACTGGGCTTCATCATCGTGCTGCTGGTCTCGCTCTACGGCCGCGAGCGGCACGTCTCGACGACGATCTGACGGCGATTGTTTGTTTGACGCAATTCCGGACGGAAAACCGCTCCGCACTTTTCCTGGAATTGCTCTATTTCAACCGCCACAGCTTGCGGGCATTGCCCGACAACAATCCGTCGCGCTCCGCGACGCTGCAGCCGGAAAGCAGCGCATGGGTCGCGCCCACCCAGATCGACAGCCCGCTGCCCAGCGTGCAGACCGGCCAGTCGCTGCCCCAGACGACACGGTCCCAGCCGAACGCCGCGATGGTGTGCTCGACATAGGGCCGCAACGTCGCGGCTGTCCAGTTGCCGGGATCGGCATAGGCGACGACGCCAGAGATCTTGGCCATGACATTCGGACGCCGCGCGATCTCGCTCATATGCTCGCGCCAAGGATGCTCGGCTCCGCGCTTGATATCGGGCACGCCGCAATGGTCGAGGACGAACTGGACATCGGGCGCGAGGTCGGCCAGCGCGATCGCCTTGGGGATCTGGTGCGGCAGCACGACCAAATCGAAAGTCAGCCCAGTGCCGCCAAGCCGCTTGATGTTGTCGCGAAACACCGCGCCTTCCGACAGATCGTCCGGCACAACATGGAGCACGCGGCGGAAGCCCTTGACGAACGGATTTGCCCGCTGCCTTTCGAGATAGGCTGAAAAGTCGGCGTCTTCAGGCCGGCAGGACGCGATCGCCCCGACCAGCATGCTGCCCGCCTGCCGTGACAGGCCTTCGACCCGTGCGGTCTCGGCTTCGATGTCGGCCGGATCGACATCGACCTCCATATGCAGCACGCGCTCGACGCCAATACGCTGCGCCTCGGTGGCGTATTCCTCATAGGAGAAATCGCGGTCGAGCGCCGGCACACCGGCGAGCCAGGGATAGCGCAAGGCCGAACGATCGATGAGATGCAAATGGGTGTCGATGATCATGGCGAGGCTCCTCCCTCTAGGGTTTTCAAATCATCTCACGGAGGAATTCTTCATTCAAATAAGAATTTATGCTGCCGAGCCCACAGCCGACCCGGCCAGATGCGACAGCTTCTCGCAGGTCGCCAGCAGCAGTTCGATGGTCCGGGTGATGTCGGGCGCGGACGGCGCATTGACCACGGTGATGTAGGGGATCGACAGCGCGGCAATGGCCTTGCCGTCGGAACTGCGCACCGGTGCCGACAGATTGAAGACTCCGGCGGTCTGCATAGAGGCCATCATCTCGTAGCCACGGTCGCGGATCTGGTCGAGCCGGGTGAAGAACTCGGCCGACTGCGCCGTCTTGTCGGTGCTGCGGACATGTTCGGAAATCATCATCTGCCGCTCTTCCTGCGAGCGGAAGGCCAGCAGCACATGGCCCGAACCGGTGTCGAACAGGCTGATGTGGGAGCCGACCCGGATCGAGATGCCCCAGTAGTTCGGCGCCTCCTGCTGGGCGATGACGACGGCAGAACCGCGATCAAAAACAACGAGTTGATTGGCCTGCTGCGAGGTCTCGGCCAGCTCGCGCATCAGCGGCGTCGCGTAGGAGACCAGCCGCCGCACCGGAGCGTGCAATTGCGCAAGGCCGAATAGCTTCAGTGTCAGCGAATAGCGGTCGCCATCCAGCCTTGTGACATAGCCGCGCCGCACCAGCCGGTCGAGCATGCGGTAGAATTCATTCGGGCTACGGTCGAGTTTCTTGGCGATTTCGGCCTGGGTCAGGCCGCCATCGACGCCGGCCAGCAGCTCAAGGATGTCGAGCCCCTTGTCGAGCGCCGGCGCGCGATAGCGCTCGTCTTCGCTGTCGTCCATGGGGGTGCTTCTCCAGTGAAATCGATTCTTCATATACGCATAAATGGAGCCGGCGGAAACAAATTTCGCCTTGACGTATCCATGAATGTTTTGTTTGTATATGAATGTAGCACTTCTTGTCATCAGACGAGTTGCGGTCGCCTGCCAAGGCGCACCAAGGGAGGATACCAATGAACAGACTGCTTTCCGGCGTGTCAGCCGGTGCATTGATGCTTGCATTTGGTGCAGGCACGGCCCTTGCCGGCGACCTGCCCGGCAAGTTCGAAGGCGTGACCGTCGACGTGAAACTGATCGGCGGCCAGCAATATGAAAAGCTCTATGAGCGCATACCCGAATGGGAGAAGGCCACCGGCGCCAAGGTCAACATCCTGACCAAGAAGAACGGCTTCGACATCGACAAGGAGTTGAAGTCCGACATCGCTTCCGGCAGCACCAACTGGTGCGTCGGCTGGAACCATTCGTCCTTCGCGCCGCAATATACGGGCCTCTACACCGACCTTAGCAAATTGCTGCCCAAGGAAGAGATCGACGCCTTCGTGCCGTCGACGATCAAATCGGCAACCATTGACGGCAAGCTCGAAATGCTGCCGCGCGCGCAGTTCGACGTCTCTGCGCTCTACTACCAGAAGAGCCTCTACGAGAACGCCGACAACAAGACCAAGTTCAAGGCCAAATATAGCTATGATTTGGTGCCGCCGGACACCTGGAAGGAGGTCACCGACCAGGCCGAGTTCTTCGCCAACCCGCCCAATTTCTACGGCACGCAGTTCGCCGGCAAGGAAGAGGCGATCAACGGTCGCTTCTACGAGATGGTGGTCGCCGAGGGCGGCGAATATCTCGACAAGGACGGCAAGCCGGTCTTCAACTCCGACGCCGGCATCCGGGCACTCGACTGGTTCGTCCATCTCTACAAGGCCAAGGCCGTGCCGGCCGGAACCACCAACTACCTCTGGGACGATCTCGGCCAGGGCTTCGCCTCGGGCACGGTCGCCATCAATCTGGACTGGCCGGGCTGGGCCGGCTTCTTCAACGATCCGAAGTCGTCGAAGGTCGCCGGCAATGTCGGCGTGAAGGTCGCGCCGAAGGGCTCTTCCGGCAAGCGCACCGGCTGGTCCGGTTTCCACGGCTTCTCGGTGACCGAGAACTGCCCGCACAAGGAGGCCGCCGCCTCGCTGGTGTGGTGGCTGACCAACGAGGACAGCCAGAAGCTCGAGGCCGCCGCAGGCCCGCTGCCGACCCGCACCGCTGTCTGGGACTGGGACCTGAAGCAGGCCGAGAACGATCCCTACAAGAAGGAAGTTCTTTCCGCCTTCCAGGAAGAAGCCAAGCACGCCTTCGCGGTGCCGCAGACGCCGGAGTGGATCGAGATCTCGAACGCCGTCTATCCGGAACTGCAAGCGGCGATCCTCGGCGACAAGACCTCCAAGCAGGCGCTGGATGAGGCCGCCGCCAAGGCGACGCAGATCCTGCAGGACGCCGGCAAGCTCTAGAACCGTCTCCCAAGGCTGCCTCCCCCACTTGGAATGGGGGAGGCGATCGCGTCTTGCCGGAGGCTCCGCGATGCACATCGCCTTTCGGCGCCCCGCCCACGCAATGCAACACCTCACAGGATTCTGATGAAAGGCTTCAAGCCATCGGCGCCATTCCTGCTGCTGCTTCCGGCCTTCGTCGTGCTGGCGGCGGTCGTCGTCGTGCCGCTGCTTTTGTCGCTCTATTCGAGCTTCACGCCGTTCCGCCTGACCAAGCCCGAGACATTCTATGTCTTCATCGGCTTCCGGAATTATCTCTCGATCCTGGCCAACGCCGATTTCTGGTGGGCCTTCGGCCGCACGGTGCTGCTGCTGACGATCGCGCTCAATCTCGAAATGCTGCTTGGCCTTGGCCTTGCCATGCTGGTCGAGAAGGCGACGCGCGGCCAGCGTATCCTGCGCACGCTGATGATGTTTCCGATGATGTTCTCGCCGATCCTCGTCGGCTTCCAGTTCAAGTTCATGTTCAACGACAATATCGGCCTGGTGAACAACGCCCTGCAGTCACTTGGGCTTACGCAAGACGCCATTCCATGGCTGATCGAGGGCCATCTCGCCTTCATCGCCATCTCGATCGCCGAAATCTGGTCGTCGACGGCGATCTTCGCCATCCTGATCCTCGCCGGCCTGCTCGCCATGCCCAAGGAGCCGATCGAGGCGGCGCGCGTCGATGGCTGCACGCCGTGGCAGACATTCCGCTATGTGACGTGGCCGTTCGTCATGCCCTTTGCCTACATCGCCATGACCATCCGCTCGCTCGACGTCGCGCGCGCCTATGACATCGTCAAGATCATGACCGATGGCGGACCGGCCGGCCGCACCGAGCTGTTGTGGACGCTGGTGGCACGCACCGCCTATAGCGACGGCCGCATGGGCATGGCCAACGCGATGGCCTATTTCTCGATCCTGCTGTCGATCGCCTTCACCGTCTATTTCTTCAACAAGCTCGCCGCGGCGCGCACGCAGATCGGTGCGGAGTGGTGATGGACGAGAATTCTTCCGCCCGCCTGAAGCGCCGGCTCACCGGCATCGTCTATCGCATCGGCCTGTTCCTGGCGATGCTGACGATCTGTTTGCCGGGCCTCTGGATCGTGCTGTCGTCGCTGCGGCCGACCGTCGAGATCATGGCCAAGCCGCCGGTGTGGATTCCGCAGGAGGTTTCGTTCGATGCCTATGTCGCGATGTTCTCAGGCATCGGCAAGGGCGGCATCCCGGTCATCGAATATTTCCGCAACTCGCTGATCATCTCGGTGACTTCCACGGTGATCGCGGTGGCCATCGGCATGGCCGGCGGCTACGCCTTCGCGCGCTATCGCTTCCGCGGCAAATCGAGCGTCTTCCTTGGCCTGATGCTGACGCGCACCGTGCCCGGCATCGCGCTGTCGCTGCCGCTGTTCTTCCTCTATGTGCGGCTCGGCATCATCGACACGCATTTCGGGCTGATCCTCGCCTATGTCGCGCTCAACGTACCGTTCACCATCTGGCTGATCGACGGCTTCTTCCGCCAGGTGCCGAAGGATCTCGCGGAGGCCGCGCAGATTGATGGCTGCACCCGCTGGCAGGCCTTCTGGCAGGTCGAGTTTCCGCTTGCCGGTCCGGGCATCGCGTCCGCCGCCATCTTTGCCTTCCTGACCTGCTGGAACGAATTCGCGCTGGCCTCGCAACTGACCCGTTCGGTCAGCGCCAAGACGCTGCCGGTCGGCCTGCTCGATTACACGGCCGAATTCACGATCGACTGGCGCGGCATGTGCGCGCTCGCCGTGGTGATGATCATCCCGGCGCTCACCCTCACCTACATCGTCCAGAAACACCTTGTCGGCGGCCTGACCTCCGGCGCGGTGAAAGGCTGATCCCATGGCAACGGTTTCCCTCAAAAAGCTGACCAAGCGCTACGGCAATATCGGGATCGTGCATGGCATCGATCTCGATATCACCGACCGCGAATTCATCGCGCTGGTCGGCCCGTCGGGCTGTGGTAAGTCGACGACTTTGCGCATGATCGCCGGGCTGGAAGAAATCAGCGCCGGCTCGATCGAGATCGGCGGGCGCGTCGTCAACGATCTGCCGCCGCGCTCGCGCAACATCTCGATGGTGTTCCAGTCCTACGCGCTCTACCCGCACATGACGGTGCGCGAGAATCTCGGCTTTTCCCTGAAGATCGCAGGAGCGGCCAAAGAAGAGATGGACCGCCGTGTCGCCGAGGCCTCGGCCATTCTCGGCCTCGACACGCTGCTCGACCGCCGCCCGTCGCAACTCTCCGGCGGCCAGCGCCAGCGCGTCGCCATGGGCCGCGCCATCGTGCGCGACCCCGACGTCTTCCTGTTCGACGAGCCGCTCTCCAATCTCGACGCGAAGCTGCGCACGCAGATGCGCACCGAGATCAAGAAGCTGCATGCCAAGGTGCAGTCGACGGTGATCTACGTCACCCATGATCAGGTCGAGGCAATGACGCTCGCCGACCGCATCGTCATCATGCGCGACGGCCATATCGAACAGGTTGGCACGCCGGACGAAGTGTTCCGCCGGCCTGCGACCCGCTTCGTCGCCGGCTTCATCGGCTCACCGCCGATGAATTTGCATGAGGCAACGATCGATGACGGCCAGCTGGTTTTCGCCAGCGGCGAGAAGCTGCCGCTGCCCGGCCAGTTCAAGGCCAATGTCGCCACCGGCGACAAGGTCGTGTTCGGGCTGAGGCCTGACGACATCTATCCGGCTGGTCATGGCATCAGCTCTGGCGGTGCCGCCGACGTCCACCAGATCGAGCTGCCGGTCACGGTCACCGAGCCGCTCGGCAACGAGACGCTGGTGTTCGTCGAATTCAACGGCACGGATTGGGTGTCGCGCATGCTGAACCCGAGGTCGTTGCGGCCGGGGGAGCGGGTGGCCATGAGCCTCGACATGTCGCAGGCGCATCTGTTCGCCACCGAGACCGGAAAGACATTGCGGAGCTGACGGACATGGCCAGAATCGAGAAAGTCGAACTGCGGATGGTGGACCTTGTGCCCAAGGTCAAGCGCACCGACGCCATCCAGAGTTTCGTCAGCCAGGAAACGCCGATCGTCACCATCACCGATTCCGATGGCGCGGTGGGAACCGGCTACAGCTATACGATCGGCACCGGTGGCTCGTCGGTGATGCGGCTCTTGTCCGACCATCTGGTGCCGCGCCTGATCGGCCGCGACCCCGACATGATCGAGGCGATCTGGCACGATCTCGAGTTCGCCACGCACGCCACCACCATCGGCGCGATCACCGCCATCGCCATCGCGGCGATCGACACAGCACTGTGGGATCTCAGGGCGAAGAAACAGAAGCTGCCGCTGTGGAAACTGGCCGGCGGCGCCAAGGACCGGTGCCCGCTCTACACCACCGAAGGCGGCTGGCTGCATATCCAGACGGCCGCACTTGTCGACGACGCGCTGGCCGCCAAGGCCAAGGGATTTCGCGGCTCGAAGGTGAAGATCGGCAAGCCGCACGGATCCGAGGATGTGGCGCGCTTGTCGGCGGTGCGCAAGGCGGTCGGCGATGGCTACGAGATCATGACCGACGCCAACCAGGGGTTTTCTGTCGACGAGGCGATCCGGCGCGCGGCGCGGCTGCGCGAACTCGACCTTGCCTGGATCGAGGAGCCGCTGCCGGCCGACGACATCGACGGGCATATCAGGCTGTCGAATTCGACGCCGACGCCGATCGCCATCGGCGAGTCGCTCTATTCGATGCGTCATTTCCGCGAATACATGCAGAAGGGTGCCTGCTCGATCGTGCAGGTCGATGTCGGCCGCATCGGCGGCATCACGCCCTGGCTCAAGATCGCCCATGCGGCGGAAGCCTTCGATATTCCGGTCTGCCCGCATTTCCTGATGGAATTGCATGTCAGCTTGACCTGCGCTGTTCAGAACGGCCGCTATGTCGAGTACATTCCGCAGCTCGACCAGTTGACCGGCAAGCATATGCGCATCGAGGATGGCCACGCACTGGCGCCCGACGAGCCCGGCATCGGCATCGACTGGGACTGGGACGCGGTCAAGGCCATGAGCATCGCCGAGTTCACCACGGCGATCACCATATAGGGAAACGGACATGCAGCGGATGGGAATGGTGCTGGGACTGAAGCCGGAAAAGGTCGAGGAGTATGTCCGCCTCCATGCCGCCGTCTGGCCCGACGTGCTGACCATGATCTCGGCCTGCAACATCAAGAATTATTCGATCTACCTGAAGCGGCCGGAGAACCTGCTCTTCAGCTACTTTGAATACCACGGGACCGACTATACGGCAGACATGGCCAAGATGGCGGCCGACCCCAGGACGCAGGAATGGTGGGCCGTCTGCATGCCGTGCCAGGAGCCGCTGGCGACCCGCAAGGAGGGTGAATGGTGGGCTGATATGGACGAGGTCTTCCACCATGACTGAAGGCGGTTTCGACCCTGCCTCGCTCGTCCAGTCCTGGCTAAGACCCTCCAGCCCTCGCCCGATTGTTACCTTCGGTGCGGGTTCTATTGTCGGCGACGCGCATTTCCCAGCCTATCGCAAGGCAGGCTTTCCGATTGCCGGCCTCTACGATCCGGACCAGGCCAAGGCGCGGACCCTGGCCGAGAAATGGGGCGTGACCGCATTCCGCTCAGTGGAAGAGGCGGCATCGGTCAAGGATGCGATCTTCGATCTGGCGACGCCGCCGGGCCGGCACGCCGAGATCCTGAAAGCCCTGCCGGACGGTGCGGTCGCATTGATCCAGAAGCCGATGGGCAACTATCTGGGCGAAGCAACCGAAATCCTCGAAATCTGCCGCGCCAAAAACCTCAAGGCGGCCGTGAACTTCCAGCTGCGCTTCGCGCCGATGATGCTGGCGCTCAAGGATGCCATCGCCAAGGGCTGGCTCGGCGAAGTCGTCGACTTCGACGCCTGGCTGGCGCTGGCGACTCCGTGGGAGCTCTGGGAGTTCCTGCTCAAGGCACCGCGCGTCGAGATCGCCATGCACTCGATCCACTATCTCGACCTCATCAGGCAATTGCTCGGCGATCCCAAAGGGATTCACGCCAAGACGCTCGGCCATCCCAACCACAAGGTGGCGCAGACGCGCACCAGCGCCATTCTCGACTATGGCGACACGGTGCGCTGCGCGCTGTCGGTCAATCACGACCACAAATTCGGCCGCCGGCACCAGGCCTGTGAGTTCCGCATCTGCGGCACCGAGGGTGCCGCCTACCTCAAGCTCGGCCTCAACCTCGACTATCCCCGGGGCGAACCGGATATTCTGGAGATCTATACGAAAGGCGGAACGGACTGGGTTGCCGTGCCCTTGGCCGGTGAATGGTTCCCTGACGCCTTCGTCGGCCGCATGGCCAATGTCCAGCGCTTTGCCACGGGCGAGGACGACGAACTGGTCAGCTCGGTCGAGGACGCTTGGAACACCATGGCGCTGGTGGAAGCCGCCTATAAATCGAGTGCGGCGCCGGCGACGCCGATCGCGGAAAGACCCTGATGGAACAGATCACCTATTTCGAAGACTACGAGATCGGCTCGTCGCGGCTGACCAGCGGCCGCACCATCACCGAGACCGACTTCATCGTCCATGCCGGTCACACCGGTGATTTCTTCCCGCACCACATGGACGCGGAATACATGAAGACGACGCCATTCGGCCAGCGCATCGCGCATGGCACACTGGTGTTTTCGGTCGGCATCGGGCTGACGGCAAGCATCGTCAACCCGGTCGCCTTCTCCTATGGCTATGACAGGTTGCGCTTCATCAAGCCGGTGTTCATCGGCGACACGATCAAAACCCGCACGACAATCACAGCCAAGGAAGATGACCCCAAGCGGCCGGGTTCGGGACGGGTGATCGAGCGCTGCGAAGTGATCAATCAGCGCGGCGAAGTCGTGCTCGCCGCCGATCATATCTACATCGTCGAACACAAGCCGACCTGAGGCAGTGTCTGCTATGAGCCGGTGGCCCGAGCGGTGATGCGCTCCAGCCCGAGCAGCAGGACCAGCGTCGCCGCCACCAGGATCATGGTGAGCGCCGCACCGGCAAAGATGTCGCCACGGTCGGTGAGGCTGAAGATCGACACCGGCAGCGTCACCCAGCCCGGCGGATAGACCATGACGGTGGCGCCAAGCTCACCCATCGACAGCGCGAAGCTCAAGCCGAAGGCGGCGACCAGATAGGGCGCGAGCAAGGGCAACGTGACATGCCAGAGCCGGTATGCGGGCCGGGCGCCGAGGCTTGACGCCACTTGCTCGAAATCGGGCGAAAGCCGCGCCAGGCCGGCCGAGACATTGCCGAAGGTGAAGGCCGAGATCAGCACGAAATGCGCGATCATGACGATAGCGATCGTGCCGTTAAGCAGCAGCGGCGGATGGCTGAACGCAACCAGCAAGCCAAGGCCGACCGAGACCGAAGGTACCGCACTGGGGATGAAGAACAGCAGGCCGAGCAGGCGCTTCAAGGCATGGCCCTGAAGGCGGAGCGACAGTGCCGCCCAGGTGCCGCTGACCAGCGCCAGGGCACTGGCCAGGAAGCCGGTGATCAGGCTGGCCTTGACCGAGTTCCACGCCGACCCCCTGATGACATCAGTGTAGTGCTCCGTCGTCAGGCCATTCGGCAGCACACCGTTCCACTGGTCGGCGAGGCTGGACAGGAGGATGACCGCCAGCGGTGCCAGGAACAGCACGCCGAAGATGAGCGCAAAGAGCACCCACAACACGATCCGACCGAGGCGCGACCAGACCAGCATGGCTAGACTCCCAACCGGCCGGCGGCGAAGCGGTAGAGGCCGAACAGGCCGAGCGACAGCGCGATGTTGACCACGGCGATGATGCAGGCGACCTGATAGGCCGATTCCTGGATCGCCTTGCCGTAGATCAGCAGCGGCAGGGTGATGACGCCCTTGGCGCCGATGAACAGCACGATGCCGAATTCGTTGACGGTGAGCAGCAGGCAGAGACTGCCGCCGGCGATGAGTGCTGGAATCGCCGCCGGCAGGATGACCTGGCGGACAATGCGGAACGGCCTGGCGCCAAGCACGCTTGCCGCTTCGATCTGGCCACGGTCTACGAGTGAAAAGGCGGCGAGCAGCGGCCGTAGGATGAAGGGCGTGTAGACGGTGACTTCGGCCAGCACCACGCCCCAGGTCGAATAGAGGAAATCGACCGGCGGCAGCGGCAGCGAGAAGGTCTCCATCAGCCCCGTGTTGAGCATGCCGGCGGAGCCGTAGAGGAAGGTGAAGGCAAGCGTCACCAGGAACGTCGGGAGCGCGATGAAGGTGTCGATCAGCCGGGCGATGAAACCGCTGCCGGGGAACGGCACGAAGGCAAGGATCAGCGCCAGGATGAGGCCGACGATCAGGCATCCGGCCGTCGCCGTGACCGAGATCGTCACCGTGTTGATCAGCGCATTGAGGAAGAAGCGCGAATGCAGGACGCGAAAAATCTCGGCGGCATTGGCGACACCGCTGTCGTCGAGGAAGGCCTGCCGGGCAATCAGCGCCAGTGGGTAGAAGAACAGCAGCGCCAGCAGCGCTGCCGGCGGCACGATCCAGAATTTGCCGGGCTCCCGCCGGATCGCCGGCGCGCCAAGTGCGATCGCGTCAGACACCGGCGTCTTCCGGAAGCAGCGAGGTGTCGGCGGGTGCGAAGAACAGCGGCACCTTGGCGCCGGGTTCGGGTAAAGCGATCGGCAGTTTCGTTGCCGAGACGCGCACCGGTGTGCCGTCGACATCGAGAACGAGATGGGTGAGTTCGCCCTGCCAGTGCACTTCCCTCAGCGTGCCGACGATGCGGTTGCTGTGCTCGCTGTCGGCCGTCAGGCTCAGATGCTGCGGCCTGATGCAGAGCAGGCTCTTGTCGCCAGCCTGCTCGCCGCGGCCGGCGCCTGTCAGCACTGTGTCGCCATGCCTTGCCGCGGCAAAGCCCTTCGCGCCAACGCCCTCGGCAACGATCACCGGCAGAAGGTTGGCACGGCCAAGGAACTCTGCGGTAAACCGGTTTGGCGGACGGCGGTAGAGCTCGGTCGTCGGCCCATGCGAACAGACCCGGCCGTCGCGCATGATGGCGATCTTGTCGGCGAGCGTCAGCGCCTCGGTCTGGTCGTGGGTGACATAGAGGATGGTGAGGCCCGGCAGGCTGCGGTGCAGGCGAGCGATCTCCTCGACCATGTTGCGGCGGATCTGCGCGTCGAGCGCCGACAGCGGCTCGTCGAGCAGGAGCACACGGGGCCGCACGGCAAGCGCGCGGGCAATCGCGACACGCTGCTGCTGGCCGCCCGAAAGCTCACGCGGATACCGCCGTGCGAAAGTCGCCATGCCGACAGTGGCGAGCGCATCTTTCACCCGTTCGCCGATCAGCGCCTTGTCAGCGCCTTGTGCCCTCAGGCCGAAGGCGACATTGTCTTCGACCCGCATATGCGGAAACAGCGCGTAGTTCTGCACCACCATGCCCAAACCGCGCTCGTAGGGCGGCAGGTCAGTGACATCGGTGGCGCCGATGCGGATGCGGCCGCTTGCCGGCCGCACGAAGCCGGCGACCGCGCGCAGAGCGGTGGTCTTGCCGGAGCCGGACGGGCCGATCATCGCCAGGATTTCACCCGGCGCGATATCCAGGGTCAGCGGATGCAGGACGACATGCGCGCCATAGGCGACGCTGACCTTGTCGAAGTGGACATTGGAACCGGCGCCGCGAATCTTCGCGGCGTCGATGTCCATGACACTGGTACCAGTAAAGGCGACGGCCGACATGGCTTGGTCCTCCGGATTTCCGTCCTCGGGGTCAGCTTCCGGTCGCCTCGTTCCACTTCTTGACGTAGCCGGGAAGCTTGCTCAGCGCCTCGTCCCAGTTCGGCGACCAGATGGTGACGCCCTTCATCGCTTCCTGCGCCTTGGCGAAGTTGGCGTCGTCCGGCTTGACGTCCTTGCGGGCGGGCATGCCGAGCGCCACCGAGCTTATGGTCGACTGGGCTTCCTTGGCGAGCAGGAAATCGATCAGCTTCTTGCCGTTGTCGGCATTGGGCGCACCGGTGACGAGGCCGATTTCATAAGGCAGCGCGAAGGTGGAGCGCGTGCCGTCGGGACCGGCGGGCCAGAACACCTTGATGTTGGGATTGTCGGCCATTTGCGACATGTTCATCTGCAGATCGCCATTGGCGACATGCAGTTCGCCCTTGTTGACCAGCGCGGTCAGCTTGCCGGTCGAGGCGGATGGACCGACATTGTTGTCCTGCAGCTTCTTGATGAACTCGAAACCGGCATCCTCGCCGCCGAAGGCGTGGATGATCTGCAGCATGACGGCGGTGCCGTCGCCGGCCTGGCCGGGCGTCGAATACTGGATCTTGCCCTTGAACTTGGGATCGAGCAGGTCGTTGTAGGTCTTCGGCGCTTCCGACAGCACGGCGCTGTTGTAGATGAAGTTCATGTAGTTGTTGACCAGCGGCCGGTACTTGTCGGTGCCGCCGTCGATCTGGTCGGCGCCTTCCGGCTTGTAGTCCTGCAGCAGGCCGTCGGCTGCGGCGCGCTGGACGAAGGGCGGCAAGGTCACCAGCACGTCGGCCTGCGGGTTCGACTTTTCCTTGGCGACACGCTCGACGACACCGCCCGAGCCGGCCTCGATATATTGCACGGTGATGCCGGTGGCCTTGGTGAAGGCGGCGAATTCGGTCTCGTACCAGCTGCCATTGCCGTCATGCAGGCCGTCGGCGGAATAGATGGTGACGACGCCGTCGGCGAATGCCGGCGCGACGAGAGCTGACGACGCCAGAAGCGACGCGGCGAAGGCCATTGCGATGGTTGCGTTTCGCGATTTCATGGATCAGTTCCCCTGTGATTGATGGCACATTCTGCGATGCACTAGGACCGATCAGCTTCGTGTCTCTGGCGGACGTTGAGCCGATTGGATGTCGTCGTTGTGACAACTCTGGGGATCAGCGATCGATAAGTAAAATCTATTTATTTTATGACAGACAAACTTCTGCTGATATTTGTCATGGAACTGTCGCATCCCTGTCGCGGGCGTGATTGTGGTTCCGATGAAGACATCTATCTCGTTGAAAGATATGCTTTATCAGCGGAACAGAACACCTGATGTCTGCGCCCGCAGACGTGGGTCGTTTGAGCGGATGGTCACTGGCCGGCCGTCGAGGATCTCGAAACAGCGTGCGAGCGTGTCGTCCTCGAGCCGGCGCATCGCTTCGCGGGTGAAGAAAGTGAGATGCGGAAACAGGATCACGTTGTCGCGATCGAAGAGCGCACGCATCGGATGGGTCGACCTGGAGAGTGGCTCCACCGAGTAGACGTCGAGCCCGGCGCCACCGATGCGCCCGGCGACAACAGCCTCGACAAGCGCCGCCTCATCGATGAGTGCACCGCGCGAGACGTTGACGATGATGGCGGAAGGCTTCAGGCAGGCGAGTTCCGCCTTGCCGATCAGGCCGCGCGTCTTCTCGTTCAACACGCAATGGATCGAGACAAAATCGCAGGCACGCAGCATGGCTTGCAGGTCGTCAACCTTCTCGATGCCGGCGGCGTGCAGGGTTGCGGCATCGACACCGGGATCGAAGCCGAGCACCCGGGCATGAAACCCTTGGCCTGCCATGCGTGCCATGCTGCGGCCAATCTTGCCGCAGCCGACGAGGCCGAGCGTGGCGCCGGAGATGTCGCGCCCGAGCCAGCGCTGCGCGGGCCAGACCCAGCCATCGCGCGACACCGCCGTAGTGATCGCCGGCAGCCGCTTGGCAAGCGCGATCATCAAGGCGAAGGCGCCTTCGGCTACGGTTTCCTCGGCATATTCAGGCACATTGACGACGGGAATGCCGCGCCGCATCGCGGCCGGGATGTCGATGGCATCGATGCCGACGCCGTATTTGACGATGCCCTTCAGTTTTGATGCGGCCTCGATGACCCGCGCCGTGATCGGCGTGTAGCACATGAGCAGAAGATCGGCGTCAGTGACGGCCTCGATGAGATCGTCTTCGGCAATGCCGTCAGGCAGCGTCACCAGTTCGACGCCTCGCGCCCGCAAACCAGCGTCAATGCCGGGGCATTCGAGTTCCCGATCGGTGCGGATGGCCTTCACGATCAGGCCGCCAGCACGGCGCGCTCGACGACGTCGAGCGCGTGGTCGAGGTCGGCTTTCGAGATGACCAGCGGCGGCGACAGCGTCAGCACATTGCCCTGGCTGACCTTGAAGCTCAGGCCCTGCTCCAGGCAGGCATAGAAGACCCGCTCGGCAAGCTCCCGAGCCGGCTGCCGTGTGGCGCGGTCCTCGACCAGTTCGACGCCGACCATCAGCCCCCTGCCCCTGACGTCGCCGACATGGGGCGAGCGAGCCATCAAATCCTGCATGCGTCCCAGCATATGTTGGCCAAGCTCGGCCGACCGCTCCACCAGTCCTTCTTCCAGGATGATGTCGATGGTCGTCAGGGCGGCGCGCGTGGTCACCGGGTTCTTCTCATGGGTGTAGTGGCCGATGGCAAAGCCGTCGGTGACGTCGAGGTCGCGCCGCGCGATGACGGCGGCGATCGGCAGGATGCCGCCGCCGAGCGACTTGCCGAGAACGACGATGTCGGGCGTCACGCCATCATGCTCGTGGGCGAAGAATTTACCGGTCTTGCCGAGGCCGGTCGGGATCTCGTCGAAGATCAGCAGCGTGCCATGCCGGTCGCAGGCGTCGCGCACCCGCTTCCAGAATCCGGGCGGCGGCGGGTTGGGCGTCGCTCGCATCGGCTCGGCGACGACCGCCGCCACATCCTGCTCGCGGCCGAGCACATAGGCGATCATGTTGGCGCAGGCGAGCCCTGACGCTTCCAGGGAATCGTGACCATAGGGGCAGCGATAGCCGTCCCAGGGCGCGACGTGTTCGGTGCCGGTCATCATCGGGCCGGCGATGTGCGAACGGAATGTGGCTTCGCCGCCGACGCTTGCCGCACCGAAACCGGCGCCGTGAAACGCATCCCAGAACGACACGGTCTTGAACCGGCCGGTCGCGGCGCGCGCGATCTTCAGCGCCACTTCTACGGCGTCGGAACCGCCGGTTGTGAACAGCACCTTGCCGAGATCGCCGGGCGCCAGTGCCGCCAGTTTCTCCGCCAGCTCGACAGCGGGTTCGCTGGTGAAGCGGCGCGGCGCGAAACAGAGGTCGTCGAGCTGCTTCTTGATCGCCGCCACCAGTCTGGGATGGCCGTAGCCGAGGTGATGCACGCTGTTGCCGTGGAAATCCATGAAGCGGCGGCCGGCGGTGTCCTCGATCCATATGCCTTCCGCCTTAGCAATCGTCGAAAGACAGGGGCTGGACAGGCTCTGGTGCATGAACGCTGAGGCGTCACGGTCGAGCAGGCCGCGAATGCGGGGATCGTCCTGGCCGGCATCCCAGCGGCCGCGTGCCGCGGTCGTGTTGGAATCGCCCTCGGTGTGCACAAGTTCTTTGATCGCGGCCATCACCCTCTCCGAAAACGCGAATGAGGGAGCGTGGAACGCCCCCTCGTGTACTGCCAGTCGGGCTGCCCGGTCACGACCAGGGCAGCGAGAATGTCTTCACATTGGTGTAGCTCTTCATCGCCTCGATGACGCCTTCCTTGTAGCCATTGCCCGAGTCCTTGATGCCTCCGAAGGGCGACATCTCGATGCGGTAGCCCGGCACCTCCCAGATGTTGACGGTGCCGACCTGCAAGCCGGCGATGTATTTCTGCATGCGGGGAAACGAGTTGGTGCAGACGCCCGACGACAGGCCGAAGGCGGTCGAGTTGGACAGCGCGATGAGAGCCTCGTCATCATCCGGCGCGCGCACGATCGGGATGATCGGCCCGAACGTCTCTTCCATCACCAGTTCGGATGTGTGCGGCACGCGATCGACGACGATCGGCGGCAGCAGCGCACCCCGGCGGCCGGGATTGTAGAGGATTTCGGCGCCTTGCTCGGCGGCCATATGGACACGGGCCTCGAACAGTGCTGCCGCCTTCTCGTGCACCACGGTGCCGAGATCGGTCGAGCGGTCCATCGGGTTGCCGAAGCGGATCTTCTTCGCCCGCTCCAGCACCAGCGGCACGAAACGGTCGGCGACGCTTTCCTGGACGAGGATGCGCTTGACCGCGGTGCAGCGTTGGCCGGAGTTCTTCGTCGCTCCGGCCACTGCCAAGTCCGCCGCCTTTGCCAGATCCTCGTCCGACAAATCATTGAGGATGATCAGCGGATCGTTGCCGCCGAGTTCCAGCACCTGGCGCTTGTAGCCGGCGGTGCGGGCGATCATCTTGCCGACCGGCACGCCACCGGTGAAGGTGATCAAGTCGATGTTGTCGTTGGTGATCATCTCGTTGCCGATATCGGCCGGCCAGCCGGTCACCACCGACAGCATTTCTGGCGGCAGGCCGGCTTCGTAGAGAATGTCGGCCAACAGCAGCGCCGTCATCGGCGTCAGTTCGGTCGGCTTGACCACCACGCAATTGTTGGTGG
Source organism: Mesorhizobium sp. CNPSo 4671 (assembly GCF_057784245.1). Classification (NCBI taxonomy): domain Bacteria; kingdom Pseudomonadati; phylum Pseudomonadota; class Alphaproteobacteria; order Hyphomicrobiales; family Phyllobacteriaceae; genus Mesorhizobium; species Mesorhizobium sp. CNPSo 4671. The sequence continues at coordinate 356,485 of NZ_JBWLUW010000001.1, read as the reverse complement.
CAATCGCCGGCGCCACCTTGTGGGACACCATGTTGAGCGGATGGTTGAACGGCGTGATCGCCGAGATCGCCTTCAGCGGCTCTCGGGTGGTGAAGATCTTGCGCGCCTTGCCGTGCGGGGTGAGATCGCAGGAGAAGATCTGGCCGTCATCCTGGATGCACATCTGCGCCGAGAGCGTGAACACGTCATAGGCGCGGCCGACCTCATAGAGCGAATCGGTCTTGGAGATGCCAAGCTCAAGCGTGATGAGATCGGATATTTCTTCCCGGCGTGACGCGAGTGCTTCGGCGGTGCGGAACAGGATCTGCTGGCGCTCATAGCGCGTCAGCTTCGACCTGTAGCCGGCGGCGATTTCGAAGGCCTGGCGGGCATGCTCGGCGCGACCGGCGGGCACGGTGCCGATAACTGTGTCGTTCCAGGGGTATCGTACCTCGACGAGGCCGTCGGCATCGACCCTCTTGCCGGCGATACGCATCGGCTCGTGGCGAACTTTGATGGCAGGGTCAAGCTTGGTCATCGGCTCTGCTCCAGCAGATTCTTGGGTACGTCGTGGCCGGGGATCGACCCCCACTCCGGCCCTTCGGGCCACCTCTCCCCCGATCGGCGGGGGAGAGGAAATCAGGCGAAGTCGGCGCTCTCACGTTTCCAGGCTAAGCCGTGGCTAGCCCTGGCGCCTTTCCTCTCCCCCGTCGGTCGGGGGAGAGGTGCCGGGCGAAGCTCGGCGGAGTGGGGGTCGACAATCACACTCGACATCAGGCCAGCGCCGCCGCCATCGTCGCGTAATAGAACGCGTCAAAGTTGCGCAAGGTCGGCTCATTCGGCAAATCAGGCAGCACGCGGTTGACGATGAACGGCACTTCCTGCTCGGTCAGCCCGCCATGCGAGCGCAGCGGTTCGTTGAGGGCCGCCAGATCATGGCGATGCGCCGAGGTGCCGATCGTCTTGTTCTCGGTCGAGATCAGCACGATGTCGCCGATACGGTCGGCCGGCAGTTCGAAGCGTTCGCAGGCCGTCGGGCTGTCGACGACCAGCATGATGCCTTCGACCTTGGCCAGCCGCGCCATGATGCCGGCCTGGTCGGCGCCCGCCGGAAGATAGGCGGTGGCAAACGAGCCGAGGGCGCCGTGGTGCACGACATAGGGGTCGGTGATCGGCAGGATGACTCTGGCCGCGTCCTTGCCCAACCACTCGTCCAAAAGGTCCTGGACATAGACTACGTCGGGCGAACCGTCCGCCTTGTGCTTGGGCTTCATGCCGTGGTCGGCGGTGACGACGATCGCAGCACCCAGCGCGTCAAGCTCGGTCAGATACTTGTCGAACATTTCGTAGAAGGCGTTGGCCTGCGGCACGCCGGGCGCATATTTGTGCTGCACATAGTCCGTCGTTGTCAGATACATGATGTCGGGGCGGAATTCCCTGAGCAGTTGGACGCCGGCGGCGAAGACGAATTCCGACAGCTCGGCCGAGTAGACTTCCGGCACCGGCAGCCCAAAATGCTTCGAGGCATTGTCGATGCCATGTTCAGCGACAGTCGTGGTGTCCGACTTTTCGGCCGAGAAGCAGAGCGCGCGGCCTTCATCGAACGCCAGTCCCTTGCCGAGCAGCGCACGCAGCTTGTCCTTGGCGGTGACCACGGCCACCTTGGCGCCGGCATCGTAGAAGGCCTGGAAGACGGTCGGCGCACGCAGGAAGCGCGGGTCGTTCATCATCACTTCCTTGCCGGTTTCGCGCTCGTAGAGATAGTTGCCGCAAATGCCGTGCACGGACGGCGGACGGCCGGTGGCGATCGACAGATTGTTGGGGTTGGTGAAGCTCGGAATGACCGAGTGGGCAAACCGCACCGTGCCCTTCTGCTTGATCTTCACCAAAGCCGGCATCAGCCCGGCCTTGATCGCTTCATCGAGGTAAGCGGGCTCGCAGCCGTCAAGGCAGATGGCGATCGCCGGCACGCGCGGCCAGGCATAAATGCGGCCGTTGACGGCGACGTTGACGGGAGACATCTGGTTCATCGGTATTCCTTCGAAATAATGCCGTTTCAGGCGGCGAGTTTGGCGCGCTCGGCGATTGCCGCAGCGGGCGGGGCGGCGGTGTCGACGCCCATTTCATGAAGCGAGAAAGCCGCCGCCTCGACGACGCGGCGCATGACATGTTCGTCCATCTGGCCGATGCAGCCGACGCGGAAGGAATCCACCACCGTCAGTTTGCCCGGATAGATGATGAAGCCCTTGTCCTTCATCAGCTCGTAGAAACGGTCGAAGGCGAAGTTGGCATGGGCCGGATTGAAGAAGGTGACGATGATCGGCGACAGCCAGCGGTCTTTGAGCAAGGTCTCGAAGCCGAGTTCGCGCATGCCGGCCACCATGACGTCACGGTTCCTGACATAGCGGGCGCCACGGCCGGCGACGCCACCTTCGGCCTCATGCTGGCGCAGCGCTTCCAGGAAGGCGGCAACGACATGGGTCGGCGGCGTGTAGCGCCACTGGCCGGTCTTGTTCATGTGCGCCCATTGAGCATGGGCGTCGAGCGACAGCGAATGGCTGCGACCCTTGGCGGCTTCCAACTCGCTCTTGCGGGCGATGATGAAGCCGAAGCCCGGCACGCCCTCGATGCATTTGTTGGCCGACGAGACCATCGCCTCGTAGCGGATCTCGTTGACGTCGAGCGCGACGGCGCCGAAGGCGCTCATGGAATCGACCAGCAGCTTGCGGCCCTTGGCATGGACGGCTTCGGCAATCTCGGCGACCGGGTTCAAAATGCCGGAGCTGGTCTCGCAATGGATGGCGATGACATGGGTGATGGCAGGGTCGGCCTCGAGTGCGGCCGCCACCTCGTCACCGCGCGGCGGCAGGTAGTCGCCCTTGTCGATCAGCGTATAGGCACGGCCGAGATACTGCATGGTCTGCGCGGCGCGCAGGCCGTAGGCGCCATTGGCCAGCACCAGCACCTTGCCGTCCCTAGGAACGAACGAACCGAGCATCGCCTCGACGCAGAAGGAGCCGCTGCCTTGCATCGGCACGCAGTCGAATTCGTCTTTCGTGTCACCCGTCAGCGCCAGCAGGCGGCGGCGCATCTCGGCGGTCATGCCACGAAAATCGCCGTCCCATGATCCCCAGTCGCGCAGCATCGCCTGCTTGACCGAATAGGCCGTGGTGAGCGGACCCGGGGTCAGCAGATAAGGCTCGCCCAGTGCCGGACTGGCCAGCGGCTCCGCGGCAAATTTCGTCTCGGCGCGCATGGTGTCCTCCGACAGATCGCTGCTTTTTGATGCGGCCTTATTCTTGGACGGAACGACATATTTGTAAAATCGTTATTTTGTATCGAAGTATCGATTTATACGATGGTAGGGTGAACCACGCGGCGCAAATTGCATCCTGGTCATGACACAGTTGTGAAGCCGGATAAGTACGCCTGTTTAGCATAAGCTAAATCGTTCGTTTCCGCCTTCTGGAAATCTGGCCTTATGATAGATTGCCTCAAGATTCCGCTGTCTCGAAGGTAAGGACGAATGCGCTACGTTCAGTTGCGAGCCTTTCATCAGGTGGCCATATCAGGCGGTTTTTCGCGGGCCGCCGAAGCGCTGTTCCTGACCCAGCCGGCCATATCCGATCAGGTGCGCAAGCTCGAGGAAGAGTATGATGTGCTGCTGTTCAACCGCAACAAGAAGCAGGTCACGCTGACCCATTCGGGTCAGAAGCTGCTCGAAATAACCCACCGCATGTTCGATACCGAACAGCAGGCGCTCGAACTTTTGACGGAGTCGCGCGCGCTGCGCTCCGGCACGCTGCGCATCGTTGCGGACGCCGCACACCATCTGCTGCACATCCTCGGCAGTTTTCGCGCCCGCTATCCCGGTGTCCAGGTTTCGGTGCGCGCCGGCAACACCGAGACGGTGATCAGCAGCCTCTACAGCTACGATGCCGACATCGGCGTCTTGGGCGAGGTGCCGACCGGGCGCGACTTCGAGGTGCTGAAACTGAACTCGACCCCGATCATCGCCTTCGCCTCCATTGACCACCCGCTGGCGGGCAAGAAATCGCTGACGCTGAAACAACTCGCGCAGGAATCGCTGGTCATGCGCGAGCGCGGTTCGAAGACGCGCCAGAAGCTCGAAGACCTGGCCGCGGCGTCGAAGATCGAACTGAGACCGGTAATCGAGGCCGAGGGCCGCGAGGCCGTCCGTGAGATCGTCGCCTCGGGCGCCGGCATCGGCTTTGTCTCGGCGGCGGAATTCGGCCAGGATTCACGGCTGGTGCCGATCACCATCGACGCGCCCGAAACGCTGATGGACGAAGCGCTGATCTGCCTGCGCGAACGCAGCGGCGGCAAACTCGTGCGCGCCTTCCTCGACATGGCACGGTCGATGTCGGCGGATTGAGCGTCTCTACGCAGCAGCCCTCACCACGACCAGTCGGCTTTCACGCGTTCCGACTTCGGATCATAGGGGCTGCGCAAATGCGCCGTCGCGGCATGGCGAACGCCGGCGAGGTCGATCTCGAAACGGCCGCCGGTAAGGAACGCGGCATCGACGCCGGCTTCATTCTCGATCAGCCCGAGCGCCACCGAGCGGCTGAGCGTCTGGCCGTAGGCGGCGGAACGGACTTCGCCGACCGGTTTGCCGTCACGCAGGATCAGCTCGCCGCCCCACAGCATCGGCTCGGCATCGTCGAGCGTGAACAGCACGATGCGCTTCGCCGGTGCCGACAGCTTTGCAGCGGCGAGCGCATCGCGGCCGATGAAACCGCCCGGCTTGTCCATGGCGACGGCGAAGCCAAGTCCGGCCTGCCAGGGGTTGATATCAGGCGTCAATTCCCTGCCCCAGGCGCGAAAACCCTTTTCGATGCGCAAGGCGTCGAGCGCGTAGTAACCGGCATCGATCAGGCCGAATTCCCGGCCCGCTTCATGCAGCGCCTCGTAGACGCCAACGGCAAATTCTGTCGGCACGATCAGCTCCCAGCCGAGCTCGCCAACATAGGTCATGCGGTTGGCATAGGCGGTGGCGTAGCCGATATCGATCTCGCGAATGGTGGCGAAGGGGAAACCGGCATTGGAGAGATCCGCCGAAGACAGTTTGCTCAGCAGATCGCGCGAGCGCGGCCCCATCACCGCCAGCACCGCGTAGGACGAGGTGACGTCGGTCAGGATGGCATGGGCATCGGCTGGGATGTTCTTGACGATCCAGTCGGCGTCGTGAACCGCCTGCGCCGAGCCGGTGACGATGAGGAATTTTTCCGCAGCGAGCCGCATCACGGTAAGGTCGCTCTCGTAACCGCCGCGCGCATTGAGCACGCCTGTGTAGACCGACGTGCCGACCGGCACATCGATGTTGCCGGCGCAGATGCGGTTGAGCACGGCACAGGCGTCGCGACCCTGGACGAGCAGCTTGGCAAAGGAGGTCTGGTCGAAGATGGCAACGGCTTCGCGCGTTGCCTTCATTTCGCGCCGCACCGCCTCGTGCCAGTTCTGGCGGCCAAAGGCATAGTCGTTCTCGGCCGTCTCTCCCGGCGCGGCAAACCAGTTGGCGCGCTCCCAGCCCATTTTTGAACCGAAGCAGGCGCCTTTGGCGGCCAGCTGGTCATAGAGTGGCGAGCGGCGGAAAGGCCGCGCGGTATCCAGTTCGCGGTTCGGCCACGGCATGGCGTAATGCAGGCCGAGGGTCTCCTTGACCCGGTCATGCAGCCAGCGCGGATTGTTGTTGAACGAGGCGAAGCGCCTGATGTCGACCGGCCACAGATCCATGGTCGGCGCGCCGTTGACGATCCACTCGGCCAGCGCCCTGCCGGCGCCGCCGGCGCTGGCGATGCCCATCGAGTTGAAGCCGGCGCCAACGTAGAAATTCCTGAGTTCCGGCGCCTCGCCGAGGATGAAATTGTTGTCGGGCGTGAAGCTCTCGGGACCGTTGTAGAATTTCTTGACCTCGGCCTGCGCCAGCCGCGGCACGCGGACCAGCGCGTTTTCCATCAGGATCTCGAACTGGTCCCAATCGTCCGGCAGCAGCGCGAATTCGAAATTTTCCGGGATGCCGTTCATGCCCCACGGCTTGGCATGCGGCTCGAAGCCGCCCATGACAAGACCACCGACCTCTTCCTTGAAGTAGATGAAACCGTCGGGGTCGCGCATGACGGGCAGGTCCGGATGCACGCCCTCGATCCGGCCGGTGACGATGTACATGTGCTCGGCCGAGTGCAGCGGCACCGACACGCCGCACATCAGCCCAACCTTGCGCGCCCACTGGCCGGCGCAGTTGACGACGATTTCCGAAGCGATGTTGCCGCGATCGGTCTCGACACCGCAGGCGACGCCATTCTTCATGCTGATGCCAGTGACCTTGACCCGCTCGAAAATCTTCGCGCCGCGATTGCGCGCACCTTTGGCCAGCGATTGCGTAAGATCCGTCGGATTGGCCTTGCCGTCGCCCGGCAACCAGACGGCACCGACGAGGTCATCAGTCGCCATGACAGGCCAGAGATCGCGGGCCTCCTTGGGCGAGATGACGTCGATCTCCACCCCTTGAGCGCGGGCCGAGGCGGCGGTGCGCTTCAGCACCGTCATACGATCGGCCGTGCGCGCCACCGACAGCGAGCCGCAATTCTTCCAGCCGGTGGCGAGCCCCGTCTCGGCCTCCAGCTCGCTGTAAAGCTGCGTCGAATGTCGGATCAGGCTGGTCATGTTGGAATGGCTGCGCAGCTGCCCGACAAGGCCGGCGGCATGCCAGGTGGTGCCGCCGCTGAGTTGGCCTTGCTCAAGCAAAACGACATCGGTCCAGCCGAGCTTGGTCAGGTGATAAGCGACCGAACAGCCGATGATGCCGCCGCCGACAATGACAACACGTGCCTGGGTGGGAAATTCATGGGCCATGAGCGTTCCGCCGTTTGAAGGGATGGCGGACACTATCACGACAAAACCAAACATCAACTCAAAAAGTCACAAAATATCACATCAAGGTGACAACCATGAGTTCAGGCCCCTTTTGCAAAAGCGCCTCGGCAAGGGCGGGTTCGGGAGTAGTGTCGACGATCACGCCGGCAGCGCGGTCGAAATTCGGAATCCTGAGCGGCGTCAGCTTGCCGAATTTGCTGCTGTCGAGCACGAAGTAGGTCTTGCCGGCGAGTGCGATCATACGGCCGCGCTGTTCCGCCCCGGCACGGGTGAAGTCGGTGACCTCACCGTCCGGCGACAGTGCGCCGCCGCCGAGAAAGGCGATGTCGACCCGAAAGCGGGCCATGGCATCGAGCGTGTCGATGCCGGAAGCCGCCTCCTCGCCCGGATCGATTTCGCCGCCCAGCATATGCACGCGCATGCCGGGGACATGGCAAAGATGCAGCGCGATCTTCAGGCTGGCGGTGCAGATGGTGAGATCGCGCAGCCCGGCCATGGCCTGCGCGACGGCCAGGGTGGTGGTGCCGGAATCGAGAAAGACCACCATTCCGTCCCTGACCAGGCCGGCGGCCGCTTTGCCGATCGCCGCCTTGCCACCGGCATTTTCCTGGCTGCGCAGGCTCATCGCCGGTTCGCTCGGCTCGAAGCGAGCAGCACCGCCATGCACGATGCCCAGCCTGCCCTGGTCCGAAAGCAGCTTCAGGTCACGACGGATGGTTTCGCGCGAGATATCGAAGAACTCGGCCAGTTCGGCGACGCTGACGGAACCCTGGGCGCTCAGCCGTCTGAGGATCTCGTCGTGGCGGCGCGGGGCAAGCGCGCGCGCCGGCAGGCGGCTGACGGGAGACATGGCGATTCTCGTGGCAAACACTGATGTTGCAATATGTGGCAGTGAACCGGCAGGCACGCAACAGTGCCTGATGGGGCCGGTAGCGATCGGCCCTCGCATTGCCCGTCGAGCCTAGGATTTTCGCGACAGGCCGCCGCCCTCAATCGCCCTGACGAGCGTCTCGCTGCCTTCGCGCAGATGCTTCCGCAGAATGCTCACGGCTTTCTTGCTATCGCGCTGGCGGCAGGCGGCCAGCAGGTCGCGATGCTCGTTCTGCGAGCGGGTGCGGTAGTCGAGATTCGACAAGAGGATGCGGACGTAGCGATCGGCGGCGTTGTGATGCGCCTCGATCAGGCCGAGCAGACGCTGGTTGCCGCAGGCATGGTAGAGCGACAGATGAAAGGTTCGGTTCAGCGCGCCCCAGCGGCCGACATTGCGCTCCGCGTCGATCTGGTCGAGCGCCTGTTCGGCCTCATCGAGCTTGCCGTCCAACAAGGCCGGAATGGAGAGGCGCAGCGCTTCGCATTCGAGCAGTTCCCGAACCGCGTAGATTTCGCTGATCTCGGCACCGTCCATCCGGGCGACATGCGCGCCCTTGGTCGGATGAATGGAGACAATACCTTCGGCTTCCAATTGCCGAAGCGCGTCACGGATCGGCATGCGGCTGAAGCCGAACTGCTCGGCCAATTCGTCCTGGCGCAAAGCGGTGCCGGCCTTCAGGGTGCCGCTGGCAATGGCCTCGCGCAGAATATTGGCGACCTGCTCCGCCACCGTCTGCGGCCTCTCGATCAAGCTTTCCGCAAATCCGCGCAATCGATGCTCCCCTGTCATACGGTAGCCAGCGTAATGGAAAACCACCGGACTGGATATGCGTATCCTGGTGTACGAGACTAGCCTCGGCCCGAAACCGCTTCCTTCAATCGACTTCGACGGCAACCACCGCAGCGCAATCTCCGGCCTTGACCAGGCCGGGAAAATGCCGCGCCGCCAGCAAGCCCGACATTTTTGCCTTGATCTCCTGCGGAGCCATACCGGTGCGGCCGGTGGAATGGATGCGGGCCAGAACCACGCCTTCTTCGACGGGTTCGCCGAGATCGACCATGGTTTCGATCATGCCGTCATCCTCGGCGAAGGAGAAGCAATCGCCTGACGGCATGTCGAGCCACCGGGTTCTGCCCTTCTCGACCGCGCCAGCAACGATGCCGGCGTGGCGCAGCACATTGAGAATGCCGCGTCGCGCGATGCGTACGGTTTGCGCACGCGAGGTGCCGCCGCCGCCAAGCTCGGTGCTGACGAAGACCTTGCCCATTTCCTCGGCCGCCGTGTCGTACATGCCGACGGAATCGATCTCGATCATGCGCATCGAGAAGGGCGCCGAGAATGCCGCGACCGCATCGAAGGCTTTCTGCTCCAGCGCCTTGTCGGGCAACGTGTGGGCGGCGCAGAACGGCACGAAGTCGAGCGTCTTTCCGCCGGAGTGGAAGTCGAAGACGATGTCGGCGCGCGGCAGCAATTCGCGCTGGAAATAGTCGGCGATCTTTTCCGTCACCGTGCCGTCCGGCCGTCCGGGAAAGCTGCGGTTCATGTTGCCCTTGTCGATCGGCGAGGTCCGCGTGCCGGCGCGGAAGGCCGGATAGTTCATCGCCGGGACGATGATCACACTGCCGCCGACGTCCTTCGGATCGAGCGTGCGGGCGAGATCGTAGAGCGCCAGCGGCCCCTCATACTCATCGCCATGGTTGCCGCCGGACAGCAGCGCCACCGGCCCCTCGCCGTTGCGGATGACGCAGATTGGGATCATCACCGAACCCCACGCCGAATCGTCGCGGCTGTAGGGCAGGCGCAGGAACCCGTGCTGGACGCCGTCGCGATCGAAATCGACAGTCGGCGCGATCGGCGACGGGCGGAGGCTGGACATCGGGCTCAATTCTTCACCACCAGTTTGCGCGGCACATTGGCCAGACACTCTACACCGGTTTCGGTGATCAGGATCGACTCGGTAATTTCCAGCCCCATCGTTTCCAGCCACAAGCCGGTCATGAAATGGAAGGTCATTCCGGGTTTGAGTTCGGTGCGGTCGCCGGGGCGCAGGCTCATCGTGCGCTCGCCCCAGTCCGGCGGATAGGAAAGACCGATCGAGTAGCCGGTGCGGTTGTCCTTGACGATGCCGTATTTCTTCAGGACGGCGAAGAAGGCATTGGCGATGTCTTCGCAGGCGTTGCCGGGTTTCGCCGCTGCCAGCCCCGCCTCCATGCCTTCCAGCGTCGCCTTCTCGGCATCGAGGAATTCCTGCGTCGGCTTGCCGAGGAACACCGTGCGCGACAGCGGGCAGTGGTAGCGGTTGTAGCAGCCGGCGATCTCGAAGAAGGTGCCCTCGCCCGACTTCATCGGCTGGTCGTCCCAGGTCAGATGCGGCGCCGAAGCATCGACGCCCGACGGCAGCAGCGGCACGATCGCCGGGTAGTCCCCACCAATGCCATCGACGCCGCGCGTGCCGGCATCATAGATCTCGGCGACGAGATCGCATTTGCGCATGCCGATTTCGATCTTGTCGACTATGCGCTGGTGCATGGCCTCGACGATGCGGGCGGCCTTGCGCATGTAGTCGATTTCGGTCGGGCTCTTTACCGCGCGCTGCCAGTTGACCAGCGCGGTGGCATCGACAAATCGGACATTGGGCAGGTGCTTCTGCAGCGAGGCGAAGGCGGCGGCCGAGAACCAGTAATTGTCCATCTCGACTCCGATGGTGAGCTTGCCCCAGCCGCGATCGGCTAGCACGCTGGACAAGAAGTCCATCGGGTGGCGTTCGGTCGACTGCACATAGTGGTCGGCGTAGCCGACGATGTTGTCATGCGCGAGATAGGCGGTGCGTTTGGCGCCGTTGGCATCCTGGCCGCGGCCGTACCAGACAGGCTCGCCCGACGGCGGCACAATGACCGCCTGGTGCACGTAGAAGGACCAGCCATCATAGCCGGTCAGCCAGGCCATGTTGGACGGGTCGCTGACAATCAACAGATCGACGCCCTTCACCTCCATGGCTTTCCGTGTTTTGGCGAGGCGGTCCGCAAATTCGCCGCGCGAGAATTTCAGGTTTGGTTGCATTCTTTTGCTTCCTCGTTTGTTGGGCTTTGCGGCCAGCATCAGCTTTCAAAAATGGTTCCGGCATTGGCCGCCCGCGCGCGGTCGCGGGCTAGCGTGGCGATCGCCGTGTCCTGCACACCGGTCCCGGTCAGATCGGCGATGGTGATGTCGCTGGCCGAGCGCCGGCCGTGTTTTGTGCCGGCGATGATCTGGCCGAGTTCAGTCACCTCTGCATCTGCGGCCATCACTCCCGCCGCGATGGCATGGTGCAGTTCGCCCAGGCGCCGCGTCTGGCGCGCGCTATCGGCGACATAGAGGTCGGCCATGCGCAGAATGGCCGGGACGATTTCGTTCTTGTGTTCGGCGTCCGAGCCCATGGCGGTTATGTGCTGGCCGGCGGCGATGAAGCCAGCCTTGATCAGCGGCTCGGTCGAGGGTGTGGTGGTGACGATTATGTCGGCGCCAGCAACGGCATTCGCCGCGTCTGATACGGCGCGCACGACAATGCCCAGTTTTTCGCGCAAGCGGGCAGCAGCGGCTTCGGCCTTGGCGGCGTCGCGTGCCCAGATGCGCGCCTCGGCGATCGGCCTCACAAGACGTAGGGCTTCCAATTGCAGACCTGCCTGCAAACCGGCGCCGAAGATTGCTGCCACGGTGGAGTCCTCGCGCGACAGATACTTGGCCGCGACCCCGCCAGCCGCGGCGGTGCGGACATCGGTCAGGTAGCCATTGTCGAGCAGCAGCGCCTCGACCACACCGGTCCTTGCCGAAAGCAGCACCATCATGCCGCCACCGCTCGGCAGGCCGAGTTTTGGATTGTCGAAGAAACCGGAGCTGATCTTCACGGCGAAGCCGTCGATACCGGGTACGTAAGCGGATTTCACATCGACCTCGCCGCGGTGCTCCGGGATATCGAGGCGCAGGATCGGCGGCATCGCCACCGGCAGCGTTGCCAGCGCACGGAACGCGTTCTCGACGCAAGCGACGGCATCGAGATCGAGCTTCACGATCTCACGCAGTTCAGCTTCGGTCAGGATGGTCATACGGCTCATGCGGCGCGCTCCCCGATTGCCTCGCCGCAGACGATCCTGCGGTGCGCATTCATGTCGATGTTGCGGCCAGAGAGAAGTACGACCACCGGCCCTTTCGCCCTGACCTTGCCGGCGAGCAGCGCGGCGATGCCGACCGCGCCGGCGCCCTCGACGATCTCGCGCTCCTGCGCATAGGCATGGCGGATGCCGGCGGCGATCTCGTTCTCGCTGAGCAGGATGACGTCGTCGAGCAGGTCGCGGCACATGGCGAAGGTCAGCCTGTTGTCGAGGCCGATGCCGCCACCGAGCGAATCCGCCAGCGTCGGCAGTTCCTCCACCAGGACAGGCCGGCCGGCATCGAGGCTCGCCTTCATCGCGGCACCGCGCGCCATCGAAACGCCGATGACTTTCGTGCCGGGGCTGACGCCTTTGACGGCTGCAGCAACGCCGGAAGCCAATCCTCCGCCGGAAAGCTGCACCAGCACGAGACCGGCATCCGGAACCTGCTCGATCATTTCAAGCCCAAGCGTGCCTTGCCCGGCGATGATGGCGGGATGGTCGAAGGGCGGCAGCATCACCAGCCGCTCCTCCACCACCAGCCGCTCGACCTCCTGCTGGGCATCGTCCTGGCTGTTGCCGACGATGCGGATTTCGGCGCCGAGCCGGCGGATTTCGTCCAGCTTGTTCTGCGGCACCAGTCGCGACATGCAGATCACCGCGCGCATGCCTTCGAGCTTCGCCGCATGCGCCAGCGCCCGGCCATGATTGCCGGTCGAGGCCGCGACGACGCCGCGGTCTTTCTCTTCCGCGCTGAGCGAAGCGACGGCATTCGTGGCACCGCGCAGCTTGAAGCTGCCGGTGGCCTGGCGGTGCTCGAGTTTGAGATGGACGGGGACACCGAGACGCTCGGACAGGCTATGGGACAGAACGGTTGGCGTCTGCTCGACCTTGTTGGCGATATGTTCACGGGCGGCACGGATGTCCTGAAGGGTGATGGAGGGCATCACGAAAGCCCCCCCTCTGGCCTGCCGGCCATCTCCCCCTCAAGGGGGGAGATCGGCAGCTCATGTGTCACCGCTCGTCTTGCAACGACCGCAATTTGCGAAAGCGTTGCGGCAGCCAATCTCCCCCCTTGAGGGGCAGATGGCCGGCAGGCCAGAGGGGGGTGCTCGCGCAGTCGGGACATAATCTACTGCACCAAAGGCAGCGTCATCAGACAGCCTAATTCGGGGCGTGGCGTCTCATCGCCACACAGCCGCAAACAATTCCAGGCGCTGGCCTGGTTGCTGGTCACAACGGGGCGGCCGATTGCCTCCTCCATGCCGGCAACCGCGAGAGCCCCACGCAACGCCGTGCAGGACACGAACAGCGCTTCGGCGCTCGCGTCGGTCGTCTGGCGCGCGAGATCGACAAGGGCTGCCGGCGGGATGCGCGCCATCTCGCGGTCGTCCTCGAAGCCGAGACAGGTGAAGCTGGCGATGTCGAATCCACGCGCCGCGAAATAGGCCGCCATCGGCCTGGAGGTTTCGACCGTGTAGGGGGTGAGGATGCTGATCCGGCGCACGCCGAAGGCGTTCAGCCCGCGCACGCCGGCCATTGGCGGGGTGACGACGGGCACGCCGGGCTTGGCCGCCTGGATCGCCGCCTCGATCTCGGCGTCGCCGATCACCACCGAGGCCGAGGTGCAGGAGTAGCAGATCGCATCGAGCTTCTCGTCGGGCAGGATCAGGGCAGCACCCGCCGTCAGCGCCGGCTGCATCTTGCGCAGATTTTCCGGCGTCGTCGGATTGGCATAGGGAATGCGCGCGACATAGACGCCGATGCGCTCGCTGGCCACCATGCGGCGAAAGTCGGGCTCGCTGGTGTGATCCGTGGCCAGGATGATCAGACCGATGCGCGTTTCGAGCGGACGATCATCAAGCGATGGCCGTTTCGGATGGACCTTGATTTCGGGCAAGGGTTTCATCGGCTACCTCTCGATCTTGCCGTAACGGCGTTCCAGCCAGCGCAACAGCACGACCGAACAAAGGCTGATGGCGAGGAAGAAGGCGCCGACCAGCGTGATCGGCTCGATGTAACGATAGTAGGTGTTGGCGACGCTCTTCGCCTGGTTCATCAGTTCCAGTACGGTGATCGCCGAAAGCAACGGCGTCTCCTTGAACATGGCGATGAAATAATTGGCCAGTGCCGGGATCATCGGCGGGATGGCCTGCGGGATGATGATGTGCGTCCAGGTCTGCGTGGCGCTGAGATTGCAAGCCTTGGCGGCCTCCCACTGGCCGCGCGGCACATTGTCGATTCCGGCGCGGTAGACCTCGGCCGTATAGGTGCCGTAGTGCAGCCCGAGCCCGATGACACCGGCGACAAGCGGTGGCAGCAGGATGCCGATGTCGGGCAGCACGTAGAAGATGAAATAGAGCTGCACCAGAAGCGGTGTGCCGCGGATGAATTCGGCCGCCCAGCCGACGGTGCGCGACAAGGCCTTGTTGGGCGAGCGGCGCGCCAGTGCAATGCCGAGCCCGACGATCGCCGCCAGCACCGAGCCGAGCAGCGTCGCCAGGATGGTGATCTTCACCCCCTGGATCAGCGTCGGCAGGATCTGCCGGACAAAATCCCAATCCCACTCCATCAGCAGGCCCAATTTATCAGAAAGGCATTGCCCATCAGATGCGCACCCCATCAAGGCCGCGCGCCATGCGGCGTTCCAGCGAGCGCACGCCCCATGAAATGAGCAGCGCCAGGATGAAGTAGATGACCAGGATGGTGGCGAAGGGCACCATGGTGTTGCCGGTCTGGGCGCGCACCACCTGCGCCTGGAAGGTCAGGTCGGCGAGCGAGATCAGCGAGACGACCGATGTCGCCTTGAGCAGTTCGATGGCGTTGTTGCCGAAGGTCGGCAGCATCACCAGGAACGCCTGCGGCAGGATGACATGGCGCATGCCTTGCCAGCGGCCGAGATTGAGCGCGATGCAGGCTTCGTGCTGTTCGCGGCCGATCGACTGCACGGCGCCGCGCACCACTTCCGCGGCATAGGCGCCGACATTCAAACCCAGCGCCAGCACGCCGGCCTGCAGCGGAGTCAGTTCGAGGCCAATCAGCGGCAGCACGAAATAGGCGAAGAACAGCTGCACGAAGATCGAGGTGCCGCGGAAGAACTCGATATAGGCGGTGGCCAGCGCCCGCAGCGCGAAAAAGCGCGACAGCCGTCCCATGCCGGCAAGAAAGGCCATGATCAGGGCAAGCACCGACCCCATCAGCGTCAGCTCGATGGTGACAAGCGCTCCCTGCAATATCAGGCCGAGATAGCCGGACCACTGGGTCATTGAAATTCCAACGTTTGATCTTGGTCCCTTCTTCCCGTTAACGGGGAGAAGATGCCGGTTTACCCTCCGTAGCTGCAGCGCAGCTGCTGCGTAGGACGGGCAGGCAGATGAGGGGCAGCGCGAACTTATGAAGGTATGGCGCCGCCCCTCATCCGTCACTTCGTGACACCTTCTCCCCGTAAAATGGGGAGAAGGAAGAAGGGCGCTACTTCGCCGAGCAGAGCTTATCGCGCGTCGTCGACATGGCGGCGGCGGCCGAGAAACCGTATGGCTCGATGATCTTGGCGAATTCGCCGGATTTCTTCATCTTGGCGAGCTCAACGTCGAAGGCATCGCGCAGCGCCTCGTCGCCCTTCTTGAAGGCGGCGCCGTCGCAATAGACCGGGGCGCCCTGCACCGGCGCGATGACTTCGAGGTTCGGATCATTGGCCTTTTTCATCAGATCGTTGATCGACAGAACCGGCAGCGAATAGGCGTCGATGCGGCCGTCCTGCACCATCTTCAGGCCGCTCTGGCCGTCTGGCACGACGATGACGCGTTCGCGCGGCACGCCGGCGTTGAGCGCCAGCTTCTCCTCGGTGCCGCCGCCGGGCGCACCGATCGTGGCCGACGTGTCCTTGGCGACGTCTTCGTAGCTCTTGAAGCCCTTCGGATTGCCCTTCTTCACCAGCATCGCCTCGGCGTCGCACAGCACCGGTTCGGAATAGGCGACCGCGGCGCAACGCTCCGGCTTCATGAACAGGCCGGCGGTGACGACGTCGAAACGGCCGGCCTTCAGGCCGGGGATCATGGCGCCGTATTCGGAGATCGAGGCGACGATGTCGCCAACGCCGAGGCGTTTGAATATCTCACGCGCCACGTCGGGTGCTGCGCCAGAAACCTTGCCGTCGGCGGCGACCGCCGTATAGGGCGGCTCATTGGCGATGGCGACACGGGCGAAGCCTTGCGACTTCAACTGCTCGAGCTTGCTGTCGTCGGCCAAACCCGGGATCGAGGCGGCCAGAACCGCCGTCAGTGCCAGGCCGGCGACGCCGGCCAGAATGCCAAGTTTCTTCATTGTTCCCAACTCCTTGTTTTCGTTTCTTGGTTTGGTTGGGGCGATCTTCCGCCCCTGCAAAGCGGTCAGACGCGATGTCCGGCCGCGATGATCTTCTTCAGGAAGCCTTGCGTGCGCTCCTGTTTGGGATGGCGGAAAATCTCGTCAGGCTTGCCTTCCTCGACGATCTTGCCACGATCGAAGAACAGCACCCGGTCTGCAAAGTCGTGGGCAAAACCCATCTCGTGGGTGACCAGCAGCATGGTCATGTCGGTCTCGGCGCAGAGCCGCCACAGGACATTGAGCACTTCCTCGACCAGTTCCGGATCGAGCGCCGACGTCACCTCATCGAACAGCATGATCTTCGGCTGCAGAGCGAGCGCGCGGGCGATCGCGACGCGCTGCTTCTGGCCGCCCGACAGTTGCGCCGGCATCGCCTTGGCCTTGTCGGCCATGCCGACCATGTCGAGCAGTTCCATCGCCCGCTTCTCGGCGGCGGCGCGCGGCGTGCCCTTGGTCAGCATCGGCGCCAGCGTCACATTGTCGATGACGCTCTTGTGCGGAAACAGGTTGAACAGCTGGAAGACCATGCCGATCTTCTGGCGCATCCTGGCCAGATGCCGCTCGTCGGCCGGCAGCAGCTGGCCATTGCGTTCCATGTGGTAGAGTTGCTCGCCTTCGATCTGGATGTGGCCGCCATCGATGCGCTCCAGCGTCATCAGGATGCGCAGGATCGTCGTCTTGCCAGAGCCGGACGGACCGATCAGCGCCAGCTTCTCGCGCGGCATGACCTGCATCGACAGGCCGTCCAGCACCTTGAAGCTGCCGAAGCTCTTCGAGATGCCGTCGATCTTGATGATGGGCGCGGTTGTGGACAAATGAATTTCCCCGTGCTGGAGAAGCCTATGCCCTTAACGATGCGGAACGCACCAAATCATGTCAATTGGGAAAATAATATCATGACAATTATTCTGATTCCGCACAATTTCCGAGCAACGCGGGCCTAAATGGCAAGCAGCAGGTGCTCCGGATCGCCAAGCAAGAGCTTGGTGACAACGCCGAGGCCGGCGCGCAGTTCCCCTTCGGTGGTCGAGCCCAGCGAGATGCGCACCGCCGGATGCCAGGGCGCGTCGGAAATGCGGAAGGAGGTGCCCGGCGCGATCGCCACGCCCTGCAGCCGCGCCTGGGCGACAAACCCCTCCTCTGCGCGGTTGTCAGGCAGTTGCAGCCAGACGTGCAGCCCGTCGCGCCGGGCGCGATAGTCGATCCCGGCAAGCACCTCCGCGGCGATGTCCTGCCGCCGCCGCAGTGCGGTGCGCTGCCAGCGCACCAGCTCCATCGCGGTGCCGTCGGTCACCCATTTGGTGGCGATCTCGGCCACCAGCGGCGTTGCCATCCAGTTGGAGACGAGGTGCCGGTTGGCGACGGCGGCGACATAGCGGTCGGGCGCGGCGAGGTAGCCGATACGCAGGCCGGGCACGGTGATCTTGGTGAAGGAAGTAACGTAGAGCGTGCGCTCCGGCGCGAAGGCGGCGACCGGTGGCGGCCGGTCCTCGACCAGCGGACCCAGCACATCGTTCTCGATGATGGCAATGTCGTGCTTGCGCGCAACGGCAGCGATTTCTTCGCGCCTTGCAGCATCCATCAGCGTTGCCGTCGGATTGATCACAGACGGCTGCACGAACACCGCGCGGATGTCGGACAGCCGGCAGGCCTCGTCCAGCGCTTCCGGGATCAGGCCGTTGTCATCGATCGGCAGGCCTTGGAGGTTGAAGCCGAGATAGCGTGCCAGCGGCACCAGCGTGTGGTGGCCGATCGCCTCGGTGGCAACGGTCGAGCCCGGCGGCGCCACGCTCATCAGCGCCACCGTCATGCCGGCGGTGGCGCCATTGGTGAGGCTGATGTTCTGTGCGGAGACATCGAGCCCGCATAGTTTCAGCCATTCGACCGCCACGGCGCGGTGGCGCGGAAACACCATGTTGGGCCGGAAGGACAGCGCCGAACTCGACGGCAGGTTTTCGGCGAGCCAGCCCAGCGCCTGCTTCAGCCGCTCCAGATGCATCGGCTCGCAGACCGGCTTCAGGATGGACAGGTCGATGACCTCGCCAAGACGCTCTGGCAGATAGGGCGGCTCCGGTTCGCGGCGTTGCGTCTGGACAAAGCTGCCGCGCCCGATCTCGCCCGAGATCAGGCCGCGCCGGATCAACTCCTCATAGGCGCGGCTGACCGTTTGCACCGACAGCTTGAGATCGTCGGCCAGCCGGCGATGCGTCGGCAGGCGTGCGCCATTGGCAAGCCGCCCGTCATGGATGGCGCGGGCGAACTGGTCGGCCAGCGATTGATAGGCTGGCCGCCTTATGAGCGCGGGGTCGGGTTGCCACAATGTCATGACTTATTAGAGATCGAAATCAGTGCAATTGACAATCGAAATAATGCGCCATCATGGTACTGTTGACGAAAAAGTGGACCCTGATGACTGCCGCGAAACTCGACGCCATCGACCTCAAAATCCTCGAAGCCATCCAGCGCGACGGCCGCATCACCAAGCTGGCGCTGGCCGAGCAGGTGGGGCTGTCGCCGACCCCATGCTGGATGCGGCTGCGCAAGCTGGAGAAAGCCGGCATCGTCTCGGGCTATCACGCAAGGATCGCCATGCGCGTCGTGGCGCCGGTCGCCACCGTGCTGATGGAGGTGACGCTGGCCAGCCACCGCCAGGCCGATTTCGACCGTTTCGAGCGCGTCATCCGCGACATTCCCGAGATCGTCGCCTGCTGGTCGGTTGGCGGCGGGGTCGACTATGTGCTGAAGGTGATGGCGCGCGACATCGATGCCTATCAGCGGCTGGTCGACAGCTTGCTCGAGCGCGAGATCGGCATCGACCGCTACTTCACCTACATCGTCATCAAGACGGTGAAGGACGATATTGCGCTGCCCATAGGCGACCTGTTGCCGGTGTCGACCTAACGCCGGAGAGATCGTCTGCCCGATCGGCGCAATAGAGAGAAACTCACTACCAGCATGCGTCCAAACAGCCTCTCTGTCTGCCCACGATGGATACTCTCCCGGCATCAGACCGAACCGGGAGGCTTCGACCATGTCCGCGCATTTCGCTCGCTCGCATCGCCATGAAGCGCTCGACCGCCTCGCCGACCGCCGGCTGCTGCGCGAACTCGCCTATGTCGACGGCCACTGGACTGCTAGCGAGGCGGCCGAAAGTTTTGAGGTCACCGACCCGGCGACGGGAAGCACGGTCGCCTTTGTCGCCGCGCTGGATGCACGGCAAACGACAAAAGCGATCGATGCCGCCGCCCGCGCCTTTCCAGCCTGGCGATCGCTGCTGCCGCAAGAGCGGTCAAGAATTCTGCGAAAATGGTTCGAGCTGATCATCGCCGCGAAAGACGACCTCGCTTTGCTGATGACGCTGGAACAGGGCAAGCCGCTGCAGGAATCGCTCGGCGAGATCGACTATGCGGCCTCCTTCGTCGAATGGTATGCCGAGGAAGCAAAACGCCTCAACGCCGAGAGTGTCACCAGCCATCTGCCGAACGCGGAAATGATGGTGCGGCGCGAGCCGCTCGGCGTCGTCGGTGTCGTCACGCCATGGAATTTCCCCTCGGCCATGCTGACCCGCAAGGCGGCCGCCGCCCTTGCCGCCGGCTGCACCATCGTCGCGCACCCGTCCTCGGAAACGCCGCTGTCGGCGCTGGCACTGGCCGAGCTTGGCGAACGGGCCGGCCTGCCCGCCGGCGTCTTCAACATCGTCACCGGCAAGGCCGCGACGATCGTCGGCCGCATGTGCGAGGACGCACGCGTCCGCGCCATGAGTTTTACCGGCTCGACCGAGATCGGCCGGCTGATCGCCGCCCAGAGCGCGCCGACGATGAAGCGGCTAGTGATGGAGCTTGGCGGCCACGCGCCACTGATCGTCTTTGCCGATGCCGATCTCGACAACGCGGTCAGCATCGCCATCGACGCCAAATTCGCCACATCAGGCCAGGACTGCCTCGCCGCCAACCGTATCTATGTCCAGCGCCCGCTCTACGACCGCTTCTGCGCCGCCTTTGCCAGGCGCATCGAGGCGCTGCGGACCGGCAATGGGCTCGTCGACAAGATTGATATCGGGCCGCTGATGCACGAGCGCGCCGTGGCGAAGGTCGAGGAACAGGTCGCCGACGCCATCGCTCATGGCGCGCGCTGTCTCGCCGGCGGCAAGCGACATCCGGCCGGACCGCTGTTCTACCAGCCAACGTTGCTCGCCGATGTGCCCGACGAGGCATTGATCATGCGTGAGGAGACTTTTGGACCGGTCGCCGCGGTGACGCCGTTCGACAGCGAGGACGAGGTCATCGGGCGCGCCAACGCCACCGAATATGGCCTCGTCGCCTATGTCGTGACCGAGAACGGCGCGCGCCAGCAGCGCATGGGCCGCGCCCTCGACTACGGCATGGTCGCCATCAACCGCGTCAAGATCACCGGCGCGCCGATACCCTTCGGCGGCGTCAAGCAATCCGGCATCGGCCGCGAGGGCTCGCGCCACGGGCTCGAAGCTTTCACCGATCTGAAGTATCTCTGCCTGGACGTCGCGTAAGTCCGCCCGGCCACATTTCAAGGAGTCAAAAAAATGCTCGACCAGTCCAACGAACTCGCCGCGTGGGATCGCGACCACTTCTTCCATCCCTCCACCCATATGGGCACGCACGCACGGGGTGAATCACCGACCAGGATCATGGCCGGTGGGGAAGGCGTCACCGTCTGGGACAACAATGGCAAGAAGAGCATCGATGCCTTCGCCGGCCTCTATTGCGTCAATGTCGGCTATGGCCGCCAGAAAATAGCCGACGCCATCGCTACCCAGGCGAAGAACCTTGCCTACTACCACGCCTATGTCGGCCACGGCACCGAGGCCTCGATCACGCTGGCCAAGATGATCATCGACCGCGCGCCCAAGGGCATGTCGAGGGTCTATTTCGGCCTCTCCGGCTCGGACGCCAACGAGACCAACATCAAGCTGATCTGGTACTACAACAACGTGCTCGGCCGGCCGGAGAAGAAGAAGATCATCTCGCGCTGGCGCGGCTATCACGGTTCGGGCGTGATGACGGGATCGCTGACCGGGCTCGACCTGTTCCACAACGCTTTCGACCTGCCGCGCGCGCCGGTGCTCCACACCGAGGCGCCGTACTATTTCCGTCGTGCCGACCGCTCGATGAGCGAGGAGCAGTTCTCGCAACATTGCGCCGACAAGCTCGAAGAGATGATCCTGGCCGAAGGCCCGGAAACCGTCGCCGCCTTCATCGGCGAGCCGATCCTCGGCACTGGCGGCATCGTGCCGCCGCCGGCCGGTTATTGGGAAAAGATCCAGACGGTGCTGAAGAAATATGACGTGCTGCTGGTCGCCGACGAGGTGGTCACGGGCTTCGGTCGTCTCGGCACCATGTTCGGCTCCGACCATTACGGCATCCAGCCGGACCTGATCACCATCGCCAAGGGCCTGACCTCGGCCTATGCGCCGCTGTCGGGCGTCATCGTCGCCGACAAGATGTGGCAGGTGCTGGTGCAGGGTTCCGACAAGCTCGGCTCGCTCGGCCATGGCTGGACCTATTCGGCGCATCCGATCTGCGTTGCCGCCGGCGTCGCCAATCTCGAATTGATCGACGAGATGGACCTGGTGACAAATGCCCGCGAAACCGGCGCCTATTTCCGCGCCGAACTCGCCAAGGCCGTCGGCGGGCATAAAAATGTCGGCGATGTGCGCGGCGACGGCATGC
The DNA here is from genome assembly GCF_057784245.1 of Mesorhizobium sp. CNPSo 4671. Lineage (NCBI taxonomy): Bacteria > Pseudomonadati > Pseudomonadota > Alphaproteobacteria > Hyphomicrobiales > Phyllobacteriaceae > Mesorhizobium > Mesorhizobium sp. CNPSo 4671. The sequence continues at coordinate 334,541 of NZ_JBWLUW010000001.1, read as the reverse complement.
TGGCGGCAGTCGAGTTCGTCTCCGATCGGGATGACCGGGTGTTCTTCGATGCGTCGCAGAAGATCGGGCCGCAAGTGGCGACAGCGCTTGCGGCAAGCGGCGTCATCGGCCGCGCCATGCCGCAGGGCGACATCCTTGGTTTTGCACCGCCGCTTTGCCTGACGCGTGAGGAAGCCGACATCGTCGTGTCGAAGACGGCAGATGCGGTGAAAAGCGTGTTTGCCAATCTCTGAGATCGACCCATGAATGCCATGACCAGAGCCCTCCCCGCCACCATGGCCGCCGTGCTGCTCACCGGGCACGGCGGACCGGAAAAGCTCGTCTACCGCACCGATGTGAAAGTACCCGCGCCCGCCCCAGGTGAAGTGCTGGTCAAGGTCACCGCTTGCGGCATGAACAACACCGATGTCTGGGTGCGCCAGGGCGCCTATGGCACGGAAGAGGACGCCGCCGCCGTGTCGACCTGGCGGAGGCAGGGCAACACGCTTGTTTTCCCCCGCATCCAGGGCACCGACACGGTGGGTACCATCGTTGCCGTCGGCGAAGGCGTTTCGCCGGACCGTGTCGGCGAACGGGTGATGGTCGATTTCTCCATCTACAACCGCGACGACGATTCATTGGCCGACATCGACTATATGGGTCATGGCCGCGATGGCGGTTACGCCGAGTACCAGACCGTGCCGGCGCAGAACGCACATGTCGTTGACACGGAGATGAGCGACGTCGAACTCGCCACTTTCTGCTGCGCCTATCTGACCGGCGAGCAGATGCTGGAACGCGCCGGCTTGAAGGCCGGCGAGCGCGTGCTGGTCACCGGCGCCTCGGGCGGTGTCGGCTCGGGCATCGTGCAGCTGGCGCGGGCGCGCGGCGCGATCCCCTATGCAATCGTTGGCAAGGGCAAGGAACAGGCGGTGCGCGACATCGGCGCCGAGGCTGTCATCACCCGCGGCGTCGCCGACCTGCCGCAAGCCGTGACTGAAGCGACCGGCGGCAAGCCGATCGACGTCGTGGCCGACCTCGTTGGCGGCGCGATCTTCAACGACTTGCTGCGTATCCTGAGGCCTGAGGGCCGCTACACCACCGCTGGCGCGATCGCAGGCCCGGTGGTGCAGCTCGATCTCCGGACCATGTATCTCAAGCAGTTGCAGTTGCATGGCTCGAGCCAGGGCACGCGCGCCGATTTCCGCCGCATCGTCGGCTACATCGAGGCGAAGAAAATCAGGCCGGTGGTGGGAGGCGTCTACAGGCTCTCCGATTTTCACCACGCGCAGGCCGATTTCATCGCCAAGGATTTTGTCGGCAAGCTGGTGGTGGTGCCCGACGCTGTCGCGGAGCGCTCGGCGTAGTTTCGGAAATCCAGTCATCCTCGCTTCTGACTGCTGCCCCAATGGGAATGGCTTGCAGTCCAACCGGCAAGCCGCCACAAACGGTGACGCCCGCCGCGCCGCTGGTCCGGGCCTCTGGTCACAGGATACAGGCGAGATATGACAGCCCGCATGATACTGCTCGACGCCAAGCCGCTTGGCGTGGCTGACGTCGCCGAGATCGCACGCCGCAACGCCCGGCTGATGCTGGGCGAAGACGCGATGCGCCGCATCCGGGCGAGCCGCGCCCTGATCGAGCATCTCACCGGGCTTGGCAAGCCGATGTATGGCGTCACCACAGGCCTCGGCGCCTGTGTCGACACGCCACTCGCGCAGGCCGACCTGATCGCCTTCCAGCACAGCGTGCCGCTCAGCCACAGCATGGGCATCGGACCGGCGCTCCCGACCGAGGCGGTGCGGGCGATGATGACCGCACGCATTTCAGGCATGGCCGCCGGTGGCACCGGCACCTCCGAACGCGTGGTCATGGGTCTGGTCGCGGCGCTGAACGCCGGCGTCCATCCGGTGATCCCGACCTGGGGCTCGATCGGCGCGGCGGACCTTGCCCATCTCGGCCATATGGCAAGGTCGCTGCGCGGCGACGGCGAGGCGGAGTTCCAGGGCAGGATTATGCCATCCGCCGAGGCGCTGGCGCTCGCCGGGCTCGAACCGCTCGACCTACGCGAAAAGGACGGCCACGCCATCATCGTCGCCAATAGCCTGTCGACCGGGACGGCGTGCCTGCGCCTCGAAGACGTCGCCCATCTCATCGACTGGGCGCTGGCCGCTGTCGCTCTCAACTACGAGGCGTTCCGCTCTTCCCTTACCGCGATCGACGCGGATGCCCTTGCCGCGCGGCCGGCCTTCGGCCAGGGCGAGATCGGCGCGCGGCTGCGCACGGAGCTGACCGGAAGCGGCCTGTGGAAGGACAGAGCAGCGCGGCGCTTGCAGGACCCGCTCAGCTATCGCTGTGTGCCGCAGGTCTGGGGCGGCCTGCTGAATGCATTCGAACAGGCGCGGTTGGCGACCGAGATCGAACTGACCCATTCGGGCGACAATCCGGTGATCCTGGCAGAGGGCGAACGGGTGATTTCCAACGGCAATTTCGACCTCACGGCAATGACGCTCGCCTGGGAACAGCTCGGCCAGGCGCTCGCGCATTGCGCTGTCGGCACCGCCAACCGCTGCATGAAGCTGATGTCGCCAACGATAGCCGACCTGCCGCGGTTCCTGTCGGCCAGGGGCGGCAGCCGCCAGGGCTATGCGGAACTGCAGAAACCATTGTCCGCGCTGGAAGCAGAAATCCGGCATCTGGCCAACCCGATGTCGCTCAGCCCGCTCGCGGTTTCGGACGGCATCGAAGATCAATCATCGATGGCGCCGCGGGTCGTGGCCAAGACCGCCGAGATCATCGAGCGCATGCGCTATCTCGTGGCGATGGAACTGATCTTCGCGGCGACCGGCGTGGAGTTGCGCGGTGTCGTCGACAGCATGGGCGAAGGGCCGCAGCGCACCTTTGCCGCCGTGCGCGCGCTCGTCTGCCCACTCGACGACGACCGCGAGATGAGCACCGACATGACGCGGGTGGCGCGGATGGTGGCCGGCCCACGGTACTGAGCGCCGGTCATTCCACCTGCCGCAAACTCTACAGCGGCAGGTCGAGCCTATTGGTAAGGGCCTCTTAGGTTCAGTTTCTCGGCCAGCAGGCAGAAGCGGTCGATCAGCCGCACGAGCTCCTCACCATGCTCGGCGACGATTTTGTTGCGCTCGACGGACGGTGTGTCTGCCAGGGCCTTCCACAACCGGCTTTGCCGGTCGCAGACATCCGCCAGTTCGGAGCAGTTGCTGGCGGTCAATCTCGAGAAATGATCCGCCGTCACCGGCCCGATGCCGGGAGGCGTCGTCGCGCCCAGGGAAAGAAAGCCCGGCGGCAAGGTGCCTTTGGCATTGGTCGCCGATTTGCGGCAGATGACATCGAATATCTGGTCGACAGCTTGTTTGGCACCGGCAACGCGGGAGGGATGGTCCGTATCGGCCGCGGCGTGCGGCAGAAGTTCGAGTTTGTCGCCATGCTTCTCGACAAGGTCGAGATAAGGCAGCATCGGACCGGAAAGAGCGCCGGTCGAGGCATTCCTGAACAGATCGGCGTCTATGGCGGCATGGCGCACCTGCCCTGCATCCAGGGCATCGCCAAGCGCCGCGACGTCGACAAGCTCGCCGCGATCATAGTTGACCAGCACCGCGCCCTTGTTCATGCGCGACAGGACATCCTTGCCGATGAGCCCGGCATTGGCGTAGCGCCCGCTTTGCGCGTCCTGCTTGCCGAGGCCGACATGGACGCTGAGCACATCGGCGCCTTCTGCCGCATCGATGAGGTCCGGCGCAAAGGCAAAGCCCTCGGCTTCTATCCAGTCGCGGTGCCGTGGCCGTGCATGGATCACCACGCGCATGCCGAAGGCGCGGGCGAGCTTGGCCACCTCCCTGCCGATATTGCCGTAGCCGATGATCGCGATCGTCTTGCCTTCGAGTTTCTCGGTCGGGAAATCACGCAGCTCCCTGCCGGTGTCGAAATCGCCGCTCGCCACCCGCTGGTGAAGTCTGTCGGCCGGGAGATCCGGCAGCACTTTCAGGATCGCCTTCATCACCATCTGTGCGGTGGCGCGGCTGTTGATGCCGGGTGTGTTCATCAGCACCGCGATGCCGCCCTCGCCGTTGCCGCCACCCCAGGAGCGCGAGCCCATATTGCCGGTGCCGGCGCCGATCCGCACGCCGGCGAGCGCGAAGACGGTCTCGGCGGGCAGGAAGGTCGCGGCGGCGATGACGGCGTCATAGCGGCCATCGCCGGCGGTTTCGATCAGCTCCTCGCTTGTGCTGAGCTCCGGCTGGTAGAAGAAATGCACCCGGCCCCGCTCGAGACCTGCTCTGTCGCCAAGCGCGGACAGGTGAAAGCGGCCGCCCTTGGCCTCGATATGGGCGCGCACCTCGCTCGGGTCAGGCTTGCCGTCAGGCCCGAAGCGCAGGCCGACCAGGTCGCAAATCAGCACGGCGTAGATCTTCTGCGGATCGATCGGCTCCAAGGCCTGTTTATTGGTATTCGCGGTCAAGTCGTTTCCCTCGTGCAAGATCGGAAAGGTCTGCCGGCACGGCAGCGCGCTCTGAAATCAGAACCTATCCGCCCGGAAGGGCGTCAGATCGATCGCCGGCGGCAAACCGGCGGCAAGTTGCGACACGATCTTGCCGATGATGGCGCCGCCAATGAGGCCTTGATGGCCATGGCCCAAGGCATAGATGACGTTCTGCGCCCGCGACGCCCGATCTGATCTAGAGACTGGGTCCCAGCTTGATCGGGCTGCCGTCGCTGAAGCGGGATTGACGGAACCGGTGAAGATCATGTCCGATCTTGTTTCCCTGGACGAGGTCGGACACGACGCGGCCCATCCCAGGCCCGATACCGAAGCCGTGACCGCTCATCCCGGTGGCGATGACGAGCCCCGGAATTTCGGCGGCACGATCGACCACCGGCACGACGTCCGGCATGGCATCGATCATGCCCGCCCAGCTCGCCCTGACCGGCACCGTCTTGAACTGCGGGAAAAGTGCCGTGAATTCGCGCTCGATGTCGCGCAGTGCCGAGGCTTTGGGGGCTGGATTGAGGATGCGCATCCGTTCGAACGGGCTTTCCTCGTCCGCGTGCCATCTGCGTGGGGTTGACCAGCTGTCCGGAAACCCTCGCGGCGCCGCCGGCGAATAGTGGGTGCCAAAAGGATTGGCCATCAGCGCGGGAACATATTTGCGCGCATGACGAAAGGCGTCAGGCCCAACATACAGCTGATTGCTGCCGCCCGATGCCAGCGTGTAGCCGCCATCCTGCCTGCGCCGGAACGCGATATGGTCGTCGGCCACGGCTCCCGCATGGATTTCGGGCATGGGTCCAGTCGCGACGACGGTCGCCCTGACGCTGAGCTGCGGAATGGAGACGCCGTGAGCGCGCAGGAAGAGCGACGTCCACGCACCACTCGCCACGACCGCGTTCGAGGTGGCGATACGGCCCTGCTCGGTCCACACCCCGCTGATGCGTCCAGCCGATATGTCGAGCATGCGCGCCGCACAATTCTCGATGATCGTGACGCCTTGCCGCGCAGCCAGGCGGGCAAGTGCCGGCACCGCGACCCAGGGTTCCGCGCGCATGTCCGATGGGGTCGTCATTGCACCCTTGAAGGAGCGCGACATGGCAGGGACGAACCTGGCTGTCTCTGCCTGGTCGAGGAGACGCGTATCGACGCCGTGTACCTCAGCGATCTTCAGGAATTTGGCGAAGCCGGCCATCTCCTTGTCCGTTCGCGCCAGATAGGTAACGCCCGTCTGCTTCAGTCCGATGTCCTCGCCACACTCTTCGGCCAGTTGCCGCCAGAGGCGCTGCGCTTCGATGACCACAGGCAGTTCATCGGCATCGCGACCCTGCTGCCGGATCCAGCCCCAGTTCCGCGACGACTGCTCGCCGGCGATTCGGCCCTTTTCCAGCAATGTCACCGAAATGTGGCGTCGCGCCAGGAACAAAGCCGTGGTCACGCCGATGACGCCACCGCCGATGACCACAACCTCGCAAGCCTTCGGCAACGGCGCTTGAAACTGGATCGGCATGGCTTCGGTGAAGGGAAAACTTGTCAAGGAAGACGGCCCTCTTGGTATTCACGGCGGTACCGGCCCTCGTTGCCGGACCGGCCGCTTACGAGGAATCTCGGCGATGCGTGACAGAACTGATAGTCCGTCAAGGCTGGGTCGAGCTGGAGAATCTGCGCGTCAATGCAATAAAATTCTTATGCCAGTCAAACGTCACCTGGACACCATCATGGCCGCTTTCTGGGCAGCATGCAGCGGTTCAGGATGGCGGCGGCCATCACGCCGCAAGAAAGCTGCACGTCAAGGCAGCAAAGGCGTCCTCAACCTTCCATGTCGACCCGAAGGTCGCGTTGAGCCAATGGCGACTGCGCCATCGAAACACACAGGATGGTGAGCGCGCCGACAGCAGCCCCGGCAAATACGTCGATCAGGTGGTGTCCTCCCTCGGGAAGGGTCGACACAAGCATCATGGCGTTGAGGACGCCGACCGGCCAGGCAACAAGGGGAAGCTTACGCAGCGCGTATGTCATCATGATGCCAAGCGCCGTGTGGTAGGAGGGGAACGTTACCAGCCCTTCGGCTTGTGACACCAGCAGGCCGACCGGTTCATCGCCGCGCAGCCTCGTCAGCTCGGCCAGATGCCACACTCCTGCCTTTGCGGTGAAGTTACTGAAATCGGCGGCGACTGGCTGGAAATAGGCATAGGCCCCCGCCGCCGGCACCAAGCTCATTGCTGCGGCCGTGAAAGCTGATGACACCGCCATCGTGGCCATGAATTCGGTGAGCCGGACCCTATCGGTGAAAGCCAGCAGGACAATCAGCAGCGGGATTTGCGGCCCGACCGAGTGGTAGGCAAAGACCAAGGCAGAGGCGATGGCCGGGTGCGAGTTGGTCAGTTCGAGAAAGGACAGCCAGTTAAAACCGATCCCCGCGTCGATCGCCGCCAGTGTCTCATCCATCAACGGCCTGTCGGTATCAGCCGCCAGATACATGAAATAGATCGACGCGAAGCCGATCGGAATGAGAAGGAACGCGTTGGCGGCAAGGGATTTGAGGCTCTCGGCCGAATAGCTGATCAGGCGTCCCGGCCGCGACCGGTCCTCGGACAGGCGTCGTTCGACCGTTCTCATTGCAAGGAAGACCACAGCGAGCATCGCCATTACCTTGGCGAACTCGCCCCAGCTTCGAGGATCGAGACTGATGTCGGAGTTCCGTGACCAGATGACATCCGCAACGGCGAAGCCGATCGTTACTATCGCGACGATCATGGCCAATCTGGTATTTTGGCTGATCTGCATGTCCGCCCCCACGGCTTGGGGTGCATTGAAACATCACCATCAGGTTTAAGACAAGCCCACGACCTGCTCATACCCTCGAAGGGCGATTTATTCGGCCGTTGAAGTGTTCCCTACTGGCATCGATCTGGTGCCAAATGAAGTTGCGCGGCGGTGCCAAACGATTTTGCGCGCCACACTATTGGCCCCTTGAAGGGTCAAGTCGGACACGCGTAACATCGCGCCATCAGAACTGAGTCTGCTTCATTCGTCCGGGCTAATGTCCGGATTGGACTGGATATTTTCCTTGCCCACGGATGCAACCAGCGGCGCGGCGAAGCGCGGCAAATCGTTTGCCCATGTGGCGGAAGCCTCCTGGGGCAAGGGCCTCAGCACCTTGCTGCGTATCGTGCGCATGACGTTGCGCCATCCCTGGCAGGTCGCCATCACCCTGGTCTCGACCTTCATCGCCGCGACGCTGCAGCTTTTCATTCCGCGCCTGCTGGGGCGCGCCATCGACCAGGCGCAAGGCGTGATCGCTGCCAGTGGCGGCACTGTCGCCGAGCAGGCACTGTGGCACACGGCGCTGACGCTGCTTGTCGTCAGCATCCTGCGCGGCCTCTTCACCATGGCGCAGAACTACTATGGCGAGGCCGTCGGCCATCAGACGGGCTACGAACTGCGGCTGGCCTTCTACGAGAAGATCCAGCGGCTCAGCTTCTCCTTCCACGACAAGGTCCATACCGGCGACCTCATCACGCTCGGGCTGCTCGATCTCGACGGCGTGCGCATGTTCTTTTCCACCGGGATACTGCGCGTGGTGCTGCTCGGCGTGCTGATCGGTGTCGGCGCCTATCTCTTGATCAGCACCGATCTCGTGCTCGGGCTGCTCAGCCTCAGCTTCGTGCCGTTCGTCGCCTGGCGTTCCTCGGTGACCCAGCTCAGATTGCGCAGCACCTGGCTGACCCTGCAGGAGCGGCTGTCGGTGCTGAGCCGGGTGATGGACGAAAATCTCGGCGGCATCCGCGTCGTGCGCGCCTTCGCGGCGCAGCGCCATGAGCTCAAAAAATTCGACCGCGCAAAGCAGGCTGCGCTGGAGCTGGCCAATGAGCGCGTCGACATCCGCGTCTCCAACACCAGCGCCATGAATTTTTCCTTCCTGGCGGCCATCGGCCTGGTGCTGTGGTTCGGCGGCCAGAAGGTGATCGCGGGCCAGATCAGTGTCGGCACGCTGGCGCAGTTCCTCACCTTCATGACCATCCTGCAGATGCCGGTGCGCCAGCTCGGCCTGATGGTCAACTCATTCGCGCGCGCCTCGACCTGCGGCACGCGGCTGTTCGCGCTGCTCGACACCGAACTCGATATCAAGGATGCGCCTGACGCCAGAGACCTCGTCATTACCGAGGGCGTGCTGCGCTTCGACAAAGTCGGCTTCCGCTATGAAGGCGCGGGCGACCGCCCGACGCTGTCCGGCATTTCCTTCGAAGCGAGACCCGGCGAGACGATCGGCATCGTCGGCCCGCCGGGCAGCGGCAAATCGACCATCGCCCATCTGATCCCGCGCTTTTACGACGTGACGTCAGGCGCGATCACCATCGACGGTCAGGACATACGCAAGGTGACCCTGCAATCGCTGCGCAAGGTGGTCGGTGTCGTGCAGCAGGACGCGTTCCTGTTCACCACCTCGATCGAGAACAACATCGCCTACGGCAATCCCTGGGCGCGCGAGACGCGCATCGGGCAAGCCGCCGAGTATGCGCAGCTGCACAACTACATTATCGGCCTTCCGGCCGGCTACACCACGGTAGTCGGCGAACGCGGTGCGTCGCTTTCCGGTGGGCAGCGGCAGCGCCTGACCATTGCGCGCAGCCTGATGCTGCGGCCATCGGTTCTGGTCTTCGACGATTCCACCGCGGCCATCGATGCCGGCACCGAGCAGCGTATCCGGGCGGCGATGAAGCGCTTCGCCAGGGATCGCGTGACGCTGATCATCTCGCACCGGCTGAGTTCGCTGATGCATGCCGACCAGATCCTGTTCGTAGAGGGTGGCCGCATCGTCGAGCGCGGCACGCATGAGGAACTGCTGGCGCAGGGCGGTCGCTACCGCGCACTTTACGACCTGCAGCTGCGCCCGGACGACGACCGGCTCGAGGGAGCCGCATAATGTCGGCACAAGACGACGACGAGAAGGACGACAAAAGCGGGCGGCCGACCAAGGCGGTCGTCGGCTCCCACCGCGACGAGGAAGAGGTTTTCGGCAAGGCCTACGATCCGCGCATCGTCAGGCGCATTTGGAGCTTCGTCAGACCCTATCAGGGCCGGATCTTCATCTCGGTGGCGGCGGTGCTGGTGTTCACGCTGACGCAGCTGGCGATACCGTTGGTCATCCGCTACGCAATCGACCACGGCATGGCTCCGGGCAGGCTCGACCGCTCGGTGATGATCTCCGCGATCATTACCTTCATCGCGATCATCCTGATCAACTATGCCGCCAGCCATGTGCAGGAAAGCGTCGTCGGCAAGGTGGCGGAGAATGTGCTGTCCGACCTGCGCCGCGCCATGTTCAGCCATCTGCAACGCGTGTCGCTCAGCTTCATGGACAAGACCGAGGTCGGCCGGCTGATGTCCCGCCTGCAGGGGGACGTCAATTCGATGCAGGAATTCCTCGAAACATCCGTCATGTCGGTGGGTGACATCGTGCTGTTGTTCGGCATCGTCACCGTCCTTTTGTGGCTCGATTTCCGGCTTGGGCTGCTGACGCTGTCGACCATGCCGATGCTGTTCATCGTGCGGCTGTTCTGGCTGCCGCGCGCCAAGGTCGCCTTCATGGCCGCGCACGAGACCAATTCCATCGCCAACGGCGCGCTGGCCGAGGGCATCCATGGCGTGCGCACCGTGCAGAGCCTGGAACGCCAGCACGTCAATTTCGACCTCTATGACGAGAAGGTGCTGGCCAACCTCAATGCCCATCTGCGGTCGGCGAAATACGCTCAGGTGATGGTGCCGATCGTCGACACGCTGACCGGCATCGCCATGGCGACGGTCATCGTCGTCGGCGGCTCGATGGTGCTGTCGCACAGCCTCGATGTCGGCGTCATGGTGGCGTTCCTGTTCTACATCCAGCGCTTCTTCGACCCGATCCGCTCGCTCACCATGCAGTACAGCGTCATGCAGCGCGCCATGGCCTCGGGCCAGCGCATCTCCGAAGTGCTCGACGTGCCGGTGGATGTCAGCGACAAGGACAATGCGGTGGCGCTGTCGCGCGACACGGACGGCTCGGTCGAGTTCCGAAACGTCACCTTCGGTTACCGGCCGAACCAGCCGGTGCTGAAGAACATCTCCTTCCGCGTCAATCCTGGCGAGACCGTCGCGCTGGTTGGCCCGACCGGATCGGGCAAGTCGAGCTCGATGGCCCTGGTGCACCGCTTCTACGATGTCTGGTCGGGAGAGGTCCTGGTCGGCGGGCATGACGTGCGCGACCTGACGCAGGATTCACTCGGCGATCAGGTGGCCATGGTGCTGCAGGAGCCTTTCCTGTTCTCCGGCACGGTGCTGGAAAACATCCGCTACCACAAGACCGGCGCCAGCCGCGAAGAAGTGGTGCGTGCGGCACAGGCCGTCGGCGCACATGACTTCATCGAGCAGTTGCCCGATGGCTACGACACTGAACTCGAGCAGCGCGGCGGCAACCTTTCGCTCGGCCAGCGCCAGCTGATCAGTTTTGCGCGCGCGCTGGTGGCCGACGCCAAGATCCTGGTGCTCGACGAGGCCACCGCCAGCATCGATTCCTACACCGAGATGCTGATCCAGAAGGCGCTGATCAAACTGCTGGAGGGCCGCACCGGGCTGGTCATCGCCCATCGGCTCGCCACCATCCGCGGCGCCGACCGCATCATCGTGCTGCAGAATGGCGAGATCGTCGAAAGCGGCAACCACGAACAGCTGATGCTGAGGAAAGGCCTGTACGCCCGCCTTTACAACATGAACTACGCTTCGTTCGACGACATTTCGCAGGAAGAGATGGGAATGGACGCGGCGGTCGGCAAAGCGACGTGAATGGTGCCGTTCCAGCGATCGGAACCTTCGCCTGTCGTCGAAGGTTGATGTACCAGATTGGGCGGGCGGAAGAGGCCGAAGCTTAGCCATCCGTCATGCGAGGCACAAATGGCCCACACCAACGGGGGCATACCCCAAGACGAGCCCTATGGAGCAACCCACTTTGCAAAGAAGCACGGTCTCACGCTCAGAGACGCCAAGTTCATCATTGCCGCGAATGGACCATCGCGCAGGACGTGTGATGTGGCAGCTGCTGCATTCGCGCGGAACAAAGCCGCGAGGTTCAGGAAGTGGCTTCGCTGATTGTGCCAAGACCGATGCATCGGCTTTGGTAGTCTGCGTTCAGAACTCAGGGATTCCTTCGGTATGGAAGACACAGATGCTGGCTGACGCTCATACAGGGCGATGAGCCTGTCAGGGCCAAGTTTAGATTCTGGGCGGCTGTGTCGCACCTGACACGTGAAGGGCCGAAGTCCTTGGTGATCCGCCGTGCCTGGGCCTGCGTGATCCCGTGCTTCCTGGCGAAATAGGCCGTTTCATAGGGTTTTTGCACAGCCGGTTAGCGCCATCTTTTCTTGTTTTCGACCGGTAGAGGACGAACAGCCCCGGGCGAAAACGTGGATGTGGCAAAAGGATCCGGCTTGTGAGTGGGATGCCCATATCCAAATCGACCGCCGAAATCTCCTTCAGCATCCTGGTATTGGGATGGCAATTCGGGCGGCGTGCGCACCGCATCGGTGTGGTCGTGATCTTCCGTTGTGAGCGGGCCAAGTCTTTTCATACAGCTAAAGAAATCGTCAGGCCAGTTGGTTCCTTGGTGGACCCGGACATGGTTTCCGAAACCTTTCCAGCCGAGATGCGAGGCCAGCGGTTCGTTGGGCGGCGGTTCATGCCGTGCGTCCATTGGAACAAGAATGCCGTGCGGAACGTTGGTGGATGTCAAAGTAACAGGAACAATCATGCCCTACAGGGCAAGAGCGGTGAACGGCCGACTCGGCCGGGCGCGCTCAGGAGGCGCATATGGATATCACCACAATCCTGCTCATAGTTCTTATTGTTATCGTGCTGGGCGGTGGCGGATTTTACGGTCGCGGACGCTGGTACTAAGGTTCCGTAAGTGGATAACCAGCACAACGCCTCGCTGGCTTCTTGCGTACCTCTGTCGCTTGTTCTTGCGCATATAGGCCATCGCTGAGACTCCCTCTGCAGCCGCTTCGAAGCTTTCCGGTTGTCAATCCAGTACGAATGCCTGACAAGCTGAAGGCGGGTCACCCAGTCCGTACCGGCGCGAAGCCGCAGTAGGCTATAGCCGCTCCACCAGAAAATCGATCATCGCCCGGACCTTCGCCGGCTGCCATCGCGCCCGGGCAAACAGCGCGTAAGCATGCATGAGGCTGGTAGGAGGGTCGAGCTTGAGAGCGACGAGCGCACCGCTGCGCAGATCGTCGTCAACGACGAGAAAGCCGGGCGCCGCGACATGTTTCGGTGCCGGCAGAGCCTATTTGCCAGATCCCCTGACGTGGCCGCTGACCTGCACGCCGTCCTCGGCGCGCAGGTACAGAAAGCCGGGAATGGAGATCAGCGGGATGATGGCGGTCAGCAGGAACACCTGGTGAAAGCGTTCCGGGGTCAGCACATGGGTCTCCCCTGCGATCAGGCCCAGCAGCATGGCGGCGATCGAGACGCCAAGCGACACGCTGAGCTGCTGCAGCACGCCGCCAAGGCTGGTGGCGCGGCTGAGCTTGTCCGCCGGCAGGTCGGCATAGGACAAAGTGTTGGAAGTCATGAACTGCGCCGAGCGGACGATGCCGAACAGGAAGACATAGACGCCGATCATCCAATGCGGTGTGTCGGGCTCCATGACGGCGAAACCCGCCACGGTGGCGGAGCCGACGACGGCGCTGCCGATCAGCACGACACTGAAGCCGAAGCGCCGCAGCAGCGGTGACAGCAGCGGCCGCATGAGCAAGGCGCCGAAGCTGCCGACGAATGTCAGCGACCCCGAAGTGACCGGGCTCATGCCGAAGCCGAGTTGCAACATCAGCGGCACGAGGAAGGGCACGCCGTTGAGGCCGACGCGGCACAGGCCGCCTGCCAGCGTGCCGACCCAGAAGGAGCGAAACCGAAACAGCGTCAGGTCGACGGCCGGCGCCGCGACGCGGCGCGCATAGCGCCCGAAGGCGAGCAGCAGCAGGACGGCGGCAGCCAGCACCAGCACTGTGGCTGAAACGGGAATGATCGGCCGGCCGATATTTTCCAGCCCGAATTGCAGCAGCGCCACGCCACATCCCACCATCAGGAACCCGGCGAAGTCGAAGCGCTGCACGGCTTCCTCGTGGAAATCGTCGACGAAGCGCAGTGCCGCCAGAATGCCAAGGCAGCCGAACGGCACGTTGACGTAGAATATCCAGCGCCATGAAGCGTAGGTGGTGAGCAGGCCGCCGAGCAGCGGCCCGATGACCGGTCCCATGATCGCCGGCAAGGTCATGTAGGTCATGGCGGTGATCAACCCGCTGCGCGGAAAGCTGCGCAGCAGGATCAGCCGTCCGACCGGCGTCATCATGGCACCGCCCAGCCCCTGCAGCGCGCGCATGGCCAGCAGCATGGTGAAACTGTTGGCCACGCCGCATAGCGCCGAGCCGAGCGTGAAGGTGAAGAGCGCCAGCGCGAACACTTTTCGCGCGCCGAACCTGTCTGCGAACCAGCCGCTGACGGGAATGAACACGGCGAGCGTCAGGATGTAAGTGGTGATCGCAAGGTTCAGCCGGACCGGTGTCGTGTCGAGGCTGTGCGCGATGGCCGGGATAGCGGTGGTGATGATGGTGGAATCGAGCTGCTCCATCAAAAAAGCGATGGCGACGATGATGGGGATGATCAGTCTCAGCCTCGGATCACGCTCGGTGACAAATTGAGGCTGTTCCAGTGCTACGGCCAATTCCGTCATGCGGGCGGCTTATGTTTCTCTAGCCAAAGTGGCGCTTCCCAGTTCATTGCCCTACGTGCCACCCGGCCGGAGCCTGATCGCACGGCCGTCTTATGGTCCGACAAATAGGTCGGTGGTAGTCATTTCCAGCCTGCCGGAAGTCAACAAAACTTGACCGGCGCCGTGAGTGGCCTGGGATGCCGGCAATTCAGGCGATGTGTCGTGAGACCGCCTGAAGACACCCTACAGTTCAGCGAGTTGCCCGTCCCGATTTCGTGAAGGAACGTGTCCGGCGAGGGACGGCTTTCCTTCCCATATCTCTGGAACGGAAAGGAGACATTCCCATGAAAAGACAACTTGTATTCATCAGCTCCATCCTGCTGACCCTGGCCGCGAGCTCGGTCCCGTTTGCGACCGCCGCCGATGCCGCCGTCGTCAAGCACCACTATGTCCACCTCACAGCTGCCCATGGCGGCCATTCGAATGGCGGGCATGGAGGCCATGGCGGCTGGGTTGGCGGCGGTTGGACCGCCGACAATTCGACCGGCGGCAATGGCTGGATGGACAGCTACTACAATGGCTACGGCAGCTACCATAGCGACGTCGGCGGCTTCTGCGGAACCATCGCCTGGACGCTCGACCTCTGCGGCCCCCACGGCCCCTGATTGCTGACCAGACTACCCACCCGCACAGGACAGCCGGCCCGGATGTTCCGGGACGGCTGCCTCGTCATTCCGCGCAATGCAGGAGGAGGCCTCGCCCGGAGCTAGGCCATTTCGGGGCGTCTTGAGGCCTCGCGGATTGCCTTGTGTACGCCGCGCTGCAAAGCCATGAAGGCCGGCGTTTCCATCACCTCTTCCCGGCGCGGGCGCTCGATGTCGACGTTGAAGGTCTGCATGATGCGTCCCGGGCCGATCCCCATGACGACGATGCGGTCCGACAGATAGACCGCCTCCTCCACATCGTGGGTGACGAAGAGCACGGTCAGCCTGTGCTCTTCCCAGATCTGGGTCAGCAGCTCCTGCATCTGGTGCCGGGTCAAGGCATCGAGCGCGCCGAACGGCTCGTCCATCAAGAGCATCTTGGGACGATAGGACAGCGCGCGCGCAATGGCGACGCGCTGCTTCATGCCGCCCGACAGTTCGGATGGATAGCGGTCGGCACTCTGTGACAGCTTGACCAGGTCGAGATGCTCGAGCGCGATCTCGCGGCAGGCCGTGCGATCGTAACCGGCGGCCTTGAGGGCAAACTCGATGTTCTGCCGCGCCGTCAGCCAGGGAAGCAGCGTGTAGGACTGGAAGACGACACCACGGTCGAGACCCGGCTGCAGGATCGGCGCGCCATCGATGCTGAGATCGCCGGCGTCGAAGTCCTGCAGTCCGGCGACGATCGACAGCAGCGTGCTCTTGCCGCAGCCCGACGTGCCGACAAGGGAGACGAACTCATTGTCGGCAAGATCGAGGTTGATGTCGCGCAGCACCTCCGTGCGCCGCTCGCCCGTGCCGAAGCTCTTGTCGAGACCGGCGATGCGCAATTTGGGAACAGTCATCGGCGGCTCCTCATTGCGCGTGGCCATCCTGCCGGAACAGCACCTTTTCCAGGGCCTTCATGACCTGGTCGGTGATGAGACCGAGCAGGCCGAGCAGCAGGATGTAGCCGATGATGGTGTTTGTCTGGAAATAGCGCTGCGACACGGTGATGCGATAGCCGAGCCCGGACGTCGCGGCGACGAGTTCGGCGAGCACCAGCCAGGTCCATGCCCAGCCGAGGCTGATGCGCAGCGTATCCCAGATGCCCGGCAAAGCGCTGGGCACGACGATGCGCGTCAGGATCTTGCGGTCCGGCAGGCCGAGCGTGCGGCCAAGGCCGATGAAATCGGCGGGAACCCGCTTCACATTGTCCATGATCATCAGCACCTGCTGGAAGAAGGTGCCGATGAAGATGATCAGGAATTTCTGCGTGTCGCCGGTGCCGGCCCACAGGATGGAAAGCGGCACGAAAGCGACGACCGGCATGTAGCGGATGAAATCCACTAGCGGCTCGATGGCCGCTTCCCAGGAGCGGAAACTGCCGATCAGCACGCCGATCGGGATCGACAAAGCCGAGGCGATGAGGAAGCCGATGGAAATGCGGTACGCCGAGGCGCTGAGGTCCACCCACAACGTGCCGTCGGTCGCGAGCTTGGCGATCTGCGTCGCGACGCTGCCGGGCGACGGCAGGAAGATCGGCTTCACCCATTCCAACCCGGTCGCCGCCCACCAGGCGAGGCCAAGCCCGACAAAGACGGCCACCGCGATCATCAGGAAACGCGACCTGGCGATGGGCACGCCGATCCCGGAGGATCGGCGGCGCCTGGCCTGTTTTGTGGCCGCCTTTGGCGCGGAGCGCGCCGGGTCGGTTTTCGCGGGAGGCTCCGCGGACATCTGCGTTACCACCGCGATCCGGCCTTTGTCATTGCGCCGCCTTGACGAAGGCCGGGTCGATCATCTGCTCCGGCGTCACGTCGGCCTGCAGCAGCTTGGCGTTCTTGGCGGCCGCCTCGACATCTGCGAATGTCTTGGTGGTGAAATCGCCGGTGAGCGCCGTCTTGTTTTCGGTGAGCGAATAGTAGCGCACGCCGTCGAAAGCGGTGTTGAGGTCCTTGACGTCGGAACCGACCGCTTTGGCGATGATGGCGCGGCCACCGGGTGTGTCGGCATTGTAATCCTTCAGCGCGGCGTCCCAGCTCTTGATCATGGCCAGCACCTGGCCGGGCCGCGACTTGATCACCTCGTCACGCACCACCAGCACGTCGCTGATCAGGCCGGGATCCTCGCCGGCGGTGAACAGCAGCTTGACGTCCTTGTTCTGGGCCATGGCGACGGTGAGGTAAGGTTCGTAGGTGACAGCGACCGGCACCTGGCCCGCGATCAGCGCGCCGCCGGCGTCGGACGCCGGCATCGGAACGGCTTTCACATCGTCGATCGACATGCCGTTCTTGGCGAGCGCGTATTTGAGCAAGATGTCGCTCGTCGTGCCTTCCTCGAAGGCGACCTGCTTGCCCTTGAGGTCCTTGATGGAGGTGACGTCCTTGCCAGCGATGATCGCATCGGCCGTCATCGAGACATCGAGCAGCAGCACGATCTTCACCGGCAGGCCGGCCGCAACCATGCCCATCGCCGTGTGGGTCGCGATGTTGGCGGCGTCGAGCTGGCCGCTGGCGAGCGCCGCATTGATGTCCTTGTCCTCGGCGAAATTGACGATCTGGACGTCCGACAGGCCATTCGTCTTGAACAGGCCCTTGGCGTCGGCGACGTGCCACTGGCCGTAGCCGAGCCAGGGCTCGATGCCGATCTTGAACGATCCTGCCTCGGGCGTCGTGGGAATGGCCGCATCGGCCGCGTGGGCCGCTGGCGCGGCGGCGAGCCCGATGGCAGCGGCCATCATGAGCGCGCGAAATTGTCCTGCTAGGTTACGCATCATCTAGTTCCCCTTGATGATCAGACCGCTTTTTTACCAGGCATCCGGTCTGGTGAGACTGCGGGTTTCTGCTCTCGCGGCACCGTGCCTCGGCGTCTTGCCCACCACTTCATGGTGAAGTGCGGGGATATTTCAGCGTCAGCCGGAGCGGATGTCAAGGCTAAAATACATACATGCATATACAAGTTGGACGGCTCAATTTCCCGCTGTGATCGAGCGCATTTGCCGGTCCTTTGCGGCATCAGTTCATACTCTTTCAGGCAAAACCTCGGCGAGCTGCCGTTGCCCTGTTGTCGTCAGTGGCTCTTGGAGGGGGAATAGCGGCTGCCGAGCGAGTAGCGGCTGCCGGCATAGGTCAGTTTGCTGATGGTGGCGACGATCGCGCCCGTCCATGTGCGGCGATGCAGAAACAGACAGCAGCTGCCGACATCGATGTTAAGATGCCGCGCCGTCTCGGCGTCTGCGGGGATGGCCGAGATGATGTGCTCGACCTCGGTCACCGGGGTCTTCTGCATGAGGTAGTCGTAGGTCGCCGTCTTCGAAAAATCCTGTTTGTCGTAGTCGGGGATCAGGCTCGGATTGACGAAGCGCTCTTCCAGTTGCACCGGCAGATCATTCTCGAAATTGACGACGACGGAGTGGTAGATCGAGACCCGCTTCGGAAACTCGAAGGACAGCGCGAGCTCCTTCGTCGGCGTGATGGTTTCCAGCACAAGCACCTCGGAGCGATGTCTGTTGCCGCGCTCGACGATCTCGGCCGCGATGTTGTTGATCTCGATCAGCGTCGATTGCGGCCGGGGCGGCGCGATGAATGTGCCAACACCTTGCAGCCTGATCAGGAATCCCGCCGCGGTCAGTTCCCGCAAGGCGCGGTGAACCGTCATCCGCGACACGCCAAGCGAAACCACCAGCTCGTTCTCGGACGGCAGCTTGCGATCCTTGCCCCACCGGCCCGTTCCGATATTGGTCAGGATGTAGTCCTTCACCTTCTCGTAAAGGGGGCTCGCCGTGTCGGGCAACTCGATCATTTCAAAATCCTTTCCGGCAATTTATCGGAAATCACGCCGGCTCGACAGGTTGCCGCATGCGGATGATTGTTTTCAAGCCGTCGCTTTGCCCCGCCAACAGCCGCTCATAGGCAGCAGGAATGTCATCGAGGCCGATCTCGCGATCGATCAGGGCCAGCAGTGGTTCGCTGAGCTCACCCAGCATCTCCACCGCGTCGGGCAGTTCGTCGGCGAAGGCGTGGCATCCCAGCAGCGCGATCTCGCGTTCGACCAGAAGGTTGGGGTCGATGTCGAGGCGGCCATGGAAAATGCCGACCATCGCCACCGCGCCGCCGGAATCGAGAACGCCAAGCAACTGAGTGAATGCGGCAATGCTGCCGGTCGCCTCGACGGCGGCCAGCAACGGGGCATTGCCGGTCGCGGCGGCAATGGCATCGCGGTCGAGATCGACGATTGTTGCACGGGTCACCCGCGCCACGCGGGCGCAGCGGGCCTGGTTGCGGTCGGCGACGAGCACGGTGCCGGCGAAGGTTCTGGAGAGCAGCAGCGCGGCGAGACCGCCGATCGGCCCGCAACCGACGACAAGAACGGAGCCTGTCGTCTTCGGCAGGCGCCGCACTGCATGCAGCGCAACGCTGAGCGGCTCGGCCATCGCCGCCACCCGCTCGTCAAGTGCTGCATCGACGACATGCAGCAGACGCGCGGGCAACACCGCCTGTTCGGCGAAGCCGCCGTCGCAGACTTCGCCGACAAAGCCCAGCGAAGAGCAGAGATGGCGCCTGCCTGCACGGCATTGCGCACACTCCCCGCACCAGAAACGGGAATCGGCGACCACCCTGTCGCCGATGGCGACGGTGTGGACGCCCTCGCCCAGTGCGGTCACCGTGCCAGTCAGTTCGTGGCCGGCCGTCGAAGGCGACCGGCTTATCCATTGGCCGGTGCGGAAATTGTGCAGGTCCGAACCGCAAATGCCGGCCGCATCCACCCTGAGCTTCACCCAGCCGGCGTCCGGAATGCCTGGCGTAGCGATGTCCTCGACGCGCAGATCGCCAGGTCCATAAAGCCGTGCCGCCTTCATCGCGATCGTCTCCACTCAGCCGGCGAGGTAACGATCGCGGATCTCCGAGACCGCGTTCTCATGCGAACTGAAGCCCTCGTAGCGAGCGAGCCTGCGGGCATGCATCGCCAGTTCCGGATAGGCGGCCGAAGTGACGTAGCCGACCGACGAGCGCTTGACGAAATCGGTCACCGAAAGCGGCCCATAGGTTCGCGCCCAGCGGCTGGTCGGCAGCACCGCATTAGGCCCAAGGACGAAGTTGGCCAGCGTCACCGGCGTATGCGGACCCATGAGGATTTCGGCCGCCTCGGTGACGTGCCCGAGATGCGCGAACGGCTCCTTCGACAGGATTTCCAGATGTTCGGGGGCATAGTCGTTGATGAAGCGGTAGCTGTCTTCCAGCGACGCCGTCAGCACGATTCCGCCGCGCTCGCCGGTCAGCACCGCACGCGAGAATTCGACGCGCTGTTCGGTCATCCGCGACCAGTGTTCCGGGAGTGCGGCAAGTGCAGCCTCGGCGACCTTGCGGCTGTGCGTCACCAGATAGGCCGAGGAATCCGGCCCGTGCTCGGCCTCGATTAAAAGATCGAGCGCGGCAAGGCCGCCGTCGACACTGTCATCGGCAAAGATGATGGCTTCGGACGGACCGGCCGGCAGACCGGTGTTGATGATCGACGACAGCACGCTCTTGGCCGCCACCACCCAGGGGCTGCCGGGGCCGACGATCTTGAGCGCGGGCTTCACCGTTTCGGTGCCGTAGGCGACGGCGGCGACGGCTTGCGCGCCACCGCATTTGTAGACGGTGTGCACGCCGGCAAGACGGGCCGCGACCAGGGTCGCCGCATCCACCGAACCATCCGATGTCGGCGGCGTTACGATGGCGATCTGCGGCACGCCGGCAATGACAGCCGGAACCGAGGTCATCATCGTCACAGACGGAAAGGCGCCTTTGCCGCGCGGCACGTAAAGCGCGACGGAGGCGATCGGCGTGTACCGGTCACCGGCATAGGCGCCCGGCCGGACTTCCTTGAGCCACATCGTTTCCGGCTTCTGCTCCTCATGGAAACGCCGGATGTTGTCGATGCCGAAGCCGATGCTCTCCACGACATCCTTTTCGACCTTGTCGAAGGCTGCATCGAACTCGGCTTCCGAGACCTTCAGTCCGCCCTCAGGCACATCCGCCTTGTCGAGTTCCCTGGCGAAGCGGATCAGCGCGGCGTCACCCTCGTCCTTGACGGCCTGGATGATCGGCCGGACCTTCTCGACGAAGACCGACAGATCGGCCTCGGCGCGTTTCAGCAGGCCAGCCCGCTGGGTGGCGTCGAGCGATGACAGATCGTGGAAGCTGATGTCGGACATGGATATTTCCCTCTTTTAGAACGCAACGTGCTGGGCGGTCACAGTGCGGAAGATCTTGATTTCGAACCTGTGGCGAGCCACACCTCAGATCGATGCCAGGAAACCGCCATCCACCGGAATGGACTGGCCGGTAATGTAAGCTGCCGCATCCGAGGCAAGGAACACGGCAACGCCGTGCAGGTCGCCGAGATCGCCGAAACGGTGCTGCGGGATCTTGGCGAGCATCGACTGCTGCCATGCCTCGTTGCTGTAGAACACGTCCGTCATCGCCGTCCTGAAATAGCCCGGAGTGATGGCGTTGACCCTAATGCCGAGATCCGCCCATTCCACTGCCAGCGCCCGCGTCATGCCAAGCAGGCCCGACTTCGACGAGCCATAGGGCACCGCTGTCGGAATGCCGACTTCTGAAGTCAGTGAGCAGAGATTGATGATGGCGCCGGGCCGGCCGGCGTCGCGCATCTCCCGCGCCGCGGCCTGGGCGCAGAAGAACGCGCCCTTGAGATTGGTGTCGACGATCCGGTCCCACAGCGCCTCGTCGACATCGAGCGAGGGCCGGACCTCTTCCATCCCGGCATTGTTGACGAGGATGTCGAGACCGCCAAGCAGGCTCGCGGCCTCGGCGGTGGCTGTCCGGCAGCGGCCGACATCGGTGACATCGAGCGCAACGGCATGCGCAACCCCGCCGGCCGCACGGATCGCTGCTGTCGTCTCCTCGAGGGAGGCCAGGCTGCGCGCGGTGACCGCGACGTCGGCACCGGCCGCGCTCAGCGCCTCGGCGATGCTGCGGCCGATGCCGCGGCTGGCGCCGGTGACAAGCGCCTTCCTTCCGGCAAGATCGAACAGAGAAGCATTGCGCATGTGATCCTCCTTGCCGGTGTCGGTTCCCGCTTCAATACCGAGATTATCAGATCAGGTTACATATACAAGCATATACAAACCGTTTCGGCTACGCTACTCCTGACAAAATTCGCCGCACCAGGGCGCCCGTCGGTGACCTGGCTTGCCCCAGGACGATGCCGCGAAACCCAATGTTTGAGAAGCCGGTCGATGACGCGAGTCTGTCGGCCCACCGCAGAGGAGCCCACTCGTGTCGAAAGCATCAGACATGGTCCGAACCGAAGTCACACGCCTGTCGCCCTACAATTCCGGACTGACCATCGCCGAGGTCATGCAGCGATACGCCCCGGCCAGGATCGCCAAGCTGGGCTCGAATGAAAGCCCGCTTGGCCCGAGCCCGACGCTCGCCACGATGATGCAGGCCGTCGCCGAGATGTTCCGGCTCTATCCGGATCCGGCCGGGCGCGCGCTGCGCCAGGCCATCGCCGCCAGATATGAAGTCGGCGAGGATCAGGTCATCCTCGGCAATGGCTCGGAGGACCTTCTCTCCGTCATCAGCCGTGCCGTGCTGCGGCCCGGCGACGCCGTCGTCACGCTATATCCGTCGTTCCCGCTGCATGAAGACTATGCGACGCTGATGGGTGCGACCGTCAACCGTGTGGCCGTCAACGACGATCTCACCATCGATGTCGACGCGCTGATCGAGGCGGTGCGCGAACGGCCCCGCATGCTGCTGTTCTCGAACCCGATGAACCCGGTCGGCAGTTGGCTCTCCGGCGGCGATCTGTCGAAGGTGCTGGATGCGGTGAGCGATGAGACGCTTGTTGTCGTCGATGAGGCCTATGCCGAATATGCCGAGGGCGAGGACTACGCCTCGGCCTTGTCCGACCTCGGCAAACGCGACCGGTCCTGGATCGTGCTGCGGACATTTTCCAAGGCGTTCGGGCTTGCCGGATTGCGCATCGGCTTCGGCATCGTCGGCGATCCGGAACTGCGCGCGCTGCTCGACAGGGTGCGAACACCGTTCAACGCCAATGGCGTTGCGCAGGCCGCCGCGCTGGCGGCGCTCGCGGATGAGGAACACCTCGCCAGGGTCGTCGCGCTGGCCAAGGCCGAGAGAATACGTGTCGAGAATTTCCTCGGCAGCAAGGGCCTTGAAGTCGCAACTTCACGAGGCAACTTCCTGTTCTTCAACTGCCAGCAGAATGCCTCCGACTTCGCCGAGCACCTGCTGCGCGAAGGCGTCATTGTCAAACCCTGGAAGCAGGAAGGTTTCGACAGCTATGTGCGTGTCAGCATCGGCTCGCCATCGGAGAACGACCACTTCATGGCGGCGCTGTCGCAGCTGTTGTGATTTCCCGAAAGCCGTGCTGAATTGCCTGGCGCGCCAGGCACGATATTCGAGGGTCTACGGTTCCCATATGGAGTTTCGCAAGTGGCACATCGTCTTTCGTCCAATGCTTCCGTCCAGCCCCTCTGACGTGCATCCCTACCGGCCACTTTGACGATGTCCAATTTGCTCGAAAGCAGCCCGACCCGGAGCCTCTACCGCGAAACGGCCGGCGCCACCGCCAACTACCCTGCCCTTGCCGGCGCGCAGCGGGCAAGGGTGGCTATTGTCGGCGGCGGCTTCACCGGCCTTTCGACCGCCCTGCATCTGGCGGAAGCCGGCGACGACGTTGCCGTGCTCGAGGCCCAGCAACCTGGCTGGGGCGCGTCGGGCAGGAATGGCGGCCAGGTCAATCCCGGCCTCAAATACGATCCGGACACGATCGAAGTTATGTTCGGCCCTGACCTCGGGCCGCGGATGATCGATTTCTCCTATGGCGCGCCGGATTTCACCTTCGGCCTCATCAAGCGCCTGTCGATCGCCTGCGATGCCCGGCAGAACGGCACCATACGCGCGGCGATCCGGCCGAAGCCGGAAGCCGCAGTGCGGACCACCGCGGCGCAATGCGAACGGCGCTGCATGCCGGTCGGCATGTTGGACGCGCAAGCGATGGCGGCGCGAACCGGGACGAACAGATACATATCCGGAATGTTCGACGCCCGCGGCGGCGACCTCCACCCCTTGAAATATACAATCGGCCTGGCAGCCGCCGCGCAAAACGCGGGTGCACGGATATTCGGCGGCAGCGAAGTGCTTTCGCTGAAGAGGGAGGCCGGACGTTGGATCCTCAAAACCGCGAATGGCTCCGTCAGCGCCGAGAAAGTGCTTGTCGCGACCAACGGCTATACCGGAACCCTGTGGCCGGGCTTGGAGCAGTCGCTGGTTCCGGTGTTCAGCGCGATCGCGACTACCGAACCGCTGTCGCCGGCGGCCGCAGCTGCCATCCTCCCTGAAAGGCCTGTTCTCTACGAGGCCGGCAACATCACCGTGTACTACCGCATCGACGCCCAGAACCGTCTGCTTATGGGCGGCCGGGGACCGATGAAACCGATCGGAGATGCTTCCGCCATCCGCTACCTCACCGACTATGCGCTGCGACTGTGGCCAGCACTCGAGGGAATACGCTGGACACATGGCTGGAACGGCCGGGTCGCGATCACCAAGGACCATCTTCTGCACATTCACGAGCCGGAAGACGGCGTGCTGATCTGCCTTGGCTATAACGGCCGTGGCGTCGCCATGGCCTCGGCGATGGGCGCCGCTTTGGCGCAACGCCTGCGAGGCGACGAGACGTCGCCGTTCCCCATGCCGATATCGCCGCTCAAGCCAATCCGGTTTCACCGCTTCTGGCCGCTCGGGGTGAAGGCAGCGATCCTTTCGGGGCGGCTGAAAGACCGGTTCGGCCTCTGACACGAAGAGCCCGCCGAGCCTGACGGCGCGTGAGGCCGCAACGGCTTCATCGAAATAGGCACCCATTGCGGGAACTCGACGCTTCGGCCTCATCGCCTCTCGACGGGGTGGGGCGGCCAGCGGTTTTGCTCCCGAGGCCGCCTCACGTCCGGACGCGAGGAGCCATTTTCACGCCCGCAGACCACCCACGAGACGGATCAAATTATAGGCACACTTGCCGATTGACAAAAATCATAACAGGCGACCAAGATCATATGACCATCAACGATCTTTGGTCCCGAGGTTGCCCCTCGGCATTGGCGAAAAGGAGAGCCAGATGCCTGTTCAGCAGAGAGTGACCCATCGTTCAAAACAAAGCCCCGCCAGCTCGATACTTGCCGCCGCACTGCTAAGCCTCAGCCTGATCACAATGCCTGGCGTCGGCCATGCCGACGGGATCACGCTCAAGGTTTTCGGCGGCTCGGCGCTTGACGAACTCGCGCCGCGCCAAGCGCCGGACGAGCAGAAGAAAATCCAGCAGCAGGTCATCGACGGCTTCCTCAAGGCCAATCCCGACGTCACCGCTGTCGAGTGGGATGCCCAGGGGCCGCAGACCGATTCGATCCAGCGCCTGATGACCGCCAAGCTGGCAAATCAGGAAATGGACCTGATCGCCTGCCCGGCCTTCTATACCAATGGCGCCTATGTCCGGCGCAAGCTGGTGATGCCGATCACCGACAAGATCAAGCCGTTCCAGGACCGGATCGACGCCGCCGCACTCGGCGCCTTCACCATCAGCGGCCAGGTCTATGGCGTGCCGATCTCGACGCTCTCGACATCGACGATCTTCTACAATGTCGACCTCTTCCAGAAGCTCGGCATCCCCGTTCCGCCGACCTATGACGACCTCAAGGCAGCCGTGCCTAAATTCAAGACGGCAGGAGTGATCCCGTTGCTGCATCAGGGCTCGAACACCGTGATGTGGCCGATGTGGTACTTCGAAACCTTCTCGCAGGCCTCGGGCGATGCCATCGGCAAGACCCAGAAGAACCTCGAAGGCACGGCGAAATTCACCGACGCGCCCGATGTCGAAGGCTTCAAGCTGATCAAGCAATGGGTCGACGACGGGATCCTGTCCAAGGATTCGCTTTCCGTCGACCAGGATGGCATGCGGGCAGCCTTCGCCGCCGGCAAGAGTGCCATGTACTATGGCGGGACCTGGGAAATCCCGTCGCTGCAGACCAGCGTCAAGACGTTCAAATGGGGCGTCTTCGCCTTTCCGAAAATGGACGGAACACCGGGCGCGCCGGGCCATGGCGGCGGCGCCGACAACGGCATCTGCGTCGCCTCGTCGATCCCGCCCGAGAAGCTCGATGCCGCGGTCAAGTTCATCGAATATCTGACACGGCCGGAGGTGGCGACGCTCTACCTTGCACCCGAGCAGCCGATCGCCGCCTCGATCAAGGGCGTGCCGCAGGTCGAGGACGCCTACGCCGTCGAGTTGCGCAAGCAAGCCTTCCCGAGCACGATCAAGTTCCTCGACTGGATCTGGCCGTCGGAGGTCGCGACCGCCACGGCCTCGGCCATTGCGGGCATCGTCGGCGGCACGACGACGCCCGAGGATGCCGCCGCCTCGATCCAGACGACCTTCGACGACCTCAAGGCGCAGGGCAACTGGCCGCCGAAATAAGCGCGAACTGAGCGAGCGCGCATCGAGCCGAGTGATGCGCCAAGCATGAAAATAGAGGCCGCCCGCTTCGGGGCAGCCTCATCAATCGGAGAGAATCCATGACGCAAACCCGTGCCGAACGGCAGCGCTTCTCGATCGGTTATCATCTGAACAGCTGGGACCTGACCGGCCTTCCGCTCAGGCCAGCCATCAAGTTCCTCGCCGAACAGGGTTTCGGCTGGTTCGAGATCCTCGCCTTCACCAGCCTGTCGGACCAGTATGCCCGCAAATACATGCAGCTTGGCAACCAGGAACCGATGGGGGTCACCACCGACACCGACATCCTGAGGCGTTACGCACTGCTCTCGGAAGGCCAGAGCGAATATGGCATCAAGCTCTCATCCTTCTACGTCAATGCGATCTTCACCAACCCTGTCGCCTGGCCTTACGAACGCGATGTGCTGGTGGCGCTGACCAGGATGCTGAAGGGTTTTGGTTCGCCGGTTCTGGTTCTCGGCGGCGGTCCTTCGGAAGCCATTGCCGGCGCCCACACGGCCGACGACTACCGCGCCTTCTGCCGGGCCTTGGAGGATATCGGCAGGCGGACAAAGGACCTCGGCATCGAGACCGTCTATCACCCGCATCTCGATACCTTCATCGAGCGCCGCGACCAACTCGACCGCATGATGGATGAGCTCGATACCGATCTCGCCGGCCTCTGCATCGACCCGGCGCATCTTGCCCACACCAACTCCGATCCGGTCGACGCGGTCCGAACCTACATCTCGGCGGTGCGCTACATGCATTTCAAGGACACCAGGGTGGATCCGGCACTCAAGGGCTATGACCGCTATGGCGCGTTCTGCGAACTCGGCGCCGGCGTCGTCGATCTTGCCGGCATCGTCGACGTGCTGCTGGCGGCAAATTATGACGGTCTCGCCATCATCGAGCTCGATGCATCGAAGAAGACGGCGGAGCAGAGCACGCTGGAAAGCATCGCCTATGTCAGGGACACGCTCGGCCTGGTGCTGACGCCGCAAGGCGCCGAGGCCGCATGACCGCGCGGTCACAAGAGGCTGCTGCTTCGGGCCGTTCCGACCCTTGGCGCTTTCTTGCCGGGGACGGCGCAGTCGCCTTCTTGATGATCCTGCCCGCCGCGATCCTTTTCTGCCTTTTCTATCTCTGGCCCTTCGTCAACGGTTTCTGGCTCAGCCTGCACAATTGGGACGGGTTTTCCGACCCGACCTGGGCAGGCTTGTCCAACTACCAGCGCCTCTTGCACGACCGCATCTTCCTCGGCGCGCTGCGTAACAATCTGATCTTCGTCGTTGCCGTCGTCATCCTGAAGAATGTGCTCGGCCTCGGGCTGGCGCTGCTGCTCAACCGGGCGCTGGTCGGCCGCGCCTTCCTTCGCGCCGCCGCCTTCATTCCGGTGACGATGTCCTTCGTCGCCGTCGGGCTGCTCTGGTCGTGGATATACAATCCGGTCTTCGGCCTGCTCAACGGAGCGCTCGACCTGTTCGGCCTTGGCGGTCTGAAACAGTCATGGCTTGGCGATGCCGACATCGCGCTCTACTCGATCATCGTCGTCGACGTCTGGAAATGGCTCGGATTCCACGCCGTCATCTATCTCGCCGGACTGCAGACGATCCCGTCGGAACTCTATGAATCGGCCAAAATGGACGGCGCCGGCCCGCTGCAGCGCTTCCGGCACGTCACCGTGCCGATGATGATGCCGATCGTCTTCATCAACACCATTCTGGGCCTGTCCGGCGCCTTCGTGCGCAACTTCGACATCGTCTACGTGCTGACCAAGGGCGGCCCGAACCACGCCACCGAAGTCGTTCTCACCTACATGATGAGCAAGGCCTTCCAGGACGGCGCCATGAGCTATGCCGCGGCGATCGGCTATGTGCTGTTCCTGATCGTCGGGCTGGCCAGCGTCGGCCTGCTCGCGCTGATGCGGCGGCAAAGGCTGGATGTCTGATGAGCGCCGCAGCCAACCCTTTGCCCGCCCTCGATGATGGTGCCGCCCGCCGTTGGCGCCGCCTCGGCACGCGCGGCCTGCTGGAGGTCGCGGGCATCTACGCGGCGCTCGCTTTGGTGCTTATCGAGACACTCTATCCCCTGCTTTGGGTGCTGTTCGGCTCGCTCAAGACCAAGGAGGAAATGCTGAGCAACATCTGGGGTCCGCCATCGAGCCTGGTGCTGCAGAACTATGCCGATGCCTGGCGCATCGCCGGCATGGGCTCGCGCATCGTCAGCAGCGTGCTGGTCACCGGCTCGGCCTTGATCATCCTGGTCGTCGTGGCAACGCCCTGCGCCTATGCGCTGGCGCGGCTGCGGTTTCCCGGGCGCGGCATCGTGTTGGCGGTGGCCGTGGCAGCCATGCTGGTGCCGCCGCAGGTGATGGCCATTCCGCTGTTCATGGTGGCGCGCGACCTCGGCCTGATCAACAACCGGCTCGGCGTCGCCTTGGTCTACGCGGCGACGTCGCTGCCGCTGTCGGTCTTCATCCTGCGCAGCTTCTTCGTGACGCTGCCCGCCGACCTCGAGGACGCCGCGCGCGTCGACGGGGCGAGCCGGCTCGAAATCCTGATCCACATCATGCTGCCGCTGGTGCGGCCGGGCGTCGCGCTGATCGTGATCTTCGGCTTCATCGAGATCTGGAACGATTTCTTCCTCGCCTTCCTGCTGCTGCGCGCCCCCTCCGTGCAGACCATTCCGCTTGGCCTGGTCAGCTTCTTCCAGCAGTACGATTCGCTCTGGACCCTCTATTTCGCCGCGTTGACGATCACGACACTGCCGGTGATCGTCGTCTTCCTCGCCATGCAACGGCAGTTCATCGCCGGCCTGACCGCCGGCGCCGTGAAGGGTTGACATGCAGGACCGCACTATCGGCGTTGGCGTCATCGGTTGCGGCGAGATCGCCCAGCTGATGCATTTGCCGTATCTCATGGAACTGCCGGCGTTTCGCATCGCCGCCCTGTGCGACATCTCGCCCGGCACGGTCGACAAGGTCGGAGAGCACTACGGGGTCGCCGCCCGCTATACGGACCATCGCGCTTTGCTCACCGATCCCAATGTCGATGCGGTGGTGATCTGCACCTACGACCATGGCGAGATGGTCGCCGACGCGATCCGCGCCGGCAAGCACCTGATCGTCGAGAAGCCGCTCGCCTTCACGCCGCAGGAGGCGCGCCCCCTGGTCGAGCAGGCCGAGCGGAGCGGCCTCGTCGCGCTTGTCGGCTACATGAAATTCTATGATCCCGGCTACGAGACCGGGCTGGAGCGCATTGCCGCGATCGGCCGGCCGAAGTCGATCCATGTCCATGATTTCGCCGGCCGCTTCGACCGCTATGGCAAGCTGTACACGCAGACCCGAATTGCCGACGTTCCGGCCGATATGCTCGCGGCGGGACGCGATGCGGTCGCCCGGCGCGTCGAGGCGGCGCTCGGCGCCGATCATGCCGGCTATCGCGACCTCTACCTCTTGCTGCTCGGTCTCAGCAGCCATGACCTTGCCGTCATGCGCGGCGCCTTCGGCACGCCGGACCGCGTCGTCCATGCGCAACAGACCGGTCCCAACCAGTTGCTGGCCGTGCTCGACTATGGCGGCGTCCCTTGCCTGTTCGACATGGCGCTGGCCCAGTATGAATGGTGGGACGAGTGGATCCATGTGCATGGCGAGCGCGACGAGGTGCGGATCGAATTCCAGAACCCCTATTTCCGCAATGCCTCGGCAACGGTTCGCGTACGCGAGGCAACAGGCGAAACCGCGTCCGAGCGCGTCATACCGGGTGTCCCCGACACCTCGTTCCGCCGCGAATGGCAGCATTTCGCCGACTGCATCCTGGCCGGGGCAGAACCGCGCACGCCTCTCTCGGGCGGGCTCGCCGACCTCGACCTTGCGGTCCGGATCATCCAGGCGATGCCGCCCAAAAGGCTCTGACGGTGAATCCGCCTACGCGAGCCGTGGCCGTTTCCTAGCGATACTTCGGAAACGCGTTGCCGGCCGGCGCGTTGGCCCAGCTCTGCAAGGTCTGGCCGCCGTCGATCAGCCAGTCGACGCCGGTGACATGCCTTGCCTCGTCCGAGGCAAGGAAGGCCACGGCGGCCGCGACATCGTCGGGCTGGCCGATGCGGCGCAGCGGAATCCGGTCGGCGAAATGCTGGACGCTGCTCTTGAAATCGCCGTCGCCGGAAGCCGGGACGCCGAGCGTCGTCTCGATCACGCCGGGACAGATGGCATTGACGCGGATGCCGTAGGGCGCGGAATCGAGCGCCGCGACCCGCGTCAGCCCGACGACGCCGTGTTTGGAGGCGACATAGCCGGCACCGCCCGCAAGCACGTCCCAGCCGGCCATCGACGATCCCATATTGACGATCGAGCCTCCGGTTCCGGCCTGGATCATCGCCTGGAGCGATGCCTGCAGGACGAGGAAGATGCCGCGCAAATTGATGCGGATGACGGTGTCCCAGTCCTCGACCGGCAAATCGTGCACGGGAGCGACGACGCCGGAAATGCCGGCATTGTTGAACACCACATCCAGCCCGCCGAATGTCTCGACTGTGGTTGCGACGGCGCTGCGCACATTCTTCTCGTCGGTGACGTCGGCTTCGATGGCGATGGTGCTGTCGCCGAGAGAGCGAGCCAGCTCGTGGGCCGCCGCCCCGTTGCGATCGACGATGGCAACCCGCCCGCCTTCTTCGAGGAAGCGGCGGACCGCGGCACTGCCGATGGCGCCAGCACCGCCGGTGACAAGGACCTTCTTCTGGTCGAACCGCTTCATCCCTTGGTCTCCGGCTTTGGATAGGAACGCCATGAATGCTCCGGCGCGAAGCCTATCGCTTCGCGCGCATGGACCGTATCGAGCACGGAGCCGAAACCGGCGATCGGCCGCGACAGGGCAACGCCTGGATAGACCCGACGCACCAGCGTTTCCGTCTCTTCCTCCATGAAGGTGTCGGCGGCGCTGAGCAGGACGCGCAGATGGCCGTCGCCTTGCCATTCGAGCGCCCGTAGAAAACCCTGCCCGGCATCGCGCGCATCGAGATAGGCCCACAGGTCGCGGGCACTGTCAGCGGTGGCGCGGCGCGGACCGACGCCGGCGAAGAAGGTTTGCGGGGTCTGGATCCATGGCATGCGGATGCTGACCGCCGAAAAAGCGCCGCGGCGCACCGCGGCATCGACGATTTCCTCACCCAGCCATTTCGACAGGCCGTACGGATCCTGCGCGCCGACCGGGTGGTTCATGTCGACCGGCAGATAGGGCGGAGTGACAGCCTTCTCGAAGAAGGGATAACCGAAGACGCTGAAGGACGAGGCATAGACGAAGCGACTGATGCCAGCCAGGGCGGCGGCCTCGACGACATGGTAGGCGGTCGCGACATTGGTCTTGAACACCTCGCCGCCGGCCCGCCCGGTCGGCCGCGGAATCGCCGCGACATGCACGACGGCGTCGCAGTCGCGCACCAGCTGCAGGGTCGATCCCAGATCCGTCAGGTCGGCGGTGACGTGACACCATGCGCCCCCGACCGGCGCCACAGTATCGATGCCCAGCACGTCATGGCCGGCGGCAAGCAGGGCCTCGGCAACGTGGCGGCCAAGCAGGCCACTGGCACCGGTGACGATCGCCCTCATATCACGGCCCTCGGCTCGCAAGCACAGAGGCTTGGATATCATTGATGGTCATACAAATTGAGTCCATGATTGCCACCCCTTGTCAAGGCCATATCCGGCTGGACAAATAGCGCATACGCTTGTCAGAGCGGGATGCGCAAGGCCGGTGACTACTGCTTTGCGTCGAACGGGATTGACTTGGCACCCGCCAGGGTTTTTTGTATGAGCATCAACGATCGACCAAAGGAGTCCGCCATGGCCGTGGACGTTTTTTCCTCACATCGGCACGATGACGC
Source organism: Mesorhizobium sp. CNPSo 4671 (assembly GCF_057784245.1). Lineage (NCBI taxonomy): Bacteria > Pseudomonadati > Pseudomonadota > Alphaproteobacteria > Hyphomicrobiales > Phyllobacteriaceae > Mesorhizobium > Mesorhizobium sp. CNPSo 4671. Next base: position 302,218 of record NZ_JBWLUW010000001.1, on the reverse strand, counting down.
GATGCGCCTTGATCCGCAACGCGCAGCCATTATCGTCATCGATATGGTCAACGAGTTCTGCAAACCCGGCGGGGCCATGGTCCTGCCGGGATATGAGACGCTGGTCGGCCCGCAGCTGGCCGTCATCGAGGCAGCGCGGGCAAGCGGCGTGCCGGTGATCTGGGTTCACGATGCGCACCGGCCGGGCATGCGCCGCGAGCGCGAATGGGTCAAGCGCACGCCGCATTGCCTGGAAGGCAGTTGGGGCCCCGAGATCATCGAAGATCTTGGCGCCCGCGATGATGAGATCCACGTCATCAAGCGGCGCTATTCGGCCTTCTTTCAGACCGACCTCGATTTGACGCTCAAGGACATGCAGATCGACCAATTGGTCATCTTCGGCGTGGTCACCAACATCTGCGTGCGATCAACCGTCCACGACGCATTTTTCCAGGGCTATGAAGTGGTGGTGCCGAGCGATTGCTGCGCGGCGACGGGACCCCGCGAGCAGGAAAGCTCGCTCTACGACATAGCGACGCATTTCGGCGTGGTCAGCGATTCGGCTGATGTCGTCGCGGCGCTTCGCGACGGGACGTCGCTGCAACCGACTGAAGTCGCGGCTTGACCTAGAGCCAGCGGCATCCGAGACAGGCAACAGGAGTCCGGTTTGACGGCCGAAAAGAAATCCGAGAAAAGCGCGACACCGAAGAGGCCGAGCGGCAACGCGGAACCACTGAGCCGCGAGCAGGTGCTGGAGCGATACGCCGAGACCGGCTACGCCTTGGACCAGCACCCGGCGCACGTCATCCGCAAGGCGCATCAGCGCGCGACGCTGCGTTTCCAGCAGGTCATGGCCGGCGAAGACCTGTCGCCGACCCAATTCGCAGCCCTTGCCACGATCCTCAAACATGGCGAAGTCTCGCAGAACCATCTCGGCCGGCTGACGGCGATGGACCCGTCGACCATCAGCATCGTCATGCGCAAGCTGCTGAAACACGACCTGATCACGCGCAGCGCTTCCGACACCGACCAGCGCCTGTCGATGATCGCGCTGACCGAGAAAGGGACCGAATACACGCTCGACCGGCTCGCACGCAGCGTCGAGGTCGGACGCCGCTTCCTGTCACCGCTGTCACCCGCCGAGCAGGCGACGCTGCTTCGCCTGCTCAAGCGCATCAATGACGACGATCCATCGAATGGCGACGGCGGCAAATAGGCCGCGCCTGGACCTTTCCATACCAGCAGAAATGAGATCCGATGCCGTCCGACCCCAAGTCGTCTGCCAACACGCTCATCGTCCGCAACATCGGCCTCCTGCTGAGCGGTGACCTCGGCCAGCCGATCCTCGATGCCGACACCATCGTCGTGGCCGACGGGCGCATATCAGCCATAGGCAAGGCCGGCGATGTCGACGGTGGCAACACGGCAACGATCATCGATGCGATGGGCTGCGCGGTCGCGCCAGGGCTTATCGACAACCATGCTCATCCGGTGGCCGGCGACTGGACGCCGCGGCAGAACCAGATCGGCTGGATGGATTCCACCGTGCATGGCGGCGTTACCACCATCATCTCGGCGGGCGAGGTCCACACGCCGGGCCGCCCGCGCGACCTGGTCGGGCTGAAGGCGCTGGCGATCGCGGCGCAGCGGACCTTCTCCACCTTCCGTCCCAACGGCATGAAGATCCTGGCCGGCGCGCCCATCCTGGAGCACGGCCTGGTCGAGGATGATTTCCGCTATCTCGCCGAAGCCGGCGTGACACTCATCGGCGAGGTCGGGCTTGGCGGCGTCAAGGATGGTCCGACCGGCCGGCAGATGATCGCCTGGGCGCGCAAATACGGCATGACCTCGATGACTCATACGGGCGGTCCGTCCCTGCCCGGCTCCGGCCGCATCGGTGCCGATGTCGTGCTTGAGGTCGACGCCGATATCGTTGCCCACGTCAATGGCGGACCGACGGCTCTTCCCGAAGCCGAAATCCGGCAGATCTGCGAAAACGGCTCGCGCGCGCTTGAAATCGTCCACAACGGCAATCTGCGCACCGGACTGTTCGTGCTCGACCTCGCCAGGCAGCGCGGCGAGCTTTCGCGCGTCGTCCTCGGCACCGACAGCCCGGCCGGATCCGGCGTGCAGCCGCTCGGCATCCTGAGGACGCTGACCATGCTTGCTTCGCTGGGCGGCATCGCGCCGGAAGTGGCGTTCTGCCTTGCCAGCGGCAACACGGCGCGCGTGCGCGGACTGACCGACCGGGGCATCATCGAGGTCGGCCGTGCAGCCGATCTGATCTTCATCGACCAGGCGATGGGCGGTGCCGGCGACGGATTGCTCGACAGCGTGGCGCTCGGCAATCTGCCGGGCATCGGCATGGTCGTCATCGACGGCGAGGTGCGCACGGGCCGGAGCCGCAACACCCCGCCGGCGATGCGAGTGCCGGAAGTTCGGGCGGCTTGACGGTCAGCTCACACCGTCAACCCCGACGATCTTGTCCTTGGTCAGCCCGCCGACGCGCGGGTGCGGCCGGCCGGAATCGGTGACGGCGATGGCGACGACGATCTCGTCGGCACGCGGCGCGTCGGGGACGCGGACCTCCATGCCGTCGAAATGGCTGCGCACCTTCGCCGCGTCCTTGTGGCCGAGCGGAATGTCGAGCGGCACGCCGAGGCCGCCGCGCTTCTTGGATGAGGGTATGAGCGCGGCGCCCTTGCCCAGCACGTCGCGGAACGGGGCGCCGAGCGTCGGGTGGAGGATGGCGGCGGCATGTTCGAGCTCGCCGTCGGCGCCGACGGCAGCAGCCTTGCCGAAGCTCTCGACCTCACTGCCGGCAATGCCAAGGGCTGCCACCGCACGCCTGGGCAAGATATCGCCCAACACTTCGCCGATATCGCTCAGCGCCGACAGGTCCTCGACAAACGTGCCGGCATAGGGGTTGCGGATCACCGCGATCGCCGCGGCACGCCGCGTCGGCGGATCGACGGGGCGGCCGCCTTCGATCCGGGTTTCCTCGACAATAGTGATGATGCGGCGGATTTCCAGGCTCATCGCAATCCGTCCTCGCCCTTGATGTCGGCAGCAGCCAGGCCGCCAACCCTTGCGTGAACGCGCGCACCTGTCGTCATCGCCAGGATGACCGCCATCTCGTCGCTGCGCGGCGCATCGCCAACGCCGATCTCGATCGCGTCGAAATGGCTGCGCACATAGGAGGCGTTGATGTGGGTGATCGGAATGTCGATGCGCGTTCCGGGGCCGCCGACCTTCTTGGTCGAGGGCACGATCGCCTTGGCGTCGCCAAGAAGTTCGCGCATCGCGTAGCCGCCCGGATTGTGCCACAGCGCGCCGTGTTCAAGTTCGCCGGCGGCACCAACGATGGCGCCCTTGCCATAGCCTTCGACGGCGGCGACGCCATCGCCCATGGCGTCTATCAGGCGCCGCGCCATTTCGAGGCCAAGCGGTTTAAGATCCTCCATGAAGCCGGTGATCTCTTCGACGTAGCGTCCGGCAAAAGGGTTGGCGATGACGGCGACGATCGCGCCGCGCTTGGGCGGACGCGCTGCGGGCGGCCCGCCCTCATGGAAGATCTCTTCGACCTGGACCAGAAATTTCCTGACCACCACAGCTGGCATTGCGCGTATCCTTCGTCCGTCACTCACGAAAATTCGTTAGAGCATCAACAATTATGCATCGCGATATTTGTCAAGCACGGAGGTGGAGGACGCCAATGACGAGCCCGAGAAAACCGAATCGGATGACGATTGACAGCCTGTTTAGCCGCTCCTAAACTCATATGACCATCAACGAACTCGCCGCCGTCTCGGCGACATGTGGGAATGGTCAAGGCGTGGCTTCAAAAGCTGAAAAAGGCTGAAGGGGAATAACATGAAAAGGGCGCTCAAGAGTTTGTTTATGGCTGGCACGATGCTGGCCGTTTCGTTGGGATCGGCCGCCGCACAGACCAAGGTTTCGGTGGCAGCCATCTCTGGATATTTCGCACAGGGCTTTGGCGTTTCGATCGTCAACGGCCTCAACAAGGCCAAGGCCGATTTCGGCATCGACCTCAAGCTGGTCGACACCGGCAATCGCGCGCTGGACTATGAGGAGCAGTTCGAAAACCTTGCCAAGGGCAAGCAGTACGACCTCATATTCGTCATGGGCTGGGAGCTGGTGGATTCGCTGCAGAAGGTCAGCAAGGAATACCCCGACCAGCGCTTCGTCTTCATCGATGGCGTGCTCGACAATCCCAAGATGATCTATGCCAATTTCGCCGAGGAACAGGGCTCCTTCGTCGCCGGCGCGCTGGCCAGCATGATCGAGGCCAAGGGCAGCGAATTTCCCAAGATCGGCGACGGCAAGGCAATCGGCTTCGTCGGCGGCCGCGACATCCCGGTGATCCGCAACTTCCTCGGCGGCTACGAGCAAGGCGCCAAATATGCCGCGCCCGATGTGAAGGTGAACTCGGTGTTCGCCGGGACCTTCGATGACCCGGCCAAGGGCAGCGAGCTTGCCCAGGCGCTGTACGGCCAAGGCTCCGACATCGTCTACAACGTCGCCGGCCCAACCGGCGAAGGCGTGATGCAGGCCAGTGCCGCCGCCGACAAATATTCAATCGGCGTCGATATCGACATGTGCGGCACGGCGCCTGGAAATGTGCTCGGCAGTATGCTGAAGCGCGGCGACATCGCCGTCTACACGCTGATCAAGGACGAGGTCGGGGGCAACAAGGTCACCGCCGGCACCCGCACCTTCGACCTGGCGTCGGGCGGCGTCGAGTTCAAAGTCTGCGACGACATCGCGCCGAAGATCCCGGCCGACGTGACCACCAAGCTGGACGAGATCAAGAAGGGCATCCTCGACGGCAAGATCGTGATCGCCAAGGCGAAGTAAGCCAGCAACAGCGCATCCCTCCCAAGAACGCGCTACACTGATCCGCCGCGGCTTGCCGCGGCGGATCAGTGTCCAGTCTGCCAATCTGCGAGAGCATCGTGTCGAACGCGCCGGGGTCCCCGACCCTTCACAGCACAGTAGCGATGGCCGTCGAGTTGACAGGCATCACCAAGCGTTTTGGCGCCTTCATTGCCAATGACTGCATCGATCTTGCCGTGCGCCGGGGCGAAATCCACGCGATCATCGGCGAGAACGGCGCCGGCAAGACGACGCTGATGAACATCCTTTTCGGCCTGCTGCAGCCGGACGAAGGCTCGATCCGACTGAATGGCGAGGCGACGGTGGTCGCCGACCCGGCCGCCGCCATCAAGGCAGGGCTCGGCATGGTGCACCAGCATTTCAAACTGGTGCCTTCGCTCTCGGTCGCCGACAATGTCTTTCTCGGCATGGAAATCCGGCGTCATGGGCTGATCGACCACGCCGCGCAGATCGCGCGCACGCACGAACTGTCGAAGCGTTTCGGGCTGCATGTCGATGCGACCGAGCGCGTCGGGCTGCTGTCCGTCGGCATCGAGCAGCGCATCGAAATCCTGAAAGTCCTGGTGCGCGGCGCCCGCACCATCATCCTCGACGAGCCGACCGCCGTCCTGACGCCGCAGGAAAGCCGCGAACTGTTCCAGACGCTGCGCAGCTTCGTCGCCGAGGGCATGACGGTGATCTTCATCTCGCATCATCTGGAAGAGGTGATGGAGGTGTCCGACACCGTGACGGTGCTGCGCAACGGCAGGAAGGTTGCGACCCGTCCGACATCGGAACTCAGCAGGGACGAGCTGGTGCGCATGATGGTCGGCCGCGAGGTCAGTTTCGACCGGCGGCCACGCGTGGCGCTGCAGGGTGACGTGGTTCTTCAGGTCAAGGATCTGTGGGCGCGTGATGATCGCCGTCTGCCGGCTCTTCGCAACGTCAGTTTCACTGTCCGCTCCGGCGAAGTGGTGGGAATTGCGGGCGTCGCCGGCAATGGGCAGACGGAACTGGCGGAAGTGCTTTCGGGCCTGCGGCCGGCAAGCCATGGCGAAGCCTGGCTGAAAGGCCAGGACCTCACCACCCTCTCCCCCGCCGCGATCCGCGAAGCCGGCCTTGCCCATGTCCCTGGCGATCGCATGGTGCGCGGGGTCGATCGCAATGCGTCGATCGCGGCAAACACGCTGATGGGCCGCCAGCACCGCGCGCCGTGGAGCCGCAACGGTATGCTCGACTGGAAGGCGATCGGCGGAAATGCCGGAGCGCTGATCAAGAGCTTCGACATTCGTGCGCAAGGAGCGGGCGATGCCGTCAAGCGGCTGTCCGGCGGCAATATCCAGAAGGTCGTGCTGGCGCGCGAATTCACCAATGGCGCCGACTTCCTGCTGATCGACCAGCCGACGCGCGGCGTTGATATCGGCGCCCAGGAGGCCATCCATGACGAGATCATGCGCCAGCGCGCGGCCGGCCGGGCCATCCTCTTGATTTCCGTGCAGCTCGACGAACTGGCGGCGCTCGCCGACCGCATCCTGGTGATGTTCAACGGGCGGATCATGGGCGAAGTCGCCGGCGACGATGCCGACGAAGACAGGATCGGCATGATGATGGCGGGTGTTTCGCCGCAGCTGGAGCCCGCATGATGAGCGACCGTTTGCGCGCCTTTTCCGGCCAGATCATCGCCGTCGGCGTAGCCTTGCTCTTGGGGGCGATCATCATCCTCCTGGTCGGCGAAAGTCCGATCCATGTCTTGATGACGCTGCTGCGCGGCGCCTTTGGCGACCAGGAAAAGATTGCCGGCACGCTGCTGCAGACGACGCCGATCCTGATCTGCGGCGTCGCCGCCTGCATCGGCCTGCGCGGCGGCATGTTCAATGTCGGCATCGAGGGCCAGCTGTTCCTCGGCGGTTTCGCCGCGGCCTGGGTCGGCTTCACCTTTTCCCTGCCCGCTAGCATCCATATGCTGGCGGCGCTGGCACTCGCGGTCGTCGCGGGTGCTGCCTGGGTTGCCATCCCCGCCTTTTTCCGCGCCCGCTACAACACCAACGAGGTCGTCTCGACGATCCTGTCGAACTACATCGCGGTGCTGCTGACCTCCTACTTCACCATCTTCCTGTTCAAACGGCCCGGCGGCTGGTCGGAGACGCCGCCGATCCTGGCGACGGCCTATCTGCCCGAGATTTTTTCCTTCTCGCGGCTGAACTGGGGGCTGTTCATCGGCCTGGCGCTGGCGGTCGGCGTCGCGCTGATCTTCCGCTACACCAGCTGGGGCTATGGCGTGACCATGGTCGGCTCGGCGCCGAAATTCGCCGAATATGGCGGCGTCAACGTGAAGCGGCAGGGCTTTGTCGTGCTGCTGCTTTCAGGTGCCGTCGGCGGCCTCGCCGGCGGCGTCGAGACGCTCGGCGTGCATCACCGCTTCATGGAGGGCTTTGCTCCCGGCTTCGGCTTCGACGGGCTGATCGCCGCCCTGCTCGCCAATGGCTCGCCGGTTGCCACCATCGTCACGGCGCTGTTCTTCGGCGCGCTTCGCAGCGGGTCGCTGCTGCTCGAGGTCGACACCAGCGCCTCGCGCGAAATCATCACCGTCATCCAGGCGCTGATCATCCTTAGCGTCTCGGCGCAGGTCCTGATCAAACGCCGCGGCGACAGCCAGGCGGGGGAGCGGCGATGGAAATTCTAGACAAGCTCATCAACGTCGCGCTGATCGCCGCGACGCTTCGCACCACCGCGCCGATCCTGCTGGTGGCGCTCGGCGGGTCGTTCACCACCAAGGCCGGCATCTTCAACATCGGCCTCGAAGGACAGATGCTGGCCGGCGCCTTCTTCGCCGTCATCGGCTCGATCTGGACAGGTTCGCCATTCGCGGGGGTCGCCTGCGGCGTCGCCGCGGCCCTTGCCTTCGCGCTTGCCTTTGCCGTGCTGGTGGTGACGTTCCGGGCCAACGAGGTTGTCGTCGGGCTGGCGCTCAACATCCTTGCCGGCGGCATGACGATCTCATTGATGAAAGCGATTTTCGGCACGCGCGGATCGATCGTCGGTCACGGCATTGTCGGCCTGCCCAAGGTGCAGGTACCCGGCGCCCAGGCGCTGCTCGGCTCGTGGGCGCCGCTGATCTCGGGCTTCACGCCGATCGTCTATGTCGCCTTCATCGCCGTGCCGCTGCTGGTGCTGTTCTACAACCGCACCCGGCTCGGCCTCTATATCCGCGTCGTCGGCGAAAAGCCCGAAGCCGCGGAAGCACTCGGCATTTCGATCACCCGCGTCCGCTACATCGCCTCGCTATTGTGCGGATTGCTGGCGGGGTTGGCCGGCGCGCATCTGTCGCTCGGCTACATCACCATGTTCACCGAGAACATGTCCTCGGGCCGCGGTTTCATGGCGGTGGCCATCCTGATCTTCTCCAATGGCGATCCGCTGAAGGTGCTGGCCGGGTGCCTTTTGTTCGGCTTCGCCGATGCCTTCTCGCTGCGCCTGCAGACCTTCGGTTTCCCGTCCTATCTGGTGCTCACCGTGCCCTATGTCGTCGCGCTGACGGCGCTGTTCGCACTGTCCTACCGGGCACGGCCGAAAATCATCAAGGAGACGCTGGCCTCGATGCAGAAACTTCTGTCGGTGGACAGGAACAGCGCCCCGGTCGACAAAAATCCCTAGTGAAGGAACTCTCATGGAACGCATAATCCTCGACGTGGATTCTGCCGGCGACGACATTCTCGCCGTGCTGTTTGCCGCGGCGAACTCCAATGTCCGGCTCGAAGGCGTCACCACCGTAACCGGTGCGGCAGGCCCGATCGAACAGGTCACCAATGTCGTGCTCAACACGCTGACGCTGGCCGGGCGTGACGACATTCCGGTCCATGCCGGCGCCTGGCGGCCGATCGTCGGCAACGCCAAGGCCGACATGGAAGCGCCGGTGCATTTCGAGAAGCGGCTCGTTGCCCGCTTCGGCGACCGGCTGAAGAAATTCAACCCGCCGGCGCCGCCTCCCTCCCGCCCGGCAACGCCGGGACACGCGGTCGATTTCATCATCGGGACTGTCATGGCCAATCCCGGCGAGATCACGCTGGTGACGACGGGGCCGCTGACCAATGCAGCGATGGCGCTGCTGCAGGAGCCGCGCCTGACGGGCGCGTTGAAGCGGCTCTTGGTGCTTGGCGGCAACTTCCAGACACCGGGCAACATCACACCGCTGTCGGAGTACAACATCTGGGCCGATCCGGAGGCTTCGCGCATCGTGCTCAACGCCGATGTCGACAAGATCCTGGTACCGCTCGACATCTGCGAGGACAACCGCGTCGCCGCCTCGATGCTGACGCGCGACGACATCGCCGACATGCAGGCCGTTGCCCGCAAGAACGCCGTCTTCGACATGATCGCCGACAGCTTCCCGATCTACATCGACATCTGGCGCGAGTTCTTCGACCTGGTCGGCTTCCCGATGGACGACGTCATCACCGTGGCGCTGGCCTTCGACCCGGCTCTTGCGACGATGACCGAACCGCTCTTCGTCGACGTCGTGCTGGACGGGCGTCTCGCGCGCGGACAGACGGTTGCCCATCGCGGTCGGCAGTTGCTGCCCGGTGGCGGACCGAAGACCACGCGCATCTGCACCGATCTCGACGGCCGCCGCTTCCTGAACATCTTCAAGCAAACCATCGCGCGCTACGAACAAGCCGCGTGAGGACCGACAAAATGACCATTGCAACTCCCATCCTGTTCGACTGCGACCCCGGCCATGACGACGCCATCGCGCTGGTCATGGCGCATCGCTCGCCGGCGATAAAACTGCTCGGCGTCACCACCACCTGCGGCAATGCCGAGGTCAAGAAGACGACGGCCAATGCGCTGCGCATCCTGGAGTATATCGGCGCCGGCGACGTGCCGGTCGCGCAAGGGTGTCACCGTCCGCTGGCGCGGTCGCTGGTGCTCGGCACCGCCGACGGTCCGAGCGGCCTCGAAGGCTCGCCCTATCTGCCGCAGGCGACGATCAAGCCGGTCGACCAGCACGCTGTCGATTTCCTGGCCGACAAGCTGCGCGCCTCGCCGGAACCGATCCTGGTCGTCGCCACCGGCCCGCTGTCCAATATCGGCCTGATGATCCTCAAGCATCGCGACGTGCTGCCCAAGATCAAGGAATTGATCTGGATGGGTGGCGTGTTCTACCGCAAGAGCGAGATCATCACGCCGACGGAGTTCAATGCGTTCTGCGACCCTGAAGCGCTGAAGATCGTGCTGGACAGCGGCGTGCCGATCCTGATGGTCGGCCTCGACGTCACCATGCAGGTGCTGATCGAGGCGCCGCAATATGCCGAGCTCGCCACGATCGACACGCCGCTCGGCAAGCTCGTTAACGACTGGCTACTGTTCTACGAAAAACTACACCGCAACTCGATGGGCGTCGGCGGCGCCATGCACGATCCGTTGGCGCTGGCGCTGGCCATCGACCCGACACTGGTGCGCACGCGTCCGGCCCATATCGGTGTCGATCTCACAGGCACCTATGCCTTCGGCGCGACCGTTGCCGATTTCTGGAGCGAGCGCGGCGAGAAGGACAATGCGCGCATAGCCCACGAGGTCGATGCCGACCGCTTCTTCAAGCTGATGTTCGACCTGCTGCGGGATTAGATATCCCCTTGGTTCAGCGTGACCCGGTCCCGGCGACGGGGCCGGACAGCCTTTCGGCATGCCATCGCAGATGGTCGTCCATGAATGTCGAAATGAAGAAGTACGAGTGGTCGTAGCCGTCCTGCATGCGCAGCGTCAGCGCAATGCCGGTCTTGCCGCAGGCCGCTTCCAGCAGCCACGGCCTCAGCCCATCGTTGAGAAAGCCGTCCGACGTCCCCTGATCGACGAGAAGTTCGGGGAAACGGTGGCCATCCTCGATGAGCAAGGTGGCATCGTAGCCCCGCCATGATGTCTCGTCGGCGCCGAGGTACTTTTCGAGAGCCGGCCGCGACCAGCCGGCAGTGCTCGGCTGCACGATCGGTGCGAAGGCCGAGCAGCTTTGGAAGCGCTCGGGATTCTTGAGCGCTATCGTCAGCGCGCCATGCCCGCCCATCGAGTGGCCGAAGATCGCCTGGCGCGTCATATCGGCCGGAAATTCCTGGGCGATCAATGCCGGCAATTCCTCGGTGACATAGGAATACATGCGGTAGTTCGTGGCGTAGGGTGCTTGCGTCGCGTCGACATAGAAGCCGGCGCCGCAACCGAACTGCCAATTGTCCTTCTCGTCGGGAATGTCGGCGCCGCGGGGGCTGGTGTCGGGACAGACGACAATCAGGCCAAGCTCGGCGGCCATGCGCCTGTACTCGCCCTTGTCCATGACATTGGCATGGGTGCAGGTGAGGCCGGAGAGGTACCATACGACAGGGCAAGGTTTTTCACGGGCCTGCAGCGGCACGAAGACGGCGAATGTCATGTCGCAGGCACAGGCATCCGAAGCATGGGAATAGACGCCCTGCACGCCGCCATGCGACTTGGCCGAGGAGATGGTCTTCATCCGGTCCGACATGTTCTTCTTCTCCGCCATCGGCAAACGTCACGGCCACCTGTCTAAGGACCACGGTTGCCAGGCGCAAGTCCCGCCTATTCCGCCGCCAGGGCCGTCACCTCCCGCCGGAACGGCAGCGCATCGCCGATATCGTCTTCGTCCAGCTCACGCGCGAAGCGGTGGCCGGCATAGGTCGCCCAGGCGATCGGCCCCGGCGCCTCGGCATCGCCTACTACCTTGATCGAACTGATACCATTGTCGGCCCATTCGTCGCGCCGCGCTTTCAGGTCACGCCAGACCTCGTCGTCCTGTTGGCGCGACGTCACCAGCACCACGGCGTCGGCGGCGATGTCGCGTTCGGCACTGGTGTAGGCGCAGGCGGTGGCAACGCCTCCCGGTACCACGTGCGTCACCGTCCGGTTCAGCACGATCTCGACGCCGAGCCCGGCCAGGCGGCGGTGGATGGCGCCCTGCTCCAGCGTGTTGCGGGTCCAGTCCGAGACATAGGCGGACGGCGTCACCAGCGTCACCTTGGCGCCGTTGCGCGCCATCAGCTCGGCCAGAACGCCGCCCATATAGTAGTGGTCGTCGTCGAACAGCACGACATTGCCGGTCGGCACGTTTCCAGCCATCAGATCGTCCGGCGTGTAGACCGGCATGGCCGGGTCGATCGGCATCGGCACGACATGGGCGCGCGCCACGCCGTCGCGGCGCCATGTCGAGCCGGTGGCCAGCGCGATGTTCTGAAAACCGAAGGCCAGTATGTCCTGCGCCGACAACCGGCTTTCGAAATAGATGTCGACATTGGACATCTGGCTGAGCTGGTACTGGCGATAGTCGCGCACGCGACCCCAGGCCGAGAGCCCAGGCAGGCGACACTCGCGCGCGACGCGGCCGCCGACTTCGGTGCCGGCCTCGGCAATGGCCACCTGATAGCCGCGCAGGCCGAGCGCGCGGGCGGCCTCCAGTCCTGCGGGACCGGCGCCGACGATCAGTACGCTGTCGCTGTCGCCCTTGGCCTGCATGCGTTCGGGATGCCAGCCCTTGCGCCACTCCTCCATGAAGGTCGGGTTCTGCGTGCAGCGCGAGATCGACATGGTCATGTCACCGGTGATGCAGATGTTGCAGCCAATGCACTCGCGGATGTCCTCGATACGCCCCTCCTCCACCTTCTTCGGCAGAAAGGGGTCGGCGATCGACGGGCGCGCGCAGCCGATGAAATCGAGCGTGCCGGACTTGATCATCCGGACCATCACGTCAGGCGAGGTGAAGCGGCCGACGCCGACGACCGGCTTCGAGGTCAGCGTCTTGATGCCGGAGACAAGGCTTTCCTGCGCGGCCTCTTCCTTGAAGCGCGACGGCCCCGAGCAATCCTCCCAGGCGCCATGCGCCAGATCCCAGAGGTCGGGCAATTCGGCATGCATCTCGATCATGTCGCGCACTTCGGAATTGGCGAAGCCAAGCTCGCCGATCATCTCGTCCAGCGACAGCCGCAGCGTCAGGCCGCAAGTGTCGCCGATGGCATCCCTGCCTTCCTCGATCAGCTCGCGCATCAGCCGCGAGCGGTTTTCCAGCGAGCCGCCATATTCGTCGGTGCGCTGATTGGTGGCGGTGGACAGGAAGTGCTGGATGATGCCGAAACCATGCGCGCCGTAGAGGCAGACCAGGTCGAAGCCAGCCAGCTTGGCGCGTTTGAAGGCATTGCGATGCCAGCGCCTGAGGTCGCGTATATCCTCTCTGTCCATGGCGCGGGCCTGAACCGGGTCGTTGGTGAAGGTGCGGATGGGCAGAGCCGACGGCCCGCGCGGCACTTCCTTGGTGTAGAGGTTCGGGCCGTTGATGCCGGAATAGGCGAGCTGAATACCGGCCAGCGCGCCATGCTGGTGCATGGCCTTGGCCATCTTCGCCAGCGCCGGGATGTCGGCGTCGTCCCACAGCCTGAGCTCGATGAACGGCGTGATCTCCGAAGTGTGGTGCATCTCGGTCTGCTCGGTGAAGATGACACCCCAGCCGCCTTCCGACTTGATGCGCCGCATCTCGGCCGCGGCGGAGGGATCACGGTAGCCGCCGCCATTGCAATGCGGCACCTGGTAGAAACGGTTCTTGGCGGTCACCGGACCGATCTTCACGGGCTCGAACAGAATGTCGTAGCGTGGATCACGCATGGTGTTTCCTTCCTGCCAGCGTCGCATCGCGGCATGCGCGGCGATGGTTTTTCAGCCTTGGCGCAAGCCGGTCCGCCCGGTGGGGTAGATGCGGTGAACCTACTCATAAGTTGCAGCGCGTGCCGGAAAACTACAGATTTCTTCTGTGCCGATTAGGACGCGCCTAATCCGCCCTTGCCGCCTGGATTAGCATCCGGTGAATCCCGGCTGAGCCAAATGCGACTTCAAGGCCGTGGCCACGCGATGCTAGATAGCGCACGGCCAACGAGACGTGAGACGCATGGACAGCATCCAGATCCTTGAAAAGCTGATCGCATTCCCGACGGTGAGCAGCGTTTCGAACCTCGATCTCATCGGCTATGTGACGGAGTTGCTGGGGACGCAGGGCATCGCCTGCCAAATCATCCGCAGCTCCGATGGCCACAAGGCGAACCTGTTCGCCACCATCGGGCCGGCCGATGCCCCTGGCGTCATGCTGTCCGGCCACACCGATGTCGTCCCCATCGACGGGCAGGACTGGACACTGCCGCCTTTCGAGATGACTGCGCGCGACGGCAAGCTCTATGGCCGTGGTGCTGCCGACATGAAGGGTTTCGTCGCCTGCGCGCTTGCCGCCTGTCTCAAGGCCGCGAAAATGAGCCTGCTAACGCCCTTGCATCTGGCGCTTTCCTATGACGAGGAGATCGGCTGCATCGGCGTGCACAGCCTGATCGACATGCTGCAAGCCGCGCCGCACCGGCCATTGCTGTGCATCGTCGGCGAGCCGACCAATATGCAGGTGGCGACCGGCCACAAGGGCAAGCTTGCGGCGCGCGCGCTCTGCAGGGGACGCGAAGGCCATTCGGCGCTGGCCCCGCTGGCGCTCAACGCCATTCATCTCGGCTGCGACTTCGTCTCCGCATTGCGCCGGGAACAGGACCGGCTGGCGCGCGATGGCGCGCGCGACGGCGACTATGACATTCCCTACACCACCGTCCATGTCGGCAAGATCAATGCCGGCGTGGCGCTCAACATCGTGCCGAACCTCTGCCAGCTCGACTTCGAGATCCGCAATGTCGCGGCCGACAATCCCGACCAAATCCTCGACGGGCTGCGTGCGGAGGCGCAACGCATTGCCGCTGCCGCTTCGGCGATCGCGCCGGAGGCGGCCATCGACATAGACATAACCAACACCTATCCGGGACTGGACACGCCGGCGAATTCGCAAGCCGTCGCCTTCGTGAAGTCACTGACCGGCGCCAACGACACCATGAAGGTCGCCTACGGCACCGAAGGCGGATTGTTCAGCCGTGACCTCGGCACGCCGACCATCGTGTGCGGACCGGGGTCGATGGCGCAAGGGCACAGGCCGGACGAATTCGTCAACGTCGAACAGTTGCGCCGCTGCGACGACATGCTGGAAAACCTGTTGCAGCGGCTTGTCGGACAACAGTTGCAGGTCGCCTGACAGAGGCCGCGGCTATTCGACGACCCGTCCACTCCCGAACACACCCTGTTCGACGACGAAACGGCGGCAGTGATCGATGAAGGCCTGCACCGTCTGCGTGCGGTGCTCGGCATTGGGCAAGGCTACCCCCATCGTCAGAGGCCGCAAATCCCCCGCCAGAGGCACGAAGACCAGCGGCTTGCCGTCTGGCGCCAGCGTGTTGAGCGGCCGCATGTTGGCGATGCCGTAGCCGAAGCCGTTGGCGACCATCGACCGCATCACCGCGATGTCGCCGGTGCGCTCGGCAATGTTCGGCCGTATGCCCCGCATCTGGAAGGCCGAGAGAAAGTATTCACGGCTATAGGGCAGGTCGAGCAGCACCATCGGCTCGTCGGCCAGTTCTTCCGTCGTGATCGAAGCCTTGGCCGCGAAGCGATGCCCTTGTGGCAGCATGACATAGGCAGGCACCAGCATCAGCGGTTCGAACGTCGTGTCCTGCGACAGTTCGAGATCGTAGGTCAGTGCCGCGTCGATTTCGCCTCGCTGCAGCATTTCGAGCAACTGACCCTGGTTGCGCTCGAACTGCCGGAACCGCACCTCGGGATAGGCACGCTCGAATTTCATGCGCAGGGTCGGCATGACGATCTGCGCGAAGGTCAGCAGGCATCCGACCGCCAGCGGCCCGCGCACCTTCTCGGCGATGTCGCCGGCAATATCGTGCAGGGCATCGGCGTCGGCCAGCAGCCGAGCGGCCTCCTTGAGGAAAACGCGCCCGCCGGCCGTGAGCGACAGGCCATGCGAATGCTTGCGGACAAAAAGCTGGACGCCGAATTCGGCCTCCAGCTGCGCGATCGACGCCGAGATCGAAGGCGGCGAGACATTGACCTGCTCGGCGGCCTTGGTAATGGAGCCGGCTTCGCCGACGGCGACGAAATATTCCAACTGTCTCAGGGTGAAGCGTAACGGCATGGGCTTCTATGTTGCCGGTTTGGGCGCTGCGATCAAGCGCCCGCTCCGCCTCAGTACTTGATCCATGTCGTTTTCAGCGCGGTGTACTTGTCCAGCGCGTGCAGCGACAGGTCGCGGCCGAAGCCGGATTGCTTGACGCCGCCGAACGGCGTCATCGGGCTCAGCGCATCGACGGTGTTGACGGAAACATTGCCGGCGCGCAGCCGGCCGGCAACGCGGTGGGCGCGCGAAAGACTGTCGGTCCACAGCGAGGCGGCCAGCCCGTACGGGCTGTCATTGGCGATGCGGATAGCCTCGTCCTCATCGTCGAAGGCAATGACCGAGAGCACCGGCCCGAATATCTCGTCCCTGGCGATCGGGTCGTCATGGGCAACATTGTCGAAGATGGTGGGCTGTATGAAGCTGCCTCTGCCGTTGACCGTGACCCGATCGCCGCCGGCGACCAGGCGCGCGGTCTTCTTGCCGGCCTCGACGAAGCGCATGACGTTGGCGGCGTGGCGTGCATCGACCATGGCGCCCATTTTCGAAGCCGGGTCGAGCGGATCGCCGGGTTGGGTGGCCGCCGCGCGCTCAGCCAGTTTCTCCACGAAGGCATCCTTGATGGAGCGTTCAACGAGGAGGCGCGAATTGGCCGAACAGACCTCGCCCTGGTTGAAGAAGATGCCTGATGCCGCCATGTCGGCCGCCGCATCGAGATCGCCGCAATCGGCGAAGACGAGGTTCGGGCTCTTGCCGCCTGTTTCGAGCCAGACCTGCTTCATGTTCGACTGACCCGAATACTGCAGGAACATCTTGCCGACCGAGGTCGATCCGGTGAAGGCAAGGCAATCGACATCCATGTGGCGGCCGAGCGCCTGTCCGGCCGTCTCGCCAAGGCCAGGCACGACATTGAGCACGCCGGCGGGCAGGCCCGCCTCCATGGCGAGTTCCGCCAGCCTGAGCGCCGAGAAAGGCGACTGCTCCGCCGGCTTCAGCACCACCGAATTGCCCGCGGCAAGCGCGGGCGCGCATTTCCAGGTCGCCATGTCGAGCGGGAAATTCCATGGCACCACAGCGCCGATGACGCCGAGCGGCTCGCGCCGCACCAACACCAGATCGCTTGCGCCGGTCGGCGCCACTTCGTCATAGATCTTGTCGATGGCCTCGCCATACCACTGGAAGATCGCCGCCGAGCCAGGGACGTCGACGGTCGCTGCATCCGTGACCAGCTTGCCCATGTCGAGCGACTCCAGCAGGGCAAGCTCCTGCAGGTTTTCGCGCAGCAGTTTTGCCAGCCGCAGCAGCACCTCCTTGCGGTGCGCCGGGCTCGTGCGCGACCAGACACCGGCCTCGAAACTGCGGCGCGCCGCGGCAACGGCCAGATCGATGTCTTCCTCGCCGCATGACGCCACCTCGGCCAGCGTTTCGCCGGTGGCCGGATTGATGCTGGCGAAGGTTCGGCCCGAACGCGCGGGAACCGTCTTGCCGTCGATGAACGCCTTGTCGCGAAAACGGATCGCGGATGCCTTGCCGATCCAGTCCTTGTGACTGAGTTCGCTCATGCGGATGCCTCCCCTGTATGCCGGCTGCTTGCGTGCCGGCTACTCGTCGCCCGGCACGCCGTAGCTCGGCGCGTCGGACGGATTGATCGCGCGGGTCACATAGGCATCGAGCTGCGGCTTGTAGCGATCCCATAGCGCCGCCAGTTCCTCGATCGGGCAGTCGTCGGTCCAGTCGCAGCGCAGGTCCGCGACCGGCCATGCAACCTCGCGCACCAGCTTCATTCCGGCGGAATGGACCGGACCCGCCTCGCCCCCCGCCTTCAGCGCGGCGCGCATGGTCGCGATCAGGCGGTCGCCGAGATGCCCTTCCGAGGCCAGGAAGGCCTCGACCATGGCCTGCGGCACGCCGTCGTGAGCCAGCATGTTGCCGCCGCACGCGACATTGTCCGAGCGCGCTTCCGCCCAGATGCCGAGCGCCTTGGGTCCGGAATGGATCGCCGTCCTCCCGGCGGCATCGACAGCCAGCACCTGCCGGTATTCGCTGTAGGCGCCGGTGCGCTTCAGGATGGCGACCGCCTCGGCGGCCGAGGCGCCGCGCGCCAGCAGTTCGAGCCCCCTCGTGCCGAGCGTCGGATCGGTGACGTTCTGGCTGGCGACCGCCCCCACGCTCGCCTGCGCGTAGGCGCAACGCGCCGCCACCGCCGGAGAGGAGGACGAGACCGCGACGCCGAACATGCCGGTGCGGCTGCATCGCGCGACGATGGAAAACGTCATCGGGATCAGTCCGGAATGACGGCGGTGCCGTCGATCTCGACCAGCCAGTCCGGCCGCGCCAGAGCCGACACGACGAGGCCGGTCGAAACGGGATGCACGCCTTTGATGTACTCGCCCATGGTGCGGTAGACCGCCTCGCGGTGGCGCACGTCGGTGATGTAGACGACCACCTTGACCAGATGCTCCATGGTGCCGCCGCACTCCTCGATGAGTTGCCTGATGTTCTGCATCACCTTGTGCGTCTGCTCGGCCGGATCGTGGCTGTCGATATTCTTGGCCGTGTCGAGATCCTGCGGGCACTGGCCGCGCAGATAGACCGTGCGGCCGCCCCGCGTGACGACCGCCTGGCACAGATCATTGTCGAGCTTCTGCTCGGGATAGGTGTCCTTGGTGTTGAACTTGCGGATTCTCGTATGCGCCATCCTGGTCTCCTCAGATCGGGCTCGTGGCTGTTGTCGGCGTCGGTCAGGCGTCCACGGTCTCGCGCCGTGCCGCGGCATGGTAGGCCAGATATTTGCGCTGCGTCGAAATGCGGTCGGCGACATGCTTGGCATCGTGCCAGACGCCCCAGATGAAACTCGATCCCCTTCGCGACTGCCAAGGCAGGCCGAGAAAATAGATGCCGGGCTCGGTCGAGACGCCGCGCTGATGCCTCGGCCGGCCCTTCTCGTCAAAGGCATCGACCTTCAGCCAGCTGTAATCGACGGCAAAGCCGGTGGCCCAGATGATCGCCGTTACCCCGGCCTCGGCCAGATCGAGCTCACGAAGCGGGTTGGTCAGGCATTCCGGATCCGGGTCGATCCGACGGGCCGTGGGCTCCTGCGGAAGGTCGAGGCCGTTGCGCGCGACATAGGCGTCGGCCTCGTCGAGCAACGACATCAGGCTGGCGTCACCGCGGGCAATGTTCTTCGCCAGGTCGGGCGCGAAGGTCAGCACGCCGTCCTGATATGTCTTGGTCATGCCGACCAGGGTAAGCCCCTGCGCGGCCAGCCGACGGAAATCGATCGTCTCGCCGCCACGCGCGCCGCTCACCGCGATCGTGACGTGCTCCGTGCCGGGCCCTGGAGTTTCGAGGTCCCATTTGCCGAGAACGCCAAGCCACCAGCAGAAATCGCGCCCGCGATAGGCGCGCGGCGGGCGATCGTGCGGGCCGACCGAGAGGTAGACGCGCCGCCCAGAGCGCTGAAGCTCATCGGCGATCTGCACACCCGACGATCCCGCCCCGACCACCAGCACCGCTCCCTTCGGCAACTGCCCGGGGTTGCGGTATGCGCTGGAATGGATCTGCAGGAGATCTGCATTTGCAGGGACAAGAGCGGGGATGACGGGGACCTGGAAAGGTCCGGTCGCGGCGACGATGCTGTTGGCTTCGATCACCCCATCCGACGTCTCGACGCGGAATCCGGGCCGGCCGACATTTCTTTGCGCGAGCCTGACCTCGACGCCGCAGCGGATCGGCGCATTGATCTGCCTTGCATAGGCGGCGAAATAGTCGGCAACCTCCTCCTTGGAAGGAAAGCCGTCGGGACCCGTCACGGGAAATTCCATGCCCGGGAAACGGTCATGCCAGGCCGGGCCATTGGCAACGAGTGAGTCCCATCGCTGCGAGCGCCAGCGCTCGGCAATCCGACCGCGCTCGAGGACAAGATGCGGCACGCCGCATTTGCTCAGATGCTCAGACATAGCCACTCCCGCCTGGCCACCGCCGACGACAAGCGTGTCTATTTTTTCCACCGGCATTTCTGCGTCCTTTCCCCCCAAGAGTTTCCGCGGATGCGAGGAGCTCAGTTCGTTGGTTTACTGGAGGGACTGATTAGCGAAAATTACGATTTCGCGTGGCAGTGGTTAGCTTGTCCCTAAATGCCAGGAGATGGGCCAATGCGAGATTATGACAGCATCGCCCTGGCAGCTTTTTCGCCGATCATCATCGACGGCGCATTGGTGTTGCCGCCGATCAGTGTCGGCATGATCGAGGCGTCCGCCACGCGCAGATTGTCGAAGCCGCGCACTTTGAGGCCGGCGGGATCGACCACCGCCATGGCGTCGTTGCCCATCTTGGCCGTGCCGACCGGGTGATAGACGGTGAGCGCCTCGGCGCGCAGATAGGCAAGGATTTCGTCGTCGGTGACGACATCGGGTCCTGGCAGAATTTCCGGTCCGCGAATATCGGCAAAGACCGGCGAAGCAAGAATGGAACGCGCGACCTTGATGCCTTCGACCAGGGTCAGCGCATCCCGCTCGTCGCTGAAGAAACGGTGATCGATCAGCACGTTGCGGCGGGTGCGGTCACGCTCAAGCGTGATTTCGCCGACGCTCCCGGGTCTCAACACACAGGTGTGCACGGCATAGCCGTGGCCATATTCGACGAGCCGGCCGCGATGGCTGCGGTAACCCGGAACAAAGTGGAATTGGACATCGGGAATATCGCCGGCATATTTCGTCCTGGCGAAGCCGCCGGCCTCGACATAGTTGGTCGTCAGCATGCCCTTGCGCCGGACGAAATACTGAAAGGGCGCGGCCAGCATCGCCGGCAGGTTGGCGAGCGACAGGCCGAGCGTCCTGGTGCTGTTCGATCGCACGGTGATCATGCCGTCGACATGGTCGCGCAAATTCTTGCCGACCCCGGGTACATTCATCACCGGCTCTATCCCGGCCGCCTTCAGCTCCTCGGCCGGGCCGATGCCGGACGCAAGCAGGATGCGCGGCGACCCGATCGCGCCGGCGCTCAGCACGACTTCGGCGCGGCAGGTCAGCCTTTGGACCGCGCCGTCCCTGATCACATTGACGCCGGTGACGCGTCCGCTTTCGACTGCCAGATCAAGCACCTCGACGCCCGACAGAACCTGCAGGTTGGCGCGGCTGAGAACCGGTCGGACGAAGGCTGAATAGGCCGAGAAGCGCTGGCCCTTGTCCTGGGTGACATTGTAGATGCCGAGGCCGAGTTGGCCATTACCGTTGAAGTCGCGGTTTTCGGGCAGGCCGATGCTCCGGCCCGCCTCCACCCACAGCCGGGATACGCTGTTAGGATCGCGCGGATTGTCGACCAGCAGTTCACCGTCGAAGCCGTGATAGGCCGGGTTCTGCGACAGGAGGTTCCGCTCCAGTTTCTTGAACACGGGCAGCACGTCGGCATAGGACCAACCGGCGCAGCCAAGCGCTGCCCACTCATCGTAGTCTTGTGCTGCACCGCGAATGTAGACCATGGAGTTGATCGAACTCGACCCACCAAGAAGCTTGCCGCGGTTGACCGGTATGCGACGGTTGTTGAGCAGCGGCTGCGGCACGCCTTTGTAGCCATAGTCGAAATTCGGATTGCCGTAGAGCGAGAGGATGCCGGCCGGCACGCGCACCCTTGTGCGGTCGTCGCTGCCGCCGGCCTCGATAAGGCAGACACGGGCCGCGGGGTTCGCGCTCAGCCTGTTAGCCAGGACACAGCCGGCCGAGCCCGCGCCGATGACGATATAGTCGAATTCCGCGGCCGCGATGCTCATGCCGGTTTCCGTTTCATGCATGTCGTCTTCCCAAAACCGAGGTCACTTTTGGGCGACATGCATTAGTGCTCGTCGTCTTCGTCGTTCTTCAACAGCTCCAGGATTTCCCGCTTCATGGCGATGAAGTTCGGCTCCATGACCAGATCCATGCTGCGCGGGCGCGAGAAGCCGACGCGGATTTCCTTCTTGATCTGGCCGGGCCGGCCGGACATAACGAGCACCCGGTCCGCCAGCAGGATCGCCTCGTCAATGTCGTGGGTGACGAACAGCACGGTTTTCTTGGAGTGGTCCCAGATCCTCAGGAGAAGCTTCTGCATGGAGTGGCGGGTCTGGCTGTCGAGCGCGCCGAAAGGTTCGTCCATCAGCAGCACCTGCGGATCGTTGGCGAGCGCACGCGCGATCGCCACGCGCTGCTTCATGCCGCCCGACAGCTGCGAGGGATAATGGTTGGCGAATTTCGCCAGCCCGACCTCATGCAGGAAATGCTCGACGATGGCCTTGCGCTCGGCCGCCGGCATGCTTTTCCGCTTCGGGCCGTATTCGACGTTCTGCGCCACGGTCAGCCAGGGAAACAGCGTATAGGCCTGAAACACCATGCCGCGATCCGGGCCCGGCTCGGTGACAGGCTTGCCGCCGACGGAGATCATGCCGCCGGTGCGCTCCTCCAGCCCGGCGATGAGATAGAGCAGGCTCGACTTGCCGCAGCCGGATGGGCCGACGATCACGCAGAACTCGTTGGGCACGACATGGAAGGAGATGCCGTCCAGCGCCAGCACCGCATTGTCGCCCTTGCCGTAGCGCAGGACCACATTGTCGATGCCGATGTCGGCGCTCTTCGGCTTCGTCGCGAGTGTCAGGGCGTCCATGTCGGCAAACTCCTCAATTGGCCCAGGGAGCGACGAGGCGGCGGATGCCCCGGAACAATTGGTCGGTGCAAAGGCCAAGGATGCCGATCAGGGCGATGGCCATGAAGATGACGTCGACCTGGAAGCCGCGCATCGCCTTCAGCGAAATGTAGCCAAGTCCGCTGCGCGCGGCGACGAGTTCGGCAACGACGAGATAGGTCCAGGCCCAGCCCATGGTGACGCGCAGCACGTCGAGCACGTTGGGAAGCGTCGCCGGAAAGACGATATGGAAGACCGTGTCGCCGCGTTTCGTGCCGAGCGTGTAGGCCGCATTGACGAGGTCTCGCTGAACGCCGCGGGCGCTGTCGGCGATCATCACCAGTTGCTGGAAGAAAATGCCGAAGATGATGACGGCCACGCGCTGCTCGATGCCGATGCCGATCCACAGGATGAAAAGCGGCACGAAGGACGTCACCGGCAGATAGCGGATGAAATTGACGAGCGGGTCGAGCGCCGCCTGGACGATGCGGTAGGTGCCCATCGTCAATCCGAGCGGCACCGCCACGATGCTCGAAATGACGAAACCGATCAGCACCACCTGGACGCTGGCCAGCACGTGCTCCCACAAGGAGCCGTCAAGCGCCATGTTGATGGTGGTGAACAGGACGGATTCCGGGCGAGGCAGGAACATTTCCTTCACCGCGCCGGAATAGGTCAAGGCGAACCAGCCGCCGATGACCGCGCCCCAGACCAGGACGCTGAGCGTTATGGAGAGAGGCCGCGACACGGCCTGAAAAGGCGTGGTGACAGCTTTCCAGGCGGATCGACCGGGCTGATTTTTATCCACGCTCGTGGTCACGATATGGCTGATGGGAGACGTTGCATTCGGTGCCAGTGTCACAGGGAAACCCTTTGGGCTGGATGGACCGCAGGCGCAAGGCTCGGCCCGCGGTCCAGCGAGCTCACTTCACGAGGTCAGATCACTTCGCGAGGAAGGACGTATCGACGAGGTCGTCGTATTTGATGTCCATCTTGAGCTTGCCGAAGGCGCCCCAGATGTCGCCGCCAAGCTTGATCAGCTTGCCGGCTTCGCCAACCTCGCCACCGGCGAAGAACTCTGCATTGCGGTCCTTGCCGTAGAAGTTCACGCCCGCGGCGGAGGAGGCGAAGTCCTTCGGATCCTTGAGCCAGCCGCCGACGCCCTTGGCCATCACCTCATAGGCCTTCGCGGGATTTTCCTTGATGAACTCGTTGGCCTTGTAGAGGCCCTTCACCAGCGCCTCGACATCCCCGGGGTTCTTGGTGATGTAGTCGCAGTTCAGCGCCACCACATCGACGATCAGGCCGGGCGTCTTCGAGGAGTCGATCAGGACCTGGCCCTTGTTTTCCTTCTTGGCCAGCGTCAGATGGGGTTCCCAGGTGACGGCAACGGGAATACGATCGGCCATGAAGGCGGCAGCGGCGTCATCGGCCGTCATATTGGTGATCTTTACGTCGGTCTGGCTGAGACCGGCCTGCTTGAGCAGGATGTTGAACCAGAACTGCGACACCGAGCCTTCGTTCAGCCCGACTTCCATGCCCTTGAGGTCGGCGACGCTCTTGACTCCGCTCGGCGCCAGCACGCCATCGCCGCCATGGCTGTCGTCGAGGGCATAGACCGATTTGAAGCAGACATCCTTCGAGCGGTATTTCATGATTTCGTCGATGGTCGAGGCGCTGCCGTCGAGTTCGCCGGCGGCGACGGCCGCCATGTACATCGACGCTTCCTCGATGATTTCGAGCGAGACATCGAGGCCGCCCTCCTTGAAGTAGCCCATGTCACGCGCAAGGAAGAGCGGGCCGTATCCAACCCAGGTCGTCATGCCCAGCTTCAAGCTGCCGGCTTCGGCGTGGAGGCTCACCGAAAGCGCGCTCAAGGCAATGCCGGCCGCCAGCGCGGCACGGCGAAACTTCGAGATTATTGTCGTCATCACGTTCCCCTGTCTTTTTCTGAGGTCAGGCGCTGCCCGCGCCAAAACAACCCGCTTCGGACGCATCGCCGAAGGCTGCCGTCTGACGTTCTTTTTGTTCTCTTTCAGCCGGCGGATGGAGCAAAGCACGCTGTGTGCGATGCACAAATAATGATTTTCGATAATTCTGCTTAGGCTGGGCCTAACCAGGCCGGCGCCGACCGCGCTCGGGCCTTAGGCGCATGCATGACCGTCTCAATGCCGTGGCGGTCGGGCGAAGAAAGCGGGCGTTCGCAACGCCCCATGGAGGCCGTCCCGACAGAGCATTTCCATGAGACGGCGGAACGCGCGGTCAG
Source organism: Mesorhizobium sp. CNPSo 4671 (assembly GCF_057784245.1). NCBI lineage: Bacteria > Pseudomonadati > Pseudomonadota > Alphaproteobacteria > Hyphomicrobiales > Phyllobacteriaceae > Mesorhizobium > Mesorhizobium sp. CNPSo 4671. The sequence goes on along the minus strand of NZ_JBWLUW010000001.1, from coordinate 277,397 downwards.
TGTTTCAAGATCTGGCTGAGGAACAATCTGGTTCGATCGTGGCGTGGCTGGCCGAAGAATTCGTCCGGCGTGCCGGCCTCGACGATCTGCCCGGCGTCCATGAAGATGACGCGGTCGGCCACCGCGCGGGCAAAGCCCATTTCATGCGTCACGCACACCATGGTCATGCCGTCGCGGGCAAGTTCCGTCATGGCGTCGAGCACCTCCGAGACCATTTCCGGGTCGAGAGCGGAGGTCGGTTCGTCGAACAGCATGACAGCCGGTTGCATGCACAGGCTGCGGGCAATCGCCACACGCTGCTGCTGGCCGCCGGACAGCTGGATAGGGAACTTGTTCGCCTGCTCGGGAATGCGGACCCGCTCGAGGAACTTCAGCGCGGTCTTGCGCGCCTCCTTTTCCGGCACGCCCTTCACCCACATCGGGCCGGCCATGCAGTTCATCAGCACCGTCATGTGCGGAAACAGGTTAAAATGCTGGAACACCATGCCGACGTTGGAGCGCACGTCGGCGACGTTGCCCATCTTGCCATGCAGGGCGACGCCGTTGACGGTGATATCGCCCTCCTGATGCGCCTCCAGGCGATTGAAGCAGCGGATGAGCGTCGATTTGCCGGAACCCGAAGGCCCGCAGATGACGATACGCTCGCCCTTGTGGACGGTCAGGTTGATGTCCTTCAAGACATGAAAGGCGCCGTACCACTTCGATACGTTGCGCGCTTCGATGATGACATGAGCGTTCATCTGACCTTGCTCCTGCGGTAGTGCCGCTCGATCCGCGCCTGGATCAGTTCGAGGCAGATGGACAGCATCCAGTAGATCATCGCGGCCGAAGTCAGCATCTCCATGTGCTGGAAAGTCTTCTGGCCGAGGGTGCGCGCCAGGAACATGAGCTCCCACACGCCGATAACCGAGACCAGCGAGGAATCCTTCAGCATCGAGATGAACTGATTGCCGGTCGGCGGAATGATGACCGGCAGCGCCTGCGGCAGGATGATACGGCGCATGGTCAGCGCGAAGCCGAAGCCCATGGAGCGCGACGCCTCCCACTGGCCGCGATCGATGCTCTGTATGCCGGAGCGGAAGATCTCGGTCATGTAGGCGCCATAGCAGAGCGAAAGCGCCAGGATGCCCGCAGGCACCGCATTGATGACAAAGCCGAGCTGCGGCAGGCCGAGATAGATCAGGTAGACCTGCATGAGCAGCGGAAGGCCACGGAAGAAGGAGGTGTAGAAGCTGGCGATGGCGTAGGCGAAGCCATTGCTGGAAAGCTTGGCGACCGCGCCGGCAACCGCGATGACCGAAGCGATGACGATCGAAATCGCCGAGACATAGAGCGTGGTGACGACGCCCTGGCCGATCAGGAACGGCAGCTTCTCCCTGATGAAGGGCAGGCTGAGATGGAACGTCTCGAAGAAGGCGACGAACAGCAGCAGCAGTTCGAGCCAGACGATGCCGATCTGGAACTTGATCGGCGCGAAACCGATCAGCACGACGTTCAAGGTGAAGATCACCGCTATGGCGAAGGCAATGGCAAAACGGCCGTAGAGGCCACTCACCGACGGTTCGCCGATCACCGGACGCATCAGTTCGGCGAAGCTGGTGCCCGCCATGTTGAAAGCCATGAAGAGAACCAGAACGACGCCGAACATAGTCGCCACGAACCAGGGTTTGTGGACGAGGATTTCGGCTTCGACGGTATCGGGATAGAGCATCTTTGAGCACCGGCTGTTCGGCGGCCTGCCCCGAGGCAGGCCGCCTTTGAAGGGAGCTAGTTCGTCTTCGAATAATCCTGGCCGTACCACTTTTCCGATAGCTTGCTCAGCGTGCCGTCCGCCTTCATCGCCTTCACGGCGTCGGCGATCTTGGCGGACAGTTCCGGATCGCCGCGCTCGATGGCGATTGCCAGCGGTTCGTAGAAGACCGGATCGCCCACCTGCTTGATCGGGTAGCCTGCCTTCTCAGCATCGAGGATCGACGGCAGCGAAGAGACCACCGCGTCGAGACGCACGCCGTCGCCGAGGCGAAGGTCGTCAAAGGCGGTCGTCGAATTCTCGTAGGAGTGGACCTCCTTCGGGTTGAGCTTGTACTCGAAGGGCGGCGCGCCGGCGGCGTCGAGCGTCAGATCCTTCTTGGCATAGGCCTCGAAAGTGGAGGTGCTGGTGGCGCCGACCACTTTGCCGTCGAGATCGGCCAGCGTCTTGGCCTTGCTGTCCTTGTGCACGGCAACGGCCGCCGGAGTGTAGTAGTAGACCGCAGGAAAATCGAAGATCTCGGCGCGCTTCTTGGTCGGCGTCATCGAGCCGGCATGCATGTCCCAGCGCCCTGCCCAGTTGCCGGCGGTGATGATGTCCCAGCCGGGCGTGATGAATTCGACCTTGACGCCGAGGTGCTCGCCGATCGCCTTGGCGACGTCGACATCGAAGCCGTCCAGCTCATTGCTGGCATTCACGAACGACTGCGGCGCCCAGTTGGCATCGGTCGCCACCTTGAGCGTGCCCGCTGCCATCACGCGATCGAGCACCGCGCCGGCGTGAGCAGGATATGCGCCAAGCGCAAGCGCCAGTGCTGCCATCGTCAGCTGTCGTCTGTTCCAGATTGTCATGTGCGTATTCCCCTGTTGTTGTTCATTCACCTACGTTCATGGCCGTTCGGCCGGCCATGAACTCGCAATCCCTTGCCGACGAGGTCGGCATCCTCCGGACGGCTGGCGGATTTAGCGATGCCCGAGCCGGTCTGGTCTTCCGCTGCCGCGGAGGATGTTTGCAGCGGTCATTCCCTCGCTCACGGGGAAGCTTTGGCCTGTTGCCGGCGAGATGCCCTCACCTGCTCCGCGAAGACCGCTACCCATGCGCGACGGCCCCTCTCGTGCGACCGACGCCCAGCAGGAAGTCGGCCATCGTGCCAGCGACGAGAGCCGGCGCCTCGATAAGGATCGAATGGCGAAGCCCAGGCAGGATGGCGAGCTCGGAGCCCTGCACCTGCTCGTGCATCAGCCGCGCCATGCGCGGGCTGGAACCCTGGTCGTCCTCGCCGGTTACGATCAGTGTCGGGCAGGTGATGCGGTCGAGAATGCCGCCAAAATCGGTCTCGGCGAGAACGCGATAGGCCGCCGCGTAGCAGTCACGATCGTTCTCGGCGTCCCGCCGGCGCAGCTCGGCGATGACCTCCGGGTTGCTGTCCTGAAAATCCTCCGTCAACCAACGCGACAGCGAGGCGGCGTGATGCGCCGAGGCATCGCTCGCCATCAGCGCCGCCAGCCGGCCGCGCACCGCGTGCCGCTCCTCAGGCGTGCGGCCGGCGACCGTCGACAGCAGCACCAGTTTCTGCAGGCGTTCGGCATGCGTCAGCGCCAGGCGCTGTGCGATCAGGCCACCCAGCGAAAACCCGGCCAGATGAAAGGTGGCAAACCCGACATGGTCGGCCAGCGCCAATGTCTCGCCGACGAAATCGTCGATCTCGTAGCGGCCTTTGACCCGGCTGGAGCGGCCATGGCCACGCAGGTCGAAGGTGAGGACCGCGAAGCGATCCTTCAGCCGCCCGGCCACGCCATTCCAGGCTTCGAGGTAGGAGCCGACGCCATGGATGCAGACCAGCGGCACGCCGCCCTCGCCGTCCAGGCGCCAGTTGAGCAGCACGCCTTCGACATCGAGCTGGCCGGAGCGCGCCATGATCACGCCCTCGCCGCCTGACGCACCTTGTCGCGCTCGCGCGCGGCAAAGACCGGCATCACCTCGTCGACCCAAAGCTTGATCGTCTTCTTCTGCAGCTCGAACGGCAGGTTGAACGTCAGGCCGAGGCAGTATTGGTCGACACCCGCCGCTTCATAGTCGAGCAGCTTCTCGATCACCTCGTCCGGCGTGCCGAACATCAGGTTGCGGCGGATGTTCTCGGGATTGTAATTGTCCTTGCCCTTGACGCTCTCATAGGGGACGGCTTCGGGAAAGCCGTTTTGCACGGTGCCGATGTTCTGGAACAGGTTCTCGAAGGCGCGGCCGTAGTCGATGGCATGACCGACCGCGACCTCCCAATCCTGTGCCCGTTCGTAGACGCAAGTGCGCCGCTGCATCATCAGGCGCGGGCGCGGCACCTCCGGATGATCGGCAACGGCCTTGCGGAATTTCTCGCCGAGCACAGCGATTTCCGCCGCCGGCGCCGACAAGGGCGTCGACAGGATCGAAGCGCCGATGCCGACCGCCCAGTCGAAAGTACCTGGATCTCGCGCGGCCACCCAGATCGGCGGATGCGGCTTCTGCAGCGGCTTCGGCACGCCGGCGGCGAGCGGGAACTTCCAGTAGTGGCCGTCATGGGCATAATCCTGCGCCCACAGTTTCTTCACCGCCGGCACGAGTTCCTTCAGATAGGCCACGCCTTCCTGCTGCGGCATGCAGCCGGCCATGCGGTCGAATTCATACTGATAGGAGCCGCGCGCGATGCCGAACTCCAGCCGACCGCCCGTCAGGTGATCGCAAAGTGCCGCCTCCCCCGCCAGCCGGATCGGGCTCCAATAGGGCGCGACCAGCGTCGAGGTGCCAAGCCGGATCTGCTCGGTATGCTGGGCAAGCCAGGTCAGCGTCATCAGCGGGTTGGGCGAGATCGTGCATTCGATCGTATGATGCTCCGCCGTCCACAGCGTCTCGAAGCCGCCCTCGTCGGCCAGGCGCGCCAGCTCGAGCAGATTGCTCTTCACCTTCGACATCGGCATGTCGGGCGAGAAGCGTTCCATGGTCAGCGAAACGGCGAATTTCATGTCTGTCTCCCCAGTATGTCGGGTTCTGGTCAGCGAAGGCGGATAACGAACGGGTCCTGCATGGCACCCGAATAGTCGATGACGACGTTCTTCAGGCGCGAGAACTCCTCCATGGCGTCGAAGCCGCCGCGCCGCCCGTAACCGCTCTCCTTGAAGCCGCCATTGGCGGACATGAAGGAGGACGCGCGGTAGGTGTTGATCCAGACCGTGCCGGCCTCGACATTCCTGGCGAAACGCAGCGCGCGGTTGATGTCCCGTGTCCAGATGCCGGAGGCGAGGCCATAGCGTGTGTCGTTGGCGAGCCGGATCATTTCGTCTTCCGACGAGAACGGCATGACGCCGACGACGGGACCGAACAATTCCTCCTGCATGAACTCCATGCCGTTGTCGGCATCGGTCATCACGGTCGGCTCGAAATACCAGCCGCCGGCAAGCTCGGCCGCCTGAAGCCGCCGGCCGCCGACCGCGATCCGGGCGCCCTGACGCACGCCGGAAGCGACATAGCCCTCCACCTTTGCAAGCTGCGCCGACAGCGCCAGCGGACCTATGTCGGTGTCCTCCAGCATAGGCAGCCCGACTCGCACCCGCCTCGTGCGCTCGACCAGCGCCTCGACGAAACGGTCATGGACGCTGGCCTCGACGAAACAGCGCGAACCGGCGACGCAGCTCTGGCCCGCGGCCGCGAAGACACCGGAGACCACGCCATTCACGGCATGCTCGATATCGACATCACCGAAGATGACGTGAGGGGATTTGCCACCAAGTTCCATCGAGCAGGGAATGAGATTCTGCGCCGCATTGGCGGCAATCCGCCGACCGGTCACCGTCGAGCCGGTGAAGACGAGTTTTGCAATGCCAGGATGGCGCGTCAGCGCGTCGCCGGCCACAGCACCCGTGCCGGTCACGACATTGACGACGCCGGCCGGGAAACCGGCCTCCATGATCAGTTCGGCCAGAGCCAGCGTGGACGCACTGGCATGCTCGGACGGCTTGACGACCACCGTGTTGCCGAGCGCCAGGCATGGCGCCAGCGTGCCGGTAAGCAGCATCAGCGGCGAGTTCCACGGTGTGATCATGCCGACGACGCCGATCGGCTCGCGCAGGTTGAAGTTGAGCATGTCGAGCTTGTTGACGGGAATCGTGTCGCCGAGCAGCTTGTCGGCCATGCCGGCGAAATAGGTGTAGCTGTCGGGCATGGCGCGCATCTGCGCCCGCATTTCCTTCAGCAACTTGCCATTGTCGCGCGTCTCGATCAGCGCCAGTTCGTCGGCGTGCTCCAGCACCAGCTCCGCCAGCCGGCGAACAAGCTTGCCCCGGTCGGTCTGGGTCATACGTCGCCAGGCTGGATTGGCGAAAGCGGAACGCGCGGCCTCGACAGCCGCGCCGACATCCTCGGCGCCGGCCTCGGCGAACTGATACCAGGGCTTGCCGGTGGTCGGGTCGAAACTGTCGATGTACTGCCCGTTCCTGGGCGCCACGAACGCGCCGTTGATGAACAGGTTCTGGCGCGAGCCTTCGAGCGATGCGACGGTCGTTTTCATGCTGTCTGTCCTGCCTGAAACATCATTCGGACGCGGCCTGCGTCCACGATTGCGACTGGCCATCGATCATGGCGACGCGGCCGCCGTCGCCGGTGTCGATGTAGATGCCGAAGCGCTTGTCCTGGCGCTCGCGCGCATAGCGGCGCAGCATGGCGCGCAATTCATGCGTGGCGATCCGCTCATAGGGCAGCGCATCGACGGCAAAGAAGGCGTGGCCGTCCGGAAGTGCTGCTTTAGCGCTCTCACGGCTCAGTTCGGCGCGGTAGATGAGATAACCGGGGTCGCTGTCGGCGACGTCGAACACCGAATAGAGGAAGGTGTTTTCCGGGACGAGGCTCAGCGCCTCGCCACCATCCAGCACAAGTTGGCTGTCAGCCTTGCGGCGCCGCGCCGTCGGCAGCACCCAGCCTCCCTTGCCATCGCTGCGCAAGAGGATGCGGTTCCCCGCTTCGACCAGATAGCCGATGATCATGTCCTGCGAGGCCAGCCAGCCGGCGGGCAGCGGATCCTTGACGCTGGCGTAACGGCCGCGGCAAAATCCGAGCGGCGCCGATGGGCTGGTGCCGAAAGCCTGGACCTGGCCGATCAGGATGATGTGGTCGCCGGCTTCGATGCGGTCGTGAACGGTGCAGTCGAACCATGTCAGGCTGTCGGTGAGGATCGGCGCGCCGGTGTGGGCGCGATCATGGTTGACCGACTGGAACTTGTGCGCCGCCTTCGACGCGAACACAGACGAGACGTCAACCTGGCCTTCATGCAGGAAATTGACCGCGAAGGACTGCGTCTGGTTGAAGGCCGGAAAGCTCGCCGCCGACTTGCCGACGCAGACCAGGAGCAGCGGCGGGTCGAGCGAGACCGAGGTGAAGGAGTTGGCGGTCATGCCGCGCGGATTGCCGTCACGATCGCGTGTGGTGATGACGGTGACGCCGGTGACGAAGGTGCCGAAGGCACGACGCAAGGCGATCGGGTCGATCGTCCTTTGTGCCACCGCGTCCGCCATTGCTTTCCTCCATAGTGTCGGATGAAAGCTAGGCAGGAGCCGGCCGGCGTTCTTCCTCCGGTCTGTAGGAAAGACGTCGTGGCGCGCTGCTGCCATCCAGAGCAAGCACGGCCACGGCGAGCCCGTGCCCGGCGGCGAATGCTTGGCAGCGGCAGCGGTGTTGGGATGGAGTGGCTTCTAGCGGGCTGCCGGCACGCGGCTGTCGATGATGCCGCTGAGACGGATCGCAAGTTCGACCGCGAAGCGCTGTTCGGGCGTGTCGAGCTTGATCCCGAACAGTTCCTCCATGCGCGACAGGCGATAGCGCAAGGTGGTGACATGCAGGCCGATGGCGTCGGCGCAGGCCTGGCTGCGACAGCCCTCGCGCAGATAGGCAAACAGCGTGTCGAGATAGGGCGTGCCGTGGTCGCGATCATGCGCGATCAGGGCGCCGACACTGTCCTCGACGAAGCCGCGCACGTCAGGGGCGTCGGCGGCAGCGACCAATATCGGCAGCGGACCGAAATCCTGGCCGGCAAAAACACCGGTGCGCCCGAAGGAACGGCCGATCCGGATCATGCGTCGGCACCGCTCCCAGGCGATGGGATAGTCGGCCAGCGCGGCACAGGCTTCGGACAGCACCACCACCGGCTCGCCTTCGAAATAGCGGCCGAGCTCGGCCGCGATCCTATGCGGCAATTTCGCGAAGCGCGCGCCGTCCTGCCCGGCATCGGCCGGAACCAGGCAGACAAGGCCGTCTTCCACCGCGATCGCGGCGCCGGCAATGCCGGCCTGCTGAAGCAGGCGCACCAGCGCATGATGCGGATCGGCAAGGCCGATGGCACCGTCCTTCACCTGCTCGGCGAGATCGACGACGATCATCTTGTGTGCAATCGTCAAGTCGAGCCCCAGCCGGCGTGCGCGATTGACGATGTCGGCCTCGTCGCGCCAACGGCGCTCGACCACTTCCAGAAACAGTTCGGTCAGCGAACGCGTCTCGAAGCGGAAGCGCACGAAGCTGCGCATCATCTGCACGCTGAGCGCGAATTTGGTGCTGTCGAGCAGCATCTGGTCGAGCTGGCCCGATGCCTGCGGCGTCGGGAAAATCATCAGCGCGCCAACCACTTCGGCATCGATGGTAAGCGGCTCGATGCGCACCGAAAGCTTGAGCTGGCGCTTGCCGTCATCGACGAACAGCGTCTCGCTGTGGCGTCCGTCGGACGCGCCGCGCGCTATCTTGAAGATCTGCCGGCTGAGCGTTCCGCTCACCGCCTGCTGCCACGAGGCGGCGTCGAAATGCGCCTCGCTTGGGGAACGGCCGGCCACGACCAGATTGGCATGGAAATCGATCACCACCACCGGATTGGGCAGGAGATCGCTGACCTTCTCGGCGAGCGAGACCACCGACCCGTCCGACAAGGCCTGCTGCAGAAGCGAGGTGTGCGCCGAAAGCGCGCGTTGCAGGCGTTCGCCGGCCTGCTTCTCCTGGTGCAGCCGATGCTGCTTCTCGACCGCGATCTCGCCCAGATGCACGATCATGCCGATGAAGGCGATATCCTGCGCCGTCACTTCGGTGATTTCGCGCGAGACGACGGTCAGCACCATCGGCCGGCCGTCCTCGTCGACGCAGTTCATCGGCATGACCAGCACGCTGCGGTAGTCGCGCTCGAAGGCCTCGCGGCGATAGCCCGGAAACTCCTCCGACACCCGCGCGTCCCTGATATAGACCGGCTCATTGCGGTTGAGCGCAACGATCGAAGGACTGGTGGCCAGTTCCCAGCGGTCCGGCAGCGTACGGTGAATGAGCGTCGGGTCGTGGCGCACGATGACATAGGCGTGGCCGTGCGGGGCGTCGATGCCCATGATCGAGCCCAACGTCCATTGGGCATGACGGCAGGCGGCCAGCACGAGATCGCGCAGCACGGACTGGAGATCGCCGCCCGAATTGATGAGGCTGGCGGCGTCCCGCAAGGAGAGAATTTGCGACTCGTGGTCCACGGTGATTTTCCGCCACTCGCGAAGGGCGAATTTAAGCCGTCGCGGATATACGAACGCTACACCGCTTCCAAGCGGGGCGCACGCCGATTCTTCCTACGAACCGGAGGAATACCCGCCGATTGGCACTGACTAGGCTGGGTTTGACCAACAGGGGCCTGAACCATGGAATTGCGAAAAATCTGCACCTTTATCGAGGAAGTGCATCTCGAAGGCGGCAAGGCAGCCGCCAGGCCGGTGACATCGATCGTCCTCGCCGCCATAGTCCGCAATCCATGGGCCGGGCGCGGCTTCGTTGAGAACCTGCGGCCGGAGATTACCGCCATAGCTCCACGGTTGGGACATGAACTCACGCGCCGGCTGCTCGAAATGATGCCGGCCGAGCGCATCGAAAGCTACGGCAAGGCCGCAGCCGTCGGCACATCAGGCGAGATCGAGCACGCTTCGGCGCTGATCCACACGCTGCGCTTCGGCAACGTGTTCCGCGATGCCGTCGGCGGCACGACCTATCTCGAATTCTGCAACACACGCAACGCGCCGGGCGCGCTGCTGTCGCTGCCGATGATGCACAAGAGCGAGAACGGCCGCCGCTCGCATTTCATCACCGCCAACTTCCAGATCGCCGACGGTCCGGCCGCGGACGAGATTGTCGTCGCCATCGGCGCGGCGGATGGCGGCCGCATCCACCCGCGGATTGCTGATCGCTTCCAGGACATGGCCGAGATGGAGCAAGAGCGGCTCGCCGTTCAAGCCTGACATATTGCCCAGCCGGCTTGGCCTCTCGATCGCCTGGCGTTAGCCTCTGCGATTGCCGAGCGCGGGAGTGACATGTGGCGATACGGCCAATCGTGAGATTTCCCGACCTTCGTCTACGCTCCGTCGCAGAGCCCATATCGGTCTTTGACGAAGACCTGCGCCGGCTTGCCGGCGATCTCGCCGACACAATGCAGGCCGCGCCAGGCATCGGAATCACCGCACCTCACATCGGCATCCTGAAGCGGCTGGTGGTCCTCGAACTGTCGCCCTCGGCGGGCCTGCGCAGCTACGTCAACCCGACCATTCTTTGGGCATCCACCGACATGATCCGGCACGTCGAAGGCAGCGTATCCATGCCAGGGGTCACGGACGAGATTGAAAGGCATGCGCGTGTCCGTATCGGCTACCAGACCCTTGATGGCGACGAAGCTGTCGAGGAGGCCGAGGGCTTGCTCGCTGTCTGTCACCAGCACGAGATCGACCAACTCGACGGTGTCTTCTGGATCGAGCGACTCTCCCGCCTGAAGCGGGAGCGGCTTGTCAAACGATATCAGAAACAGCAGCGGGGCTTCTAGTCGACGGCGCCCACGCATCCGCCGTCGCCGGGCCGGGCAAAGTCCAGCCCCCTCGCCTCAGATCACCGCTTCTTCCAGGAAGGGCTCGTTGCGCGCAATGCGCTCGTAGCAGAACGGCGACAGATCGAGCGTCTGGAAAGCACCGTGAACGATCAGCTCCGACACCGCCCGGCCCACGGCCGGCGACTGTTGCAGCCCGTGCCCGGAGAAACCGTTGGCGAACATGAAGTTGGTCACCTCCGGGTGGAAGCCGACAATGCCGTTGTGGTCGAGCATGTTGTATTCGTAATGGCCGGTCCAACTGGTCTGCACCTTCAGCGCATCGAAGGCCGGAATGCGGTGCCAGAGCGCCGGCCAGATGTAATCGTCGAACTCTTCAAAGTGCATTTCGAAGTCGTCATAGTCGGCCGGACCATCACCCTGCGGCGTGTTGCCGGTGAGGAAAAGCTCGCCTTCCGGACGCACGAAGGTGCCGGAGAGGTCGATGACGTTGGGCATGCGGCCGGGGATCGGAGTGGCGCTGGCGAAGACGAAGCTGTAGCGCTTGTAGGGCGCGACCGGGATGGACAGGCCGGCCATGGCGGCGACCTGTTGCGCACGTGGGCCGGCGGCATTGACCAGGGTTCCGCAGGAGATCGTCTCGCCGGTCGCAAGACGCGCCGAGACGACGCGCCCGTCGGCAAGGTCCAGTCCGGTGACCGCATTGTCGATATATTCGACGCCGCTGGCGCGCGCCGCGCGGCGGAAGCCGCTGAGCAGCCCCATGGAATCGAACCAGCCCTCTTCGCGCGAGCCCCAGGAGCCGCCGCCGAGATCCTCGACATTGAGCCAGGGGAAACGTTCCTTCAGCGGTCCGGGTTCGAGGAACACGGTGTGGGCGCCGAGGCTGCGCTGCAGATCCACCCTTTCGCGCGCGGCTTCGACGCCTTCAGGCGAGCAGCAGTAGAGATAGCCATGTTCCTTGAAGCCGAGATCGGGCGCCGGCTCGTCCTTGTAGAAGGGCGCCATCCGCTCCGGAAAATCGCGGATGATGTCGATGCCGAACTGGCTGATCTTCACATTGATCGGATTGGAATATTGCTGGCGGATGGCGCTGGTGGAGAGCGCGGTGGAAGAGTAGGTGTAGCTCGAGTCGCGCTCGACCACGAGGATCGAGGCGCCATTGCCCAGCGCCTGGCTGAGCCAATAGGCCGTCGACGAACCGACAACCGCACCGCCGACGATGACGATGTCATAGGCAGTGCGCGACGGCGCCTTGTAGGGAGGAATTGCCACGGTCTGTCTCCGGTCTACTGGTTGAATGAAGCGATCAGGGCGTCCGAGCCCCGGGCCAACAGGCCAAGGTCCGAGCCAACGGCAACCATGGTGAAGCCGCCGGCGAGATAGCGGTCGGCATCGGCCTTTGCCGGCGCCAGGATGCCGCTGGCCTTGCCTGCAGCGGCGGCGGCCTTGCGCACCGAGGCAATCGCCTCCTGCACATGCGCGGCGCCCGGATTGCCCATCGCGCCCATATTGGTCGAGAGGTCACCGGGGCCGACGAAGAGCACGTCGACGCCGTCGACGGCGGCGATCTCGGCGGCATTGGCCACGCCCGTCTCGCATTCGATCTGCACGGCGAGAAGCTGCTGCTCGCGCGCCTTGGCGTGATAGCCGGCGATGCGGCCGAAGGCGTTTGCACGGTGACCGACCGAGAAGCCGCGAAACCCGCCGGGCGCATAGGTCATCGCTGCAACAATGGCGCGGGCCTGCTCGGCCGTGCGCACATTTGGGATCATCAGGCTGCGCGCGCCGATATCGAGCGCCTGCTTGATCAGATTGGAATCGTCGGACGGCAGCCTGACGACGGGCTCGCTGTCAAAGCCGCCCATGACCTGAAGCTGCGCCATGATGCTGCGCAGATCGTTGGGGCTATGCTCACCATCGATCAGCACCCAGCCGGCGCCGGAGCCCGCGACGATCTCCGTGGTGAGGGTCGAAGCCAGCGAGCACCAGATGCCGATGTGAGCCCGGCCGGCCGCCACGGCGGCCTTCAAAGTGTTGCGGCGCTCCTGCATCTGCGATCGGTATCCTGTGAAAGAAGGTGCATTGAAATTTGTATGATGTCCTATATCATATGGCTTGGTTTGGCTGCAAGGCCGGTTTCACCAGCGGTGTTTCCCAGGGAGTTTGGACATGAAGATCGGCTTCATCGGGCTTGGCGTCATGGGAGCGCCGATGGCGCGCCATCTCGCCGCTGCCGGGCATGAGATCGTCACGGTGCTGAACCGCACCCTGCGCGGCGCGGAGGCCGACTACTCCTCCCTCGCCAAGGCGCTCGAGATGCTGAGCGATCATGAACTGTCAAACGGAAAGGAATAAATCGATGCGCGGAACCGGCAAGGCCGATGTCTTCGTCATGCTGGCCCATCCCGTGGGCCATGCCAAGAGCCCCGGCATGTTCAACGATATCTTCGAGCAGAAGGGTCTCGACAGCCTTATGGTGCCGCTGAGCTGCCGTCCCGAGGATTTCGACACCTTCTGGGCCGGCCTTACGGCGGCCGAGAACATCCGCGGCGTCATCATCTCCGTGCCGTACAAAGTCGCGGTCTATCACAAGTGTTCCGCCGCGCATGACCGCGCGGCGCGGGTTGAGAGCGCCAATTCCGTGCGGCGCCTGCCCGATGGAAGCTGGTATGCCGACAATTTCGACGGCGTCGGCTTCATCGACGGGCTGAAGGCGGGCGGGCACGAGATTGCCGGCCGCCGCATTCTCCAGGTCGGCGCCGGCGGCGCCGGCGCATCGCTGACATACTGTCTGGCCGAGGAAGGCGCGGCGGAAATCCGGCTGACCGACCTCGACAGGGGACGCGCCGAGAAGCTCGCCGCGCTGGTCGGCAGGTCCTTTCCAAAATGCCGTATCGAGATCGGCCAGCCCGATCCGTCCGGTATGGACATGGCGATCAACGCCACGCCCTCCGGGCTGAAGGCCAGCGATCCGCTGCCCATGGATGTGACCAAGCTGACGCCCGACATGACGGTCGTCGACATCATCATGGAACCTGCCGAGACCGCTCTGCTGAAGGCAGCGAAAGCGATCGGCTGCCGCATCCAGCCCGGACGCCCGATGATGGACTTCCAGGTTGAAGCCATGGCCGAATTCTTCGACATCGAGCGCAGGGATCGCGGCCATGGCTGAGCCACTGACCTCCGTCGTCATCGGCGGCACTTCCGGCATAGGCCGCGCCATCGCGCTGCGCTTCGCCGAGGACGGCTATCAGATCGCCGTCGCCGGCCGGGACGCGATCCGAGGCAAGGAGGCAGCCAGCGCCTGCGAGGTGGCGGGCGCGCCGCGCGCCCTGTTCATCCAGACCGATGTCGCCGAAGCCGCCTCGGTGGAGGCGCTGGCGCAGGCCGCCAGCGCTGCGTTCGGCACGCCCGAAGTCGTCGTCAACTGCGCCGGCATCCTGCAGAGCGGCAAGCATGTGCTCGACCAGGATCTGGACGAGGACGAGAAGATGTGGCGGGTGAATTATCGCGGCACGCTGCTGGGTTGCCAGGTGTTCGGCCGGCTGATGTCGGCGGCCGGACGCGGCGCCATCCTGAATGTCGGCTCGCTCGCCTCCTTCGCACCGCTGTCGCTGCCGGCCTACACACCCGGAAAGCACGCTGTCCTGGCGCTCACCCAAATCCTCGCAGCCGAGCTTGGCCCGCACGGCGTGCGCGTCAACGCGGTGGCGCCTGGCTACACGCTGTCCGATGGGCTGAAAGCAAGGATCGCCAAGGGCGAGCGCAACCCCGAAGCGATCCAGGCGACCACGGCCTTGCGCCGTTTCGTCGAGCCGCGCGACGTTGCCGAGGCGGCGCTGTTCCTCTGCTCGGACCGTGCCGCGTCGATCACCGGTGTTACCCTCCCTGTCGATGCCGGCTGGCTCGTCCAGGCGCCTTACGCGCAGTACCTGCAAGGCAATCCCATCCGGCAGACGCCGGCGATCTGACGAGGGAGAAATCCGTGAGCGACATCAAGCGTTTCGACTTCGACACCCGCATCCACCACGGCGTCATCCACAATGGCACGCTCTATCTCACCGGCCAGGTCGCGAGGCCGGGTCAATCCGCCGCCGACCAGATGCGCGAGGTGCTCGGCAAGATCGATGCGCTGCTGGCCAAGGCAGGCACGGACAAGACCCGCATCCTGCACGTCCAGATGTGGCTGGATGACGTCAGGGATTTCGACGAGGTCAACACCGTGTGGGATGCCTGGATGCCGAAAGAGCATGCGCCGGCGCGCTCGTCCGGCGAAGGACGGATGGCCAAGCCCGGCATGCTGGTCGAGCTGATCGTCACCGCGGCGGTTTGAATGGTTCTGCCGGTTCGGGCATCATCGCGAATCTTAGAGGGAGACTGATGACGAAGCGCAAGCCGCTTTCCACTGTCGTGGCGGAGAGCCTGTCCGAAAAGATCCTTTCCGGATCGCTGCTTCCCGGCGCGCAATTGCCGACCGAGGCGGAGCTTTGCGCCGAATACGATGTCAGCCGCACCGTTGTGCGGGAAGCTGTGGCACGGTTGCGCTCCGACGGCATGGTGGTGCCGCAGCAGGGCCGCGGCATGTTCGTCAGCGAAACACCGGCGCCGCGCAATTTCTCGATCCCGGACGAGGCGCTCAGGACCTTGCCGGAAACCATCGCCTTGCTCGAGCTGAGGTTGAGTGTCGAAGTGGAGTCCGCCGGGCTCTGCGCGGAACGGCGAACCGACGCGGAGGCCAGCGGCATCCGCGCGCTGATGGAACAGGTCGACGCCCAACAGGCGGATCCGGCCGTCGTCCAGATCCACTACGATTATGATTTCCACCTGGCGATCGCCAAGGGGGCGCGCAACGAATTCATCCACGGCTTCCTCGCCTATCTCAGGCCGATGATCGTTCCGCGCTTCCAGCTCGGCTACGTGGTCACGTCGGAGCGCAAGGACAGCTACTACACGCGCATCCACAACGAGCACAAAGCCATCGTCGATGCCATCGAAAGGCAGGACGGTCGCGCCGCGCGCCAGGCCATGCGCAAGCATCTGCACAACAGCCTCGGGCGCGTGCGAGCGCTGGCCCGGGCCTCCGGCGTCGAGGCGACGGAGGCCGAGCAGAAGGCGGCGGCCGCCTCGCTGTTCACCGATATGAAGAGGCCCTCCCCGACCGGCGGATAAGGCTCGGCGGCATCGATCGCGCCGACCTTCGGCGGCGACCAGATTAGCGATACATTGCGAAAGCCATGTTTTTGCGCCGCCGGCTGGCCGAAACCGTTTTTGGCAGGCTTAAACCGCCGTTTTCCCACCGTTTTGCCGGATTTGCAGCCTCGGCACCGGGGTGATCACCTGCCCGGTTTTCGAACGGGAAAAGAGAATTCGAAAGTTTATCTTTCCTTTTTGCTGGTTTTCTTGGTTTCGCGGCGCCGGCCGGCGCCGCACACTGAAATCCGGGCAAATGGGGAAGCCGCAAATGGGGAAGCCCAGGTGACGACAGCCTTCATCACAGGAGCGACGAGCGGCATAGGGCGGGCCATGGCCATCGCGTTGAGCGATGCCGGCTACGACGTCTATGCCGTCGGGCGCAGCCAGGCCGCGCTCAAGGCGTTGCAGGCCGAGCGTCCGGGCATCGTGCCGATCGCCGTCGACATCACCTATCGCGAGGCGCTGGAGGCGGTCCTGGCGGATCTCACCATCGACGTGCTGATCAACAATGCCGGGATCATGCCGCCGCTCGGCAATTTCGCCGACATGAAGATATCGGACATCGACGCCACGCTGGAGGTGAACCTCAGCGCGGCGATCCTGCTCACCCGCCTTGTCGTGCCGCAGATGCGCGAGCGGCAGTCCGGCCATATATTGTTCACCGGCTCCGTCGCCGGCCACGCGGCCTTCTCCAACATCGCCGTCTATGCAGCCACCAAGGCGGCGATTTCAGGCTTTGCCGCAGCACTCCGCGCCGACCTCTCCCCGTCAGGCATACGCGTCACCGAGATCGTCGCCGGCCGTGTCGAGACGCAACTCTACCAGGACATCCTCGACGCCAAGGCGCGTGCCGCCATGTACGCCAGCAAAGTCGTGCAGCCGGAGGATGTGGCCCTGATGGTCGTCGCCGTGCTTGCGCTGCCTGCATGGGCCGACGTCACCCGTTTCGACATCATGCCGACCTGGCCGACCTCGCCAAGCGGCACCAAGTAAGGAAAATTTTAAATGAAGGATCTTTCCGTTCTGATCGTTGGCGGCGGCGCCGGCCTTGGCGCCCTCCTGGCCGAGATGGCTGTGGAAGCCGGGGCGGCAAAGATCGGCATCATCGACATCAACCAGGAGGCGGCCCAATCCGCGCTCGCGCCGGCAAAGGCCAAGGGCCTACCGACAGCGGCGGCGGCATGCGACATCCAGGTCGGCCCGCAATGCCACACGGCCTTCGAGGCCATCGTTTCCGAGCTCGGTCGTGTCGACACGTTGATCAATTGCGCCGCGATCTATCCGCGCCGTCCGCTTCTGGAAATCAGCGACGCCGATTGGGATGCCTCCAACGGCATCAACATCAAGGGCACGTACCACATGATGGTGGCGGCGGTTCGCCACATGCAGGCGCAGGAGCCGAAGGCGCATGTGCGCGGGCGCATCGTCAACCTGACCTCGGTCGACGCCTTCAAGGCGCATCCGCAGAACGCCCATTACGCGGCGACCAAGGCCGCCGTCGTCAGCCTGACGCGCTCCTTCGCCCATCACGTCGCCAAGGACGGGATCCTGGTGAATTCGGTGGCACCGGCCGGAATGGCCACGGAGAAGGCAAAGGCCCTCGGCTTCCTGGAGGAACTGGCCAAGGCAAGCCCGCTCGGCCGTGGCGCCGAGCCGACCGAGATCGCCGAATGGGTGCTCATGACGGGCGGCCCGAAGAACACCTACATGACCGGGGAAAATGTAATCGTTTCAGGTGGTTATATCTATGCCTGAGGCGGCTTTCCGCAACCGGCGGTGACTGAATACGGCAGTGCATGATCAACGGAGCCTCGAGCGGAAGGAGCGGAATATTCGATGACCGGCAAGCTGCGCCTACCCTCGCTGAACGCGCTTCGCGTCTTCCACGCCGTGGCGCAGCACAAGAGCTTTCGGCAGGCCGCGGATGAATTGCTGGTCACACCGCAAGCGGTCGGCCAGCAGATCAAGCTTCTGGAAGACACGCTTCAAGTGACGCTGTTCGAGCGTAAGGGCCGGTCGATCGAATTGACCGAGTCCGCGATCCTTCTTTCGCACTACGTCAAGGCCGGCTTCGACGAGTTTTCGGAAGGTGTGCGCCGCGTCACCAAATCGACCTACCGCGACCGCATCAACCTCAATGCGAGCCCATATTTCGCCACGCATTATCTGCTGCCCAGGCTCTCGCTGTTCCGGGAAATCCTGCCGGGCGCGGATCTGCGCCTGACGACAATGGTCGACCTGCCCGATTTCGGGCGCGACGACATCGATATGACGGTGCAGTGGGGCTACGGCAACTGGCCGGACTATGAGACCACGCTGCTGGTGCCGGACCCGAAGATCATCTGCTGCACGCCAGCGATCGGCGAGAAGATCAAATCGGCGCACGACCTGACGAAGTTCACGCTGCTCGACACCGTCAAATCGAAGCGCCTGTGGCCGGACATATTGCGCCACCTTGGCGTGGAACTGACGAAAGGCGACCGCAGCATCAGCTTCGATGACGCAGCGACGATGCGCCGGGCAACCTTGCAAGGCATCGGCGTGGGCCTGGTTTCCGTCATCGACGCCGAGGAAGATTTCCGGGCGGGCACGCTGGTCGCGCCGATCGGCCGCGATGCCATTGCCGACATGAGGCCGGAGGAAGTTCCGGGTTTCTACCTCGTCGTCCCGCGCGGACATCTGCGGGTGAAGGCGGTGGCTGCCCTGCATCGCTGGCTGGCCCAGCAGGATTGGCGAAGCGACCTCACGATCCCCTTGCCGAAACCGACCCCGCTTTCCGACTAGGAAGCGGCTTCGAGACCGAGCCCCGAAAGGTGTCTTTCGCGGCTCCAACAACAAGAAACGGAACAACCTCAACAGCGGAGACGACAATATGAAGACGATGAAATGGGGGGCTGCGGCCCTGGCCCTTGGCCTCGTGCATTTTTCGGCGCCGGCGCAAGCCGCCGGCGGCAAGACACTCGAAACAGTCAAGGCACGCGGCGTACTGAACTGCACCGGCCATGACGGCTCCTATCTCGGCTTTGCCGAGGTGGACGACAAGGGCAATTGGAAGGGCATGGACATCGACCTCTGCAAGGCAGTGGCGACAGCCGTGTTCGGCGATCCGACCAAGCTCAAGGTCGTTCCGATCAGCTGGGCGCAGCGCTGGCCGGCTCTGCAGTCGGGCGATGTCGACATCATCATCAAGGCGTCGGGCGGCACACTCAGCCGCGACACCGAACTCGGGCTGCAGTTCTCCATGTCCTACTACCTCGGCACGACCAAGGTGATGGCGCACAAGGAACTCAATCTGAAGTCGCTCAAGGATGCCGCGGGCGGCACGATCTGCATTCCCGCCGGCACCTCGCAGGAGCAGCAGGTCGCGGCCTATACGGCCAAGCTCGGCATCAAGCTCGAGCCGGTGCTGATCGAAAAGACCGAGGAGCTCGAGCAGGCCTATTTCTCGGGACGCTGCGATCTCTATGCGCAGTGGGGTCCGACGCTGGCCATTGCGCGCATCGCCAAGGGCAAGGTCGAAGACCATGTCATCCTGCCCGACGTGCTGGCGGTCGAGCCCGAAGTGATGATCATGCGGCAAGGCGACGACAACTGGGTCGACATCGCCAACTGGACGCTGAGCACGCTGATCTTCGCCGAACAGGAAGGCATCACCTCCAAGAACGTCGACGAGATCAAAGCCAAGCCGACCTCACCGCAGGTGGCCAAATTCCTCGGCGTGACGCCAGGCATGGGCAAGGGTCTCGGGCTCTCCGACGACTGGGCCTACAAGGTGATCAAGAATGTCGGCAATTACGGCGAAATCTTCGAGCGCGATCTCGGCAAGGGCTCGCCCTACAAGATGGACCGTGAGCTGACCAATCTGTGGAACAATGGCGGCGTCCTGTTCCCGCTGGTCATCGACTGATCCGTTCTTAGTACATCCCCACTCGAGGCTCTGCCCGGCTTTGCCGGGCGGAGCCGGCGACAATTCGGGAAAGATTGGTCCATGAGCAGCCTGCTGAGAAATCAGAAGGTCCGCAACGCGCTGTTGCAGGTTCTCTATGTCGGTTCGATCGGGGCGCTGGTGCTTACCGGTGTCGTGATCGCGCGGCGGAATTTAGCCGAGCAAGGCATCACCTCCGGCTTCGACTTCCTGTTCAAGTCGACAGGCTGGGACGTGAACTTCACGCTGCTGCCGGCCACGGCCAATGACCCCTATTGGTGGTTCTTCCTCATCGGCATCACCAACACGCTGTTCCTGGGGACCGTCGGCCTGATGCTGGCGACGATCGTCGGAACGATTGTCGGCCTGGCGCGGACCTCCAGCAACGAATTGGCGCAGCTGCTCGGCCGCAGCTATGTCGACATCTTCCGCAACATCCCGCTGATCCTGCAGGTCTTCTTCTGGTATGCGCTGATCACGCATTTGCCGACGCCGCGCGCGGCACACGAAGCCTGGGGCTTTCTGCTCACCAGCCGGGGGCTCTACGTCCCGTTCCCGAATGTCGGCAGCGTGGCAATGGCGATGGCCCTGTTGGCTTTGGTCGCGGCAATCGCGCTGCCGCTCTGGCTGGGCAGCACATCGCGGCTGAACCAGGCAATCGGTCAGCGGCGTGGCATCCAATTCGGCACTGCTGCGGCAGCGCTCGCCTGCGCGGCGATCATTCTGGCGATCGGCCGCCTGCCGGATGCGCCGTTCATCGACTTTCCGGCATTGCAAGGCCTGAACCTCAGGGGCGGCCTGCGCATTCCACCGGAGTTTTCCGCGCTGGCGATCGCCATCGCGATCTATGGCGGCTCCTACATCGCCGAGATCGTGCGCGGTGGCTTCAAATCCGTCGGCAAGGGCCAGATGGAGGCGGCGCTCTCACTGGGCCTCAGCCCGTGGCGGGTGTTCACGCTTGTGCGGCTGCCGCTGGCGCTGCGCGCCATGCTGCCGATCCTTGCCAACCAGTATGTCTGGCTGATGAAGGCGACCACGATGGGCATCGCGGTCGGCTTCACGGATTTCTTCATGATCGTGGCGCTGACCATCAACCATTCCGGCCAGACCCTCGAAGTGATCGGCATCCTGATGGCAGGCTTCCTCGCCATCAATCTCTCGCTGGCCGCGCTGTTCAACCGCCTCAACAAGGCCATTGCCCTCAAGGGCAATCAGTTGAGGGGCTGAGCCATGGAGATTGTCGCCCCACCCGCCCCCGGAAAGCTCGAGGATCTGAGACGACGCTTCTTCGCGACGCCGCTTCAGGCCCTGATGTCGCTGATCTCACTGGCGATCATGGCTTTCATCACCTGGAAGCTGCTCAACTGGGCAGTCTTCTCGGCTGTCTTCACCACAAGCGGCGGCCCCGAGGCCTGCCAGGCTGTAGCCGGGGCCTGCTGGTCGGTGATCGCGGCCAGGTGGCGCATCATCTTCTTCGGCCTCTACCCCTTCGAGGAGCAGTGGCGCTCGGCGCTGGCCTGCGTGGCCGTGGTGGTGATGACGGTGCTGAGCTGTATCCCCGCGTTCTGGACGGGCCGCCGTATCGCTTTGGTCTGGGGGGTCGGCGCCACCGTCTTCTACGTGCTGATGAAAGGCGGCGTGCTCGGCCTGCCCTTCGTCGGCGAGGAAGCCTGGGGCGGCCTGGCGCTGACCCTGTTCATCTTCGTCACCACCTGCCTGATCGGCTTCCCGCTGGCGATCTGCCTGGCCTTGCTGCGCCGCTCGGAGCTGCCCTGGATTTCGCGCACCACCGGCCTGATCATCGACGGGGTGCGTTCGCTGCCGCTGATCTCGATCCTGTTCACATTCGCTATCGTGCTGCCGTTCGCGCTGCCGCAATGGCTGCAGGGCGACAAGCTGTACCGGGTGATCCTCGGTTCGGCCCTGTTCTTCTCCGCCTACCAGGCGGAGATCGTGCGCGGCGGCATGCAGGGCGTTGCCAAAGGCCAGGAAGAAGCCGCCATGGCGCTTGGCATGCGCTATTGGCAGCGGATCGGCCGCATCCTGCTGCCGCAGGCCATGCGCAACGCGCTGCCGGCGACGATCAACCAGTTCGTCATCTCGTTCAAGGAGACCTCGCTCGTGGTCATCGTTGGTTTCTTCGAGATCCTGGCCTCCGGCAATGCCGCCTACGGCACCGGCGAATGGCGCTTCGCCTATGTCGAGGTCTATGCCTTCATCGCCTTCATCTACTTCGTCTTCGTTTTCAGCCTGTCCCGCTACGGCGCCTTCCTCGAGCGCCGCATGTCGGTCAGCGAACGCTAGGGAGGCGCGGACATGATTTCGGCTAAGTCGACGCAACCGACCGGACCCGCAGTCCACATCGAAAAGCTCGACAAATATTATGGGACGTTCCATGCCCTGCGGAACGTCAACCTGTCGGTGGAGCGCGGCGAAAAGATCGTCGTCTGCGGTCCCTCCGGCTCGGGCAAGTCGACCATGATCCGCTGCATCAATCGCCTGGAGCAGCACAATGGCGGCCGCATCACCGTGCTCGGCACCGAGCTCAACGACGATGTCGGCAACATTGACGAGATCAGGCGGGAGGTCGGCATGGTGTTCCAGCACTTCAACCTGTTCCCGCACATGACGGTACTTGAGAACTGCATGCTGTCGCCGATGATCGTGCGCAAGCAACCGCGCGCAGAAGCCGAGGCGACCGCCCGGCGCTATCTGGAGAAGGTCCGCATTCCGGAACAGGCGATGAAGTTTCCCGGCCAGCTTTCCGGCGGCCAGCAGCAGCGGGTGGCGATCGCCCGCGCCCTTTGCATGCAGCCACAGATCATGCTGTTCGACGAGCCGACCTCGGCGCTCGATCCGGAAATGATTTCGGAAGTGCTCGACGTCATGGTGACGCTCGCCTCCGAAGGCATGACGATGATCTGCGTCACGCATGAGATGGGCTTTGCCCGCCGCGTCGCCGACCGCGTGGTCTTCATGGATGGCGGCGAGATCGTCGAGGAGGCACCGCCCGAAGAATTCTTCACCGCGTCCCGCAACGAGCGCACCCGACAATTCCTGTCGCAGGTGCTGGGCCATTGAACGGCATTTTTGAAGATGCAACGTTCAGCACGATGCACACCCCCAGGGATTTCCATGACTGACCCCACAGCCGCCTTGCGCGCGATCCTCGGGCCGAAAGGCTGGCTTTCGGGCGCCGATGCCGAGCCCTACCAGCGCGATTGGCTCAACCGCTATGGCGTCGCGCCGCTGGGCGTTGCGCGGCCCGCGACAACCGTTGAAGTGGCCGCGGTCGTCGCGGCATGCCGGGAGGCGGGGCTGGCGGTGGTGCCGCAAGGCGGCAACACCGGGCTTTGCGGTGGTGCCGTCGC
Organism: Mesorhizobium sp. CNPSo 4671; assembly: GCF_057784245.1. Lineage (NCBI taxonomy): Bacteria > Pseudomonadati > Pseudomonadota > Alphaproteobacteria > Hyphomicrobiales > Phyllobacteriaceae > Mesorhizobium > Mesorhizobium sp. CNPSo 4671. The sequence continues at coordinate 254,313 of NZ_JBWLUW010000001.1, read as the reverse complement.
GGAGCAGCCGAACGCGGTGATCGTCTCGCTGTCGCGCATGGCGGCGATCGGCGAACCGGACCTCGACAGCGGCTCGATCGTCGTCGAAGCGGGCGTCGTGCTCGCCGCGCTGCACGAGGTGCTGGAGCCGCATGGCCTGATGTTTCCCATGCATCTCGGCGCGGAAGGCAGCGCCAGGATCGGCGGCCTGATCGGCACCAATGCCGGCGGCAGCCAGGCATTTCGCTACGGCATGATGCAGGATCTGGTGCTCGGCCTCGAAGTGGTGACCCCGGAAGGGACGGTATGGAATGGACTGCGTGCCGTGCAGAAGGACAACGCCGGCTATCAACTGCGAAAACTGTTCTGCGGCGCGGAAGGCACGCTCGGCATCGTGACGCGCGCGGTGCTGCGGCTCTATCCGACGCCCAAGCAGCAAGCAAGCGCGCTCTTGGTGATGTCCGACTTCGCCGCCGCGGTTTCGTTCGGCGCCTACCTGCGCGGCGAGGCGAGCGAATTCCTGACCGGCCTCGAATTCTTCAGCGATGTCGGCCTCACTCTGGCGCTCAAGCACTTGCCCGATCTCGCCTATCAGCTGGAGACTCGCGGCGACGTCTATCTGCTGGTCGAACTGGCATCCGGCTCCAGCCGCGTTCCCCTGGACGAGATCCTGAATTCGGCGTTGGAATGGGGGATGGAGCAAGGGCTGGTGCTCGATGGCGCGCTGGCGACATCGGGCGCGCACCGGGCGCAGTTCTGGCGGCTGCGGGAGGAGCAGCCGGAGGGGCAGCGTCTGGAAGGCGAACAGCTCAAGCACGACATCTCCGTGCCGCCGGGCGCGATCGCCCGTTTCATCGAGGCTGGCGCGAAAGTCTGCCACGAGATTCTGCCTGGCGTTCGGATCAACCCGTTCGGCCATCTCGGCGACGGCAACATCCACTACAATCTGTCGCCGCCGGAAGGCCATGGCGATTTCGACGGCAAGGCCGGCGCTTTTGCCGAGGCGCTGTCGGCGCTTGCCACGCAAATGGGCGGCAGCTTCGCGGCGGAGCATGGGCTTGGCCGTGCCAAGATCGCCCTGGCCGAGCGCAATCGGGGTGCGGTGGAGCGCGATCTGATGGCGCGGCTGAAGAGCGCGTTCGATCCACTGGACACGATGAACCCCGGCGTTCTGCTGCGATCATCACAGTAAAGAAGAACTTTCGAATGGACGGCATTTCTTGATTTCGCCCCGACCCGCCAGCGTGCACGTATAAATCCGAAAGGCAGGCTCGGTCCCCTTGCCGCCACACCGAGGATGTCGAAAACATGATCCGCAATGGCGGCCGCCTTCTTGTCGAATGCCTGATCGCGCTCGGTGCCACCAAGAGCTTCGGTGTGCCCGGCGAGAGCTATCTGGCCGTTCTCGACGCGCTGCACGACACGCAGGGAAGGCTGGACTATGTGCTGTGCCGCAATGAAGGCGGCGCGGCGTTCATGGCATCGGCCTATGGCAAGCTGACCGGATCGCCCGGCATCTGCTTCGTGACGCGCGGCCCGGGCGTCACCAATGCCAGCATCGGCGTCCACACGGCCATGCAGGACAGTTCGCCGATGATCCTCTTCGTCGGTCAGGTTGGCACCGACATGAAGGGCCGCGAGGCTTTTCAGGAGATCGACTACCGCGCCGTCTACGGCACCGTCGCCAAATGGGCGGTCGAGATCGACGACGTCGCGCGCCTGCCGGAGATCGTGGCGCGGGCCTGGACCACCGCCCTGACCGGACGGCCCGGCCCCGTGGTGGTCGCCCTGCCGGAGGACATGCTGACCACACTGACCGAAGCCGCCCCGCTTAGCGGGCCAGCCGCAATCTTCGAAGCCGCTCCGGCACAGGATGCGATGGCTGCGGCGCTCAAGCTGCTGGCGGCCGCGGAAAAGCCGGTCCTGCTCATGGGCGGCGCCAACTGGACAGAGGATGGACGCACGGGGCTGCAGGCTTTCGCCGAGGCCTCCGACATCCCGGTCGTGGCGGCCTTCCGCTACCAGGACCAGTTTGACAACCATTCGCCCGCCTTCGTCGGCGAGGCTGGCGTCGGCATGGTGGCGCATGTGAAGAAGCTGATCAGCGACGCCGATGTGATCCTGGCCGTCAATGTGCGCTTCGGCGAGATGACCACGGACGGCTATACACTGCTATCGGTGCCGCAGCCGCGCCAGAAGCTGATCCATGTCCATGGCTCGGACCGCGAGATCGGCAAGATCTATGTGCCCACGATCGGCATCCATGCCGGCCCGAACGCCTTCGCCAGGGCGTTGACGCCGATCAAAGGTGGATGGGCGGAATGGCGCGCGGCGGCGCGCAAGGCCTATGAAGGGACATTTGCGGCACCGGTCCAGCCCGGCCCGGTGGATATGGTGGCGGTCAGCGCCTGGCTGCGCGAGACCTTGCCCGCCGATGTCATCCTCACCAACGGCGCCGGCAACTTCACCGTGTGGCCGAACAAGTTCTTCAAATTCGGACCGCAGGCGCGGCTGCTGGCCCCGCAGTCCGGCGCGATGGGCTATGGCCTGCCTGCGGCCGTCGCCGCCAAGGTCGCATTCCCTGGGCGCACGGTGGTGTGCTTTGCCGGAGACGGCGATTTCCAGATGAATTGCCAGGAACTCGGCACCGCCATGCAGGCGGGCGCGCAGCCGGTCGTGCTGATCATCAACAACGGCATCTACGGCACCATCCGTGCGCATCAGGAGCGCCACTATCCGGCCCGCGTTTCAGGAACCTCGCTGGAGAATCCCGACTTCGTGGCGCTGGCCAAGGCCTATGGCTTCCATGCCGAGCGGGTCGAATCCACGGGAGATTTCGCCGCCGCCTTCGGGCGGGCGCTCAGCTCGACGACGGGCGCCGTTCTCGACATCGCCATCTCGCCCGAAGCGCTGACGCCCCGGCAGACCCTTTCCCAGATGCGCGAAGCCGCGCTCGCTTCGCAGAAGGCCAAGGCATGACCTCAGGAATCGACGACATCCGTCTTGGCGCTGATATAGGCGGCACGTTCACCGACATCGCCCTCGAGCTCAGGGGGACGCTGTTCTCCACCAAGGTGCTGACCAATTACGCGGCGCCCGAGCAGGCGATCCTCGACGGCATTGCCGTCGTCACCCGCGATGCCGGCATTTCGGCTGCCGAGATCGGCATCATCATCCACGGCACGACGCTCGCCACCAATGCCCTGATCGAGCGGCGCGGCGCCAAGACCGCGCTGGTCACGACCGAAGGTTTTCGCGATGTGATCGAGATGCGGACCGAGAACCGCTTCGAGCAGTACGATCTGAACCTGCAACTGCCGACGCCGCTCATCCCACGCGAGCACCGCTTCACGGTCAAGGGCCGGATCGGCGCCGAGGGACAGGAGCTGCAGCCGCTCGACGAAGCCGCCCTGGAGGAGATTGCCGGACGGATCGCCGCCGGCGGCTTCGGTTCCGTGGCGATCGGCTTCATCCACGCCTACACCAATCCGGCGCATGAGCGCCGTGCGCGCGAAGTTCTCTCCCGCAAGCTGAACATTCCGATTTCGATCAGCGCCGAAGTGTCGCCGCAGATGCGCGAGTTCGAGCGCTTCAACACGGTCTGCGCCAATGCCTATGTGCGGCCGCAAATGGCCGACTATCTCGCCCGCTTCCAGACACGGCTGAAGGAGATGGGCGCCGAATGCCCGGTCTTCATGATCCATTCGGGCGGCGGCCTGATCTCGGTGGAGACGGCTTCCGAATTTCCCGTGCGCCTGGTCGAGTCCGGCCCGGCCGGCGGCGCCATCTTCGCCGCCGACATCGCCCGGCGCTTCGGCCTGGATAAGGTCGTCTCCTACGACATGGGCGGAACCACCGCCAAGATCTGCCTGATCGAGGATTTTGCGCCGCGCACGGCGAGAACCTTCGAGGTGGCGCGCACCTACCGCTTCTGCAAGGGCTCGGGCATGCCGATCTCCATCCCCGTGATCGAGATGATCGAGATCGGCGCCGGCGGCGGCTCGATCGCCTGGGTCGACGCCATGGGCCGGATCCAGACCGGGCCGGAAAGTGCCGGATCGGAGCCGGGACCTGCCTGCTACGGCCGCGGCGGCACGCGCCCGGCGATCACCGACGCCGATTTGGTACTCGGCAAGCTCGACCCCGACAATTTTGCCGGCGGCGCGATCCGGCTCGACACGGCAGCGTCGGAACAGGCGATCCTGCGCGATGTCGGCGAGCGCCTGTCGCTCGACGCCATGTCGACGGCCTTCGGCATCTGCGAGGTGGTGGACGAAAACATGGCCAATGCCGCCCGCGTCCACGCGGTCGAGAACGGCAAGAACATTTCCGACAATCTGATGATCGCCTTTGGCGGTGCTGCTCCCCTGCACGCGGCAAGGCTCTGTGAAAAACTCGGCATCGAACGCTGCATCGTGCCCAAGGGTGCGGGAGTCGGGTCGGCGATCGGCTTCCTCAAGGCACCGTTTGGCTACGAGGCGCTGGCGTCGAAGCTGACCCGCCTGTCGCGCTTCAAGCCGGCCGAGGTCAATGCCTTGCTTGGCGAGCTCAAGGCATCAGCCGAAAGCTTCGTGCGCAGCGGCGCCAGCGGCAGCATCACCTGCGAGATCACTGCCTTCATGCGCTATGCCGGCCAGGGCTGGGAAATCCCGGTGCCGCTGCCGGATGAGCCATTCGGCGACGATGCCGTCACAGAACTCAAGGAGCTGTTCGAGGCGAACTACCAGCGCTTCTTCGGCCGCGCCATCGAAGGGCTCGACGGGCTCGAGATCGAGATCGTCACCTGGTCGGTCAAGGCGACGGATATCAGGCCTGATGTCGCCAGGCACGAGCTTACGGGCGGCAAGCGGACCAGCACGCCAGTCACGACCCGCGCGGTGTTCGATCCGGCGAGCGGCGAGCCGCAGACCTACGGCATCGTCGAACGCGATACACTTTGCGCCGGCGATCGCGTCGCCGGGCCAGTGGTCATCGTCGAACGCGAGACATCCACCGTCGTCACCACCAGCTTCGACGCCGTCGTCCAGAGCGACGGCGCCATCCTTCTGATCCGCAAAGGCAGCCAGTCATGAGCGACATCGGTGACATCCGCATGCAGGTGATGTGGAACCGGTTGATCTCGGTGGTCGAGGAGCAGGCGCTGACCTTGCTGCGCACCGCCTTCTCGACCTCGGTGCGCGAATCCGGCGACCTGTCGGCGGGCGTGTTCGACCCACGCGGCCAGATGCTGGCGCAAGCGGTGACCGGCACGCCCGGCCATGTCAACACCATGGCCGAGGCCGTGCTGCATTTCATGAACGCGATCCCACGCGAGGAGATGTTCGAGGGTGACACCTATGTCACCAACGATCCCTGGCTGGGCACCGGCCATCTGCACGACATCACCATGGTGTCGCCGTCCTTCCTCAACGGCGAGCTGGTGGCGTTCTTCGCCTGCACGGCGCATGTCGTCGATGTCGGCGGGCGCGGCTTCGGCGCCGACGGCAAATCGGTCTATGAGGAAGGCATCCAGATCCCGATCATGAAGTTCGCGGAAAAGGGCAAGGTCAATCTCGACCTCATTCGCATCCTGCGCGCCAATGTCCGCGAGCCGAACCAGGTCGTCGGCGATTTCTATTCGCTCGCAGCCTGCAACGAGGTCGGCCATCGCCGCCTCGTCGACATGATGAAGGAGATTGGGCTCTCCTCGCTCGACGGGCTTGGCGATTTCATCTTCTCGCGCACACGCAACGCCATGCTCGAGCGCATCAAGGCGCTGCCGAAAGGCAGCTGGTCGAACGAACTCGTCACCGACGGCTATGACGCGCCAGTGAAGCTGGCGGCAAAAGTGTCGGTGCGCGACGACCATGTCGAGGTCGATTTCACCGGCACCGACCCGATGAGCCGCTGGGGCATCAACTGCCCGATCATCTACAGCAAGGCCTATGCGTGCTACGCGCTGAAATGCGTGGTTGCGCCCGACATTCCCAACAACGCCGCCTCGCTCGCTTTCTTCACCGTGACGTCGCCAGTCAACATCCTGAACGCCGTGCGGCCAGCACCCGTGGCGCTGCGGCACATTTTCGGCCACATGGTCCCCGATCTCGTGCTGGGCGCGATCTCGCAGGCCATGCCGGGCAAGATCCTTGCCGAAGGCGCCGGTGCGCTGTGGAACATCCACATCTCGGCGCGCCCGGTCGCGGGCGGCCAAGGGCGCCGCGCCGAAGTGCTGATGTTCAACTCCGGCGGAATGGGCGCGCGCCCTGGCCTCGATGGCCTGTCGGCGACGGCTTTCCCGTCCGGCGTGCACACGATGCCGATCGAGGCGACGGAGCATACCGGGCCGATCGTCATCTGGCGCAAGGAGCTGCGGCCGGACTCCGGCGGCGACGGCGAATTCCGTGGCGGCCTCGGACAAGTCATCGAAATCGCCGCATTGGAAGGCCACGAATTCGACTTCTCGGCGATGTTCGACCGCGTCAATCACCCGGCCCACGGACGCAATGGCGGTGATCCCGGCGTCGCCGGCGTGGTCAGACTGGACGACGGCACACAGATGCGGCCCAAGGGCTGGCAGCACGTTCCGGCAGGCCGGCGGCTGATCCTCGAATTGCCGGGCGGCGGCGGCTATGGCGATCCGGCCAAACGCAGCACCGAGGCGCGGGCGAACGACCGCTCCAAGCAATACATCTCGGAGAACGGCAAATGAGCTACATTGCCTCGCGCCTGTCGGCGGTGAAGCCTTCGGCTTCCATGGCGGCCTCGCAAGCCGCCAAGGCGCTACGCGCCAAGGGCGTCGACGTGATCGATCTCGGCCTGGGCGAACCGGATTTCCCAACACCCGGCCACATCATCGACGCCGCCCATTTCGCGGCGAAGGCGGGACAGACGCTGTACACAGGTGCGGCCGGCACCGCCGAGGTGCGCGAAGCCATTGCCGGCAAGTTCCGGCGCGAGAACGGGCTGGATTACACGGGCGACGACATCGTCGTGGCCAACGGCGCCAAGCAGATCATCTTCAACGCGCTGATGGCGACACTCGAGACTGGCGACGAGGCCATCCTGCCGGCGCCCTATTTCGTCTCCTATCCCGAAATGGTGAAGCTGCTCGGCGGCACGCCCGTCACCGTCGAATGCCCGGAGACATCAGGCTTCCGGCTGACGCCTGATGTGCTGGAGAGGGCCATCACGCCGAGGACGAAATGGCTCTTCCTCAACATGCCGGGTAACCCGTCCGGTGCCGTCTATTCGCAATCGGATCTGCAAGCGCTGGGTGCGGTTCTGGCAAGGCATCCGCAGGTGCTCATCCTCTCCGACGAGATCTACGAGCATATCCTCTTCGACGGGCGCGAATTCGTCTCCTTCGGCAAGGCCTGCCCGGAACTCAGGGATCGCACGCTGATCGTCAATGGCGTGTCGAAGTCCTATGCGATGACCGGCTGGCGTGTCGGCTATGCAGCCGGACCGGCGCCGCTGGTGAAGGCGATGTCGACCATCCAGAGCCAGTCCTGCACCTCCGTCTGCTCGATCGCGCAGGCGGCGACGGTGGCCGCGCTAAACGGCCCGCAGGACGAAGTCGCGCGTTTCCGGCAAGCGTTCGAGGCACGCCGCGATCTCGTTGTCGATGGCATCCGAAAGATCAACGGACTGACGCTGTCGCCGCCGGACGGCGCCTTCTATGCCTATATCGGCTGCGCCAGCCTGATCGGCCGCAAGACGCCCGGCGGTGTCGTGCTTGAGGACGATGCGGCGGTGGCAAACTATCTCTTGAACGAAGGCCGCGTGGCATCTGTACCGGGTGCCGCCTATGGACTTTCACCCTATTTTCGTATCTCGACCGCGACCAGCGAAGAGGTGCTGACCGAGGCGATCGCGCGGATCAACGCCGCCGTCGCGCAAGTGGAGTAGATGATGCCGCATTACGACCGTATCCTGATCACCGGCGCCGCCGGCCGTCTCGGCTCGGAGCTGCGCAAGGGGCTGGTGCCCCTGGCGAAGACGATCCGCCTGGCAGGACGTGAGCCGTTTAGCGATCTGGCGCCTCACGAAGAAGAAGCGGTGTTCGACCTCGCCGACATGGAAGCGACGATCGCGGCGACCAAGGATTGCGACGCCATCGTGCATTTCGGCGGCGCGCCGCTCGAATGCGAATGGCAGACGATCCTGGATTCCAGCATCCGCGGCTCCTACCATATCTATGAAGGCGCCCGGAAACACGGCGTGAAGCGCGTCATCTACGCCTCCTCCGTACACGCCATCGGCTATCACGAGGTCGAGGCGCATATCGGCGTCGACGCACCGGTGCGCCCCGACAGCCTCTATGGTGTCTCGAAGAATTTCGTCGAGAGCCTCAGCCGGCTCTACTGGGACAAGTTCGGGATCGAGACGGTGTGCCTGCGCATCTTCTCGTCCTTCCTCGAACCGGCGGACCGGCGCATGCTGTGGTCATACCTCTCCTTCGCCGATTGCGTGCGCCTGGTCGAGGCATCGCTCACCGCGCCGCGCGTCGGCCACACGATCTCCTTCGGTATTTCCGACAATAAGCTAAAGATGGTCGACAACAGCGGCGCCAACCATCTGGGATTCATTCCGCAGGACAGCGCCGAACCGTTCCGCGCCGCCGTGGAGGCCAAGACCCCCATTCCCGATCCGAAACGGCCGTCGGTAAAATATCTCGGCGGCTGGTTCTGCGAGCTTGGCCATCCGGACGACAAGCCCACGTGACGGCAGGGCGATGCGCCGTCACACGGTGGGAACGGGCGCGTCGGTTTCGATGAGACCGGCCTGCTTGAGATCAGCCCACAGCGCCGGCGGAATATCCTCTCGCAGATAGGCCAGATTCTGCTTCAGTTCCTCGACTGAGCGGGCGCCCGGGATGACGCTCGACACCAGGGGATGGCCGAGCGGGAACTGGAGGGCGGCGGCCGGCAGCGAAACCTTGTGGCTGGCACAGATCGCCTCGATGCGGCGAACGCGTTCGAGCACCGGCTCGGGCGCCGGCCTGGTGTTGAAGGTGGCGCCCTTGACCGCACCCGTCGCCAGTATGCCGGAATTGTAGGGGCCGCCGATGATGATCCGGGTGCCGTGCTGTTCGCAGAGCGGCAGCAAGGTCGCCAGCGGCTCCTGTTCGAGCAGCGTATAGCGGCCGGCAAGCAGGAAATAGTCGAACGCGCCGGCGACGACGAAATCGGACAGCATCTGCCACTGGTTGATGCCGACGCCGACCGCATTGATGACGCCTTGCGAACGCAACTCATCGAGCGCCGGATAGGCGCCGTCCATCGCTTCCCTGAAGCGGCTCCGGGCATAGGGGTCCTCGCCAGGAGCGAAATGGATGGCCTCATCGGGATCATGGATCGAGACCATGTCGACATAGTCGGTGTCGAGGCGCTTCAACGTGCCTTCGAGCGAACGCATCACCGCATCGCGTGAATAGTCGAACTCGGCGCGGAAGGAGCCGGGCTGGTCCCACAGCGCCGGCTTCAGCTCTTCCGGCGGAATGGGCACGAGGTCGTAGCCGATCTTCGACGAGATGACGATGTCGGCGCGTGGCAGCGACTTGATCGCCAGGCCAAGCCGCGTCTCGCTGACGCCAAAGCCATAGACCGGCGCGGTGTCGAAATAGCGGATGCCATTGTCATAGGCCGCCTGCACGGTCTTCACCGCCGCGTCGGTGTCGACTGCGCGATACATGTTGCCCAGGCCGGTACCGCCGAGTCCGATCGTCGTCACCTTCAGGCCATTCTTCGCGACAGCCCTGAATTCGATTTCAGCCATTTTCTCTTCCTGTAATCCCTGATCGTCCATTCGTGCCGGCCAAAGGGCCGTCTTCGCGCCATTCGGACCGAGAGCGTCCGTCCTGAATTCGGCGGCGAAAGACCATTGACACAAAAGTTGTCATATAACAATGTAACCAGACGACAAATGTAGCGACGCCTACAAAACGAAGAGGGAGGAACGGATGGACGACGAAACGAAAAATCACATCGAGATGGTGAATGCCGCCATCTCCAGGCGCAGCGCTTTCGCGCTGGCTGGGAAGCTCGGCCTGGGTGCTGCTGGCCTCGCCAGCGGACTGGCGGGTGCCGGCCTGGCCGGCGGCGTCAGCGCGGCTCGGGCAGCCGATTCATCGCCCGGGCTGCCGAAGAAGCCCTACAAGTTCCACTTCGTCTGCCATGTGACGCTCGACCAGTTCTTCACCCCGACTGTCTACGGCATCCAGGATGCCTGCGCCGCTTTCGGTTGCAGCTATCAGTGGACGGGGTCGCAGAAGAACGTCGTCTCCGAAATGGTCAGCGCCATGCAGACAGCGATCGCGCAGAAGTCGGATGGCATCGCGGTGTGCCTGGTCGATCCGACGGCCTTCGACGCCGCCACCGACATGGCCGCGCAAGCCGGAATTCCGGTTGTCGCCTTCAACGCCGACGTGCCGGTCGGCAGCCCCAACAAGCGGCTGTCCTATGTCGGCCAGCCGCTCTATCAGTCCGGCTACAATTCGGCGCTGAAGTGGCTGAAGCTGATCCCCAAGGGTGGCCATGTCATGCTGTCGATCGGCGTGCCCGGCTCGCTCAACACGCAGCCGCGCCTCGACGGCTACATCCAGGCGATCAAGGACTCCAACAGCGGCGTCACCTATGATGTCGTCAACACGGGGCCGGATCCGGCAACGGAAATCTCGCGCGTCGAGAGCTATTATCTCAGCCACAAAAACGTCAACGGCCTGTTCGGCACCGGCGGTTCCGACACCTATGCCTGCGGTTTCGTGTCCAACAAATACGGGCTGGTGAAGGGAGGCGGCGCGGTGGCCGGCTTCGACCTGTTCCCGCAGACGCTGGACTTCATCAAGGCCGGCGACGTCAACTTCACCACGGACCAGCAGGCCTATCTGCAGGGCTTCCTGCCGGTGCAGCAGATGTATCTCTACAAACTGTCCGGCGGCCTCGTCGGTCCGGCCAACAGCGACACCAGCCAGGCCTATGTGACCAAGGACAATGTCGACGCTTATGTCGGCAAGTCGCGCTTCGAAGGCCGCAGCGACGTCGAGCCGACCTGACACGGTCACCACCATGAAACGCCTGCCCTCGCCGCGTCATTTTGCGTGATGTGGCGGGGGTGGTGACGGCTGCCGGCCTGGCGGCTTTCGCCCCGTCGCCGATCCGGTTCTTCGCCCAAAGTTCGCAATCAGGAAGACAAGAGTGCCGCCCACAGAAACCAAGCCTGCGAAGAAGACCGGCGTCAAGGTTCCGCACACGATGACGGAAAGGCTGCTGATCCTGTTGTCGCGCTATCGCGAGGCCAGCATCGCCGTCGTCGCCATCGTGCTGGTCATCTATTTCCAGCTCGGCAGCGATGGCGGCTTCCTGTCGCCGCAATTCATGAGCGTGGTGCTGCGCGACACCGGCCGGCTCGGCCTTATCGCCGCGGCGGAAGTCATGCTGATGATCACCGGCGAGATCGACCTGTCGCTCAGCGCCATCTTCTCGATCGCCCCCTATGTCATGGCGCTGCTGTCGGTCACCTACGGCGTGCCGCTGGCCGTCGGTGCGCTGATCGGCGTGCTGATCGGCATATTGGTCGGTGCCATCAACGGCATCATCACCGTGCGCTTCAAGGTGCCGTCGCTGATCACCACCGTCGGCATGCTGTTCTTCCTGCAAGGCATCGTCGTCTCGATCTACAACAGCCAGCCGATCGTGGCGCCGGTCGAGCAACCCTTCAACGCCATCTTCGGCCAGAGCCTCTACCAGCCGTCGGATGCGCTGCTCTCCTGGCACGGCATTACCGCCTTCACGCCCTTCCTGTGGGCGGTGGTGCTGGTGCTGGTGTTGGCGCTGGTGCTTTCCCGCACCACATTCGGCCTACACACCATCGCGACGGGCTCCAACATCATCGGCGCGCGTGAGATCGGCGTGCGCACCGACCGCATGAAGATCTACAATTTCATGATCGCCGGCGGCTTCGCCGCCTTCGCCGGCATCATCAACACAGCGCAGTTCACCTCGGCCGACCCGCAGGCCGGCAGCCCGTTCCTCACCTTGCAGGCGATCGCCGCGGCGGTCATCGGCGGCACCTCGCTGCTCGGTGGCTCCGGCACCGTCATCGGCGCGCTGATTGGCGCCTTTGTCGTCGCCTCGCTCAACAACGGCCTGGTGATGATCGGCGCCCAGGCCACCGTGTCCGACATCTATCTCGGCGCGGCCATCATCGCCGCGATGATCCTCTCAATCCAGATCGACCGCCTGCGCACACGGAGGCGCGTATGAACACGCAAGCTATTCCACCGCTCGCCGCCGATGCTCCAACCGTTCTGGAGATGACCAACATCTCCAAGAGCTTCGGCGCCGTCACCGCGCTGGTCGACGTCTCGATCAAATTGCGCCAGGGCGAAGTGCTGGCGCTGGTCGGCGACAATGGCGCCGGCAAGTCGACGTTGATCAAGATCCTGTCGGGCTTCCACCAGCCCGACACCGGCATGATCGTCTCGCAAGGCAAGGAAGTGCGTTTCGCCTCGCCGCGCGACGCCCGCGCGCAAGGCATCGAAACCGTCTATCAGGACCTGGCGCTTGTCGGCGACCTCAGCGTGTTCCACAACATGTTTCTGGGCCGCGAATACCACAAGCCCTTCCTCGGCCTGAGCCTGCTCGACAACAGGAAGATGCGCGAACAGGCGCAGCTCTATCTCGATACACTGGGCATCACGATCCCCAGCGTCAACAGCACAGTCGACCTCCTGTCGGGCGGGCAGCGCCAATGCATCGCTGTCGCCCGCTCGATCTATTCGTCGCCGAAGATCCTGGTGCTTGACGAACCGCTGGCGGCGCTCGGCGTGCGCGAGAGCGCGCATGTTCTGGGCCTGATTCAGAATCTGCGCCAGCAGCGCCAGGTCTCGGTGATCCTGATCGTCCACAACTACAACCAGATTTTCGAGGTCTGCGACCGCATCAACTTCCTGCATTCGGGCGAGGTCGCGCTCGACGCGTCGACGGCCGACACCAGCGAGGAGGAACTGATCCGCATCGTCAAGTCGGGCCTGGGCACCAGGGCGATCGACGCCGCCGCGGCCGAAGTCCGGCCAGGCCTCGTATGAGCTAGCCGCCAGTAGAAGTCACCGCTCCCAAAATCCTTGCCGACAGACCATCACTTGCCGGCCCCTACACGGAGTACTTGTCTTGACGTTTTCACCCACCGAACTGACCCAATCCCTTGGCCGCGGGCTGCTCTCCTTTCCGCTGACCTTTTTTGATGAGCACGGCGGCTTCAATGAAGACGGCTATCGCGCCCATGTCGCAAGCCAAGGCACAGCCGGGGCGAGCGGGCTTTTTGCCGCCGGCGGCACCGGCGAATTCTTCTCGCTGACGCTTGAGGAATACAAGCGCGTCGTGCGGGCGGCGTCGGACGAAGTCCCTGATCACATGCCGCTGCTCGCCGGCGTCGGCTACGGCACGCATATGGCGGTGGAGTTCGCCAAGGCGGCGGAGGCCAATGGCGCCGACGGGCTGCTGGTGCTGCCGCCCTATCTGGTCAAGTCCGAGCAGGAGGGCTTGCGCCGGCACCTCACCGCCATCTGCCGCGCGGTCGGCATCGGCGTGATCGCCTATAACAGGGACAATGCCATTCTGACGCCCGAGACGCTCGAGCGTGTGGCGCAGGATTGCCCGAATTTGATCGGCTTCAAGGACGGTGTCGGCGACGTCGAGTTGCTTACTGCCACGCGCTATCGCATGGGCGACCGGCTGGTCTTCATCGGCGGCATGCCGACGGCCGAGGTCCATGCCAGTGCGGCGGCGGCGATCGGCATGACGACCTATTCGTCGGCGATCTACAATTTCGCACCCGAGATCGCGCTGCGCTTCTTCAGTGCGTTGCGGGCTGGCCATAAGACGGAAGTCGACGACCTCATCCGCTCGTTCTTCCTGCCCTATCTGGCCATCCGCAACCGGCGCGCTGGCTATGCCGTGTCGATCGTCAAGGCCGGCGCGCGCATTGCCGGCATTGACTGCGGGCCGGTCAGGTCACCGCTTCTCGACCTGACGCAGGACGAAGAACGGCAGCTCGCGGCTCTCATGCAGTCCTGCAAGATGCCGGTCGCGGAGCTGGCGTAGGACGGGATGATTTGCGGATCGAAGACCGACGACGCGCTACGATCTGGCGTGACCATCGACCATGCGCCGATAACGCTCCCGGCCAGCCTCCAGATGCTCGCGCAAGGTGAAGCGGGCGGCTTCGACATTCTGCCGCTCGATGGCCTGATAGATGCGGCGGTGCTCCATCTGGACCTGCTCCAGATAGTGCCGCCGCTGCTCCGGCGTTTCGTCGCGCGGGCGCATCAGCTGACGCGGAATGAGGACAGGTCCGAGAAAATGCATGAAGCGCTCGAAATAGGGATTGCCGGTGGCCGAGGCGATCGCCCGGTGGAAGGCGAAATCGGGCTCGATGGCGCTCTCGCCCGCCGCGATCGAAGCGTCGATGGCGTCGAGGCAGTCGCGCATGCGGGCAAGGTCGTCATCCCCACGCTTCTCGGCGGCGATGCCGGCGGCTTCCTGTTCCACCGCGAGCCGAAGCTGCAGCACGTTCTGGACTTCCGCCAGCGAGTGCAGTTCGTCGGAGACGATACGAAACGTGGTGTTCGCCTCATGGTCGGCGACGAAGACGCCGGAGCCCTGGCGGCTGACGACAAGGCCCTCCGACCGAAGGGAAGCCATGGCTTCGCGGATCACCGTGCGGCTGACCCCGAATTGCGCGATCAGTTCCTGCTCGGTCGGCAGTTTCTCGCCGCTGGTCATATGGCCGGCGCGTATTTCGCGCGCAAACCAGTCGGCAACCTGCGCCGTGCGGCTGATCTGCGGGGGAAGGCCAAAGGAACGTTTCATCGCCACCAAGCAATAAACGAACCGCTGTCCTTGGCAACCCATTATTTATACGGTGATATGATGACATTGGCGGCCTGTTCGCGGCGACCAGTCTTCATTGGCCTTGCCATATCAGCGCGAACATATCGGCGGTATCGGCGAAAGGACAGGATGTGATGCGAACCGACAAACCGGTGCTGTTGACCGGAGCCTCCGGCACGATCGGGCGCCTGCTGTCAGCCAGGCTGGCGGCGCTCGGCTGGACGTTACGGCTCACCGATGTCGTGCCGTTGCCGATCCCGCTGCCGCCAAACGCAAGCTTCACCATCGCCGATCTCGAGGACCAGCAGGCGGTAAACGATCTGGCAGAGGGCTGCGGCCTGATCCTGCATTTCGGCGGCATCTCCACCGAGCAATCCTTCGAGACCGTGCTCGGCCCCAATTTCCGCGGCGCCTTCCACATCTATGAGGCGGCGCGCAAAGAGAAAGCGCGCGTGGTGTTTCCATCTTCCGTGCATGCGGTCGGCCTCTACGAGCGGACGGAGATCCTCGACCAGGACTGCCTGCTGCGTCCCGATGGCTATTACGGCCTGTCGAAGGCCTATGGCGAGATGCTGGCGCGGCTCTACTTCGACAAGCATGCGGTGGAAAGCGTGCTGATCCGCATCGGCTCGGTGCTGCCTGAGGTTCCCGACGAACGGATCCTGTCGACCTGGATATCGCATGACGATTTTATCCGCCTGATCGAACGTTGCGCCGAGGCGGAGCGTGTCGATTGCTCGGTGATCTGGGGCCAGTCCAACAACAGCCGCGGCTTCTGGCGACACGACGCTCGCAAGAAGATCGGCTGGACGCCGCTCGACAGTTCCGACAGCCAGGCCGAGCGCGTGCGCGGCAAGGTGACGGACAATCCGGTGGTCGAGCGCTACCAGGGCGGCAAGTTCATCGTGGTGGACTACAGCCGTACGGATTTTCCGCCGCGCGAGATGTTTCCTGACGACTAGGCCGTCACCGCCGGCAGCAGGCCCCGCCCCGAAATCATATCCGCCGCCTTCTCGGCGATCATGATCACCGCCGCGTTGGTGTTCGACGACACGATGCTTGGCATGACCGAACTGTCGCAGACGCGCAGGCCCTGCAGGCCGCGCAGGCGCAGTTCGGGATCGACCACGCTCCCGGCATCGCCGCCCATGCGGCATGAGCCGACCGGGTGGTATGCGCTGCGGCCATGTTCGCGGGCGAAGGCTTCGAGTGCTGAGCGTCCCTGCATGGCCGAACCCGGAAGATGCTCGCGGCTGATGTATTTGGCGAAGGCCGGCTGCGACAGGATCGCACGGCTGATCTCGATGCCGTCGACGGCGCGCTCCAGATCATAACGTTCGGCAAACGGGTTGGGATCGATGATTGGCGCATCGCGCAGATCCGCCGATCGCAGCGTAACACTGCCGCGCGAGCGGGGGCGGACATGGTAGCTGTTCAGTGTGCAGCCATTGCCGCCGGGCACCGAGCCGATGCCTTCCTCGACGCCGGCGCCGGGCAGGAAATGGAACTGGATGTCAGGTGTTTTCTCCGCGCGGTCGCCCCACCAGAAGCCGCCGGCTTCGACGATGTTGGACGCCACCGGCCCCTTGCCGAACAGCGCGTATTCCAGGCCGGCGACTGCCTGCCAGCGCTTCTTCTTGTAGCGGTCGATGCCATGTGGGCCGTTGAGCTCGGCGACGACATCGACATCCATGTGATCGTGCAGGTTCTGCCCGACGCCGGCGAGGTCATGGACCACCTTGATGCCATGCGCGCCGAGATGGCCGGCCGGGCCGATGCCCGACAGCATCAACAGCTTTGGCGAACCGATGGCGCCGGCGGTGACGATCACCTCGCCCTCGGCCCGCAAGAGTTCGGTGCGGCCCTTGGCGATGACCTCGACGCCGATGGCGCGGCCGTTCTCGACGACGATACGGCTGACCGTGGCGTCGGTGCGTACCGTCAAATTCTTGCGGCCAAGCGCCGGCTTGAGATAGGCGACCGCCGTGCTCGAGCGTTTTCCCCGACGGGTCGTCGTCTGGTAGAAGCCGGTACCCTCCTGCTCGCCAGCGTTGAAATCTGCCCGGAAGGGAAGACCGGCCTGCTGCGCCGCCTTGACGAACACCCGGGTCAGCGGGTGTGGCGCGCCACTGGAAACGCCGAGCGGGCCATCGACGCCGTGCTCACGGCCCGCGAAGGTGTCATTGCCTTCCGAGCGGATGAAGTAGGGCAGCACCTCGGCGTAGCTCCATCCCGTACAGCCATCGTCGGCCGCCCAGCCGTCGTAATCCTGCGGGCAACCGCGGGTGAAGACCTGGGCGTTGATCGAGGAGCCGCCGCCCAGCACACGCGCCTGCGGATAGACCATGATGCGGCCGTCGATCGCCCTGCCGGGGGCCGTGTCATAGCCCCAGATCAGCGGCCCTGCCGTCATCTTGAAGAAGCCGACCGGCAGATGGATGTAGCGATCGGTGTCGGGCGGGCCGGCCTCGAGCAAGGTGACCGACACATCCGGATCCTCGCTCAGCCTGGCGGCCAGAATGCAGCCGGCCGAACCGCCGCCGACAATGATGTAATCCGACATTCTCACTCCCTTGGCAGCGCGAAAATCAGTGCCCTGCTCTCCTCTACGCAACGATCTCAAGTCGCTTGTGCCGCGTCAAGAGAAAGGGTATGGTTATCGTGTTGAAGGGTTGTCGTACAAGTGGAGGAGCTTGGCAATCCATCGTCGGAGGTCCCGGCCGCGCTGTCAGCGCAAGCCACCGGGCGGAAACAGAATTCAATCGGGAGGTTCGATAAATGAAGGACAGGACAGATTTTACGCTTACCGGCACGATCAACCGCCGGACGCTGATGATGGGCGCCACCGCCGGCGTGGCGGCGCTCGCCATGCCGAACGTGTTGCGCGCCGCCGACAAACCGACGCTGGTGACCTCGATCCGCTCGTTGTCCAACCCCTACCACGCGGTGTGGAAGACAGGTGCGGAGGCCTACGCCAAATGGGCCGGGCTGGAACACGTCACGCTGGTTTCGGAAGGCAACAGCGAAAAGGGCATTGCCGACATCAAGGCGATGCTGGCCAAGACCGGCGGCAACATGGTGCTCAATTCCGATCCCAACGACACGCCGGATGCACGCCCGATCGTCGAGGCCTGCGCCAAGGCCGGCGCCTATGTCGTGACGCAGTGGAACAAGCCGGCGGATCTGCATCCGAAGGACTTCAACCCGAACTATGTCTCGCATATCGAGTTCGACGGCATCGCCAGCGGCAAGACCATCGCCGAGATCCTGTTCAAGACCATTGGCGGCAAGGGTGGCATCGTCGCGCTTGGCGGCCTGATCTCGACCACGGCGGCGATCGAACGCAAGAAGGGGCTCGACGCCGCGCTTGCCGCCAACCCCGACATCAAGCTGCTAGACTTCCAGGTCGCCAACTGGAAATCGACCGAGGCCTTCGACCTGATGGGCAATCTGCTCACCCGCTTCGGCGACGACATCAAGGGCATCTGGGCCGCCAATGACGACATGGGCTCCGGCGCCTTGGAAGCGCTGCGCGCCGAAAACCTTGCCGGCAAGGTGCCGATCGTCGGCGTCGACGGCATCAAGACGGCGGTCGACGCCGTGCGCACCGGCGAGTTCGCCTGTACCGTCACCTCCGATCCGTTCTGGCAGGGCGGCATGGGACTGGCCATCGGCTACAACGCCAAGATCGGCAAGTTCGACCCGACCAAGGAGCCACCGGAGCACCGCGAATTCTACGGCAAGGCGGTGCTGATCTCGCACGACAATGTCGAGGAATATTACAAGACCAATGTCGATTCCAAACCGGAGATCGACTGGAACGACCTCTGGGGCCGGGTGACCGGAGCGATCCGGACCTGACCGCCGGGCGGGCCGCTGCTCCCTGGCGGCCCGCTCCCTTTTTACGGCCACCGCGGATGCCTGTCCGCGATGGCTGTCATCACCTGACGGGAAGCGGTTTCTTGACAATCCATACAGAACCCCTGAAGTCCGTTTCGGACATCGAGCGGACGACGTTTATGACATTGATCCCTCGCCGCATCGCCACCCTGTTCGGTGGCAGGCGCTGGCGCAGCATGGCGCCGCTGGCGGTGCTGGTCGTGCTCTGCGTGCTGATCGCCATCGCCAATCCCAATTTCATTGAATTGCGCAACCTGGTGCGGCTTGCCAACTCCGCCGCCGTGCCACTGACGCTGGCGATGGGGCTGACCTTCATCATCCTGATGGGCAGCATCGACCTTTCGGTCGAAGGCACACTGTCCGTCTCGGCGATGGTGGTGGTGCTGCTCGCCGCCAACGACGCGAACGGCAATGACTATGGCTGGTGGGCGGTGCTCGCCGCGATCGTCGCCGGCACCGCGATGGGTTTCGTCAGCGGTCTCGTCCAGACCATGCTGCGCATCCCATCCTTCATGGCGACGCTCGGCATGTGGTTCATCGGCCTTGGCCTGTCGGTCTATATGCTCGGCGGCTCGGCGATCCGGCTCAACGACGCCTCGATCCGCGACCTCGCCCTGCATCGTTTTTTCGGCCTGCCGCTGGCGGTCTGGGTCGCGTTTGCAGCGTTCCTGCTCGCCGCCGTCATCCAGTACCACACCAAGCTCGGCCGCCACATATTGGCGATCGGCGGTGACGAGGATGTCGCCAAGCTCTCCGGCGTCAACGTGGTGCGGGTGCGCATAACCGCCTTTGCGCTGGCCGGCTTCTTCTTCGGCATATCAGGCGTGCTTGCCGCCGCGCAGCTCGGCCAGTCGCACGCCGTCATCGGTGACGGCAGGCTGTTCGCAGCGGTCACTGCGGTGGTCGTCGGTGGCACGGCGCTGACCGGTGGCGAAGGCGGCGTCGTCAACACGCTGATCGGCGTGCTGATCGTCACCGTGCTGGCCAACGGCATGATCCTGCTCGGCATTTCGCCCTATATCCAGCAGACGGTGCAGGGCCTGATGATCATCGCCGCGGTGGCACTGTCGCTCGACCGCGTCCGCCTGCGGATCGTCAAGTGAGCGCCATGCTGAACGCGTCCCACATCATCAAGAACTTTCCCGGCGTCCAGGCCTTGCGCGACGTCTCGATCGAGGTCCGGCCCAACGAAGTGGTCGGGCTGATCGGCGAGAACGGTGCCGGCAAGTCGACGCTGATGCGCGTGCTGGCCGGCAGCTACCGGCCCGATGGCGGCAGCCTGACGCTCGACGGCGAGCAGCTGCGCATGCGCAGCCCGCGCGACGCGGCCCGGTACGGCATCGGCATGGTGTTCCAGGAACAGTCGCTGGTGCTCAACCTGACGGTCGCCGAAAACATCTATCTCGGCGAGGAAGACCGCTTCACCCGCTTCGGCATCGTCAACTGGCGCGCCATGAACGCCGCGGCGCGCCGCCAGCTGGCCAAGATCGGCATAGACATCGACGTCACCGCGCGCACCTCCGAACTCACCTTCGCGGCGCGTCAGATGGTCGAACTGGCCAAGGCGCTGACCTTGGAGGAAGTGGTCGAACGGCAGTTGCTCATCCTGCTCGACGAGCCGACCTCGGTGCTCAACGCCGCCGACATCGAAGTGCTGTTCGCCCGCGTGCGCTCACTCAAATCCCGCGCCAGCTTCGTCTTCGTCTCGCACCGTCTGGATGAGGTGCTGGCGATATCGGATCGCGTCTACACGATGAAGGATGGCGCTGTCGTCGCCGAACACCGCGCGGCCGATGTCACAGCACCCGAGTTGCACGAGATCATGGTCGGGCGCGGCCTGCAGGCGGAATATTACCGCGAAGCCCGCCAGCAGCAGCCGCGCGAGACCGTCATGGTCGAGGCCAAGGGGCTTGGTGCGAACGGCGCCTATCACGGCGTCGATCTGAAAATCAGGGCCGGCGAGATCGTCGGCATTGCCGGCGTCGTCGGCTCCGGCCGCGAGGAGGTGACGCGCACCATCGGCGGCTTCCTGCAGCACGATGCGGGCGAGATGAAGATCGCCGGTGATCCCGTGCATTTCGGCTCGCCGGAACCGGCGGTGCGCAGGGGCATCGGCTATGTGCCACGCGAGCGCCGGCTCGAAGGGCTGGTTATGTTCCTGTCGATCGCGGAGAATATTTCACTGGCCGACCTGTCGAGCGTCATGCGCCATGGCGCCATCGACTATGGCAAGGAGCGCCGGCTCGCCGCCGACTGGATCAAGCGGCTGCGTATCAAGGCGCCCGGCCCCGATGCCGCCTGCCGCAAGCTCAGCGGCGGCAACCAGCAGAAGGTGGTGCTGGCGCGCTGGATGACGGCGGGCTCGCGCATCCTGGTGCTCGACCACCCGACGCGCGGCCTCGATGTCGGCGCCAAGGAGGAGGTCTACGAACTTGTGCGCGATCTCTCCGCGCAAGGCGTGGCGATCCTTTTGATCTCCGACACGCTGGAAGAGACGATCGGCCTGTCGCACCAGGTGCTGGTGATGCGCGACGGCGAGATCACCGCGCGCTTCGACGCCAGCCCCGGCAAGAAGCCGAAACAGGTCGATCTGCTGCGAGCGATGGTGTGAGCCGATGAACGAACCTTTTCCCTTCAGGCAGGTGTTCGAAGGCAAGTGGACGCAAGGCGCCATTCCGCTGGTCCTGCTTGTCGCCCTGTTGCTGATCATCGAGATCGCCGCGCCCGGCTTCCTGACCGGCGAGACCGTATCGCTGCTGTTTGCCAACACCGCCGTGCTGTTCATCCTGGCGACCGGCGTCACCTTCGCCATCCTGCTCGGCGGCATCGACCTGTCGATCCAGGCGGTCGCCTCGCTGGCCAGCGTCATCCTGGCGCAGCTGCTGCCCTCGCTCGGCCTTGCCGCGTTTCCCCTGGCGATCCTGTCCGGCCTTGCCTTCGGCACGCTGAGCGGCATCGTCCATGTCAAGCTGCGCGTCCCCTCCTTCGTGGCGACTCTCGCCACGGGTGGCGTGGTCACCGGCCTGGCGCTCTGGGTGTCCGACGGCCGCGCCATCACCATCGAGGAAGGTGGCCGCGAAAACACCGCCTGGATCAATGCCACCATAGCCGGCCTGCCGGTGGTGGTGCTGATTTCGGCGGTCATCGGCATCGCCGCCTTTCTGGCGCTGCGCTACACGCGCTTCGGCCGCCAGGCGATCGCGGTCGGCGCCGGCGAGCCCGCCGCCTGGGCGGCGGGCATCAATGTCGACCGCACCAAGATCATCGCCTTCGCCGCCTCGGGCATGCTGGCGGCAATCGCCGGCGTCGTGCTGGCGGCGCGATTGTCGAGCGGCTCGCCGGTGCTCGCCAACCAGTTGCTTCTGCCAGCCATCGCCGCCGTCATCGTCGGCGGCACGGCGATCACCGGCGGGCTGGGCGGTGTGGCGCGCACCGCCGTCGGCGCGCTGATCATCTCGATCGTGCGCATCGGCATGACCTTTGTCGGCGTCAACATTTTCCTGGAAAACATGGTGTTCGGCGCGGTGCTCATCGCCGCCGTCGCCATCACCATCGACCGCAGCAAGATCGCGGTCATCAAGTGATCCCGCCTCCCAAGCCAGCGCGGACAGGACGGGGTCGCATCAGAAGTCCGATGCGACCCCGCTTGGGCGGATCACATCGTGTCGAGGCCGATCAGTTCGATCTTGTAGCCGTCCGGGTCTTCGACGAAGGCGATGTGGGTGGTGCCGTGCTGCATGGGACCTGGCTTGCGCGGGATCTTGGCGCCACGCTTTTCCAGTTCGGCGCAGACGGCGTAGATGTCGTTGACGCCGAGCGCCAGGTGGCCGAAGCCGGTACCGATCTCGTAGGGCTCTTCCCTGCCCCAGTTCAGCGTCAGCTCGACGACGGCCTCCTTGTCCTCCGGACCATAGCCGACAAAGGCGTTGGTGAACTTGCCGCCGGGATAGTCGTCGCGGCGCAGCAAGGTCATGCCGAGCACTTCGGTGTAGAAGGCGATCGACTTGTCGAGGTCGAGCACCCTGATCATGGTGTGCATATAGCGAAAGCCCGGGGCGTCGCTCATTGGGAAAGTCCTCCGAATTCAGGGATTTGCTGGTCTGACCATCCACATCAAACAGCTGGTTGGAACGTGACCTCGCTTGATGTTCTAAATCAGGGTTGTATGATAACACGACAAGAATGGTGGTTGTCCAGTCGTTTTCCCCAGGGGTCCAGGGCCAATTCATGAATGCCGTGCCGCCCACCTCCGCATCGCTGATCGCAGCCCTGGCCGGCGTGCTGCCGAATGGCGGGCTGCTGACGGCGGACGCGGATCTGGCGCGCTACAGCCGCGACTGGTCGGGCGACCATTTCGGCCGGCCGCTGGCGGTGGCGCGTCCGGCTTCGGTCGAGGAGATGTCGGCGTTGATGCGGTTCTGCCATGCCGAGCGCATTCCCGTCGTGCCGCAAGGCGGGCTGACCGGCCTCGTCGGCGCGGCGGTGGCTGCCGATGGCGGCGAGATCGTCATCTCGCTGGAGCGCATGAACCGGATCCGCTCGATCAGCCCGATCGACTTCGCCATGGTGGTCGAGGCCGGCTGCATCCTCGAGGACGCCAAGCGTGCCGCCGAAGAGAGCGACTGCCTGCTGCCGATCACCTTCGGCGCACAAGGCAGCTGCCGCATCGGCGGCAATGTCGCCACCAATGCCGGCGGCTTCAACGTGCTGCGCTACGGCATGACGCGCGACCTGGTGCTTGGGCTCGAAGTGGTGCTGGCCGACGGCCGCATCTGGAACGGGCTGAAGGTGCTACGCAAGGACAATCGCGGCTACGACCTCAAGCAGGTCTTCATCGGCTCGGAAGGCACGCTCGGCATCGTCACCGCGGCGGCACTGAAGCTGTTCCCCAAGCCGACGCAGATCGAGACCGCCCTGGTCGGCCTGCGCTCCGTCGAGGACGCGATGGCGCTCTATGCCCGCGCCCGGCGCGATTGCAGCGACCTGCTCACCGCCTTCGAACTGATCCTGCGCGGCGGCATCGAGATCACCATGCGCGAGGGCAAGGATTTTCCCGATCCGCTTGATAGGCCCTACCCGGCCTATGTGCTGATCGAGGTGTCCTCCGGCGGGCTGATCGACCTGTCGGCCATGCTGCTCGGGTTTCTCGGCGGCGTCGCCGATCTCGTCGAGGACGGCATCGTCGCATCGACGCGGGCGCAGGCCGAGCGGCTGTGGCTCTACCGCGAAATCATGGTCGAGCGGCAGGGCCGCGGCGGCCGCTATCTGCGCACCGACGTTTCGGTGCCGATCTCGAAACTCGCCGATTTCGTCACCGACTCACTGGCCGCGCTGGAGCAGGCGCGCCCGGACGCCCTGGCCGTCACCTATGGCCATGTCGGCGACGGCAACATCCATCTCAACGTCGTGCCGCCGGAAGGCATGGGCGCTGAAGCGATCGAGCATCTGTTCGAGGAGGCTGAAGCCGAGATCTTTGCCGTCGTCGACCGCTATGGCGGCTCGATCAGCGCCGAGCACGGTATCGGCCGGGTCAAGCAGAAGGCATTCCTCGAACGCATCGATCCGGTGACGCTGGACCTTGCCGCGGGCATCAAGGAGGCGTTCGATCCGCGCCATCTCCTGAGCAATGGCCGCATTCTGGCGTCCGCATCCGCCGTCGACTATAGGTGAGCGATGACGCTGAAACTCGACAAGGTCAATCGCGGCCCACACCTCTCCACTCTGGTGGCCAGTTCCATCTCGCGCGAGATCGCGCAAGGGCGGCTGAAGCCCGGCGACCAGCTGCCGACCGAGCAGGCGCTGGCGACCACTTTTGGGGTCAGCCGCAACGTCGTGCGCGAGGCGATCGCCAGGCTGCGCTCGGAAGGCCGCATCTGGTCGCAGCAAGGGCGCGGCGCCTTCGTGGTGGAAAGCACCAACCCGACGGTGCTGACCATCGACTACGAGGCGCTGCAGCGCGCCGATTCCTTCCGCAATCTGTTCGAACTGCGCGGCATCCTCGAAGTGCAGGCCGCCGCCCTTGCCGCCAAGCGGCGCTCGGAAACCGATCTCGCCGCCATGGGCGACGCATTGGCCGGCATGCGCGCCGCCCCCTACGGCAGCGTCGCCTGGCTGCGCAGCGACCTCGAATTCCACCGCACCGTCGCCGAGGCGACGCGCAATTCCTATATGGGCCAGTTCCTGGTCTTCGTGTCCGAACGCGTGCGCGAAAGCATTCTTGCCGCCGGCAACCAGCAGAAATCGGACGACATGGCGCGCATTACGCTCGGCGAGCACGAGCGCATCCTGACCGCCATCCGCGCCGGCGACGCCGAGGGCGCGCAAGCGGCGATGCGTGACCATCTGGCGGGCGCGGCTCTGCGGGTGGGGCTGCATGATGGGGAGGCGGCTGAGCCGGTGTCTCCGGCGCAGGAGGTGGCTTCTCCGGTGCGGCACTCACGACTGCGGAAGGCTGTGCGGGGGCAGGCTACGCGGTAGCAGGTTCGTCCTCGCTGCTATTTTGTCCGAATTTTTCTGCTGGTCGGCGGTGCACACTCACGGCAGAGTGTGACCATGTGCAACCTCTACAACATCACCACGTCGCAAGAAGCCGTTCGCCAATGGACCCGGACGTTGCGGGACATCCTGGGCAACCTTGAGCCGTCCATTGACATCTATCCCAACCAGCCCGGCCCGGTGGTGCGCAATGCGCTGGACGGGCAGCGGGAACTGGCCAATCTGCTGTGGGGCATGCCGACACCCGTTGAGCGGATGAAGGGCAAGGCCGACTACGGCACCACCAACATACGCAATCCACAGTATGGCCATTGGCAACAGTATGTCGGCGTCGAGAACCGCTGCGTGGTGCCGGTGACGAGTTTTGCTGAGCCCAGCCCGACCCCCGGCGACAAGGACCCTGAGACAGGCATCCAGCGGAACTATTGGTTCGCGCTCAATGAGGACCGCCCGCTGTTCTTCTTCGCTGGCCTGTGGACGCCGTGGCAGGGGGTGCGCAAGGTCAAGGACGGCCCCGGCGACTTCGAGCTCTACGGCTTCATGACGACAGCGCCCAACGCGCTCATCAAGCCGATCCACGAGAAGGCCATGCCGGTGATCCTGAGGACGCAAGAGGAGACCGAGACGTGGCTTACCGCTCCTTGGTCGGAAGCGAAGCGGCTCCAGCGCACGGCGCCCGACGATGCTCTTGTGGTTGTCGAGAAGCCGGCCACACAGATCAAGTTTCCGCAGGAACCTCCGGTGCAAGGATCGCTTTTCTAGGGTTGAAGCGGAACGTGAGGGCTAAGTGTTTAAAGGCTTGTTCGAGAAATTCAGGAAGAGGTCAGGTGTATCAGAGGCGTCGCAACTTGAGACGTTGCGCAAGGTTTTGAGGCGCAATCCGGAAGACATCGATCTTGCTAAGGTTTTTCCTCAGATTATGCCGTTGTCGGCGGTAAGTGCGGGTTGGCCTGGACCGATAGAGCAGCTCGGTGATTTGCCTTTTGGTGTGTCATGGGCGGTTGCCGATCCCCAAAACTATTTCCGATATGTCAGCTGGGACATGTCACGGAATTGGGAAGGTAGTGGCACCAACTGGCGCGGCATGGCTATGGAGAATCTGACGGAGCTTTCCCGGCGCTATCCCTACGCAGGCAGCAAAAAGGGAGCTGATGGCCGCCCATTCGTGCTCAGCCTGTTGAATGAGGACAGTATGGGGCCGTCGCGCCTACTTGTGCCGGGGCTTTTTCAAGACCTATTTGGCGACGACTATACGGTAGCGATCCCAGAGCGGACGTGTGGCGTTGTTTATCGCAATGGGCTAGTCGGCGAAGAGGCGCTTTTGGCCAACGATATGGTCGATAGCTGCTTCAAGGCTGGAACTGAGCCGATGTCCAACGAACGTTTCGATCCGAAGCGTTTCTGGGTTCTTTAGGGTCATACCGATAGCGCCATTCTAAGCAGATTCTCATTCCTCATCGGTCCAGATCACCCTCCGCACCATGCGGATTTCAACAAGCCGCCTCACGCGTATCCTCAGGCCCTCCGATGCGCTTGGCAGCAGGATATCGACATCAAGGTCGCGACGTTTGCACCGCTCGCAACGCATGTGCCGGTCAACGTCCCAGAACGGAATGTCTCCCACCAGCTTGGCAAGGTCCCCAGGCAGATAGTGGCGCGTGATGTTGCAGTTGACGCAGCGGACGCGGATCAGCTGACCGACCTCATGCGCTTTGCTGAGGGTCTGCACAAGGCGTCGGGGTTTTCTGGGCTGCTCCGGCATATTAGAAAATAGGAATGAGTTCCTCGCCGAGTCAATTCGCCCTTGACATTTTTGTTCCCTTTTTGTTCACTGTGGGCATGCAGCGTTTGGAGTACTAGCCATGGACCGCATCGTGACACTCAACAGTCGCCAGGAGGCCGCCCTCCAGGCTCACGCCGAGGATTTCATCGCCGTCCACAAGGGCGATGTGATGAAGGCTCTCAAGGAAATGATCGTGCTCAATGGGCATCTTCAGGAACGGCTCGATGCACTCACCACCCCTCGCCGCGCGACACGCTAGAGCTTTTCACCGTTTCATGGAAACGGCGAACCGCTCTAACTCTTTGTTTTGACGCAATTCCCAAGGGAAAGCGCTACGCGGTTTCCCGGGAAAACCGCTCACACTTTTCCTGGAATTGCTTTAGGAGCAACCGCAATGGGTACAATGCATTTTGACGACGAAGCCAAAGCCGAACTGCATTCGGAAGCCGTGAAGCTGATCGCGCGCTACGACAGCCCGCTCGAGACCGTGAAGGCGCTCATGGCCTACAACTGCGAACTGGAGACCCAGATACTCGCCATCGCCCACCGGCATCCGGGGATCGTCTCAATCGGCTACGATCCCACTCCGCCTGTGCTGGGGTGATCGCTGGTGATTGGGAGCGATAATCGGCCCTGCCCCGTCATGTCGTTGGCGGCTCGACCAGCGAGACGCCGTTGAGGCCAGCGACAATATCCGACAGCGCCGGCACGAACTTCTCGCCATGGCCTGTCGTGACCGCGGTGGCGAAACCGTTGCGCACCGCGGCGCCGATCGGGTTGGCGATGCCGGCCGCCTGGGCGAAGGAGGCAAGATAGGTCATGTCCTTCAACGCATTGGCGATGGCGAAACGCTGGGCGTTCTCGTTGCGGTTCAGCACGAAATCGAAGAAGGCCTGGTAGAAGCCGCAATCCATGCGGCTGCCTGAAATCACGCTGTTGAAGACCTGCGGCGTCAGCCCGGCCTTGGCGCCCAGTGTCAACGCCTCCGAATAGATGGCGGAATAGCCCATCGAGACGAAATTGTTGAGCAGCTTCATGGTGTGGCCGCTGCCGGTCGGGCCGGTGTGGACGACGCGGGCGGCGAAGGCTTCGAGCACCGGCCGCGCGCGGGCGACGGCTTCGGCCGGACCGCCGACCATGACGTCGAGCTTGCCTTCGGCGGCTTCCTTGGGCGTGCGCGCCAGCGGCGCGTCGATCAGCGTCACGCCAAGTGCTGCGAGTTCGGCGGCAAGGGCTGTCGTCGACGAGGGATTGGAGGTCGAGCAGTCGATGATCAGCAGCGGTGTGCCGGCCACGGCAAGGCCATCGGGCCCCTTGAGCAGCATTTCCACCTCGCGCGAGCCGGTGACGCAGAGGATGACGATGTCGCAGGCGGCGGCGAGTTCACGCGGATTTGCCGCCTCGGTGGCGCCGGCTGCGATCAAGCGGTCGGCGGCGGTGCGGCTGCGGTGCACGCAGACGGTCAGCGGCCAGCCCTTGCGCAGCAGATTGTCGGCCATGCCGGCGCCCATCGCCCCCAGGCCGATGAAGCCAATGCGTTCTTTCATGAGAAACCTCCTTTGACCCGCACCGGCGGGCTCAACTTTCGTCACCTTGCGGCGCGCACCTGTCGATGCAATCCTTCGTTGAAGAATCGGCCTTTGCCGAAGACCTGGACCGGAGCCCGCGCTATGGCGGAGACCATGCTTTTCGATGCCATACCGCAGGCGCCCAATTTGCGGACCGGGCTCGTCAACACGCTGATCGCGCAGATCGAATCCGGCGACCTCGCGCCGGGCCAGCGTCTGCCGACCGAGCAGGAGATCGTCGCCGCCACCGGTGTCAGCCGCACCGTGGTGCGCGAGGCGCTGGCCGCCCTGCGCGCCCGCGGTCTGATCACCACGCGGCAGGGTCTCGGGGCTTTCGTCGCCAAGGATCCGCTGCCACGGACCTTTTCGATTCTGCCCGACGATCTCGAATCGATCGACGAGGTGCTGCGTGTTCTGGAACTGCGCATGGGCATCGAGGTCGAGGCGACCGGTCTTGCGGCCGAGCGGCGCAGCGACGCGGCGCTCGGGCAGATGAGCGCGCGGCTCGACGCGCTGGAGGCGGCGGTGCGTGCGGGAGGCTCCGGCTCGGAAGAAGATTTCGGTTTCCACCGCGCCATTCTCGCCGCGACGCAGAACCCGAATTTCACCCGGCTGTTCGACACGTTCGGCAGCGCCATGATCCCGCGCCAGTGGACACGGCTCGACCGGATGACTGAAGCCGACCGGGAAAAATATCTGGACCGGATGCAGCGCGAGCATCGCGCCATCCTCGCCGCGATCGAAGCCAGGGACGTGAACGCGGCGCGGCGCGCCATGCGCAACCATCTGGCCAAGAGCTACGCCCGCTTCGAGGATCTGCGCGACAAAGCTGTTCACGAATAAGGGATTGCCACTCATCCGGCGACTCCGCCGAGATAGAGTTCGCGCATCAGCGACATGTCGCGCAATTCGGCGATCGGCCCGGAGACGACGATGCGGCCGTTCTGCATGAGATAGCCGCGCGAGGCGACGGCGAGCGCCAGGCCGGCATTCTGCTCGACCAGCAGCACGGAAGCGCCGAAGCGCGCGCCAATATCGAGAATGATCGCCTTGATCTCCTTGACCAGCAGCGGCGATAGGCCGAGCGACGGCTCGTCGAGCAGCAGTACTCGCGGCCGCGTCATCAGCCCGCGCGCGATCGCCAGCATCTGCTGCTGGCCACCGCTCAGCGAGCCGCCTCTGTCGCGGCGCTTGGTGGCGAGGATCGGGAAGAAGGCGAGCATGGTTTCGAAATCGACTTCCACGGCGGCCTCGTCGCGGCGGGCATAGGCGCCAAGCCGCAAATTCTCCTCGACCGTCATGTCGACGAAAATCTTGCGCCCCTCCGGCACCAGCACGACGCCGCGCCTGGCCATGACATCGGCGGCTGACCCGGTGACATCGGCGCCGTCGAAGGCGATGCCGCCCGCGCGGGGTTTGATCAGCCCGGCGATCGCCTTGAGCAATGTCGACTTGCCGGCGCCATTCGGTCCGAGGATGGTGACGATCTCGCCTTCGGCCAATGTCAGCGAAACGCCGCGGTTGACGATGGTCGGCCCATAGCCGGTGGCGACATCGGAGACGGAGAGCAGGCTCACAGGTCGCCTCCCAAATAGACGTCCAGCACCTTGGGGTCGGCCAGCACTTTTTCGGTCGGCCCATCGGCGATCTTGGAGCCGAAATCGAGCACGGCAAGGCGCCGGCACAGCATCTGCATCAGCTTCATGTCGTGGTCGATGACGCAGACCGTGATGCCATGGCCGGGAAGCTGGCGGACAAGCCCGACCAGGGCCGTGGTTTCGCGGTCGTTGAGCCCGGCGGCGGGTTCGTCGAGCAGGAGCAGCGACGGCCGCGTCGCCAGCGCCAGTGCCAGGCCAAGCAGGCGCAGGCTGCCGAAGGGCAGAACGCCGGCCTTTTCACCCGCGAGAGCCTTCAGGCCGACGAAATCGAGAAGCGCCTGCGGCGTCGGCCAGGGATTGGCGGTGCCCCCTGCCCGCACGTGCTCGCCGGCGATCTGGACATTTTCCAGCACGCCAAGCCCGGCAAAGGCCATGGCCTGCTGGAAGGTGTAGCCGATGCCGGCCCGCGATATGGCGTGCGGCGCCAGGCCGGTGATGTCGCGCCCACGGAACAGCACCGTGCCGCCGCTCGGCTTGTGAACGCCGGTGACGACGTTGAACAAGGTGGTCTTGCCGGAGCCGTTCGGGCCGACGACACCGAGGATTTCGCCCTCTTCGACGGTGAGATCAACGCCGGCCAGTGCGGTGACGCCACCGAATTGTTTGCTGAGGCCGCTGATCGCCAGGATCGGGCTCATCGCCGCGCCTCCGCTGCGTCGCGCTCTTCCGCCTCCAGTTTCGGCTTGCCCGAAAATGCCGCTCGGAGCGCTCGGACGATGCCGCCGATCAGGCCGTCGGGCAAAAGCATGATCACCGCGATCAGGCAGACGCCATAGACGATGCGGGACTGCACCGGATCGAGGTTGAGCACTTCCGGCAGGAAGGCGACGAGGATGCCGCCGGCGAGCGGCCCCTCGATCAGCCTTGCGCCGCCGATCATCACCATCAGCGCCAGGTAGATGCTGGGGAAAGACGAAAATTGCGAGGGCGAGATATGGCCGAGGAAATAGGCCGAAAGCACGCCGGAGATGCCGGCAAAGGCGCCGCTGACGACGAAGGCGCCGATCTTGTGCCGACCGACATTGATGCCGAGCGAAGCGGCGAGCTTCTCGTTTTCGCGGATGGCGCGCAGCGTGCGGCCATAGGAGGAGTGGATGATCGCCCAGCTCGCCACCGCTGCCGCCGTGACGAAGGCCACCACCATCAGATAGTAGCGCGTCAGGTCGCTCATGTCGGCGCCGAACAAGGTGACCGGGCCGGCGATATCGAGCCCGGTGGCCGCACCGGTATAGTCGCCGCCATTCGTGAGCACGATGGCGAGCAATTGCCCGAAGGCAAAGGTCATGATGACGAAGTGATGGCCGCCGACGCGCAGCGAGGGAATGCCGACGATCATGGCGAAGACTGCACTCGCAAGGGCGGCTGCCGGCAATGCTGCCCAAAAGCCGACGCCAAAATCGCGCGCCAGGATCGCCGCGGCATAGGCGCCGACGCCGACCAGGGCTGCATGGCCCATCGACAGGATGCCGGTCTGGCCGAACAGCACCGACAGGCCGTAAAGCGCGATGACGTTGATGCCGGCCGAGATCGCCAGCGACAGGAAGCGGTTCGAGGGCGAAAACAGCGGCACCAGCGCGATAAGTGCCAGGATGATCAGCACCGGCAGCAGCGACCGCAACGGCTTGAGGGTGGAACCCGAATTCATGACGCCATCCGGGGTCCGCTGGTGCCGCCGAACAGGCCGTGCGGGCGCACGATCAGCACCAGGATCATCAGCACGAAGGAATAGGCGTCGGTCCATTGCGAGAAGCCGTAGCCGGCGCTGAAGCCCTCGACGATGCCGAGGATGAGACCGGCGGCGACGGCGCCGTAGATGTTGCCGAGGCCGCCGATCAGCGCGACGGCGAAGCCCTTCATCACCATGGTGCCGCCGGTGAAGGGCGTGATCGGAAACAGCGCGATCAGCAAGGCGCCGCCAAGCCCGGCCAGCGCACTGCCGAGCACGAAGACGCCGGTGATGTAGCGGCGCACCGGGATGCCCATCAGGGCGGCGGTGTCGCGGTCCTCGACGCTGGCGCGCAGCGCGCGGCCATAGCGGCTTGCGGTGATCATGCGGAAGCTCAGCGCGACCACGGCAATGGTGATCAGGATGACCATGACGCGCACGGATGCGATGCGCACGCCGCCGACCTCCCACACCGTGGTCAGCGGGCGCGGAATGCTTTTCTGGTTGGGGTTCCAGAACAGCACGACGACATGCTGCAAAACGACGATGAGGCCGAGCGAAACGATGAAGCCATTGGTCGGCCGCTCCAGCGTGAAGCGGAACAGGCCGCGTTCGAGCACATAGCCCATCAGCCCGACCGCCAGGATCGAAAGCACCACTGCAAGCGGAAAGCCGAGGCCGGCGCTGACGGCGAGCCAGGTGACGATGCCCCCGATCATCAGGAATTCGCCATGGGCGAAGTTGATGATGCCGGTGAGGCCGAAGATCAGCGTCACGCCGATGGCGATGAGCGTGATGACGCTGGCGATGGAAAGGCCGTTGAGGATTTGTTGGATGAAAATATCCACGGCTGACTTCCGTTTTCCATGCGGTGGCCGGCGATCGAGCCAACCTGTTTGCAAGAAGAAGGAGCTGGCGGCGGATGGCGCCGCCAGCCGAGGGATGTGGATCAGCTCTTCGGCGCTTCGGCCGGCGGCTGCTGCATGGCGCAGGAGATGGCCCCGCCGGGCGCCGCGGCGCAGACTTCCGTTGCATGGGTGACCTGATGCGTCGGATTGAAGGTCAGATCATCCGAGACCACGCCCTGATGGTGGAGGCTGAGCAGCGCCTCGACCGTCTTGTCCGGATCGAAGCTGTCGGCCTTCTGCCAAGCTTCGACGAGGAAGTGGACATAGTCGTGATA
The DNA here is from genome assembly GCF_057784245.1 of Mesorhizobium sp. CNPSo 4671. NCBI lineage: Bacteria > Pseudomonadati > Pseudomonadota > Alphaproteobacteria > Hyphomicrobiales > Phyllobacteriaceae > Mesorhizobium > Mesorhizobium sp. CNPSo 4671. Next base: position 221,211 of record NZ_JBWLUW010000001.1, on the reverse strand, counting down.
GAGCAGCGACACCGACGAGGTCACGCCATGCGGCGCGCCGGCGGCGAAGTACGCATCGAAATAGGCCTTGGCCTTCGGGTTGGAGGACTCGCCCCAGCACACCGGCACGCAGCTCATCGCCACCGGCACATCGGCCGACAGCTGCTTTTCCTTCCAGATGCCGGGGTCGACGCCGAACAGGAAGTAGCTTTTGGCGGCCCCGAGTTCGAGCGCCTGCGGCAGCGCCGTCAGCGTTGAATCGCCATTGTACCAGAAGTGGATGATGTCCGGGTTGAGGCTCTTGGCCCGGGTCAGGAAGGGCGAGAAGTCGGTGGTATCAGGCGGATAGAAGATGATGTCCGGCACATCCTGCCCTTCGGCCTTCAGCGCCTTGTAGTAGTAGGACGACAGGAACTGGCCGGTGGCATCGTTGCCGACGATCATCACCGACTTCTTCGGCTTGAAGCCGAGCAGCGGTTCGAGCAGGGACAGCACGCCGCGCGCCGTCGATCCGGAGCGCTGGAACTCCTGCGGTTCGGACTGGAAGAGATAGTGATCCTCGCCGCCCGGCTTGACCGAATCCGGGTTGAGGATTTTCGCCAGCGTCGAATTGCCGGCGAAATGGATGATCTTGGCCGGCTGGGTGATCTTGGCCATGGCCAGCGTGAAGTCATGCGTTTCCGAGCCGAAGATCGCCTGCACCTTCACGTCGCGCACCAGCTCCTGGGTCGCGGCGATGGCGGTGGCGATATCGGTGCGGTCGTCACGCTTGACCATTTCGAGCTTGTAGGTCTTGCCGCCGACCTTGAAGCCGCCGGCATCGTTGATCTGCTTGACGGCAAGGCCGACGCCGGCCGGCAAGGTATGACCGGCGGACACGAATGAGCCCGATTCCGCCGCGACGACGCCGATCTTGACGATGTTGTCCTCGGCCCACGCCGGATGAGCGAACGCGCCAAGGCACAAGGCCGCTGACGCGGCCAGTTTAAGCACGGTTTTCAATGTGAGATCCTCCCGACTCCAAATCATTGCAGTCTTACCGGGTTGTCATACAACCCTGTAATCTGGTAAATCTTACGGACGGGGATGTCAATCGCATTGCCATGCGATATGAGGCTTCCCGAAAATCAGAATCGCATAGCCGGAATTGCCGGCGTAGCCGCAGTCAGGAACAGCACCATGCAATCACGGAAATTCGGCCGCACCGGCAAATCAGTCAGCGAGATTGGCTTCGGCGCCTGGGCGATCGGCGCCGCCTGGGGCGAGGTCAATGACGACGACGCGGTCGCCGCCTTGCATGCTGCACTCGACGCCGGCGTCACCTTCCTCGACACGGCCGACGTCTATGGCGACGGCCGCTCGGAGAAGCTGATCGCCAGGGTGATGAAGGAGCGTGGCGGCGCGCGGCCGTTCATCGCCACCAAGGCCGGACGGCGGCTGCCGGCGCAGAAAGTCGAAGGCTACAGCCTGGAGAACCTGACCGGCTGGATCGACCGCAGCCTGAAATATCTGGAGACCGAAACGCTCGATCTGGTGCAGCTGCATTGCCCGCCTACCGACCTCTATTACCACCCGGAGGTGTTCGAGCGCCTCGACCGGCTCGTCGAGCAAGGCAAGATCCGCAATTACGGCGTCAGCGTCGAGCGTGTCGAAGAGGCGCTGAAGGCGATGCAATATGCCGGCGTCGTTAGCGTGCAGATCATCTTCAACGCCTTCCGCCAGCGCCCCGCCGAACTGTTTTTCGCTGAGGCGAAGAAGAACGATGTCGCCATCATTGCCCGTGTGCCGCTGGCGAGCGGCTTGCTGTCGGGCAAGTTCAAGGCCGACACCAAATTCGAGACCACCGACCATCGCCTGTTCAACCGCAACGGCGAGGCCTTCGATGTCGGCGAGACCTTTTCAGGCGTGCCCTATGAGGTCGGGCTGGGGGCGGTCGAGAAGATCCGGCCGCTCGTGTCAGGCGACACCACCATGGCGAAATTCGCGCTGCGCTGGATCCTGATGTTCGACGCGGTGAGCGTGGTCATTCCCGGCGCCCGCAACCCGGCGCAGGCGGTTTCCAATGCCGAAGCGGCGGAACTTGCGCCGCTATCGAACGAGATGATGGCCAAGGTGAAGGCGATCTACGACCAGGACATCAAGCCCTACGTGCACCAGCGCTGGTGATTGGCCTAGAGCTTGGCTTCGAAATCGAACCGGCAATGGTCATGCTGGCCGTCGCAGGCGCAATATGTCTCCTCGCATGCGACCGCCGTCGGATCCGCGATGCCGAGCAGGAATGAGAAGGCGCCGGTGGCGAAGCCTTCGAACATGTAGCAGACGCGCTGGCCGGGTTGCTGCCCGGCCTCCAGCGCGAAGATCGAATTGCGCAGGCTGATGCTGCCGCGACGGCCGACAGTATCCAGCATGTCGATCGAGAACTGGCCCCAGCCGCGCTGCGACAGGCGCTGGAAATAGTGGCGGAAGGTGGCCTCGGGATCGAGGCCTTTGCCTCGCACCTGCGCCTCGCACCATTCGATGGCGGATTTCGCCGTCGCCGCGCGCAAGATGTCTCGATAAGCCTCGCGGCCGAGGGCTGCCTCGACCGCGAGATGATTGTTCACCAGGAAGTGCCTGGGCAAATAGACCATCGGCAGCCCGTCGGTCCGCCAGATGCCGCTTTCCTCATCGACATCGATCGGAACCGTGGGCTGCATGATGCTTAAGCCGCTTGCCGCTGCGAGGCGACCGAGGCCGAGACGTCCTTGTAGAGCTCGCCATCCTTCATGATGACGATGAGGTTCTTCTCATGCACCATCATGTCGAGATCCTTCAGCGGGTCGCCATTGACCAGCAGCAGGTCGGCAATAAAACCTTCCTTGACCATGCCGAGTTCATCGCCGAGGCCCATCACCTGGCCGCCGAGCCGGGTGCCGCACTGCAGCGCTTCGCTGGGCGAATACCCCAAGAGGTCGACGAAATGCTTCAGATCCCGCGCGTTGGTGCCCTGCGGCGTCTGCGCGAAACCGTAGTCGCCGCCGATCAGCGCGCGCACGCCGCGCTTGCGCAGTTCGGTGTAGACCTTGCGGCTATCGTCGAGGATGCGCTGCATGCCGAACTTCACCGCCATCTCATGGGTGAAGCCGAAGGGCTCGCCCTCATAGAGCGTGCCGTAGATGATGCCGATGGCCGGGCCGACGAAGATGCGGTCCTTGGCCGATTCCAGCGCATCGAGCGCCTCCTCATCGGCGGATTCGCAGTGATAGATGACATCGATGCCGCACTTCACCGCGCGCTTGACCGAACCGGCGGCGCGGGCATGGCAGTTGATCTTCTTGCCGAAGTCGCGCGCCACCGACACCGCCGTCATCACCTCGGCCTCGCTCATCACGGTGAGGCCGCCGTGTGCGGCGGGGCTCAGATCATCGCCGGAGATGTTGATCTTGATGTTGTCGGCGCCCTCGCGGCAGCAGAGCCGCACCGCCTTGGTGATCTCCTCGACGCCGTCGGCGATCATGCCGAAGCTCTCGTGATACATGTGCTGCTGGCGCTCGTCGCCGAGGCCGCCAGTGACCGTGATCTCCGGGCTGCCGGCGCGCATGCGCGGGCCCGGCAAACGGCCGGCATTGATCTCGTTGCGGATGACGATGTCGAGGCGGAGCTTCGAGGTCGCCGCGCTGTAGGCGCTGGTAAAACCATGGTCGAGCAAGGTCTTGGCGTTGCGCATGGTGAGCAGCAGATGTTCTTCCGGCGGGATCAGGCCGAGGTCGGAATCCTTGATCGCGCCGCCGAAGGAAATGTGAGCATGGCCTTCGACGAGGCCCGGCATCAGCGTCATGCCGCGGCACTCGACCGTCGTCGCGCCCTCGCCCGACAATTGTCCCGGCGTGCGCGCGATGGTGACGATGCGGCCATTGTCGACCAGCAGATCGGCCGGATAGGCGTCAGCGCCCGTGCCGTCCCAGATCATGGCATTTCGAAACATCACTCTTGTCATGACTTCGTCCTTTCGGAGTTGGCGAGGGTTATTGGTTGACGGCCTGGGCTGCGATGACGTCATCGGCCACGACATTGGACAGGATGCCGACGCCTTCCAGCTCGACCTCGCAGATATCGCCATGCTTCATGAACAGCTGCGGCTTGCGCGCCACGCCGACGCCGGACGGCGTACCGGTGACAAGGATGTCGCCCGGCTCCAGCGTGATCGCTTCGCTGATGATGGAGATCAGCGAGACGACATCGAAGATCATGTCAGCGGTCGAGGCGTTCTGGACGATCTCGCCGTTGAGCCGCGTCTGGATGCGCAGGCCCTTGCCGCCCGGCGGCAGTTCGTCCGCCGTGACGAAGATCGGGCCGAAGGAGCCGGTGCCGTCGAAATTCTTGCCGACGGTCCATTGCGGCGCCTTGGTCTGGAAGTCGCGGATCGAGCCGTCGTTGAAGATGGAATAGCCAGCGACATGGCTGAGCGCCTGGGCGGGCGCAATGTGGCGGCCGGCCTTGCCGATGACCGCCACCATCTCGCCCTCATAATCGAGCTGGATCGAGGCCTCCGGCCGGCGGATTGCCGCGCCATGGCCGATCAGGCTGGTCGAGAAACGGGCGAACAAGGTCGGATAGGTCGGCGGCACGAAACCGCTCTCGATTGAATGGTCGACATAGTTGAGGCCGACGCAGATGATCTTGCCGGGCCTTGCGATCGGCGGCAGCCATTCGACGGATTTCGCATCGATCTTGCGCCCGCAGGCCAGCTTCTCGCCGGCGGCCTGGAGTGCCGGCGTGCCTTCGGCGATCAGTTCGTCCAGCCATCCCGGAAACATCGCATCGCTGGCGTCGATGCCGCGGAACTCGCCTGCCGGCAAGGCAATCGCCAGCCCAGGTCCCCGCGACGATTTATAGGCTGCAAATCGCACTGGCCACATCCTTGCTCGTGAAGACTGGACTTTGTTGAGAAATTATATATCTGTCAACAGAGAATATATTATTTTGCATTCTGACTTTCTGCTGGGATAATGTATCAAGGCCCCTCGAAGAACGGATTCGCCCGCAGGCAAACGAATGGCTAGGGAAGGCTCGATCAATCTCACCCAGGGCGCGTATGAGGATCTGCGCGCCGACCTGTTGTCGTGCCGGATCGCGCCCGGCAGCCGGCTCAAGGTCCAGGAGCTGTGCGATAGGCTGTCCGTCAGCCTCGGCGCCATCCGCGAGGCCTTGTCGCGGCTGACGTCCGAAGGCCTTGTCGTGGCCGAACCGCAGCGCGGCTTTCGTGCAGCGCCGATCTCGGCCGAGGACCTGCTCGACCTCACCAAGACGCGCATCCAGATCGAAACACTCTGCATCCGCCGCGCCATCGAGGTCGGCGACGTCGCCTGGGAATCGCAACTGGTCGCGGCACTCCACCGGCTGTCGCGCACGCCCGAGCATACGCCCGACGATCCCGTGCATTCGAGCGATGAATGGGCGACCGCGCACGCGGCCTTCCACAAGGCGCTGGTCGCCGGCTGCGACAGCCGCTGGCTGCTGCGCCTGCGCGACCAGCTTTACGACCAGAGCGAACGCTACCGCCGCCGCTCGGTCTCGCTGGCGCCAAAAGCCCGCAACATCAGCAAGGAACATCAGGACCTCGCCAATGCTGTGCTCGACCGCGATGCGGAGAAGGCGTGCGACTTGCTGGCGGCGCATCTGGCTGTCACCACCGACATCCTGCTGGCGGCCGAAGCCGACGACCTGCCGGCGCGCAAGACGATCGAGCGGGCATAGCGTTTCATTCGATCTCCTCGGACAGAAACAAACGCCGCCCGCGAACGGGCGGCGTTTTTTCGTCGCGGCCTACTGGCGCAGGTTGGTCCAGATCCGGTCATAGGCGCGGATCGCCTCCTCGTCGCATGACGGCGCGAAGGTGATCTTGAGATCGGCCGGCGGATTGAATTCGGGCGAGCCGCCAACGTCCGGCGCCAGCAGTTTGTTCGATCCGGCGATCCCGCTCTGGTAGCCGGTGTATTTCTGCTGCAGCGCGATGTTTTCGGGATCCATCAGGAAGTTCAGGAATTTCTTGGCATTGTCGAGATTGGGCGCCGTCGTCGGTACCGCGACATTGTCCATCCAGCCAACAACGCCTTCCTTGGGGTAGACGTATTTGACCGTCGACTTCTGCTGGCGTGTCGCCAGCGCCTTGCCCGACCACTGCTCGTGCATGACCGTCTCGCCGGCGACCTGGCGCTCGACGATGCCGTCGGAATTGTAGACTTTCACGAAGGGTTTCTGCGCTTCGAGCAAGGCATCGAGTTCCTTGAGGTCAGCCGGATTGCTGTTGCACTGGTCCTTGCCGAGATAGACGAGCGCCAGCGAGATCACCTCGGTCGGCGAGCCGAACATGCCGACCTTGCCCTTGAGTTCCGCCGGCGGATCGAAGAGCGGCTTCAAACTGTCGGTCGGGCCTTTGTAGACGGCCGTATCGACGGAATAGGAGGTTGTGCCCCATACCCATGGCACGGTGTATTTCGCATCCGGATCCCAGGGCCGGTGCTGCCATTTCGGATCGACGTTCTTGAAGTTGGGCATCGCCGCCGCGTCGACCTCCTGGAACAGCTTCTGCTTGACGAAGATCGGCACGAAATCGTTGCTGATGATCATCACGTCGTAGCCGGCAGCACCGGAACTCAGTTTGGCGAGCGCGGTCTCGTTGGAATCGTAGGTGTCGATGGTCACCTTGATCCCGGTCTCGGCCTCGAACTTCTTGATCATTTCGTCCGATGTGTAGTCGGTCCAGTTGTAGATGTGCAGCTCGCCGGCATCGGCGAGTGCACCGGTGGTGACCGCCCCCATCATGGCGGCGGCCAGGGCTAGTGATGAAAATCCTTCTTTCCATTTGGTCACGGTCGTTCTCCTCTGGTCTGGTCTTATTTTTCTAGGCAAGTCTGTTGCGCCGTCCGACGAGCAGGGCCGCGGCGACGAAGACGATGGAAACGGCAAGCAGGATGGTGGAGATGGCGTTCACCTCCGGCGTCACGCCAAGCCGCATCATGCCGTAGATGTAGACGGGCAGCGTGGTCGAGCCGGCGCCCGACACCATCATCGAGATCAGGAAATCGTCGAGCGAGACGACGAAGGCCATGATGGCGCCGGCCGAGATCGCCGGCAGCAGCAAGGGCAGCGTGACGCGTCGGAACAGCCGCCACTCATTGGCATAGAGGTCGCGCCCCGCCTCCTCCAGCGTGCCGCCCATGTCGCGCAGCCGCGCCTGGATCGGCAGCAGCGCGAACGGGATGCAGAAGACGGTGTGGGCGATCATCAGATTGATCAGCCCGTGATGCATGCCGAGCCCCGAGAAGAAGATCAGCGTGGTGATCGCCACGACGATCTCCGGCACCACCAGCGGCATGGCGATCAGCGCCGTCGCAGCGCCGCGCCCGAAGCGCAGCCGGCCGCGTTCCAGCGCCAGCGCGCCGGCCGTGGCGATCGCGGTCGAGGCGAGGGTGGCGACGATGGCTATGACGACGCTGTTGAAGGCGGCATCGCGGATCGCGCCATTGTTGGCCACCGCGACGAACCATTTGAAACTGAAGCCGGACCAGACGGTGACCAGCCGGCTCGAGTTGAAGGCATAGATCACCAGGATCAGCAGCGGCGCGTAGAAGAACACGAGGATCAGCGCGGTGTAGGCCGACAGGCCGGGCGTGTGCCGCCAGTCGAAGGGTTTGGCGCCGTTCATCGCCGGTCCTCCCGTACCTTGCGCGAGCGGATGACGAAGGCTGTGAGCACGACGACCGTCACCACGGTCGACAGCGCCGCCCCAAACGGCCAGTTGCGCGACGAGGTGAACTGCATCTGGATCAGGCTGCCGATGAGCAGTTTCTTGCCGCCGCCGAGCAGGTCGGGCGCCAGGAAGGAACCCAGCGCCGGCGCGAAGACAAGCGTGGCGCCGGCCAGCGCGCCGGGCCTGGCCAGTGGCCAGACGATGCGGCGGAAGACGGCGGCGCGGCTGGCGTAGAGATCGTGCGCGGCCTCGATCAGCCTTGGATCGATGCGCTCCAGCGTCGAATAGATCGGCAGCACCATGAAAGGCAGGAAGGTGTAGACGAGGCCGAGCAGGATCGAGCCGTCATTGTAGAGCAGCGGCAGCGGATCGGAGATGATGCCGGCGCTGCGCAATGCACCGTTCGCCAGGCCTTCGTCGCGCAGGATCAGGATCCAGCAATAGGTGCGGATCAGCGTGTTGATCCAGAATGGCAGCGTGACGGCAAACAGCAGGATGCGCCGGCGCTCGGGCGTCTGGCAGACGATGTACCAGGCAACGGGCAGGCCGAGCACGAGACAGATCAAGGTGGTGGCGATGGCCAGATAGATCGAGCGCAGGATGATCAGAGCGTAGCTCGGCGAGAACACCAGACTGTCGTCGAAGTCGCGCTGGTAGAGGAATTGCAGATAGGCGTCGAAGGTCGCGGGCTGGGTGACGCCGCCATAGGGGTTGGCGGTCATGAAGGAATAGGCGACGGCGAGGAACAGCGGCAGCACCATGAAGATGCCGATGACCAGCATGGCCGGCGCAATCAGGAGCCAGGTGCGGTTCGGACCCATCTCAGTTCGCCAGCTCGCGTTCGAGGTGCCATGCCCAGTCGACGACGACCTTGTCTCCTGTCGCGAGTGCTGCACCGCCGCGCGAGCGCGAGTGCAGTTTTGCCCCCTCTTCCAGCACAACCTCGTAGAGCGTGTCGGAGCCAAGGAAGGTGATGGCGGAGACCGCGCCCGTGGCGTGCCCCTTCGTGCCGTCCGCTACCGGCGACACGACGATGTGTTCGGGGCGCACGACGATCGTCTTTGCCGGATCCCGACCAAGCGCGGCACCAGGCAAAAGGTTGGACTCGCCGATGAAGTCGGCGACGAAACGATCCTGCGGATTGTCGTAGATGTCCCGCGGCGTGCCGACCTGCAGCACGTCGCCGCTGCGCATCACCGCGATGCGGTCGGACATGGCCAGTGCCTCCTCCTGGTCGTGGGTGACCAGCACGAAGGTGATGCCGGTTTCGCGCTGCAGCCGCTTCAACTCGCTCTGCATGCCCTTACGCAGTTTGAGGTCGAGCGCCGACAGCGGCTCGTCGAGCAGCAGCACGCTGGGCTTCGGCGCCAGCGCCCGCGCCACCGCGACGCGCTGCTGCTGGCCACCCGACAATTGCGCCGGACGGCGCCCGGCGAAGCCTTCCAACCGCACCATTTCGAGCGCTTCGCGGACGCGCTCGTCGATCAGCGCTTTCGGCGCGTTCTGCATTTCCAGCCCGAACGCGACATTCTCGGCGACGCTCATATGCGGGAACAGCGCGTAGCTCTGGAACACGGTGTTGACCGGCCGCTTCTGCGGCGGCAGCGCGGCGACATCCTTGCCGGCGATGCGGATGGCACCGGAACTCGGCGCCTCGAAGCCGGCGATCAGGCGCAGCAGGGTCGTCTTGCCGCAGCCCGACGGGCCGAGCAGCGTGAAGAACTCATTGTCGTAGATTTCGAGGCTGACGTCCTTCAGCGCATGCACCGGATCGGCATCCCGGGTCACGAAGGACTTTGACACGCTGTGGATGTCGATCATGGCCGGCACATTCCTGGACTGCGTTTAAGAGATGTCCCTGCATATCGCGGGCCACTACGGTCATCTGGCGCCGCACCTAAAAATTCGCTCCAAAATTATATTTGTCAACGGATAATATATTGTTTTTGCGTTTCGACACACAGATGTGTGTTAGGCCCGTTTTCGACCGGTGTTGGGACCTCGCGTCTCAGAGCACCTTGCCACTTTCGAGGTCGAGCAGGTGCATGTGACCCATGCCGAGTGACAGCGTCGCCATCTCGCCTGGCCTCGGCGTCGCCGCCGGGTCGATGCGCGCCGTCGCCTCCGCGCCGGCGACCAGCGCATGCAGCAGCGTCTCCATGCCCATCGGCTCGACGACCTCGACCGGAACCTTGATGTCGACGGTATCGGGCCGCTCGCGCTGCTCGGTGATGTGCTCGGGACGCAGGCCGAATTCGAGCTCGCGCCCGACATGCCCGGCATAGCGCGCCGTGCGGGCAGCCGGCACGGCGAGTGCGGTGCCGTCGCCGAGTACCACTGCAAGCCTGTCGCCACGCGCCTCCAGCCGGCATTTGAAGAAATTCATGCCGGGGCTGCCGATGAAACCGGCGACGAAGCGGCTGGCCGGCTCGTGATAGAGGTCGTTGGGCGGGCCGATCTGCTCGATGCGGCCCTTGTTCATCACCACGACTCGGTCGGCCAGCGTCATCGCCTCGACCTGGTCGTGGGTGACGTAGACCGTGGTGGTGGCGACCATCTGGTGCAGCTTCTTGATCTCGGCGCGCATCTTGACCCTGAGCTTGGCGTCGAGGTTGGAAAGCGGCTCGTCGAACAGGAAGACTTTCGGCTGGCGCACCATGGCGCGGCCCATGGCGACACGCTGGCGCTGGCCGCCGGAGAGCTGGTGCGGCTTGCGCTGCAGCAATTCGCTGAGATCGAGGATGTCGGCGACACGGGCGATGCGCTGCGTCACCTCGGCATCCGGCACCTTGCGGATGCGCAGGCCGAAAGCCATGTTCTGCGCCACCGTCATTTGCGGATAGAGCGCGTAGCTCTGGAAGACCATGGCGATGTCACGGTCCCTGGCCTGGACGTCGTTGACCAGCCTGCCGCCAATATGGATCTCGCCGCCGCTCGGCCGATCCAGTCCGGCCACCATGCGCAGCGTCGTCGACTTGCCGCAGCCGGAAGGGCCGACGAGGACGACGAACTCGCCCTCGGCAATGTCGAGATCGATGTCGTGCACGACCTTCAGGTTCTGAAAACTCTTGGACACTTTGCGCAGTTCGACATCGGCCATTGCGCTATTCCTTTGCCGTGGGCGCAAACATGTCGAGCGCCAGAGCCGCGGTGCCGATCACGCCGGCATCATTGCCATGCTCGGCCGCCACGATCACCGGCGGACGGCCGGGCTTCAGCAGGACGAAATCCCTGACATTTTTGGCAATGCGATCGATGAAGAAGGGACCGGCCAGCGACAGGCCGCCGCCGATGATCGCCGCCTCGATGTTGAGCATGTTCGACATGATGCCGATCATTTGGCCGAGCCAGCGCGCCACCTCGTCGACGACCTGCAGCGCGATCGCATCGCCTTGCTTGGCGAGGTCGACGACGGTTTCGGCATCCTTGGCGTCGCTGTCCGGCTTCAGCTGGCGATAGCGGTTGACCAGCGCGCGGGCGCTGGCGAGGTTCTCGACCATGCCCGGTACAGGATCGGCGATGTCGGTGCGGGCCGGGTCGAGCGAGATGCAGCCGAACTGCGGCGGCAGTCCGTCAGGGCCATCGATGACCTTGCGGTCGATGACCATCGAGCCGCCAATGCCGGTGCCGAGTGTCAGCAGCGCAAAGCGCGAGAATGGACGCCCGGCGCCGTGGCGCATTTCGCCATGGGTGGCACTGACGGCATCGTTGCGGACGACGGCCGGCACGCCGAAGCGGATCGAGAACAGCTTTGATAGGGACCCCTTGAGCAGTGCCGGGATCGCCGGGCAGCGACCGTTGAGCATGCCGGTCTCGGGATTTGGCGTGCCCGGCACGCCGATGCCGATGGCTGTGATGTCGGGAAACGCCCGCCTCAACTTTTCGGTTGCCTCGGTCACCAGATGCACGAATTCGGCGAATTCGATGTCCCGATGCACCGGCACCGCATCCCGTGCGAGCACCTTGCCCGAACCGTCGACGACGCCGAGCTTGACCAGGCTGCCGCCTATGTCGATTCCAACCGCGGTTACCATCAGGCCTCCTTGCGGATGCGCACGTTCAGCCGCTTTCCGAGGTTGGGGTAGATCATCTTGTCGGGATCGATGCCGCGCGCGATCGCCAGTTCGCAGCCGTACCATTGCAGCGGCATCGGCGCCCAGCAGCCGGCGAGCCATTGCTGTGAGGGCGCCGTCGGCCAGCTGACATCGAGGTCGAAGCGAGTCGGATGACCGGAGAGGTTGAGGACAACGGTGCGCGGTCCGAGTTCGGCCAGCGCCTCGCCGAGATTGGCGGCGACCTTGGCCTCGGCTTCGGTCTGCGCGATTGCGATCACCAGGCTGTTGTTGGTGGTGCCGTAGACATGCCCATGCAGCGCCTCTTCGGTGTCGAAGCCAGCGGTGGGCACGCCGCTGATCTCGGCAATCTTGAGCGACGTCTCGAGCGCGGTGCCGAGATGCGTCGCCTGACCTGCGACCAGGATGTAATCGGGGACGCCGAAGCGGGTGACCAAGTCTTTCGCTGCAACCAAACCGGTTTCAGCCGTCTGCTCCAGTTGCGCGAGCAGTCCCGACAGATCGACCGTCTTGCCGGCAAGCTTGGCAGCGACCGCCAGCACCGACATGACGGTGGCGGTATAGCCCATGGTCTTCGGCCCGACGGTCTCGGGACCGATCGGCATGACGATGATCTCGGCGCCGGTCTCGGTGATCAGGCTGCCGGCCTCGCCGGTGATGACGAGGGTCGGAAAGCCGAGTTGCACCGAGAGACGCACCGCCTCGATCGTGGTGATGCTCATGCCGGACTGCGAGGCGGCCAGGACCAGCGTGCGCTGTCCCGATGCCTTTGGCGGGAGGCGTAGGAAAGCCTCCGGCTCCTTGGCGATCACCGAGGCGCCCGTGCCTTCCTCCAGCGCCTCGGCGCCGGCCAGAAGCGCATTCATCGACGATCCCGTGCCGAGCAGCACGATCCGCTCCGGCGTCTGACGCAGGCTGGCGAAACCGTCGAGCTCCGCACCAATCGCGGCGGGCAACCCGGTGAGGGTCGCTGGCTGCCGGCGGATGTAGTTACCTATCTGCATCTCAGTGTTCCATCAGTTCGAAATTGTCGGTCTTGTTAAAATCTCTCGAAGGTCCGGCTATTTGCTGTAGCCCTTGCTCAGCCCGCTGATGAATTGCCGCGAGAACAAGGTGAACAGCAGCACCAGCGGCACCGCGCCGAGCGTGAGTGCCGCGAGCAGTGCGGGATAGTCGTTCATGAACTGGCCGACGAATTGCTGGACGCCGAGCGTCACCGTCTGGTTCTGCCGGCTTGGCGCCAGGATCAGCGGGAACCAGAGGTCGTTCCAGACCGGCAGCATGGTGAGTGCCGCGACCGCGGCGAGACCCGGCCTGACCAGCGGCAGCACGATCCAGAAGGTGCGCAGTTCGCTCGCCCCATCCATGCGCGCGGCTTCCTTGAGATCGGTCGGCACGGTGCGGAAATAGGTGACCATCAGCGTCACCGCGATCGGGATGCTCATGGCGGTGTAGACGAGGATGAGCGCCACCAGCGTATCCATCAATCTCCAGGCCAGCATCATCTGGATCAGCGGGATGGTGCCGAGCCGGATCGGCAGCATGATGCCGAGCACGAACAGGCCGCTGAGCAGTGACGCCAGCCGCACCCGGTATTCGACCAGCGCAAAGGCGGCGAGCGTCGACAGCACCACCGTCAGCAAGATCGTCGTCACTGTCACGATCAGGCTGTTGCGGTAATTGACGATGAAATTGCCGCGCGTGAAGACGCGTTTGTAGCCTTCCAGGCTGAAGGTCTTGGCCGTCGGCAGGTCGAACGGTCCGCCGAAGATCGCCGGCGTCGTCTTCAGCGAATTGATGATGACGATCAGCACCGGGCCGATAGCAAGCAGCACGAAAACGATCAGCAGCGCATGCACGATGATGCGCTCCACCGTCCAGGGTTCGCGGTCCTGGCGATGGCGGGCGGGGGGTATTGTGAGGTCCGGAGCGCTCATCTCAGTTCCTAGACCGAATAGGATTTCAGGCGGCGCTGGATCAGCCAGAAATAGGCCGCGGTGACCAGCAACACGGTGAGGAAGATGACCGTCGCGACCGCGGCACCCAGATCGAGATCGGCAAGCTGCCCGCTCGAGCCGAAGAAGGTGCGGTAGAAATAGGTGCCGAGAATATCGGTGCTGTAGTTCGGGCCGGGCGCGGAGCCGTTGAGCGCGAAGACCAGGTCGAAGCCGTTGAAGGTCCAGATGTAGGTGAGGATGGCGATCAGCCCAAATTGCGGCGCGATCAGCGGGAACTTGATCTTCCAGAAGGTCGTCCAGCCACCGGCGCCGTCGATGTTGGCTGCCTCGACAAGTTCGTTGGGCACGGCCAGCAAGGCGCTGTAGAGGAAGACCATCGGGATGCCGAAATACTGCCAGACCGACATCAGCGAGATGGAGGTGAGTGCGGTCGATTCCGTGCCCAGCAACGGAAAGCCGACCAGCCCCCAGAGCGGGTTGATGATCAGGCGCCAGACGAAGCCGACAATGACCACCGACAGCGTCGCCGGTATGAACAGCAGCGTGCGGTAGATGCCTTCCGAGCGTGCCAGTTTTCCTGAGGTGAGCAACGCCGCCAGCAGCAGGCCCATCGGCACTTCGACGATCAGATGGATGGCAAAATACTGCATGTTGTTGAGCAACGCGTTCCAGAAGCGCGCGCTGATCGTCGGGTGGGTGAACAGGCGCACGTAATTGGCAAAGCCGACGAAGGTGTCACCGGAAGCACCGCTGGTCCGGAAGAAGCTCATGACGATCGAGGTCGCCAGCGGCAGCACGGCAAAGACCAGATAGACGGCCAACGCCGGCAGCACGAAGAGCAGCAGGTTTCGATAGGCGGCGGCGGGAGATATCAAGGGAAAACCTCATGTTCACGCCGGCTGAGATGGCGTCGGCGTGCCGGAGGCTTGCGCATGCCCCGCCATCTGGCAAGACATGCGCAAAGCTGATCCGGATTACTTCTTCTGCGGCCCGTACCAGGAGGCGAGGCCGGCCTGGAGTTCGGTCGCAACCTGCTGCGGCGTGACATCCGCCTTGGTGAACATCACCTGCAGCAGGCGCCAGGTCTCGTCGTCGAGCGGCGGCGTGCCGGCGCTCAGGCGATCCAGGGCCAGGCGCGGGGTGAGCTCGGCGCCCTTCTTGAGGTCGGCGAAATCCTGCGCCAGCTTGTTCTTGTAAGTGACCGGCTTCGAGCTCATGGCGAAGAAGCCGGGCGCGGCGTTGACATAGAGCTCCTGGAATTCAGGCCCGGCCACCCAGTCGAGAAAGGTTTTTGCCGCGTCCTTGTGCATGCTCTTGGCGTTGATGCCGATGCCCATGTCGGGCATTTCCTGCAAATAGCGCTTGTCGCCGGCCTTCGGCACCGGCGGACCGAAGACGCCGACATTGAGGTTGGTCGAGGTCACCTGGTTGATGTCCCACGAACCGTCGGGGAGGATCGCGGCCTTGCCGAGCGTGAACAGCTGCGTCATGTCGGCATAGTTCAGGCTCTCCTGCCCGGCAGGCAGGAACGGCTTCCAGGCGGCGAAGGCGGCGATGGCGTCGACGAATTCCGGATCGGTCAGCTTCTTCTTGCCGTCGATCAGGCCAAGCCGGCCCTCCTCGCCTTTCCAGTAGGCCGGGCCGATCGAGTACAGGCCATTATAGGCGAGCTGCCAGGATTCGGCCGCGCCATAGGCGAGCGGCGTGTAGCGGCCATCCTTCTTGATCGCGGTCAGCACATCGATGAACTCGGCGCTGGTGGTCGGCACCTTGAGGCCCAGCTCCTTGAAGATGTCGGCGTTGTAGTAGAAGCCGGCGAGCACGGCGGCGACCGGCAGGCAGTAGGCCTTGTCGTCAGCACCCGACCATGCGGCCCGCGAGGTCTTGTCGAAATTGGCCAGGCCGGGCAGGCCTTCGAGAGATTCGAAATAGCCGCGCTTGATCCATTCGCGGTTCACGTCGAACGGGCGGCAGGTGATCAGGTCGCCGCCGGCGCCGCCTTCGATCTGCGACTGGATGGCGGCATTGTATTCATTGGTGTTGATCGGCGCGAACTCGACCTTGATGTCGGGATGCTTGGCCTCGAAGGCCGGCAGGATGGTGTCCTGCCACACCGCGATGTCCTCGGTGCGCCAGCTGTTCAAGGTGATGGTGACCGGGTCGGCAAACGCGGCACCGACACCGCCTGCAAACATCACGCCGAGCGTTACCGCCAGCGGGACCGATACATTTATGGAACGCATTTTCCTGCTCTCCCTCAAGATGGTGCCTCGTGTGGATTCACGATTTTGCACTGTTGCCTCGGACCATACCTACTGATACATCTTGTGACAAGTGGTATTGTGTTGTCTTTTCAGTCGAGCTGTCGCTGCCCTGGCTGGGCAGCACCAGGCTGATGGGCAAAAATCTGGGAGGATTTGAATGATCGGCGTTGGAATTCTGGGCTCCGGCTTCATCGCCGAGACCTATGCGGACTCGCTGCTCGACGTGCGCAACGCCGAACTCGTCGCCTGCTCGTCGCGCAGTTTCGAGCGCGCCACGGCCTTTGCCAGGAAATGGGGCCCCAAGGTCACCGCGCACCGGGATATCGACGCGTTGTGCGCCGATCCGGCGGTCGAGCTGGTGGTGATTGCGCTGCCCAACGAGATCCATCTCGAAGCCGTCAGGATCGCCGCGAAGCACGGCAAAGCCGTCATCTGCACTAAGCCGCTGGCGCGCACCGGCAAAGAGGCGCAGGAGATCCTCGACATCGTCCAGCGCGCCGGCATCTGGCATGGCTATGCCGAATGCGCGGTGTTTTCCCCCAACATCGCCAAGGCCCACCAGATGATCCAGGCCGGCGGCATCGGCAATCTGTTGACCATGCGGGCGCGTGAGGCGCATTCGGGGCCGCACGCGCCGCATTTCTGGAACGCCGAACTCGCCGGCGGCGGCGCCCTGCTCGACATGGGCTGCCACACCGTCGAAAGCGCGCGTCATTTCTTCGGCAAGGACAATCTCATCACCGAGGTGATGGCGTGGGGCGCAACACTCGTGCACGGTGACAAGACGACCGGAGAAGACACGGCGATCGCGCTGCTGAAATTCGCCGGCGGCCAGTTGGCCACGATCGAATCCTCATGGATCGAGAAAGGCGGCATGCAGCTGCGTCACGAACTGGTCGGCTCGGCCGGCCGTATCGTCACCGACACGTCGGTCGGGCCGGTCTGGGGCTTCATCGAGAAACCGGTGGGTTATCTCGTCGAAAAGGCCGATGCCGAGACTGGCTGGGTCTATCCGGTGCCCGAGGAAACCCGCGCCTACGGTTTTTCGCAACAGATGCGCCATTTTGTGGAACACTTCGCGGCGGGGACGACACCGCTGGAAACGTTCGAGGACGGCGTCATCGTCAACCACATAATTGACGCCTGCTACCGTTCGATGCGAACGGGCGTATGGGAAAAGGTGAAGGCGGATGGATGACTGAGATGGAGGGCTCGCCACTGCAGTCGGACGGACCGGAGCCGCTGTGGCGGCAAGCGGCCGATGCGATCCTGCAGGAGATCGCCAGCGGCAAGCTCGCCTCGGGCGCGCGGCTGCCGGCCGAGCGCGACCTGTTCACCCGCATGTCGATCTCGAGGGTGACCTTGCGACGGGCCCTGCAAAGCCTTGTCGAGGAAGGAGTGCTGACGCCCTCGCACGGGCGCGGCTGGTATGTCTCGGCCAAGGTGCCGAAGGAATTCCCCAACACGCTGGAATCGTTCAGCGAGACCGCCAGGCGTCTCGGCCTGACGCCCTCCTCCGACGTGCTGCGCGCCGAACAGGCGCCGGCCTCGCTCGACGAAGCCGAGGAGCTTGCGATCGCACCGGGTGCCGCGCTGTTTCATCTCGAGCGTATCCGCCGCCTCGACCAGGTGCCGGTCGCGGTCGACACCTCGTTCTTTGCCGCAAGCCTCGTTCCCGACCTCAGCCATATCGATTTCAGCAACGCGTCGCTGTTCGGCCTGCTGATCGACGCCGGCGTCGACCTGGCGCGCGCCGAGACCACGATCGAGGCGCATGGCGCGGATCCCGTGCTCGCCCGCCATCTCGACATCGACGTCGGCAAATCCACGCTGGTCATGCGCCAGCTCATTGTCGATACGGCCGGCCGGCCGCTGCTGTCCTCGACGATCCGCTACGCCGGCGACCGCTATCGCCTGCGCACGTCGTTCTCCCGCATGGGCAAGACCGCCGCCCCTCGTATTCCGCTGGCACGGGCAGACCGCGAATAGCAGCCCGGGAAGCGGGAGCAGCGAAGAGGTCGCATCGGGTAAGCCTGCCACGATCAGAGCCTACTCGAAGGAATAGGTGAACCCCTCCTTGGAGGCGCCGACGGTGACCTTTGTCATCTTTTCGCCCGCGAGCGACCGGTTGAGCACGCCGCGGCTCAGTTCCGGCAGGAGCGTGTTGGTCAGGATGGCATCGATCATCCGTCCGCCGGATTCGATTTCGGTGCAGCGCGCCTTGACCAGATCCATGACACCGTCGCCGATCACCAGTTCCGCATCGTTGGTTGCACGCAGCCGGCGCGCGATCTTGGCGAACTGGTGACGGGTGATGGCTTCGATCATGGAATCCGAGAGCGGGTAATAGGGAATGGTCACAACGCGTCCGAGAAAGGCCGCAGGGAAGACCTTCAGCAATGGGCTGCGCAAGGCGGTATCGAGATCGTCGAGCCCGGCCCGCAGCGTGCCATTCTTCGTGCGGTCCATGATGACCTCCGAGCCGACATTCGAGGTCAGCAGGATCAGCGTGTTCTTGAAATCGATCCGGCGGCCCTCGCTGTCGTCCATCATGCCCTTGTCAAAAACCTGGAAGAAGATTTCGTGCACGTCCGGATGCGCCTTCTCGACCTCGTCGAGCAGGATGACCGAATAGGGTTTTCTGCGAACCGCCTCGGTCAGGATGCCTCCCTTGCCATAGCCGACATAGCCGGGCGGTGCGCCCTTGAGGGTCGAGACGGTGTGCGCCTCCTGGAATTCGGACATGTTGATCGAGATCAGGTTCTGCTCGCCGCCATAGAGCGTTTCGGCCAGCGCCAGCGCGGTTTCGGTCTTGCCGACGCCCGAGGGGCCGCAGAGCAGGAAGACGCCGACCGGCTTTTCCGGCGCGCCAAGCCCGGCGCGGCTGGTCTGCACGCGTTTGGCGATCATCTCCATGGCGTGATCCTGGCCGACGACCCGCTCCGAAAGCGTGGTGGCGAGCTTGAGCGCCTTTTCGGTCTGGCTGGACAGCATCCGTCCCGTCGGGATGCCGGTCCAGTCCTGAACCACGGCCGCCACGGCATTGCGGTCGACGGACGGCAGGATCAGCGGTGTTTCGCCTTGCGCCTCGGCCAGTTCGGCCATCAGCTCGCGCAACCGGGCAAGGTCGGCGGCGGGATCCGACGGCGCAGGATCGGCCACCGCCGGTGCGTCGGCCTTGGCTTTGGCCACCTTGGTCTTCGTGGTTTCCGCCTTCGCCGTTTCAGCCTTGGGCGGCTCAGTGTTGAGCGGTTCGGTCTTCGACGGCTCAGTTTGCGGCACCTTGGTCTTTTCCGCGTCCGCCGCTGCCGCTTCGGCATCGGCCTCGGCGGTCGCCGCCGCATCGAGAGGCACGCCCTCGCCGCGCAGCCGGGCGCGCAATTCGAGTATCTCGGCGACCAGCGCCTTTTCACGATCCCAGCGCTGCTGCGCCGCGGCCAGGCTGACCTCGCTTTCGGCAAGCCCGGTCTCGACGCGGGCCTGCCGGTCGGTCACCTCGATGCCGATCGCGGCCTCGCGGCCGATGATGCCGCGCTCAACCTCCAGCGCCTGGCGGCGGCGCAGGATGTCCTCGACCTCGGCCGGCGTGGCGTGCTGCGATATGGCGACACGGGCACAAGCTGTGTCGAGAAGGCTCACCGCCTTATCAGGCAGTTGCCGTGCCGGGATGTAGCGATGCGACAGGCCGACCGCCGCCTCGATCGCCTCATCGAGTATCTGCACCTCGTGATGCTTCTCCAGCACGCCGGCGACACCGCGCAACATGAGAACGGCCACGGCTTCCGACGGCTCGTCGATCTTGACCACCTGGAAACGGCGGGTCAGCGCCGGGTCCTTCTCGATGTGCTGCTTGTATTCAGCCCAGGTCGTTGCCGCGATGGTGCGAAGTTCGCCCCTTGCCAGCGCCGGTTTCAAGAGATTGGCAGCGTCGCCGGTTCCTGCCGCGCCGCCGGCGCCAATCAGCGTGTGGGCTTCGTCGATGAACAGGATAACCGGCGTTTCGGACGACTGAACCTCGTCGATGACGGCCTTCAGCCGTTTTTCGAATTCGCCCTTCACGCTGGCGCCCGCCTGCATCAATCCGACATCGAGCATGCGCACGCTGACGCCTTGCAGGGTGGGTGGCACGTCGCCTTGGGCGATACGCAAGGCAAAGCCCTCGACGACCGCGGTCTTGCCGACCCCGGCCTCGCCGGTCAGGATCGGGTTGTTCTGCCGGCGCCGCATCAGGATATCGACGATCTGCCGAATCTCCGGATCGCGGCCGACGACCGGGTCGATCTTGCCGTCGCGGGCACGCTGGGTCAGGTCGGTGGCGTATTTCGCCAGCGCCGAATCTCCGCCCGGCCCTCGTTTTATCGGCGTTTCGGCGGCGGGCGTCGTCGGAGCGGCGCCCGCTTCGAGCGAGCCTTCCGTGACATCGGCGAACCGCGAAATGACCGCGTCGGCGTCGATTTTGTCAAACTCGCCGCTGATCTTCGACAACAGGCCTTCCAGCACCGGCGTCTTCAGGCAGGCAAGCAGAATATGCGCGCTGCGGACTTCCTCGACGCCGAACTCGAGCGTCGCGAGGTTCCAGGCCTCCTGGATAGCATGGAAAATATGGTCGGAGAATTCCTCAATCGATGTCGCGCCATAAGGCAGTTTGTCGACGGCGCGGGTCATGTCGGCCGTGAGCCGGCTCGCATCCACGCCGGCATCGGCGATGATCATTTGCACATCCGAGCGGTCGGAAAGCACCAGTTGCTCGATGAAATGGACGAGTTCGACGTATGGATTGCCACGCAGCTTGGCGGCGTCGGCGGCAGCCTTGAAGGCGCGGACACCCACAGGATTGAGCTTGCCGACCAGTTCCTTGCGTTTGAAGGTCTGCGATGACCGGCGCTGTTCCATCGAACGTGCTCCTGCGATCTGCCAGGCGATAAACTGCCACATAAGCCGTCACTTGACAAAGCGCCTGATGGACCGGTGTTGTGGAAACTCCCGCACCACTGGCTGCAAATGGCCACGACAGTGGGCGCCTCTGCGCGACGCGATTTGCGTGCGGCTAAGGTAACCAAGCCAAGGGTTTCGGCACTCTGGGCGCGGTTGCGTTTAGCCTCTGTTAATTTTTGAGCACTCGTTGAATTGTGGTAAAGTGCAACCGTGTGATAACGTCGCGTCACTTACGGTTTGAGGCCGGTCGCTGGGGGTTTGTGTGCTTAATGTCGCACTCTGGCTTAGTCCGCTCGACGGTGGAAATCCGTCAGGGGAGGATTTGCGCAACGACCCGGCTTTTCATGAGCTGGAGCGCCTGACCGAACCCGAGATCAAGGTCGTCCACGACGGCAACAACAAGCCCACTTCGCAAAGCACCATTCCGGTCGACTGGTCCGCGGTACTGGCAAAGGCGGCGGAATTGCGCGCGCATGGCCGCGACCTGCGGCTGCTCGTCATCGTCACGCGCGCGCTGGCCAATGAAGAAGGATTGGCCGGGCTCGCGCAGGGTCTGACCCTCATTGCGCAGACCTTCGACCAGCATTGGGAAACCATGCATCCGGCCCTGCGGCCCAACGCTGCGCCGCGCGATGCCGCCTTGCGCCGCATCAACGCGCTGCTCGATCTCCAGAACGGTCAGGACGGCCTGTTGGCGAACCTGCGGCAGATGATTTTCTTTGCGCCGCGCTCGATCGGACCGATCAGCGGACGTGACCTGGAACAAAGCGCGCTCGACGACCGTGTCATGCTCCAGGAAGCCGCCTCCGGCTTGAACACGGCGGAAAAGGCGGCACTGGTCAGCGCGCACGGACAATTGCTGAACCGGGTGCGTGCGGGATGCGCGGCGCAGGCGGATCAGGCCGGTGCCGCGATGGTCGCGCTCGTCGCCGACGCCCGGGCGGCGATCGCGGCCCTCGACGCGGTCGAAACTGCCCTCAACGCTCGCCTCGAGGGCGGCGGCGCTCCTGTTCCGGAATTAAAACGGTTTCTGCAGCGTTTGCTGACGACCCTCGAACGGAACGCGGCAGCCGGCGCCGTGGCGAATGGCATGGCCAAGCCGCCTACCCCGGCAGAACCGGCAACGCCTGCTCGAAACGGTCATGGAGCCGATACTATGGCAAGTGCGGCAAGCTACACGGAGACCAGCACCGGGCTTCCCGACCGGATCTCCTCGCGTGACGACGTGGTGAAATGCCTCGATCTGGTCGTGGCCTTCTATGACCGCACCGAACCGTCGAGCCCGATCCCACATCTGGCACGGCGCGTGCGCCGCATGGTGCACATGGATTTCGTTGAACTGATGGAAGATCTCGCCCCGTCGGGGCTGAAGGAATTCCGGCTCCTTGCCGGCGTTCCCGACGTCAAGAAGACGGCTCAGAAGGATGAAAGGTAACAGCACATGCCAGCCGAAAGCAAAGCGAAGGTCATCGAACGAAATCGCGCGCCGCGAGTGCAGATCGCCTACGATGTGGAAACTTACGGCAGCCCGACGACGATCGAATTGCCGTTCGTCATGGCCGTGATGGCCGACCTTTCCGGTGCTTCGCAGACAAAGGAAGCGTCGAAATCCGTGCTGGACCGAGCCTTCGTCGAGACCGACGCCAATCGCTTCCCCAAATTCATGGAGGCGCTCGGGCCCCGCGTCAAAGCCCGGGTGAAGAACACGCTGCCGCAAGCCGAAGGCCAGGAGCGCGACGAGGAACTGGCGCTCGATCTCACCTTCACCAAGATGGGCGATTTCGCCCCGGACAAGATCGCCGCGCAGGTGCCGCAACTGGCCGAGATCCTCAAGATGCGCCGCCAGCTCGAGGAACTGCTCGGCTTCATGGACGGGCGCGTCGACGCCGAAAAACGCATCGCACAGCTGCTGAACAACGAGCCGTTGCTTGGCAAGATCGCCAACCAGGCACTCGCCGACGACGACAAGGCAGGGGAGTAAACCATGGCCGAACAGCAAAAGACTGCCGCCGTCGCCGAGGCCGAAGCCATCGACCTTGGAGAATTCAGCGGACTCCTCGAGAAGGATTTCAAGGTCAAGAAGGACGACAGCGAGAAGCTGCAGCAACTCGTGCGCAATCTTGCGCTCGCGGCGCAATCGCGTTCCGAGACCACGACCATTTCGTCCAATGCGATCAAGTCGATCAAGTCGCTGATCGCGGGCATCGACAAGATGCTGACGGCACAGGTCAACGAGATCCTGCACGCGCCGGAAGTGCGCGAGATGGAAGGCACATGGCGCGGCCTCTGGTATCTCGTCAACAACACCGAGACGGATCAGAAGCTGAAGATCCGGGTGATGAACATCTCCAAGGAGCAGCTGGCCGATACGCTCGAAGACTATGAAGGCCAGATGTGGGACCAGAGCCCGATCTTCAAGAAAGTCTATACGGACGAGTATTCGATGCTTGGCGGCGAGCCGATCGGCTGCGTTATCGGCGCCTACGAATTCTCCAACCACCCGCGCGACGTCGGCCTGCTGCGCAACATCTCCGGCATCTGCGCCTCGGCGCACACGCCGTTTATTGCCGCCGCCTCGCCGCGCCTGTTCCGCATGGACAGCTGGCAGGAATTGCCGAACCCGCAAGACCTGCAGCAGATCGTCTCCAACCCGGCCTATGCCTCGTGGCAGTCGCTGCGCGAGAGCGAGGACGCCCGCTATATCGGCCTGACCATGCCGCGCGTCCTGGCCAGGCTGCCCTATGGCACCGACACCGTTCCGGTGAAGGGCTTCACCTTCGAGGAAGAGGTGCAGGGCGATCACAACAAATATGTCTGGATGAACGCCGCCTTCCCGATGGGCGTCAACATCAACCGCAGCCACAAGCTTTTCGGCTGGGGCACACAGATCCGCGGCGTCGAGAACGGCGGCACGGTGCTCAACCTGCCGGTGCACAGCTTCCCGACCGACGACGGCTCGATCGCGATGAAATGTCCGACCGAGGTCGCCATCGACGACCGGCGCGAGGCCGAACTGGCCAAGCTCGGCCTGATGCCGATCCTGCACCGCAAGAATACCGATCTGGCGGCCTTCATCGGCGCCCATTCGCTGCAGGACGACGAAACGCGCGCCGGCCGGCTGGTCGACCCCGATGCCCAGTCGAACGAAAGGCTGAGCGCCAACCTGCCCTATCTCTTCCCGGTCTCGCGGTTCGCGCACTACCTCAAGGCCATTGCGCGCGACAAGGTCGGCTCGTTCAAGGAGCGCTCCGACATGCAGATATGGCTGACCGAGTGGATCAACCGCTACGTGCTGGCCAACCCGGCGTTCGCCGACGACAAGGCGCGCGCCAAGCGCCCGCTTGCCGCGGCCGAAGTCCAGGTGGACAGCGTCGAAGGACGGCCGGGCTATTACAACGCCCGCTTCTATCTGCGCCCGCATTACCAGCTGGAAGGCATCAACGCCTCGCTGCGGCTGGTATCGGAGCTGCCGTCCGTGAAGACCTGATTTGCAGCAACCTGACCTTGTTTCGTTTGAAAGCGGTGGAGAGAGACAATGCCAATGAAGATCGATGGTTTTCTGAAGGTTCCGGATATCAAGGGCCCAAGCACCCGCGACGGCCACTCGGACGAAATCGAAATCCATGGCGTCGACTACAAGATGGTCGCACCCTATGACCCGAATTCGCTCTCACGCCGTGGGCGTGTGTCGATGGGCATGATCAAGTTCATCAAGCACTACGACAAATCCTCGCCCTATCTGAAAAAGGCACTGTTCGAGAACAAGGCCCTGGATGAAGTGGTGTTCTCGGCGCGGCGGACCATCGATGGCGAGACCAAGGATTACCTGGTCGTCACGCTCACCGACGCTTCGATCATGGAATACGACATGTCGCAGGCCGAGGACGAGGAAGACCTGATCCAGGAAGAGGTCAGCTTCGCCTACAAGAAGATCAAGTTCGTCTATGACGGCAATGATGAAGCCGAAATGGATGTCTATGTCGGCAAGTGAGGTCCGGCGGCCCGGCGCGGGCAAGCAGCAAATCGCGGGCAGCCTGCGGGCAAAAAGCGAGGCTGTCCAACCGTCGCTGTGGGATCGCCTCGTCAATGACCTGCCGGGCCTGACCTCGGAGATAGACGGGCTGCGCCATGTCCTGCTGGACGAGCTTGGCGCGGACCGTCTCGACACGCTCGTCGCCGGCAGTGCGCGGACCATCGACGCCGATGCGGAGCTGACGCCGGACCAGAAACGGCGCCTGCATCGCCTGGCCTTCCAGACCCAGCACCGCGCCGAGATCGAAAGCCGTAGCGTGGTGGTTTCGGCGCGCGTGCTCAGAGAAGCGGTGCGGCGCGATATCGAGGCTCTGTTCAACACGGAGCGCTTCGAGGCCACGCCGCTGCTGTCCGACCTAGAGAATGAGCAGATCGCGGACAATCCGCTGTCGCTCGCCGATTTTCCGGAGGTCCGTCGAAGCGTGGTCAATTACGGCGTGCCGTCCTTCTCGGGCCGGTCGTCCCGCGACTTTGACCGCGACGTGCTGGCGCGCGAAATCCGCTCGGTGCTCGCCACCTTCGAGCCCCGCCTCAAGGAAAGCGCGACGACAGTTACCGTCACCCTAGGCGACAAGACCGTGGGGCTGAAGATCGAGATCGATGCCGTGCTGATCATGACGCCCACACCGGAACGCATGCGCCTGCGCACCACGATCAATCTCGACAACGGCTTGGCGCGGACCGAAATTAGGGACGCCTGAGATGGATCGGGTCTTCGTCGAATATTACGAAGAGGAACTAACCCACATCCGCGGCCTTGCGGCGGAATTCGCCGACATGCATCCGGCGGTGGCGCGCAACCTTTCCCTCGATACGGTGCCCTGCCCGGACCCCTATGTCGAACGGCTGCTGGACGGCGTCGCCTTCCTCGCCGCTCGCACCCGGCTGAAAGTCGACGCCGAGCGCTCGCGATTTTCGCGCAGCGTGCTTGAAGTCCTCTATCCGGATCTGGTCACGCCGGCGCCCGCGACGGCAATGGCCGTGCTGAAACCCGGCCAGCAGGTGCAGACCATGCCCGCCGGCCACCTCGTCAAGCGCAACACGCGGCTGGTCTCCAGCCTTCAGCCCGGCCTGTCGACGCGCTGCACTTTCTCCACCGCGCAGGACATGACCCTGTGGCCGATAGCAATCAGTTCGGTCAGCTATTTTCAGGATCGCAGCGCGCTGGCCGCCGCCGGCATCGGACCGGTCGGCGGCACCGGCGGAGAGGCGGCGCTGCGTCTCGCGCTGACGCGGACCGGAAAAGGCAAGCTCGACGAATTGGCGCTCGACCGGCTTGACCTCCATTTTGCCGGACGCACCAAGGCGCCGCTTCTGTTCGACGCGATCTTCGGTACCTGCGTTGCCGTTGGCGCTCGACCGGAAGGCAAGACCAACCGGCTGTCGCCGCTGCCGGCACCCGAAATGGTCGGCATCAGCGACGACGAGGCCCTGATGCCGCGCACTCGCCCGACATTCGAAGGGTACCGCCTGCTGCGCGAATACTTCATCATGCCGGAGCGCTTTCACTATGTGCGGGTCCTGGGGCTGCAGCCGGTGGTGCGCAAATGCGAGGGCGGACTGGAGATCATCTTCCTGTTCCGCCGCCCGGTGCCCGAACTCGCCGACCTGACGCCGGCGGATTTCGAAATTTTCGCGACGCCGATCATCAATCTGTTCGAGCGTGAGTGCAACGTCGTCGAGCTCGATCAGCGCAAGACGCGGCAGGTGCTGCACGCCGACCGCACGCGGGCACGCGACTTCGAGATCTATCGTGTCCTGCGCGTCGAGGATGCCGACAGTGAAGGCAGCGACGCCGAGATACCGGAGCTGTTCAGCCTCGGGCAGAACCGTGGCAGCGGCTGGGTCTATTCGACGGAACGGCGCCCAAGGCGGGCAACGGAGGATGAGCGGCGCGACGGCCTGACCCGCACGTCATACACCGGGGACGACGTTTTCCTGGCGGTATCGCGGCCGCTCGCAAGTCCCGCGAACCGGCCGTTGAAGCGTCTCGACATCATGGCGCTTTGCACCAACCGCGATCTGCCGATCCTCGACGACAATCCGACCTTGACGCTCGAGGCCGGCGACCCGGTCGAATCCGTCCGGCTGCTCGGGGCGTTGCGCCCGCCGCAGCCGGCCATCCCCGCGGCGCTGCCCGCCGGGGCCGATGGCGAATCCCGGGCCGACGATCTCGCCTGGCGAATGGTGGCGCAGCTGGCACTCAATTTCTTGAGCCTCGCCAAGGAGGGCCGCGGCGTCGACCCGCTGCATGCACTGCTCGATCTCTACGCCGACCGCGGCGATCCAAGCCTTGCCCGCAACGTTCATTCGATCGTGCGCATCGACTCGCGCTCGGTGATCGAACGGCTGCAGATCGACGGGCCGATGTGCTTCGGGCGCGGCACGGAAGTGACGCTGCATGTCGATCAGTCGGTGCTGGCGGGGCAAAGCACCTTGCTGCTTTCGGCCTTGCTGGCGCGACTGTTTGCCCGTCATGCCGGAATAAATGGCTTCGTGCGAACCCGCACGCGGCTGCTGCAGAAGCAGGAGGATGTGCCATGGCCGATGACGCCCGGCAATCGCTACCTGATCTAGACAGGACACCTGATCTGGACAAGATCGGCCCGGACCGGGCCGAAGCTCTGTCCGAAGCGTTCGACTTTTTCGAACTGCTGCGCCGTCTCGAACAACGGGGCGGCCTGTTCGGCCATTCCGGACGCCCCGACCGCGAGCCGGCAAGGCTCGGCCAGCATGTGCGGCTGGCCTTTTCCGCGCGCGACCTGGTGCAATTCCGCGAGGCCAGCGAAAAGGCACCGGCGCGGGTCACGGTTGCAAATCTCGGCCTGTTGGGACCCGAAGGCCCAATGCCGCTGCATCTGACGCGCTGGGTGCTCGACCGCCTGTCGCAGCGCTGGTTCGCCGGCGCCGACGCACAGCAGACCAGCGACACGACATTCGTGGACTTCGTCAACATCCTTCAGCACCGCATGATCGCCCTCTACTACCGGGCCTGGGCGGATGCGCATCCGGCGGTCCAGGTCGAACGCGCGGTCGGCGGCCGCGTCCGCGCCATGCTCGAAGCGATGGCGGGGATCGGACTTCCCGGCACCCAAAATCCCGATCTCGACACCGTCAAGCTCCGTCAGGCGGCGTCGCTCGCCAGTCAGGTCGACGGCCCGGAACGGCTAACGCTGTTCCTGGCGGAAGCGTTCAGAGTGCCGGTCCAAATCAAGGAGTTCATCGCCACCTGGATAACCATACCGGCCGGGCTGCAGACCCGCCTGGCAAAAGCCTATGCGGGGCTGGGCAAAGGGGCGACGATCGGCTCGCGCGTCTTCAGCCGCCAAAGCAGGATCGAGCTGCGCGTCGGCCCTCTCGGCCTCGAGGAGTTCAAGGCATTCCTGCCGGGAGGCTCTCGCCTCAAACTGTTCAAGCAGGCCGTCCGCGACATGGTCGGGGAGTCGCTCGACGTCGATTTGCGCATCGTGCTGGCGCGTGAAGCGGTGCCGCCGCCCCGCCTCGGAACGGTCCAGCTCGGCCGGACCGTCTGGCTTGCGCGGCCCGCCGAAAGGGGCGATGCTGACGATCTGCGGCTGCGGACAATTGTCGGATGGCGGCCGGAAATGGCGGGGGTCGCGGCATGAGCCTGCTGCTGACGCTGGAGCAAGGGCCACGCACCCAGGCGGTACGGCAGACCCGGCTGGACGAGGGCGAACTGGTGATCGGCCGCAGCGCCGACGCGGGCTGGCAGATCAACGATCCCGACATGTTCGTTTCCCGCGCCCATTGCAAGATCACGGGCGGGCGAGACGGATATTTCGTCACCGACACGTCGAGCAGCGGGCTGTTCATAGACGACTCCGACAGCCCGCTCGGTGCCGGCAAGTCGACGCGCCTTCGCTCCGGCATGCGGCTGAGACTTGGCGACTACGTCGTCCATGTCGACCTGCAGACGCCAACCGCCCAGGCACAAGCGGCCAGCCATCCGGTTCCGGAACGCCTGCCGCCGGCATCGCGGGCGCCGATAAGCATCGGCCGTGACGACTTCTTTTCTGCCAAGGTCGAGGAAGAACCGCGACGGCCGCGTCCGGCCGATCTGCCAAACCCGTTCGAGCAGCCGGTTGCGGGCGCGTTCGAGCGTGCCGCCTCCAGCCAGCGCAGCTCGCCTGCTTTCGATGACCCGTTCAGCCTCGATCCGGTTTCGACGCCTGTGTCGAAGGACGCCGCCCCCTACCGCGAACCGGGCGGCGCGGCGAGCCTGACGGACCCATTCAGCCTCGACCCCTTGCCGTCCCTCGGCCACGGCGCCCAGCTCGCTCCGGGAAAGCCGTCCGATTTCAATGATGATTTTGGTTTCGGACCCGCCGCCACAGCCGGTTCGACAAACGGTGTCGGCCAGGCCGGACAGCGTGAGCGCGGCGCCCAACGACCCGCCAATCCCTGGGATCTGCCTGTGCAGGCAGCCGACGCCCCTCCTCCAGTCCGCACAGGTGCCGCTGCCACGCCAGCCCGCCCGCCGGTAGCAGCGGTGCCGGGAGACATGGCGCTTCGCGCCGCATTCCTGCGCGGTATGGGCGTCGAGGAAGCCGATTTTCCCGGGCGCGACAGCATCGCGGAAATGGAGAAGTTCGGGCGCGAATACCGGCTGATGATGGAAGGCCTGATGCAGCTTCTGCGCAAGCGGGCCGAGGAGAAGGGAAACGCGCGCGTCGCCCAGACCATGGTCGGGGCTTCCGAAGTCAATCCGCTCAAGTTTCTGCCGACGGTCGACGACGCCATCGTCACGCTTCTTGCCGAGCGCAGCCCCGGATTTCTCGCCGGCGAAGCGGCTATCGCCGACGCGGTTCGCGATCTCGCGCAACACCACGTGCGCGCCTGGCGCGGCGTGCAGGCCGCTTTGCGCCGGATGGTCGACCGTTTTGACCCGGCCGCGATCGAGGAAGAGCTGAAATCGAATTCGGCGATCGGCACCCTGCTTTCGGGCGGGCGCGGCGCCAAGCTGTGGGAGCTCTACCAGAAACGCCATCGTGAAATCGCCGAGAGTGCCGAGAAGAGCTTTCTTGGCGAAATCGGCGCCGATTTTCGGGACGCATATGAGGAGGAGTGAAACATGATCGACCGACGCGAATTCATCGTTGCCCTGGGCGCGACCGGGCTGCTTGCGGCATGCCAGAGCGGTCCGCCGAAACCCTCGGTGATCACCGTCAACGTGACCGGCGGCGCCGGCATGAACCCGGGACCGGGCGGCGGTGACCGGCCGGTGACGGTTCTCGTCATGCGGCTGCGCAGCACCGGAAAATTCAATTCCGCCGATTACTTCGCGCTGCAAGGCGATGCCGGTTCCGCGCTGGGCGGTGATCTCATCGGATCCGACCAGATCGCCGTCGGGCCGGGAAAGTCCGCGTCGAAAACCATCACCGTCGAGCCGGACGCGACGGCACTGGGCTTCGTTGCCCTGATCCGCGAGCCTACCGGCAAGAACTGGCGGACGACCAAGTCGGTGTCGGCGGGATCGAAATTCACGATCAATGTGACGATTGGCAGCGGTGGCATTTCCGCCTAGCGGCCAAAGCAAAGGGAGCTCGATGCAGAGAGTAGTGGCATGAGCGATGCAAACAGGGTGCTGTGGTCCGAAGGCCTTTTCCTGCGGACCCAGCATTTCCAACAGCAGGATCGCTTCTTCGAAGCGACGGTGCGCGGCGCGTTGCAGGCCGGGCAACTGCACACGTTCGGCTTTCAACAGCTGACGCTGGACCAGGCATTGCTGGAGGCCGGCCAGATCTCGATCCTGTCGGCACGGGGCATCTTCCCCGACGGGACGCCTTTCTCCATCCCCGACATGATGGATGCGCCGCGACCCTTGCCGGTCACCCCGGACACGGGCGCCGGACCGGTGCTGGTCGCGTTGCCGCTCGAGCCGCCCGGTGGGGTCGGCTTCGATCCGGCGCACGCCGCCGCCTCGGGAGCACGCTATCATGGGCGGATCGTCTCCGTGCGTGACGCCGTCCAGGGCGGTTCAGATCCCGAAGAAATCGAAATCGCCCGTCCGCAGGCGTTGCTGCTTGCGCCCGGCAGGTCGGTCGGCGGCTACACGGCCTTGCCGATCGCCGACCTCAAGGGGATTCGAGCCGATGGCGGCGTCTCGCTGGACGAGGCCTTCCTGCCGCCGACACTGGTGACCGGCGCGGTGGCCTGGTATCGGCAATTGCTTCAGGAAGTCGTCACCGGCCTCGACCAGATCGCCGAGGCGCATGGCAAGATGGTGATGGGCGGACCGGGACGCAGCGTCGAAGACCTGCTGATGCTCCATCTCGCCAATGCGGCGCGGCCGCGGCTGGCCCACATGCTGGCGCAGGATGTATTCCATCCGGCCGAGCTTTACCTGGAACTTGCCGGGCTCGCCGGTTCGATGGCGACCTACGGATCGAGCGCGCGGCGGCTGGGCGAGTTGCCCGCTTACGATCACATGGCCCCTGGCCCCGCCTATATGGCGCTGGCGGACGCACTGCGCTCGCTCATCCTCAGCCTGCGCTACATCGAGCCGAAATCGCGTGCGCTGCCGGTCATGCGGCATTCGACCAATGTCTGGAAAATCCGCATCGACAATCCGAAGCTGCTGGTGGCCAGCCGCATCGTCATCCGGGTCGGTTCGGAGCTGTCGGAAGACGCGCTGCGCAAGATCTTCGTCAACCAGGCGACCGTCGGTTCGGCCGACCAGTTCGAGGGCCTGTGGAAATCGCGTCTGCCCGGCATCCCGCTGAAACCGCTTCATTCCCAGCCGCGCGAGATCCCTTACGACGGCGATCGGCTGTGCCTCGAACTCGACCAGAAAAGCGAACACTGGGCGTCGCTGCTCGATGCCCCCGGCTTCGTCATCGGCGTTTCGGGCGTGTTGCCGAGCGAGCCGCAGGTGGACTGCTACTCGGTGAACAGGTGAGATGATGAGCCGCGATGATCCGTTCGGACTGTCGGAGGATCGCGAACGCACCCGCATACGATTGACCGGCGCGCCGGCACCGCGGCCGATGGCGCCGCTCTTGCCGGGCGCGGCGGTAAAGCGCGCTCGCACGCATCCGAACGGGCTCGTCAACGCATTCGCACCCCTGCTCGAATTCGCGCCCGAGCTTGAAAGCGCGCTGGCGCCGGAGAACCCGGAAGCGCTGCGCACCCGATTGCTCGAAGAACTGGTTCGGGCACGCGACACGGCTATGGCGGCGGGGTCCTCGCTGGAGCGGGCCGATCAGGCGGCATGGGTGGTGGCGGCGTTGCTCGACGATCTCGCCTTGAACACGCCCTGGGGCGGAGCCAGCGCCTGGCCGCGGCAGCCGCTTGTGGTGATGCTGCGCGGCGATGTCGATGCCGGCACGCAGTTCTTCACGCGCCTCGACGAGTTGGAACGCCATCCCAACCGCGACCGCGAATTGCTGGAACTGCAGTATGATTGCATGGCGCTCGGCTTCCGCGGCAAATATCGCGTGCCCGGGCGCTCGGGCGACCGATCGCTCAACGCCGTTCGCGTGGCGGCGGCCCGCTTCCTGCGCGATGCCGACGCCGAGGGCGCGCCACTGTCGCCAAATTGGAAAGGCGTGATCGCCTCCGACGAGCCGCAGCGCTTCATCGTACCGATCTGGGTCATGGCACTCGGTGCGGCGGTCATCGCCACCGCCATCCATGTCGGGCTGTCGATGGGGTTGAGCAGCCAGGCGGTCGAGCTTTCAGCCCTTGTTCGTGCCTTGCCGCCACCTGAACGCGGCGACATCAGCCGCACCTCGCCCAAGGTCGACGCCCCGCCGCCGGAGAAAGTGGATTTTGCGCTGTTGCCGGAATTCCAGTCCGGGGCGCCGGCTGGCCTCAAATCCGCGCTCAGCGGCACCGAGAGCGTGTCGCTGGCCAAGCTGGTCATCCAGGCCTCCAACCCGGAACTGTTCCAGTCGTCGCGGCCACAACTGACCGACGGCTTCGAGCCGCTGATCGCTTCGATCGCCAAGGTGATCCTTGCCAATCAGGAGTTGATCGGGAACATCACGGTGATCGGGCATACGGACGGCGTTCCCCTGCAAAAGACCAATCCGCTGTCGACCAACCAGAGGCTGTCGGAGGCGCGCGCCCAGACGATCGCCGACATGCTGGTCCAGAACGGCGTGCCGCAGGACCGCGTTCATTCCGAGGGCCGCGCGGCTACCGATCCAGTGGCCAGCGACAGCACGCGCGAGGGGCGAGCCTTGAACCGGCGCGTCGAGGTGCTCGTCGAAAAGAGGCTGTGAGATGTTCATCCTGCGTTTCCTCTGGGCGGTCCTGACATCGCGCTGGCTGTGGACGCTGATCGGCATCACACTGCTTTCCCTGGTCATCTGGGTGTTCGGTCCGATCGTCAGGGTCGGTCCCTACGAACCATTCGCCTCCGAAAATGTGCGCATCGTCATCATCGCGCTGCTGGTCATTTTGTGGCTGATCTGGCTGATCGTCGCCCAGCGCCGGGCGATCCGCGCCAATCGCCTGTTCGTCGCCGAGATCGCCGCACCCGTGGCGGAAAAGCCGCTTAGCCCTGGCGAAGAGAACGTCGCCGCCGTGGGCGCCAAATTCGCCGAGGTGATGGCCGAACTGAAACGCCGCAAGCTCGGCGGACGCAAGTTCCTGCGCGAAATGCCTTGGTACGTGATCGTCGGGCCGCCGGCCACCGGCAAGACCACGGCCTTGCGGCAGTCCGGACTGAATTTTCCGATCGACCTCACCGACGATCTGCAAGGGGTTGGCGGCACGCGCAACTGCGACTGGTTCTTTTCCGAGAACGCGGTTCTGATCGACACCGCCGGACGCTATGTCCAGCAGGAGAGCCAGCCCGATGTCGACGCGGCGGAATGGCTGGGCTTCCTCGACCTTCTGAAGAAGCATCGCGGCCGCCGCGCGCTCAACGGCGTGATCGTCGCGCTGTCGATCGACGTGCTTTCGGAGGGTGACGAAGCGATCAAGGCGCATGGCCGCAAGATCCGCCGGCGGCTGGCCGAGCTCAACGACCGGCTCGAGATCCGCCTTCCGGTCTATCTGATGCTGACCAAGGCCGACCTGATCAAGGGTTTCGAGGCGTTCTTCGGCGGCCTGTCGACCGCCTCGCGCGAGCAGGTCTGGGGAACGACCTTCGCGCTGGATGCGCGTGTCGACGCCAAGACTATCGAACGCGAAATTTCGACGCTGGCGACGGAACTGGAGCGGCGGCTGGTGCCGCGCCTGGAGGACGAGGACAAGCTCGCCGCCCGCGCCGAGATCTTCAGGTTCCCTGCCCAGCTGTCCAGCCTGTCCGAACCGATCCAGGTTCTGGTCGAGGCGATGTTCGGCGAAAGCCGCTATGAGGAGGCCGCCTGGCTGCGCGGCCTCTATCTGACATCGGCGACGCAGGAAGGGGCGCCGATTGACCGGTTGACCGCGGCGCTGTCGTCGTCCTTCGGCCTGCCGCCACGGCGGGCCTTGCCTGCGCCAAGGGTCGAGAAACGCAGCTTCTTCCTGAAGAACCTGCTCACCGAGGTCATCTTCCGGGAAGCAGGCCTCGGCACGTTCGACCCGCTGGCGCAGCGCCGCCGCGCCTGGATCTGGCGCGGCGCCGCGGCCGCGTGTGCTGCGGCGGCCTTGCTGGCCGGCGGGTTGTTCACCTGGTCCTATTTCGACAACCGCAACGCGATCACGGCCCAGGCAAGCCAGTTCGAAGCGCTGCAAACGCCGCTGACCTCCGTTGCCGCAAACCCGGCATCGGTGCAGCAGCCCGCCATCGACAGCGCGCTCGAGGCGATGGACACGGTCGCGAACGCTCGTACAGCACCGCCGGGCGCCCCCCAGGACCTCCTGGGGCCATCGGCCTCGGCCGAACTGGTGCGGGCCCAGACCGACACTTACGACCACGCCCTGCGCAATGTTCTCGAGCCGCGCATGGTGGCGCTGCTCGAGGCGACCATGTGGCGGCAGATCCGCGATCCGGATTTCATGCTCGGCGCGCTCAAGACCTATCGCATGATGACCGGCCTGTCGCAGATGGACCCCGATTTCGCCCAGAACTGGTGGGTCAACAGCCTGCCGGAATTCGCGGCCGCGGCACCGTTTCCGACCGCCGATGCTGAAGAGCATCAGCTTGCCGCCATCCGCCGCATGGCGGTCGACGAAAGCTACGTCGCGCCCGACCAGGCGCTGGTCGCCGAAGCGCTGAAAACGGTGTGCACGATCTCGTTGCCGGCGCGAGCCTACAAGCAGTTGCTGGCCGATCCGGAGGTGGCCGGGCTCAAGGAATGGATCCCGGCCAATTTCGCCGGCCCCAATGGCGGCAAGGTGTTTGCGCGGCGTTCCGACAAGACACTCCGCGTCGGCATTGCCGGAGCCTTCACCTATGCCGGCTTCCACGACGCCATTCTCGACCGCATCGACGATGTCGCCGCCCAGGCGGCGCTCGACCGCGCGGTTTTCGCCGGCGGCTGCTCGGAGAATTCCGAGACCTCGGTCTCGGCGCTGTCCGAGGATATTCTGAAGCTCTACTATGACGACTACATCGCGCAATGGGACAGCTTCCTGCGCGACATGCGGCTTGCGCCATTGACCGATCTCAATGTCGCCAGCGAAAACCTGAAGGATCTCTCGAGTGCAGATTCAGCCCTGAAGCGGCTGTTGACGGCGATCGTCCAGGAGACCGAACTGACGCGTTCCGACGAGGCGCCCGCCGACGACAAGGCGGCAGCCAAGGGCGCTTCGAAACTGCTCGGCAAGTTGGGAAAACTCGGCAAGCTGGCGACGAGCGGTGCGAAACTGCTGCCCCGCGCCGGGTCAGCCACAGAGGTGGACCTGACCGGCAGTCTGGTGGCCGCGCATTTCAAACCGCTGAAGAGCACCATTGCCGAGGTCGACGGCCAGCCGCCGGCGCTCGATGCCGCCGTCGTCGCGCTGACCGCGCTGTCGAATGTGCTGCAGACGGTCACCGCCAATCCCAATCCGCAGGATGCCATCAAGAAGCAGGGCGGCCTTGCCGAGTTGACCGGCGCGGTCGCCAGGCAAGCACAGATCCTGCCCGACCCTATCAACGCCTGGCTCGGAGGCATTGCCGGTGACACCAGCAATTTGACACAGAAGGCGGTCACTTCGGAACTCAACGCCATCTGGCGGGCGGACATACTGCCGTTCTGCCAGGCCGCGCTGAACGACCGCTATCCATTCAGCGCCGACAGCGCGGTGGACGTCAATGTGCGTGACTTCGCCCGCCTGTTCGGACCGGCAGGGCTGATCGACGGTTTCATCAACGACCACCTGATCAACTATGTCGACACCACCAGCCAGCCGTGGAAATGGCGCGCCGATTTCGGCCTCGATCCTTCGGCGCTG
Organism: Mesorhizobium sp. CNPSo 4671; assembly: GCF_057784245.1. Lineage (NCBI taxonomy): Bacteria > Pseudomonadati > Pseudomonadota > Alphaproteobacteria > Hyphomicrobiales > Phyllobacteriaceae > Mesorhizobium > Mesorhizobium sp. CNPSo 4671. The sequence goes on along the minus strand of NZ_JBWLUW010000001.1, from coordinate 184,904 downwards.
GCGGCGTTCGAGCAGGCCAGGCATATCCGCGACGATCTCTTTCCCGGGGGCACTGGACCGGTGATGAGCTTCACGCTCGAACCGAAGGACCTGTCTCCCAACGTCACGCGCGTCACGCTCAATCTCGATGGCCAGACGCTGGTCTACTACAACAACGCGACGCGGCCGCAGCCGATGACCTGGCCCGGCAAGGACGGCACCGGGGTCATTTCGCTCGCCTTCCAGCCCATCGACGGCTCGCCCGAAATCATGCTCAACGAAACCGGCAGCTGGGCCTGGTTGAGGATGCTGCGCAGCGGCCGTTTCGCCGGCACGTCGCTGTCCGATGTCTACAGCCTGCGCCTGGGCACGAAAGGCATGTATGCCGATTTCGAACTCAAGGCGGCCAGTGTCGAGAACCCCTACAATCTGGAGATGTTCAAGAAATTCTCATGTCCGCCGCAGATATGAACACTGGATTCTTCGGCAAGATCCCGGCGACCGGAGATTTCGTCGCCGCCAACCTGCCGCGGATTTTCATCGACCGCTGGGACCGCTGGATGTCGATGGAATTGCTGGCGCGGCCCGACGAAGGTGAGTTGGACTCGCGCGCATGGCGCTTCATCATCCAGGCCGGCATTTTCGGCGACCAGCCCTGCGCCGGCGTGTGGCGGATGAGCGAGGATCGCGTCGGCCGGCGCTATCCATTCGCCATCGTGCGGTTGGGCCCACCGCCGGAGCCCCTCGATCCGTGGTTCGACGCGGTCGTGGCGCTGATCCAGAGTTGTGTCGGCGACTATTGGCCGCAAACAAGACTGGCCGAGCAACTGCAGGAATTACCTCCTCCTGGCTCGGCTGGTGATACGCAACGAATTGCGTTCTGGAGTGATGATTGGCAGGTCAAGGAGTTCAGTTTCGCCGACATCCAGGATCTCGCTGCCAACGCCTTGCCGGCGATGCGTGCGGCACCGGCCGAAACGGTGGAATTCTAAGCCGATGGGATGCACCGTATTCGCCGAGAAGATGGGATGGTTCCACAAGGGCAGTGACGGCAAGGGCATCGCGCCGGGTGACGTTTGTTTGACACCACCGCCGCCGCCGGCAGGCCCCCTGCCCGTGCCCTATGTCAACATGCTGTTCGCCAGCGATCTGACAAAAGGCAGCAAGAGCGTCAAGGCCGACGGCAATCCAACGTGCCTGGAGGACGTTTCGGAGATCGCGACAAGCACCGGCAATGAGCCAGGCACGCAAGGCGGTGGGGTCATAACGCACAAGACCAAGGGCAAGGGCAACTTCACGCTCTGGTCTTTCACGGTGAAAGTCGAAGGCAAGGGCGTCTGCCGCCATGGCGATCCGCTACTCCAGAATGAAGCCAGCAGACCGCCGAACTGCACCGCACCCGGCGCGCTTGTGATCCTGAAAGCGGCGCTTGGCAGCGATTATCGCAAGAGCAAGTGCAAGACGCCCTACGACAGCGACAAGCACCGCCCGAGCATCAAACAACCCCAGAAGGACGAGGTTTACGGCAAGCAGTGCTGGGAGTGCGCAAAACAGATCCGTGCGGGAAAGCGGGCCAAGACACCAGGCGGCAAATGGATGCGCGAGGAGGACTACGGCAAGGCCGATTCCGGTGGGAAAAAACGCTACAAAAACCGTGATCGAAAGAAGATGACACCGGATCATCAGCCGCCTCTGAACCGTGCATGGGAACTCGGCGGCTGCCATCTCAAACCGTCGCCCGACGCGTTCAAGGAACTCATGAGCAAGCCTGAGATGGTGAGGCCGCATTGTCGCGCGCACTCCAACACACAAGGCACAAAGGTCTCCAAGATTGGCGCCAGCATCAGAGCCGGGCGCTCCTAGAAGGGAATGGAGATGGATAAACGCTACAAGGAGATTCAGGCGCGATACCTCGCTGAAATGCGTACGATCCTGCCAGCGGTCATGGCCTGGTGGAAGGCCCACGCTGTTCGTGATCCGTCCGAGCTTGTCGGTTCGGTTCCACAGAATGATTTCGAAGCCCGGTGGCCGGCCGGACCGACTGCTCACCCTCGGGTTCTCCATGTCTTTCGCAAGTACTTCCTCGAGATCGATACTCTGAACCTCGATAACGAAAGCCGCGAGCCCCCCAGCGGCGGCGAGACAAAGGAAAGCGACTGGGGGACGGATGGAGAGACCGAGGAGGTAGATTTCCAGCTTCCGATCGACCTGCTGGTCGATGATCTGCCCAACGTCGCACCCGATGTCTATGAACTGGTCAGGGGCCTTGTTTTCGTACCCATCGGTCAATCTCCCGACGAGGAGTTCTGCTGAGATGGCCTTCAAGATCGTGCACAATGTCGAGAAAGCCGTGCGCCAATTGCTGGGTGCGCCAACCGATCTCTATGGAGAAATTCCCGATCAAGGCCGGGAAAGACCGCTCGCCGATGCAACCGACGCGCACAAGCGCCTCTATGCCCAATACGTCGCGGACTTTGCGACGACATACGAGATTGGCGATGCGTGGTGGCAAGATTGCGTCGAAGCCTTTGTCCTGGACGGCTATAAAAAATCGGAAGCGATTGATCTGGCCTATGACAAGCGACTTGCCGGCCCCGCCTCCGCGTCCGAGGTTGTCTGGTTCTTTCGCACATACTGGCTGTCGTTCGACGAACTGAACCGAACGCTTCCGCCAGGCGACCGCGTTCCACCACAAGTCGCCATGCTGGGCTGGCTGGTGGAAGAAGGCCTCAAGGACTATGTGCGCCTGCTCACTTGCATGCCGTACTGGCCGATCGGACTCGACGAGAACGGCAACTGGAGCTGAGCCATGGCCTTTGACGTCTGGCTCGAAAACCGCACACCTTTTGCTGCCGCGACCCATGTGCAGTTGAATGCGGACGGCCAGGAAGTGCTTGTGGCCATGCTCTCGGCCAGCTTCGAGTCGCCGGAGTCAAACGGCGCATTGCGACCGGCCGCCGAGCACTTGCCGGTCACGTTCGGTGACGTTCCGTTCGGCGACCCGAGCCTGTCCTCCAACCGATACGAGGCAGACATCGCCCCGGTGAAGCCCGCCGCGGAAGTGATCGTCAACGCAACGGCCCATGCACCGAACGGCAAACCGGTGCGCGAGATGCAAGTGGGCCTGAGCATAGGCAATGTACGCAAAGTGCTGAATGTCGCCGGCGACCGTATCTACGATGCCGGCAGCTACAGCGCGCCGCATCCTTTCAGAACGATGCCGATCGTCTACGAGCGCGCCTATGGCGGCACGACGCAGGATGGGAGAGCCGAACCACGCAATCCGGTCGGCGTCGGGTTCCATCATGCCGCTTCGGCGGATCCTGCCGTCAGGACACAGGCGCCGAACATCACTTATCCGGGCGAACCGGTGTTGAGCCCTGCCGACCGGCCAAGGCCGGCAGGATTTGCGGCACTGGGCCGTGGCTGGCAGCCGCGGCTCGGCTTTGCGGGCACCTATGATCAGAACTGGGTCGACACGCAGTGGCCGTTGCCGCCAAAGGATTTCGATCCGCGACACCACCTTTGCGCGCCGGCGGATCAGCAGTTGCCGCGGCTTGCCGGTGGTGAGGACGTGTCACTCGTCGGCCTCACACCGACGGGACGCTGGAGCTTCCGACTGCCGCGGATCACGGCACCGGTGAGGTTGATTTATGACGACAGGGTCGTGGTGCACGCCTTTGCGCCGGACACTGTGATCATCGAGCCGGACCTTTGGCGCGTAACGCTGAAGGCACGCCTGTCCTTCGTGACGCGCCGCAACGCCCCGGCTTTGCGTGAGATTGTTTTCGGCCATGTCACGCCGGCGCTGCTTTTGGCACGACGTAAGCGCAAAGAGTATCTTTCACCCCTCGGCGGCGACGGTACGCTGCGTGATCAGCCGGTCTGGCAGCCATGAAGCGGCCGCTCTATGTCTCAGGCGCCGGTGCGGTCACCGCGGCAGGGTTGAACGCGCGGCAGACCATTGCAGCAATTCGCGCGAGCCTCTCCGCCTTCGAGGAGACAGTGCTAGCCGACCCGCTTGGCGCCACTCAGATCGTCGCACGCATTCCCTCCCACCGGCGCTTGCGTCCAAGCAATGGCGTCTGGCTGGTCAACATGGCCGCAAGAGCCATCGGCGAAGCATTGCAAAGCGGCAAGATCGCATCCGAGGGGACCGCTATTTTGCTGACCCCCCCCGAAAGCTTTCGCAATCACCCGGCCTATGGCGACATTGCCCCGCCGGCCTTCTTGACGGCGGTGATGTCGGCGACCGGACATAAATTCCACCCGGCATCACGGGCAACCGACGGCGGCGCGGCCGCAAGCATTGGCCTGCTCGAACGCGCATTGGAAATGATGGAGCAGCAAGGCGTCGAGCAGATTCTGCTCGGTGGGGTCGACAGTCTCGTCAACGACACGGATTTCGCTCGACTGGGGCAGGCTGGGCGTCTCAAAGGCGAAGACAACGCACAAGGCCTTGTTCCGGGCGAGGCGGCGGCCTTCGTCCGGCTGACGCGCAGCCCGGAAGGAAATGCGCCCGTCCATGCCGCCATCCACGGCGTGGGCCTGGCCCAAGAAACAGATAGCGTTCTTTCCGATCGCTACAGTCAGGGTCGTGCCTTGCTCGGCGCCTTGCGCGATGCCGTGACCGGATCTGGCCCATCAGAGCCCGACATCGATTTTGTCATCAGCAACAGCAATGGCGAGCGCTACAGCGGTTGGGAGCAGTTGATCACGCGGCCACGCTTCTACCGCACGCGCCGCGAGACGCTGCCCACCGCTTTCCCCGCCATGACCATCGGCGACATTGGCGCTGCCGGTGGGGCGCTGGCGCTGATGCTGGCTGCCGACAGTTTCCTCAATGACTACGCGCCCGGAAAGACCGCCGTCTGCGAACTCGCCTCGGAGAACGGCCTGCGCGCCGCGGCGGTGATGGCCCGGATGACCCGGCGCTGAAACTCACATCCAGGCTGGAAAGCGGCGGGTGACGCGCCAATCGGCAAGCGGCGTGTCAGCTGTGGCCAGTGCCGCGCGCAACGCGTTGAGCCGCAACAGGCGCATCGACCGGAAAGGTCGATGATCGCGCCCACCCCGCCCCCCGTCCCACCATGCCTCGACCTTGTCGGCCACCGGCAGCGCGGCGTCGTCCAGATGGGCGAATTCCTTGCCGAGCAAAGCCGGGTCGACGACAAAAAGGTCAGTGTCGCCGAAATCAACCTCGAACAGGTCGCGAAATGCCGCACCGGCGGCAACGACAAGTTCCGGCTCGCGCATTTTTTCGATCAGCCAGGGCATCACCGCGCGATCGCCAAACAGGCCTACCGACGCTGTCGCCACGCCGCGAAGCGCGGGCTGCTCCAGGTGCTTCTGCAGCCAGCCCTTGCCGGCCTTCGGCGCACTCGTCAGCAGGCGGATCTCGATCGCCGCCGCCGCAAGCCCCGGTTCCGTCAGCACGATCTTGTCGATGACGGGATGGGCGGACCGCGTTTCGCCAAGCAGGCAAGCGGCCAAGGCCGCCGTCAAGCGTTCCTTCGGCGTCTCTCCGTCAAGGCCGGCCAGCACAGACGGAAGGACGTCGCGGCGCTTGATCGCGCCGGCGAGCCTGACAGCGCGGCTGCGTACCCTTGCGTCGGAATGGTTCGCCAGGTCGGGAAGACGCGGTCCCGGATCCACGCGATGGTGCCAGAGCGCCGATAGGCCGAGGCAGCGCTGCAGTGCATCCCGGGTGTCCAGCCATTTGCCCACCAGCGGCCGCAGGTTTTCACGCGGCGTGCGCGCGATCGCGGCGGAAAGGCTCGACAAACCATGCTCGCCCAGCGTCGCGGCACTGTTGAGAGCGACTTCAATCAGATCGGCATCACCCCAACGCAATGCCAGTGCGGCAATCACGAAAAGCTCACCCGGTTCGGCATAGTCCGCGAACCTGGCCTGGGCAGCTTCCCAGCCGGCTTTGCCGGCAGCCATGAGCCCTTCGAGATTGGCTTCGAGACGCTGGTCGATGCGGCCGATGTCCGTCTCATCGAGGATAGGGCCATCGATCTCCCGGCGACGGCGAAGCCAGAGGAAAGCCGCATCTTCGGCGTGCTGATCCACGATGGCGGCGATCGTCGCGACGCGATGCATCGGCAATGCCTCAGTTGAGATGCACGGCCCCGCCGCGAATACGGTTGGTCCCACTCGCCTGGCTGGTCAACTGGGTACCGCGAATGGTCACGCGGCCGTCCTTCTCCAGGATGATCGACGCCAAACCGCAGCGCAGTTCTATGCGTTCTTCGCCGCTGATGACGATACGATCGCCTTCGCGCACAACCGACAGTTTCCTCTCCTTGTGCGCCGGATCGACGATGCGCCCGACGACCAGCGGTCGCGTCGGATCACCCTCCTCAAACAGGAGCGCCAGTTCCGAACCGATCGCCGAAACGTCCAGTTCGGTCAGGCTGCGTGCCGCAATCGCCGTCTCGCGCGGATTGCCGACGAAGACCACCAGCGGCGCTCCGCCTTCAAAACCGATGAGCAGGCCGATTACGACGCCGTCGATGCGATCCAGCACTTTCATGATGACGCCCTCAATTGTTGTTGATCGTGCTTCCCTTGACGATCACGTCGCCGTCGGCCTTGACGGTGATCTTGCCGCTGCCCTTGAGTGTAATGTCCTTCCCGTCAGCGACAATAGTGCCGTCCTTCTTCATCGTGATCGTCGCATCGCCGCATTTGAGCGTGATGGAGTCGCCAGCTTCGATCACCAGATTCTTGCCAACATTGATCGAACTGTCTTCGGCAATCTGGATGCCGCTGCCCTTGCCGACCTTGAGAGCATGCGCGCCACCGACGTCGGTGGCGTCATCGGCGCCGATCTTGGCCGTTCGTGCCTTGCCTATCTGAGACGACTGTGCCCCGCCGACAGCGAAACTCTGATCGGCGCCGACATTGACGCTTTGCGCCGCCGCGATGTTCCAGCTGTCCGCGGCCCCGATGTCGTGGCTTTGCGCTGACCCTACGGTGACCGACCGCGTCGCGCCGATGGTGTTTGTCTGCGGCCCGCCAACGCTTCGTGTCTCGGACGCGCCGACCGTGTCGATGCGGGCAGCGCCCACGGTGACGGTCTGGACAATCCCCACCGTCTGCGAGTGATTGGCGTCGATATTCTCCGTCGAGTTCGACACGACGTGGATCGTCTCATTCGCCCCCACCGTCAGCGACCGGTTCTTGCCCACCGTCTCGGTGTCGTTCGAGCCGATATTCGTGGTCTGGTCGACACCGACCTTGACCGTCTTGTTGTTGCCGACGTCCTCGTCGAGGTTGTGGCCGACGGAATGCTTGGCGTCGTGGTCGATGCGGTCGGACTGGTCGTGCTGGACGAGCTTGGTGCGATCATGCTTGATCAGAAGGTTGTGGTCCTTCTGCGCCTGGAAATTGACCAGTTCGGAGCCGGCCTTGTCCTCGAACATCAGTTCGTTGTAACCGCCGCCGCCTTTCGAGGAGTTGGACTTCCAGCCCGATTGTGTCGCGTTGCCCGGCAAGCCGTAGGGCGGCATCTGCGAGGCGTTGTAGACCCTGCCGGTGATGATCGGCAGGTCGGGGTCGCCTTCGAGGAAGTCGACGATCACCTCCTGGCCGATGCGCGGTATCTGGATGAAGCCCCAGCCGCTGCCGGCCCAGGTCTGCGAGACACGCACGAAGCAGGAACTGTTTTCATTCTTCTTGCCCAGGCGGTCCCAGTGGAACTGCACCTTCACCCGTGCATATTTGTCGGTGAATATCTCCTCGCCCGAAGGGCCGACCACCGTCGCCGTCTGCGGCCCGCGCATGATCGGCCGCGCCGTGATGCGCGGCGGGCGATAGGGCAAGGCAGTCGGCGCGACACCCAGCACGATCTTGTAATTCTCGCTGTGGGCCTCGTTCTGGGTTCTGTAGCCCGGATCGAACAGCCTGTATTCGGCGCTGATCACCAGATATTCCTGGTTCTGGTCATCGCGCGGAAAGCTTTCCAGCTTGAATGTGCAGCCGGAATGGAGGCCGCGCACGGTTCCGACCGCGGTATTGCGCTGGTGCACGGCCTGGAGTTCCTCGCGCCGGATACCGGCCAGGGTGTCGCCGCGCCCGACATCGAGATGCGCCCCAGGCTGGCGATAATTCTCGCCGGAGGCTTCCTTGTGGCTGAACGGCTGGGCGGACTTCGCCATCAGGTCGGCGCCAGGCTTCTTGAAATCATAGTCGGTATGGGCATAGGCGCCCGGCCGCACCGAACTGCCCGGAATCCATTCGGTGATGTATTCGACGTCGCGCCGCGAACCCTGTCCCTCGAAATTGTAAAGAATCTTCTCGTAGCCGGGCGCCGGCTTCAGCTTGCTCATCGCATCGCACAGAACGAGCGTGTGCTTGCCCTCGTCATGCTCGAAGAAATAGAAGATGCCTTCGTGCTCGAGCAGGCGCTGCACGAAATCCAGATCGCTCTCGTCGTACTGCACGCAGTATTCGCGCGAGGGGTACGACCCTTGCAGCCGCTTCTCGAATTTCGCCGTACCGTATTTCGAGAAGATCTTTTCGACGATCTCGACGGCGGTCATGTTCTGAAAGATCCGGCAATCGGTGGTGTTGCCGAGAAACCAGAGCCACGGCCTGACGACCGCTTCGTAGTAGGCCAGCCGGTCCTCGATGCGGGTCAGACGAAACTCGGACACCAGGCCGCTGAACCAGCGTTTCGGATCGGATTCGCCTTCGACTGAAACCACGCCGCCCAGCATCTTCAGCGGATCGATACCCGCGTTCGGGCCGACGAACCCGACCGTATAGGCAAAGCAACGGCTGATCTCGTCGCGCCCGACAAGATGCGTGAAGGTCAGCTCGGCGCCAGCCGGCGTCTGCACAACCGTGGCACGTTCGTTCGGCATGGGTCGTGCCCCTCCTGGACGCGGCCGCCGGCGCGGTGGATTGAAGTTCCCGCCTTCTCATCAGGAACTTTTCAGGACCCGCCGCACCGGGCCATGTTGAGCCTACCACATGTTGTCCCGGCGACCAAAGAGGACGCATGGCGGCGGAAACCTCGATGCATCGGTTCGAAACGCCGCTGTCCTGTTGGATGTGCAAACTGCTAGAATGTGGAGTATCGATCAGTGTTCGGTGGCGATCCTGGATGTATATCAGTCTGCAAATCAACAATGTCGACGCCTTGCCGCCTGGCCTCTCGACCGGCTACGCGGCGCGGGATCGCAGTTTCGAAGTCGGACGCGATGCCTGCGACTGGACCTTGTCGGACCCCGACAAGTTCATCTCGGGACGGCATTGCGAGGTCCGCTACGAGGCAGGCGCGTTCTGGCTGCACGACGTCTCGCGCAACGGAACCTACATCAACGGATCAAACCAGCGCATGACCGGCCCGCATCGGCTGGCCAATGGCGACCGGATGCTGATCGGCCGCTATGTCATCTTCGTCTCGATCGACGAGGAGCGCGCCGCGACAGGTCATCCCGGCCACGGTGCAACGCAGCGCGAAATGCCGGTCGCGGCAGGCCGGCCCCTGGAATTCGGAGATGGGCCGTTCTTCGATCCCGTGGCGCAACGGTCCGGGCAGCGCGTTTCGGCATCGACGTTCCCGTCGCAACCGCCCCTGCCCTCGACCAGGGACGAAGTGCTGCGGGAAATCGCGATCGCGGCCGGCATCTCGCCGGAATTGCTGCAGTCGCGCGACCCGCATGAAGTTGCCGCCGAAATCGGCGCGGTGCTGCGCACGGTGGTCGAGGAACTGACCTTGCTGCTCAAAGCGCGCGCGGCGGCGAAAATGCTGGCCAAGAGCACGCAACGAACGATGATCAGCGCCGCCGACAACAACCCGCTGAAGTTCGTTCCGGGAACCGACGACATCCTCGAGATCATGTTCGCACGGCGCCGGGCCGGCTATCTCGATGCCAGGCGCAGCATCGAAGATGCATTCCGCGATCTCAAGACGCACGAATTCGCCACCTATGCCGCCATGCAGGCCGCGCTGTCGCGGCTGCTTGACGACCTGTCTCCCGAAGCGATCGGAAGAAAGCTTCCGCCGACGTCGTTCTCGTCGAAGAAGAGCCAGGCCTGGGACGCTTTCGTCGCGACATGGCGAACCATGGAGGAAGCGCACGAGAACGGCATGCTGGACATATTCCTGGCCTATTTCAGCGAAGCCTATGCCAAAGCCGACAAGCAGAAATAGGCGCCTCCGGCGAGCCGTGGCGCCGCAGCCGAAGAAGACACTTCTTCGGTGCGCGGCATCCGGTTCCAATCGAGAGTTTCTGAGATTACGATCGCGTACGACAATTCGCCAAGCGGGTAAGCCTGATCGACCTGGGGGTCTGCGGCAAATGTCATCTTACGGCGGGATAGTAAGGAGTAGCCGACCGTCCTCAAGACACTGCCCTGCTCCGCGGGGTTCGCCCTTGCTTTACCTGACCGCGAACCGCCTTGCGCCTGTCCGGCAAGAACGCGGGCGCCGGGCGCGGATGGACGATCGGCGATGAACTCGAAGGACGATCCTTTCGGCCCGGCGGGCAAGACCGTCATTCGCGCCACGCCACGGCGCGAGCGAAAGCCGGCGCCCGTCCCTCAGGAGCCCGTCGCGGATGGCGGCCAACCCTCGCCGATCAAGGAATCGACCGTCTTCGATCCCGGCATCGGCCGGCATACGCCGCCCGGCTGGACATCCGGGACCGTGCTTTATCAGGGAACGCCTTCCGCGGCGGCTCCGGCTTTGTCGCAGGAGACCCTGCTCGATGTCACGGACAGCGTCCGATATTCCGCGGCAAACCCGATCCTTGCCGCGGCCGCACCATTGCTGATGCTGTTCGGCCAGCTCAGGCTTATCCCCGTCGAGAGACAGGCGGAGCCGTTGGCCGACCATGTCACCGAGGCGATCGACAAGTTCGACAGGGCACTGGAGAAGGCAGGCGTTGCCGAAGAGGATGCGCGGATTGCGAAATTTGTCCTGTGCGAAACCGCCGACGATCTCATCGGCAACCTGCCCTGGCCGCGCAAGGACACCTGGGCACAGCACAGCATGCTGTCGCAGTTCTTCCACGTCGAGCCCGACGGCACGGGCTTTTTCGAAGCGCTGAACAAGGTCCTGGCCAGTCCGGAGGCCCATTACGACCTGCTCGAACTGATGCATGTCTGCCTGTCGCTGGGGTATGAGGGGCAGTATCGCGGCCTGACACGCGAGGACAGCAATCTCGAACGTGTTCGGCGCGACGTCTACGAAACGCTTCGCTATTTCAGGCCGCGCGCGGACGAGGACATCTCGCCCCGCTGGCAGGGCCTGGCGACGACGATGACGCAGTCGTGGACACGCCTGCCGCTCTGGGCCATCGCGGCAGCGGCGTCGGCACTGCTGACGGCGACATTTTTCGCCTTGCGGGTCTTCATCACCAATGAAGGCGACGCCACCGCTGGTGAATTGCTGGCCCTCAACCCATCGACGCCGATCGCCATCGAGCGTGCCAGCGTGGCGCCGTTGGCCGAACCGGTGAAAGTCACCCCTCCCGCAGCCACGACCACGCAGATCGATCGCATCCGCGCAGCACTGGCCAAGGACGTCGAAGCCGGCGGGCTGACCGTCGGCACGAAGGGTGACTTCATCGTGGTGGAAATCAGCAATGTCCTGCTATTCCAGTCCGGCAGGGCCGATGCGAAACCGGAGTTCCAGCCCATAGCCGCTGATATCGCCGCCGCCCTGGAACCCGAGCGCGGCCCCATCAGGATCGTCGGCCATACGGACAATGTGAAGCCGCGCAAATCGGGCCCGTTCAAGTCCAACTTCGATCTTTCCGTCGCCCGGGCGAAGGCCGTCGAGGCCATGATGGCGCCGAAGTTCAGCGATCCATCGCGACTGACGGTGGATGGCAAGGGCGAGGACGAGCCGATCGCCGACAATGCAACGCCGGAGGGCCGCGCCAAGAACCGCCGTGTCGATGTGATGATCGCCAAGGAGGAGACATTGTGAGCCGGGGCGGTTGGGAGCGGCCATGACGCGTTGGCTGCTGCGGATATTCAGCATGATCGCGCTGGCCGGTTTTTCGGCGGCCGTGTGGTTTGCCGGACCTTTGATCCGCTTCGCCGACAGCCGTCCTCTCGGGCCTGTCTGGCTGCGCGCCACAATCATCGGCGTGATCGTGGCGGCCGTGACGCTCTTCTATGGATTGCGTTTCTGGCGGATGCGTAAGGCGCAAAAGGCGCTGGAGACCGCCATTGCCCGCAACGACGACAGGGATAGCGACTCGCAGGTGCTCGAGGCGCGGATGAACGAGGCGATCGCCGCGCTCAAGAGGTCGAGCGGCAAGCGCAATTTCCTTTATGAGATCCCCTGGTACATCATCATCGGTCCGCCCGGCGCGGGCAAGACGACGGCACTGGTCAATTCGGGCCTGAATTTTCCGCTGGCCGGTTCAGGTGATGCCCAGCCGGTCGCCGGTGTTGGCGGAACACGCGCCTGCGACTGGTGGTTTACCGACGAGGCCGTGCTGATCGACACTGCCGGACGCTACACGACGCAGGATTCCAATGCCCAGAGCGACAGTAAGAGCTGGCTCGCCTTCCTGGCGCTGCTCAAGAAGTACCGCACGCGGCAGCCGATAAACGGCGTCATCCTGGCGATCAGCCTTGCCGATCTCATCGGCCTTGACGACCGGCAGCTTGACGCCCACGTCGCCGAGATCCGCAGCCGCCTGCGGGAAATCCACGAGACGCTGAAAATCCAGTTTCCGGTGTATCTGCTGTTCACCAAGGCCGATCTTGTTGCCGGCTTCATGGATTACTTCGGCGGTTTCGACGAGCCGCGCCGCCGCAAGATCTGGGGCGCGACATTCCAGACCGCCGATCGCACCAGGAACATGGCGGCCGAGGCTCCGGCCGAATTCGACGCGCTGGCAAGACGCCTGATCGAGGAGATGCCCGACCGCCTTCAGGAAGAGGCCGACCCGGCCGCGCGCATATCGGTCTTTGGCTTTCCGGCGCAGTTCGGGGCGCTGAAGGGCCGAATTGCGAATTTTGTCGCCGGCCTGTTCGATCCGGGCCGCAGCCAGGTGAATGCCAGCCTGCGCGGCCTCTATTTTTCGTCAGGCACGCAAGAGGGAACGCCAATCGACCAGGTGTTGGGCGCGATCGGCCGCAGCTTCGGCAGCGATTCCCGCGCCCATCTTTCCGGAACCGGCAAGAGCTTCTTTCTGCACGATCTGCTGACAGGTGTCATTTTTGCTGAATCCGGCTGGGTCTCGTACGACAAGTCGGCTGCAAGACGTGCAGCGATCGCCCGATTTGCCGGGCTTAGCGCCATCGCGTTGATCGCCGCGGCGGCCCTCGGCACCCTGGCCCTGAGTTTCACCGCCAACAGGTCGCTGATCGCCTCGACCACACAGGGCATGGGCCAGTATCGCACGACGGCGGATACGCTGCTCAAAAGCACCGAGGTCACCGATGTCGACCTCGAAAACGTCATCGGCCCGCTCGACCAGTTGCGCGACCTGCCGGCCGGGTACGAAACCGGCGACGTGCCGACACCGATCGAGGAGACATTCGGCCTCAGCCAGCGGGAGCGACTGCTTTCGGCATCCAAAACGGCCTACCGGCAAGCGCTCGAACGCATGTTCCGATCGCGCCTGCTGATCCAGGCCGAACGGACGATCCAGGCCAAGATGGCCGATCCCGCCGCGCTCTACGAACCGTTGAAAATCTATCTGATGCTCGGCGGCAAGGCGCCGAAGGTCGACGACGCGCTGATCGTTTCGTGGATGAAGCAGGATTGGGAACAAAACCGCTATCCGGGCGAAAACAACCGCGCGGGACGCGAGCAGCTCGAAAAGCATTTGCGCGCCATGCTTGCCCTGGATGACGCCTATGATCCGGTTTTCGAACTCAACCAGCCACTCGTCGAAGCCGCGCAACGTTCGCTCGGGCGCATGAGCCTTGCCGACCGCGCCTCTGCATTGATCAAGTCGGCGGTCTATTCGGCAGCGCTGGATGATTTCTCGGTTTCCGTCAAAGGCGGACCGGAAGCGCAGCTGCTGTTCGAGCGTGTCGACGGCGGCGATCTGTCGGGCCTGCGTGTTCCCGGCCTGTTTACTTATGCCGGCTTCAACCATTTCTATCTCGGACAGCTCTCGCATATTGCGCAGATGCTGGTCGACGACCAGTGGGTCCTCGGCGGCGGCGGTGAGCAAGGCGGCATCGACCAGGCGTTGCTCAAGCTCGGCCCCGAACTTCTCGATCGTTACGGGAAGGAGTTTGCAACGGCGTGGAACAGCGTTCTCGACGCGTTGAAATTCAAGGCGATGCTGAAGGACAAACCGCACTATGTCGTGCTTTCCGCCGTCGCCTCGCCAAGCTCGCCGATCGAACAGCTGTTTACGGCGATCGCCGAGGAAACCGCCCTGACGCGGAACGCTGCTTCCGGCCAGGACTCAGCCACCGGAGTTGAGGCCGGCACGCTTCAAAGCCAGTCGCAGGACGCGGCAAAGATGGCCAAGGGCCTGGCGCGCATCGGCATACAAATCGCCACCGGAAAATCGCAAAGCCGTGCCGGCACGGGATCCGCGGCAGCGCAGAACCAGAATCCCGGGGCCAATATCGAAGCGCAGTTCAAATCGTTCCAGGCCCTGGTGAGCGGCCCTGCCGGACACCGCCCGATCGATGCCTTGACCCAGAATTTCCGCGAGATCTACCAGAGCCTGCAACTGGCGACCGACGTTCCTTCCCAGACGGAGCGCGTCAACGCCAATCTGCAGCTGCAGATCGCCACCCTTCGCGCCAATGCCTCGCGACTGCCCAAGCCACTCGCCAGAATGATCAATGCGACGGCGAACGAGTTCGAAGGCAACGTCACCGAAACCTCCGTGGCGAATTTGAACCAGATGCTCGACCAGGCGGTCACGGCGCCCTGCGAGGCGGCGATCAACGGCCGTTATCCCTTCGCCGGCAATGGCGAGGACATGGCGATGGCGGATTTCGCGAAACTATTCGCCCCGGGCGGGCTGATGGACCGGTTCTTCGCGCAAAATCTCGCATCGCTGATCGACATGAGTGGTCAGGACTGGAGCTGGAAACAGGATGCGCGCTTCGGCCGCGACCTGTCGAAATCGACGCTGAAAAGCTTCCAGCAGGCGGCAGAAATCCGCAGCGCGTTTTTTCCCCAAGGCGGTTCGCTGCCCTCGGTCAGCATCACCTTCACGCCGTTCTCACTGCATGGCGATGCCGATGCGGCGGTGCTCGATGTCGATGGTCAGACGGTCCAGAGCAACCAGGCGAGCAATGCGCCAAGCATCGTGACCTGGCCGAGCGGAGCGGCCTCAGGATCCGCCAGTCTGAGCCTGACGCCGGAGATGCCGGGCCGCGACTCCAGCATCAAGTTCGAAGGGCCATGGGCGCTGAAGCGGCTCATGGACAAGGCGACCATCACCGGTACCGACAGCAATATCCAGGCGCGCTTCGTGATCGGCGGGCGCGACGTCACCTATACGATCCAGACCGGCTCCGGCCCCAGCCCCTTCCTGCTTCCGGCATTTTCCGATTTCAGCTGTCCGAAGGCGTTTTGAGATGGGTTTCGCGCTTCTCAACGCGTCGACATCCTGCATGAGCCTCAGGCGCCCGGACCTTAATTTCGATACTTTAATGGTCGAGCCTGTGGCAGACTGGCACGAGCGAGCGCCGGGCAGTGCGCCGCAGAGGACGCTTGAGAAGCGTTTGGTGGCAAGGTGAGCGATGTCGCCCTTCCCTTTGACAGCTTCGGCGTGAGCCACAAGGGCTGTGTCCGCGAGGTCAACGAAGACAACTACCTGCTCGAGCCGCAAACCGGGCTTTGGGTGGTGGCCGATGGAATGGGCGGGCATGATGCCGGAGAGGTCGCCTCGGCCAGCATTGTCGACCACCTGGCCACGATCGGCATTGCAAGCTCGGCTCCGGATCTGCGGGCGCGCTTCGAGGACAGGCTGAGCCGGGCCAATGCCGAGATCCGCAGCATATCGGAATCGCGCGGCATAACCATCGGCTCCACCGTCGCCGCCCTGTTGGCGATGGACGGACGGTTTGCCTGCCTATGGGCCGGCGACAGCCGGGTCTACCTGATCCGCAACGCCTCGATCTCGCAGATTTCGAAAGACCACACCGAGGTGCAGGAACTGCTGGACCGAGGCATGATCAGCGCGGCCGAGGCGCTCACCTGGCCACGCCGCAATGTCATCACGCATGCGGTCGGCGTCAGCGACGACTTCGTCATCGATTTCCAGCAGGGCGAACTGATGCCGGGGGACATTTTCGTGCTGGCCACCGATGGGCTGACGGCACATGTCACTGACGCGGAGATCGAGGCCGCGGTGGTGTCGGCAACACCTCAGGCGGCGTGCGAAAATCTGCTGGAAACGGTGCTGGCGCGGGGCGGAACCGACAATGTCACCATTGTGCTGGTGAAGATTGGAAACGGGCGCAATGGACAGTCGCTCCACCCTGATCTGTCCAGAGCGGAGGACCGAGGCTGATGAGCGCCGACGACAAGACGCGAATTTCGCCGCAGCTGGCCAACACCGGTGTCGGTACGCAGCTCAGCGGCATCTACGAATTGGACGAGCGGATTGCATTTGGCGGCATGGGTGAGGTCTATCGCGGCCACAACATCCAGACCGGAGACCACGTCGCGATCAAGATCGTGCTGCCCGAATTTGCCCGTGACCAGACGATCCTGTCCTTGTTTCGCAAGGAGGCCTCGATCCTCAACCATCTGTCGCATGACGCGGTCGTGCGATACCATGTCTTCACCATCGATCCCGGGATCGGCCGTCCCTATCTCGCCATGGAATTCGTCGACGGCGAGTCGCTGTTCGACATCATGCGCCGTGGGCCGATGCCGACGGAAGCGGTGCGCAAGCTTTGCCATCGCCTGGCATCCGGCCTGAGCGCCG
Source organism: Mesorhizobium sp. CNPSo 4671 (assembly GCF_057784245.1). NCBI lineage: Bacteria > Pseudomonadati > Pseudomonadota > Alphaproteobacteria > Hyphomicrobiales > Phyllobacteriaceae > Mesorhizobium > Mesorhizobium sp. CNPSo 4671. The sequence goes on along the minus strand of NZ_JBWLUW010000001.1, from coordinate 168,033 downwards.
TGCATCAGGCGGGAGCAATCCATCGCGACCTCTCGCCCGACAACATCATCTTGCCGGGGGGCCGGGTCGACCGCGCAAAGATCATCGATTTCGGCATAGCGCGATCGGCGACCGTGGGCGGAGAGACGCTGATCGGCGGCAAGTTCGCCGGAAAGTACAACTACGTTTCACCCGAACAGCTCGGGCTGTACAGCGGCGACGTCAGAGAACAGTCCGACATCTACAGCCTTGGGCTGGTGCTGGCCGCCGCTCTGCGCGGCAAGCCGATCGACATGAGCGGATCACAGTTCGAGATCATCGAGAAGCGCCGGACCGTGCCTGATCTCTCCGACATCGACGAGGATTTCCGTGGCATCGTCGAAGCCATGCTGCAACCGGATCCGCAGGACCGGCCGGCCAGCATGGCTGATATCGCCAGGATGACGCGCGACGAAGACGAAGCAACAACGCCGCCGGCATCCAGGACACCCCGCGAGCGGCCGGCTTTGCCACCGGCCGGGCAAACCCTTGTTCCTGATCCCAAGGCGCAGCCATCCAATGTCGCGGGGCATAGCGCGCCGACAGCAACAGGCCCGGGCGAGCAACGCTTCGTCCCGCATGTCCGGCCCGCGCATCTGTCCGAACCGCAGCGTCAAGCGCCCCCCAGCCCGTCCCGTGCGGCCGCACCTAATGTCGCCAGAAAACCCACGAGGACCGGAACCATTGCGATCGCTGCCCTGGCGACGCTGGCTGTCGCCTCAGGCGCGGGCCTTTACCTGAGCGGTTTCATGACGCCGGCGCCGCCGACCATCGGCAAGACGTCGCTTTCACCCGAACCATCAAAGCCCGCACCGGAGACGTCAAAGCCGATCCCGGCGGACAAAGTCACGAGCGCCCCGGAGCCGGCAAAGCCCGTTCCATCAGCGCAGCCGCAGGCCAGCGAAGCGCCGGCTGAAAGCCAGCCGGAGGCGGAGGCAGCCCCAAAGCCGCAGCCGGCCAAGCCAGCCGAACTCCCCTCGCAGACCGAGGAGCCTCCGAAGCCACCGGCGATGGCAGCACAACCGCAAACGGAGGCCAGTGCACCACCAGCTGGAAGCCAGACCGTGCCGGCGCAGGAGCCGGCGAAGCCCGTTGTTCCCCCGCAAACCGAGGCACCCCTGAAGCCGTCGGTAACGACCACGCAGCCGTCCGCAAAGACACCCCCGGCTCCCCAGCCGGATACGATGGCCAGCAACAGTCAAATGTCGGCTCTGGCGCCTGAGACGACCGCTCCAGCCGCGAAAGTCTCAACGCCGCCGCCGGGCCAGCCAGAGGCCGTGGAGACCCCGAAACCCAAGCCACAGATCAGCCAGCCGGCAGCGCCCAAGGCGACCGTGCCGGCGCCCAAGCCCACCGCGAGCCAGACGGATACCGCGAATGCCGAGGGCCAAAACGTCTCATCCCCGCCAGCCAAACAGCCGGACCAGGCTGTCGTCGCGTTAAATGTGCCCAAACCAGCGATCCCCCCGGTCGTCGACGACATCGCGCAACGTGTCTCCTGGGTTCGCGACTTCGGCGGCGGCGACTGTTTCTATGCCACCATGACGTCGTCAGCCGAGAACGCCGCCGCGATCGAGGGTTTTGGCACGGCGGTGCAACCATTCGAACGGATGCTTGGCGATTTCCAGGCGAAATTCCATGTCGAGCCGGACATCAGCGTCCGCCTCATCGAGCCGAGCCAATGCGAGGTCACCAATTTTCTGCACTTCCTGGGGCAGAGCGCGGCCGACAAGCCGCAGCTCGTTCTCGACCGGACATCGGTGCCTGACGGCACCCCGATCAGCGGCACGCTGGTGACGCGCGGCGGGCTCATTTCCAGCGTGCTGCTGATCGATCACAAGGGCATGGTGTTCAATCTCGATGACCGCATCGTCGCGCAATCGGACAAGGCCACCTTCAGCATTCCGATCGGCCTCGGCGCGGCCGACAAGGCCACTGGGAAGGCCGTGCCGCAGATCATCATGGTGATCACCGGCCCGCAGGATATCCAGGCGGCGGCCATCTCTACCCCGACACCAGCCTCGGTGGTGCTGCCCAAAATTCTCGAGGAGATCGAGACCGACGGATCGCAATTTTCAGCCACTGCCAAGTATTTCCGGCTCGGCGGATAGCATGGACGCCCGATGGAACTCCGCCGCGCGTGTTTGCCTCACTCGTCTGCCGACCTGCCGATAGAGCAGCGTGATCCGGCTCGAGCCCTGCTTGCCCTGACGGGCTGCATGAAGCTTGCAATCATGGCGGGAGCGGCGCTGCTGGCCGTGCTGGTGTCCAGCGAAGCGCGCGCCGAATTCACGGTCTGCAACCAGACACTCGACGTCGTCAATCTGGCGGTCGGCCAGAAGATCGACAATGCGGACCAGACCGACGGCTGGTGGACCATCGGCGCCAATCAATGCGTGAACGTCATCCGCGAGGAACTGACGAACCGCTACATCTACATCTATGCGACTGACGTGTTCGGCCATGCGATCCTGACCGGGTCGACCGAGATGTGCATCGAGCGGCGGCGGTTTTCGATCCGCGGCATCGATGAATGCTGGCAGCGCGGCCATATCGCGGCGCAATTTCTCGAAGTCGATACGCTTGAACAGGTGCGGTGGACCTTCTTCCTGACCGGAAGCAACCCGTGACGCACAGTATCGACACCAGCTTCAGAGAGAAAAAACAGGCGCGCGCCGCACTGCGCAGGCGCACGCTTTGGCGCAGGGTGATTGCCGGTTTCGCCGTCATCGTCCTGCTGTCCATCGCCGCCGGTTTCTACTTCACTGCGGACTATTGGTCCTTCGGTGACGAAAACGAAGAATTGCACGCGGTTGAAGGTTCGGACGATGTGCCAGCCGATGCATCCGTCTATGTGCCCGCCATCATCGACCTGGCGGGAGATCCGATGTGGATCACGCTTGCGCCCGATGCAGACACGGCAAGCAAGGGCCATACGGTGGCGCGCCCGACCGAGCTCGACAGTTCCGGCGCCTCGCCGCAGATCGCGATCCTCTCCGACGTGATGCTGAGTGCCAGCGAAAAGTTCATGACCACGATCCCGTCGACGCAGGAGGACTTCGCGTTCTTCCAGGCACAGCGGCGGACCGCTCCGATGTCTCCGGCTGCTGCGCCCACCGAGCAGGCCGCTCCACCCGCCCCGGCTGCGGCACCGGACGACCAGCAGGGCGACCTGAACAATGAGCTTCAGGCGGCACCCGATGCGAGCGAGGCCCCGGCCGGTTCGGCGCCCAAGGCGGATGCCGACGACCCGGAGGCCGGCTGGGGGGAGACCATCGATCAGGGCGAGGCAGCGCTGCCCGCCTTCAAGAAGACCCAGATCGAGAACAATACGACCGTCGCAACCGTGACCAGCGAGTACCAGCGCTTCGAGGCGACCGAAGACACGTTCGTGAAGATCCTCAACGACCGCAGCCTCGACAGCGTTGCGCTCGATGCACATTTCTCCGCCGACGATGCGAAGCTGGCGGGCGAAGCGCTGAAGGCGCTCTTCAACCGCGACGGCCTGGAAGCGGGCTATGTCGTTGCCATGCGCGGATTCCGGCCGAACCGCGAGACGACGACGATGTCGCTCATGCAGGTTTCGATCTACGCCAAGAATGTCTTTGTCGGCACGCTGACGCGCAACGCCGCGGGCGCCTTCGTGTCGGGTGTCGATCCCTGGGTTCGCGAGGACCTGTTCAACTATTCCGGTACCGATCAAGGCGGGCCCAAGCGGCAATACCGCCTGCTTGACGCGATCTATTCGACGGCCGCGCGCAACAAGGTTCCGACCGGCGTCATCGGCGAGGCGATCATGTACCTGTCGCGAGGACAGGACCTCGACGCCTTCGCCAGCGAGGACCAGCGGCTGGTGCTGATCTACTCGCAGACGCCGCGCGGCAAGGACGAGACGTCCGGGCGGGTGCTTTATGTCGGCGTCCAGGGCGGTGAGAAGACCATCGACTGTTTCGTCTTCCAGCAGAGCGACGGCCAGTTCGCCTGCGTCACCGGCAATGACGAGGTGCGCGCGCTGAGTGTCGCCAACGGCATGGTCACGCCGGTGAACGGGGTGATGACCTCGACCTTCGGCCCGCGCAAGCACCCGATACTCGGCGTCGTTCGCATCCACAAGGGTGTCGATTGGGCAGCCCCTGTCGGCACGCCGATCATGGCGGCCTTCGACGGCGAGATCAACTTCCAGGGCGATGGCGGCAGCTATGGCAATCTTGTGAAGATTTCGCATGCGAACGGGCGCGAGACGCGCTACGCGCATATGCAGAAATTCGCCATTGCGAGCGGCGTCGGCACCAAGGTGAAGGCCGGCGACGTCATCGGCTATATCGGCACCACCGGGCTTTCGACCGGCCCGCACCTGCATTTCGAGCTCTACCAGAACGGCGAGGCGATCGATCCGCTGGGGACGGCTCCCATGGTCGCCACTTATGACACTGGCAGTTCCGGCAATTCCGGCGATGTCGCCGTCGAAACGCTGACCGAGCGGATCGTTCATGTCGAAAGCGGCGGCAGCGCCCGCGCCAAGAACCCGAATTCGTCGGCAACCGGCGCCGGCCAGTTCATAACCAAGACCTGGATCCGGATGATGAACACCTATCGCCCGGAACTTGCACGCACGCTGTCGACCGCCGACCTCTTGGCCCTGCGCTACGACGCCACCATTTCGCGTGAGATGGTGCGCAATCTGGCGCGCGAAGGCGAGGCCTATCTGCGGGCGCGCGGCCACCAGATCACGGCCGGCCGGCTCTATCTCTGCCATTTCCTCGGCATGGAAGGCGCGCACCAGGTGCTGTCGGCGCCAGGTTCGGCGCAACTGAGCGCCGTGCTGGGCGCGGCCGTCATCCAGGCCAACCCGTTTCTCACCGGCAAGACAGCCAGCTATGTGGTGGACTGGGCCGAAAGGAAGATGGGCCAGAAGCTGAGCCGCGTTGCCACCGACGCCACCCCGCCGCCGACGACCACGGAGATCCGCCAGACGTCGCCGGAGTTCGAAAAATACAAGCAGGCCGTCACCGCCCTCATCGGCTCGATTCAGAATACGCTTTGAATCTGCCCGTCGCGGCATTGGTCGCTCAGGCCATTGGCACCACTATTTTCAGGCCCGTCCGTGAACCAAAACCGCGGTCAAGATCACATACGTTCAGGAGCCATTTTCGGCACAGGCGACCCGGTCGCTGACGAATTTAGCACCCTGGTAGGTGGAGGGCTGGTCCATGAAAGCGTTCGCGGTCTTTCTGAGTGGGATTATCCTGGTTTTCCTTGCCGCCTTCGGCGCCGAGGCCGCCGCGCCTGACGCCAAGCGCGTCGCGCTGGTGATCGGCAACAGCGACTATGTCCATGCGGTCACCTTGCCCAACCCCGCCAACGATGCCCGCCTCATCGCATCGACGCTGCGCAATGCCGGCTTCGAGGTGATCGAAGGGGTCGATCAGGACAATGCAGGCATGCACAGCCTCATCAGCCGGTTCACCGAGCAAGCCTACGACGCCGACCTCGCGATCATTTTCTATGCCGGTCACGGCATGCAGGTCGACGGCAAGAACTACCTGATCCCGGTCGACGCCGATTTGACATCGCCGGCCTATCTCAAGACCCGGACCATTCAGATCGACGATTTCATGGCCGCGTTACCGCCCGACCCGGCGATTGGCGTCATCATCCTCGATGCCTGCCGTGACAATCCGCTGGCAAGAACGCTGGCAGCCTCCCTGCCGAAAAGCCGCTCCACTTCGCTGGGCACCGGCCTGGCGCCGGTCGAAGCGAGATCGGACGGCGTCGGCACCGGCGGCCTGCTGATTGCCTACGCGACGGATCCTGGCGCCATCGCTTTCGACGGCGACGGAACCGACAGCCCTTACTCGACGGCGCTCGCCAGGCATCTGACCGAACCCGGCGTCGAAATCCAGAGCGCGCTGACGCGCGTGCGCGGCGAAGTGACGGAAACCACGCAAGGTCGCCAGCGGCCGTGGCACAACGCATCGCTGGGACGCGAGGTTTTCCTTGGGAAACCCGCCGCGGCAGCGGTACCGGCCGCAAATCCCGTTGCCGACGCATCGAACGCAGCAGCGACATCCACTCCTGTCGCCAGTGATTCTCCTTCATGGGAGGTCGAGCAACGTCTTTGGGATGAGGCCGTGAAGCACAATTCCGGTCCGTTCTACCAAGCCTATCTCGACCAGTTTCCGAACGGCCGCTTCGCCACTGTGGCGCGGCTGAACATCGACGAATTGAACGGCCCGAACGCTCAAAACCGACAGGTCGCAGCACTCGATAACCAGGCGAACGCCGGTTCCGGCTCTGCCGTGCGCACGCCGGTTAGCGTTCCGGACGAAATGAAGCAGACGCCGGGCACAGAGTTGACGGAAAGTGCGATCGGCCTCGACCGCCAGGGTCGCATCGACCTGCAGTTGCGGCTCGAAGCGTTGGGCAACGAGCTTGGGCGCATCGACGGAACCCTCGGCTCTCAGACCCGTGAGGCGATCGGCATCTGGCAAGCCGATAACGGACTGCCGCAGACCACCTATCTGACTAGCGAGCAACTGGCGTTCCTGGTGATCCAGTCAGATCCGCAGATGGAAGCCGTGCGTGCCGGATATACCGCCGATCAGGCCCGTGCGGCGCAGCCGAAGAAGCCCGTTGTGCAGAAGGCCCGCACGCTAAGGCCGGTGGCACAGAAACCCCGCAAGCAGCAGGTCGTTTCGAAGTGGCGCAACCGCGAGACCATGGCGCGGCTGGATGATCCCCCGCCGCGCCGGCGCGACAACGACTTCCTGACCAGGGCACTGATCTTCGGCGCCGGTGTGGCGATAGGGGGCGTGCTCAAACACTGACACCCAGAGCAATTCACTGTTTCACGGAAACAGTGAATTGCTCTAACTCTTTGTTTTGACGTAGTTCTAGCGCGCTACTGCGTCTTGATCCGCATTTCCACGCGGCGGTTGACCGGATCGTAAGGGTTGGGGCTGCGCGGGTTCTTTTCACCCATGCCGATCGCGTTGATCCGGGAGGGATCGACACCGCTGGCCGTCAGGAAGGCTGCCACCGATTTCGCACGTCGTTGCGACAGGCCTTCATTGTAATGCACCGTGCCGGTGGCGTCGGTGTAACCTTCGACGACGAAGCTGAACGTGCTCAGCCGGCTGTCCTTCAGCGCCTTGGCGAACTCGTCCAGTTCAGCGCGCGCGGTGGTGTCGAGTGTGGCCGAATCCAAGCCGAAATTGATCAGCATATCGAGGCTGGATTTTTCTCCCGGCGCGTCCTTTGCCTTGGTTTTGCTTTTGCACTCTTCCTCGGTGCCGACGCAAATTCCCCGCGACTTGCCGAGGTCGGCCGCGCCGGTAAAGAACTTCACGATGTCTTCCGATTTCTGAACGGGATCGGCGGAAGCGTGGGTCGAGAAAAACACGACCGCCAACACAAAGGCTGACCTGCCCCACTGCATAGCGGTTACTCCTGTTTGAGCATCCGATTTCGACGATCATGACGATAGCAAAGTTCATGGCAATTGTCTGTCGATAAACGCTGATGGGCACGATCGTGCCAAGGGGTGTTGCGGCGGCACCGGTTGAGACTTGACCAGCGCCCCGCGTGAGGCTTGAGTGGCCAAGGCTTCTCGATGAAAGCGTGGCGATCATGGCCAATGGGCTCCGATTCAAGACCGCACGAGATCTTTTCACGTTTTGCCCCGCTATTGCCCGGGACATGAAAGCCCTTCCAACTGACCAAAGCTCGATCGCATTTTGCCGCGACCTGCTCGCCGGACGCGTTCCCGAAGAAGCGATTACCTTCTGTGCCTATCTGCTTCCCGAGCGGGCCGCGGTCTGGTGGGCGCATGAATGCCTGAGCCACCTGACCGAGCTGTTCGATGGGACCGATCAGGAATTGCTTGCGCATGTTGGCGACTGGGTGGCGGAACCCGACAATCCCCGCCATCGGGCAGCCGTCAGCACAGCGGCAGTGACGCCGCCGACAACGCCTGTCGGCTGGATTGCTCTCGCTGCCGGATGGCGCGACAGTTCGGTTACGGCCGCAACGATGGTACCGGCCTTGCAACCATTTCCTGCCGCCCATGCAGTCAATGCCGGGATTCTGGCCGGGCTCGCCCGTGTCGCGCTCGCGGACCGGTTTGCCGTTCTTTCGGCATTTGTCGAAATGGGCATTCAGATGGCCGAGATCGAGGCGCTGCGCCAATCAGCGGATGCCTATTAGAGCCGCCACCCCGGCAAAAACCGGATGGATGCGCCATACTTCCTGCCCTACTTGCAGCCGCCTTGCGCCCACTTGGCAAGCGCCACCTTGAAGCGTGTTCCCAGCGGGTGTTGCAGGCGCAGAACGGATACATCGTTGGCGGCGAAATTTTTCGCCTGATCGCACAGCCGAGCCTCGTTCCATTCATGGCAGCCGTCGCAGTGCTTGCCCTCCCAGACCGATTTGTCCAACCCCTCCACCGGACTGAACAGGGGCTTGCCCTTGATCAGTTCGGCGATGCTCTTGCCGTCGATTGCCGCATCGCCGAAATCGATCGGACGGTTGAAAAGGATCGGGGCATCCGACGCCAGTTTGGGGATTTTCTGGCGCAGCACGTCGAGCGCAAGCTGATCGTTGCTTTGGCCTGACGTACTTGCCGCGCCGGTGTTGCGCGCTTCGGAGCCGCCTTCGGCCTGAGGTGCGCTCGCTTCGCCCACGATCAATGGCGCATTGAGATCGACCTTGTGCAAGACGACCTCCGTGGTCAGCGAAACATTGAGCCAGGGGCGCTGCTTGCCGGCGGTGGCCTTGAAGACATCACCGGTCACCCTGTTCATCGCCTCGGTGATGGAGACGTTGGATTCGCCGATGTGCTGAAGCAGCGCCGCGGTGAACGGCGAATGTTCGCCGGACCCGTCATAAGCGAGTTGATTGGGGCTGGCGGCGAAGGCGACGAGCGTGCCGGCGCCGCCATTCTCGATCGGGATCTCGGCAAGGCCGCTGCTCGCGCCGTGGACGCCCGCGGTCTTGGCCAGCACCTCGGCGAGCGGGTTGTCGCGGCAGGCGTCGAGAAACACCAGCCTGATACTGGTCTCGCGCGACATCTGGCGCAAAACGAAATCAACCGACACGGCCTCGAAATCGAGGGAGGTCTCGTCCTCCAGCGCGGCGTCGACCGGAAGCAGGTAGTTCTTGCCCGAAACCTGCAAGCCGTGGCCGGCGTAGAAGAACAGCGCGATATCGGCACCGCGCACCTGTTTTGCGAACTGGGCGATCGTCGCCTGCGTCTGCGGCTTGGTCAGGTCGAAGCCGGAAACCACCTCGAAGTCGAGCTTCTTCAGGCGTTCGGCCATGGCCTGGGCGTCGTGCACCGGATTGGCGAGCGGTGCCGCATGCTGATACTGGGCGTTGCCGAGGACAAGGGCGACGCGGCGTTCGGCACTGGCGGCCGTCAACGTCAACAGCAAGGCGAGCAGCGCGAGGCCGGCGGCGCGAAAGAAGCCACCGCAGCGGGCGATCGGATCGGACCTCACCGCAACCTCAGAGCTTGGTCGCGGAAAATTCGATCCGCCGGTTGAGCGCCTTGTTCTTGGGCGTATCGTTGGCGGCAACCGGCCGCTCCTCGCCATAGCCCGCGGAACTGACCTGGTTGCGCGGAATGCCCGCGGCAATCAGGGCGTCGGCAACCGCCTGGGCCCGGCGCTCCGACAGTTGCTTGTTCGCCTCCGGCGAGCCGTCGGAATCGGTATAACCGGAGACCTCGACCTTGAGGCTCGGGCATTTGCCGACGACACCTTCGACCTCGGTCAGCAAGGGACGGCTTTTCGCATCGAGCCGCGCACTGGCGGACCGGAAGTAGATGGCGCCGGTGCGCGAGAGCACGGCGAACCTGTTCAGGCATTCCTCGTCGCTGAAATTCGCCTTTGCGGCATCGGTGGCAACTGGGCCAACCTCGGCCGAACTCGCCGCGGCGGTCGGGGCGGCGGCCGGCTTGCTGCCGTCGGCGGTGAAGACGAAATCGAACGACACCGACGCGGTGGGCACGATGTTGGTGACGTTGGCGGCCTGCTGCAGCTTGTCGATGTTCGGCAACAGCCCGAAATCCTCGACATGGACAGCGACCGGAGCTTCAGAGGCAACCGACACCATGTTGTCGCTGATCATGGTGACGACGACGCTGGCCTCGAGATCCTTGTCGACGCCATGCAGATTGAGGCGGAACGGCAGCGTTGCCTTCACCCTGCGCTTTGTCGCGAGATCGGCGAATGCGGCGGGGTCCACCTTCGCGGTCAGTTCTGCGGTCGGGTATTTGAATGTCTCGAAGAATAGGAAGCGCATGCGAACGTTGCGCAGGTCGACGCCGGTATCGACGGAATTAAGGTCGAACGTGACCTTGGCATCACCCGCCGCGCTGAGCGTGCCGGTGATGTTCCTGATCTTGTTGGTCTCGACGATCGTGTTCTTCTTGACCGACTGGTAGGTGATCACCGAAGCGGTGGGATCGAGCGTCCAGTTCGGCGCGGCACTGGCGGCTTGCGATCCGAGCAACAGCAATGACGCAACGATCAGGCCAAAGACCCTTGCAGCAGGGCCTTTCGACGTTGTCTTCCACAAGAATGCGACGACTTCGTACATGGAACGCCCCTGCCCAGGACAACCGTATCGATACCGACACCACGCGGGAGCATAGTGCACTTGCGGCTGGTTGGCGAGCAACTCCCGATAATCCTGAGAAGGCCGGATAATCGGCGAAGAACCGATGCTGCCCAATTCGTGTGCTGTTTTCAATCCCAGCGACCCCAAGCCTTTTGAAACGGTGTAGGGGTCCGTTCTGCTGCGACCAGAATAGGTCATAGCTGCCGCTGACCTCTTGAGACTTGGTCAACCTCCCCAGCCACTGCCGCCGCCACTACCGCCGCCACTGCCGCCGCCGCTGCCGCCGCCTCCGCCCGCGGTAGGCACGACAGGCGGGGGAACCGTGGTTTCCTCAACCGGCACAATCACCTTCTTGGCGGTGACCTTCTTCTGCTGGCCGATCTTCGGCGTCGACGTCGTGCGAACGAGCTTCGGCTTGTGCTTCGTCGTCGTCAGCACCGGTTCGGGCTTGGGTGCGACGGACATGCAGCCCGTTAGTGCCACCAGGGCACCGGATAGAATCGTTGCAATCAATGCCTGCTTTACTGCCCTGCCCACCATCGCCTCCTTGTGGATCAAAACAAGTCCCGACGCGGATTGGCTTGCTCCCAGACCGCCCTGGCCGTCTTGACCAGTTGGTCGTCCAGCGAGCCGTTCGCCGCGATCTTCGACTTGAGTTCGCCGCGCAACTGCTTCAGCGCCGCCGTTTTCGCCTTCACTGCGAATTTCGTCAGCGTCGCTTGGGCGCCCGGCAATTCTTTGCGAAGATCGAGCGCGACGGCGAAGGCCAGATAGCGCACAGCTGTAACCTGGTCGGCCTTGTCGCCCTTCTGCATTTCGAGAGCCGCGCGGTCATATGCGCCGGACTGATCGCCGCGTGCCGTGGCCAGCTCGAACAGTCTTTGCGCTTCATCGAGGTTCTGCCCTACGCCGACACCATCGCGGTACATGCGAGCGAGGCTGGCCGGAGCGTAAGGCTGGCCGAGATCCATGGCCTTCTGGAAAAGCCCTTGCGCCTGGCCGGGATCCTTCTCGACGCCCACGCCGGCCAGGTAGTTGCGGCCAAGCAGGTTCATCGAATACATGTCCTGCCGCTCCACGCCCGCTTTCAGAAAGGCCACGGCGCGGGCCGGATCGGCGGGCACGCCATTGCGGCCTTCCGTGAAGATCGCGGCAAGATCGTTCATCGCGTAGGTATGGCCCATGGCGGCTGCCTTGAGCAGCAGGTCCAGCCCCTTGCCGGTGTCGCGCTCGACGCCATAGCCATTGAACAAGGCACGCCCCCATGACGTCATCCCGTAAGGATCGCCCTTGTCCGACGCCGCCGCGTAGAAGCTATTGGCCTGCTTGCGGTCGATGGGCATTCCCGTTCCCGTCGCGTTGAAGTAGCCAAGCTCGAACACGGCGCGGACGTGGCCTTTGTCGGCGGCAGCCTGGACGGCTTTTTTGGCCTCCTCGACCTTGCCGGCTGCCAGCAGCGCGCGCCCGAGTTCGTAGCGGAAGCGGGCGACATCGGGATAGGCCTTGACCGCCGCCTCGCAGGCCTTCACGGCCTCAGTGCCGATTTCATTCGGCAGCAGACCTGGGACGACGCCTTGCAGGTCGAGAGGCTCGCCGGCGGCCTGGTCGCAGGGATCGACGCTTGGCGACAGCTTCATGGTGGCGGGCTTTGATGAGCTGCTGTCGGCCCGGATCTCGAAGCCGACCTCGACCGGCGCGGCCGCACCGATCTGGGGTTCGTAGCGCAGCTGGTCGACCTCATCGGCCATCAGGCTCGACTCCGGCGACAGGGCACGATCCGGCAGGGACAGGGTTCCCGTTGCCGGATAGCTCGCCAGTTTCAAGCTGACCGCGGGATCGTTTGTTGGGAAATCCAGCTTCAGCGGAACCGGTCCGACACCGACCGGAACGCTGATCTCACGGTTTTCGATCGCCTCGGCGGCGCCGGTGATGTGGATGCCCCGCTCCAGCACCTGCTGCTTCTGCTCGGTCTCGAGCGAGGCGACAATCTGTTCGCCCTCGGCGCCCTGGCCGTTCTTGACACGGAACACCATGATGCCCTGGGATTGGCCACCCCAATTGTCATGCGTGGCGTAGGCCAGCATGTCGACCTCTTCCGGTGTACCGACGCCCTTGGGCACATCCATCTTCAGGCGCGGCAGGTCCCTACCCTCGATCGGTTCGCCGACCGCGACAGCCTTGCCGTCGAGCAACAGGCGTCCGAGCGCGGGCGGCCTTTCGATGCTGACGGTGATCGATCCGCCATCGACATCGACCGGTTCCGGCAGGTCCAGGGCAACAGGTCCGACACCCGACGGTACGACCTTCTCCAGAACCGGCGGCAGCGAAGGCCGGCTGGCGCGGCGCATCAGCACGACTTCGTCGATGAGCGAGGAGTTTTCCCAGGGGACCTGCTTGCCGTCGGTCGCCTCGACCACATCGCGGCGCACCGCGGCCATGACCGTGCGTATCTCCTGGTTCGGCGCCAGCGCGCGACGCGAGAACGCGGATGAGAACGGGCTGAGGTCTCCCGCGCCATCATAGGCGGCCGCCCCTGGCTCGGTGGCAAAGGCAATCAGCGTGTTCAGCGAGCTTTTGACCTGCGCAAGACCGGTGTTGCCCGCCGTGATCAGCTGGTCCCTCAACCAATAATCCTTGCGCGGAAACGGATTGTTGCGACAGGCATCGAGGATGATCACCTGGATCTTCGATTTCGCGCGCAGTTGCTGCAGGACGTCGTCCAGCTTGACCGCCTGCACCTCTATGTCGGCCGCATTTTTCAGCGAGGCATCCACCGGGATCAGGAAATTCTCGCCGCCGATCTGAAAGCCATGGCCGGAATAATAGACGACGGAGAGATCGGCCCCGTCCGCCGCCGCGAGGTAGTTGCGGAACTGCTCTTCGAACTGCAGCTTTGTCAGATCCTTGGCAACGAACACTTCGAAGCCGGCCAGCCGGAACGTCTTGGATACGTCCTCGGCGTCCTTGTCGGGGTTCTTGAGAGCGGGGATTTCCCGGTACTCGGAATTGCCGATCACCAGGGCGACCCTTCGATCGGCCGACGCGTCGAAGCTCGTAAGGACCGCCACAAGGAAGACCGCGATCAATCCGCAAAGTCGGAGCATGGCAACTGCCTCAACCGCCGCGACCTGACGACCACAAGCTCCCCAGATTGCGGTATCAAGGTCTGTTGAAGAACTCACAATCCGCCGAGACAGGAACCGGAAAAAGACCGAAAACCGTCGCGGCAGTGGGCACCTTCCTCATCCAGATGTGTAAACTACCTCAGAGGTGAAGCGTCCGCAATGCGTGTCGAACCACCTCGGCGTGGCTGTCCGGCTCCGAGGCACAACTTTTTGAAACAGAAGGGCCAGCAGGCAATCTCGTGTAGCAGCCACCTGCTACCAACGACGTGAATTTCGGCGCTACCTATTGTGAATGGCGCATCTGGCGATGGCAGTGTAGGGTTCGCTGCAAATAAGAGCGACCGTACCCACGGCACCGCCAAGCCAACGAATCTGGGAGGATTCATGGTCGAGATCATCTCCAAGCGGGACGGCCCGCGGCGCGAGGATGTTCAGGTCAAACGACTGATCGAACAGAACCGCTCGACCATCACTCGCATTGCCGACCAGATCAGCGGCGGCGGCTATTCGGCTTCGAAGAAGCCGCGCCAGCAGCCCAAGGCTGAAGGGTTGATCATCCACGTCGGCGGCAGCGCTGCGACCGCCGCCGAAGCGAGCCCATCCATCCGCGTTACCATGAACGGCCGTGTGATTTCCAAGGATCAGAACACAGGTCGCCAGCTTCATCATATCGGCGACGTCCGCGCCCGAAACGGCGAGCAGATCTTCGTGCTGGCGACGAAGCAGAACGGCTTCTTCTCGCCGGTCGACGAAACCATCGCAAAGGCGCTCACCGGGCTGGACGGATCCCGGCTGAGCGCGACCTATACCGAGGAGCAACTGGCAGGCGATATCGGCGCGAAACTCGGCATCGACTGACGGCAGGTTGTTGGGCGTGGCTGCGCACGTCCAATCCGCGACAGCATACAGAAATGGCATACCTCAAAGGTACTGTGATGACTGAATGAGACACGCGAGCGGCCCCAATCCGATGAAAACCGATGCTCTAGCGACGCATGCGTCGATGGCCACCGGACAGCTGGTTCTGGACAGGATCGACTATGATGAGCGCGCCACCATGCGCGCCTGGGAGAGTTTTCTCTCCGACGAGCCGACAAGCGCGCGCGATCCGGTCCACGTTCGCTCGTTGATCCACGATTCCTGGTACCGCAGCGCCACCGGCGGTATCAACGCGCAAGGCATCGAAGCGCCGCTGAACAGTGATCGCGACGAGATCGAATATCTGACCCGCGCCAATGCGGAACTGCTTTCGGCGGCGCGCCGGTCGTTCGCCTCGCTTGGCCAGTTGCTGGACGGGACAGGCGCTATGCTGGTGCTAGCCGACAGCGACGGCGTGCTGATCGACGCCATCGGCGACAAGAAGACGCTGCATGACGGCATGGATATCCACCTCGCCATCGGCGGCAAATGGAACGAGGGCGCTGTTGGAACCAACGGCATTGGCACGGCGCTGTGGACCGGTGAGCCGACTTTCGTCCATGCGGCCGAGCATTTCTGCGCCGGCATCAAATCCTGGACCTGCGCCGGCGCGCCGATCCGCGATCCGCTGGACGGCAAGATCATCGGCGTCGTCGACCTGTCGGGCTATTCGCCGATCTTCCGGCCGCACAACACAGCCCTCGTTGCCGCCACCGCCAGGCAGATCGAAAAGGCATTGGCCGAGCAGCAGCAGGAGCAGCGCACGCGTCTGCTCGAAGCCTTCATTTCATCGGCGCCCAGTTACCGCCGGAAGGACGGTTTGGTGATCGTCGATCATCGCGGCCGCGCCATCTTCTGCAACAACGTGCCCAATGGCGACACGACGGAGATGATGGACGGCCCGATGGAACCAGGGCGTGGCCGCTGGCTGATGAACCTGCCGGCCTCCGGCTCGGACACCGATCTCGCCAACGCGCTGCCGCCGCATCTGCGCTCCTGTCATGTCACGCCGCTGAAGCTCGACGGCGACCTTCGTGGCGCGGCTCTGGTGTTCCCCTCGGTGCCGGCCGTCTCCAGCATGACGGTGATCCGCCGGGAGGAGAACAAACACCTGCGGACAGCCGCGGCGATGATTGTCGGCGAAAGCGAAAAATTGCTGGCCGCCGTCGATATCGCCTCCCGGGTGGCCGGGTCGAACGGTGTCACCTCGTTGCTGATCGAAGGCGAAACCGGTGTCGGCAAGGAGTTGTTCGCGCGGCTGGTCCATGCCGGCAGCCGGCGTAGCGAAAACGACCCGTTCATAGCCATGAACTGTGGCGCGATCACCAAGGAATTGTTCGGCAGCGAATTGTTCGGCCACGTCGCCGGCGCCTTTACCGGCGCTTCGCGCGACGGCAAGCCGGGCATCTTCGAACTCGCCAATGGCGGCGTGCTCAGCCTCGACGAAATCGGCGAATTGCCGCTCGAAATCCAGCCCTTCCTGTTGCGTGTGCTGGAAGAACGCGTGGTCCACCGCATCGGCGACTCCAGGGGCCGGCCGGTGGATGTGCGGCTGGTCGCCTCGACCAATCGCGACCTCAAGCAGGAGGTCGCCGCCGGACGCTTCCGCAGCGATCTCTACTACCGCATCGGCGCGGTCTCGATCCATGTCCCGGCGCTGCGCGAACGCAGTGACGACGTGCTGCTGCTGATCGAGCATTTCAACCGGCAGATCGCGAAGCTGGCCGGCAATGACCCGCTGGAGTTTTCGAACGAAGCACTCGACGCGCTGCTGGCCTATCGCTGGCCTGGCAATGTGCGCGAACTGAAGAACCTGGTCGAACGCCTGCACATCTTGTCGCGCGGCGGCACGATCGAACTCCCGGATCTTCCCGGAGAAATCAGTGCGGGCAATCGCAACGGCATCGCCACGCACGGCGACCATCCCGCAACCATGCTCGAAGCGCCGGTATGCACATTCGAGGATGCGGAACGCCAGGCGATCAAGAATGCGCTTGCCGCGGAAAGCGGCAATCTCAGCAAGGTTGCGCTGAGGCTCGGCATTTCGCGGCCGACGCTCTACCGCAAGCTCGGCCAATACGGGATCCGGCGCGGCTTCCTCTGACAGCAGCTTCCCCTGATAAGGGGCAAAAAGAAACCCATGGCATTTGCGCCATGGGTTGGGGAATTGCGGCCGAGGCCGGTGGCCGGCCTCCGGATACCTCAGGGGACGATGACGCCGCGGCCGGTGAACCGGCGGTTCTTGAAATCGTCGAGGGCGGTGTTGATGCTGGCGAGATTGTATTCGGTGTAGTGCATCTTGACCTTGCCGTCGGCGTTGAGCTCCATCAGTTCGACAAGCTCGGTGAAATTGCCGACCAGGCTGCCGCCGATGTTGATCTCCTCGATGACGAGATGCGCGGTCGGCACATTGATGTTGCCGCCATAGCCGACGACGAACAATTGCCCGCCCTTGCGCACCATCTTCCAGCAGATGTTCTCGACACCGAGTTCGCCGACGAAGTCGATCACCACGTGCGCGCCACCGCCGGTGATCTGGGCGACTTCCTCGACGACATTCGGCCCGCCGTCGAGGATGAAGTCGGCGCCAAGGTCCTTGGCCAGCACCCGCGCCGCCGGCTCGCGATCGACTGCGATGATGCGGCAACCCGAAATCGCGTGCAGCGATTGCAGCGCGATGTGGCCGAGCCCACCAATGCCGAGCAGCACGCAATAACTGCCTGGCCGCAGCAGCTTTGCGGCACGCTTGGCGGCGCGGTAGGCGGTGATGCCGGCGTCCGCCAACGGCGCCACCTCGATCGGCGTGATGTTGGCGTTGAGCTTGATCAGCGAGCGTTCGCTGGTGATGAAATATTCGGCGAAGCCGCCATTCATGCCGAGGCCGGGGAACTGGCCGTTGTCGCAATACATGTCCTCGCCATGGCGGCAATTGAGGCAGATGCCGCATGAGCGGAAGGGATGGCAGATCACCGCATCGCCACGCTTGACCGACCTGACGCCGCTGCCGACCTCCTCGACCCAGCCAGCATTTTCGTGGCCCATGATGTAGGGCAACAGCGTGCCCTCGGGATCCATGGTCGGCTTCCACACGCCCTCGATGATGTGCAGGTCGGTGCGGCAAAGACCGGCGGCTCCCACCCGCACGATCACCTCGTCGGGCGCGGTGATGGTCGGCGCCTTGACCTCCTCGATCTTGAGCTGGACGTTCATCTTCGGGTCGTATTCGTAGAGTCTGGCAGCTTTCATCGTCGTATCCCTTGAATGTAGAGATTGTCTGGGTCGAGATTGTCTGGATTGCTTCAGGCGCGGCCGAGCTTTTCGGAGCCGCCGCCACGTGCCGGCCCGGCTGTCGGATCCTCATCCTCTGCAAGATCGCCAATCAGCGTCTCGGTGGTCAGGATCAGCGTCGCCACGGACGCCGCGTTGGCGAGCGCGGTGTAGGTGACGCGGACCGGATCGATGATCCCAGCCTCGAACATGTTCTGGTAGGCGCCGGTCGAGGCGTTGTAGCCGTAGCCGCCATTGATGCGGGTGACCTCGGTCACCACGGCTTCGGGATCGGCGCCGGCATTGGCGGCGATGCGCCACAGCGGGCGCGACAGCACCGAGCGCACCAGGCGCACGCCCTCGGCGACATCGCCATCGACGCCGGCCGCCACTTTGTCGAGCAGTGGCGCGATCTGGGCAAGCGCCGAGCCGCCGCCGGCGACGACGCCCTCTTCGGAGGCGGCGCGCACCGCATTCAAGGAATCCTCGATCAGCTGGATGGTCCGTTTCTGCTCGACCGGCGTGACGCCGCCGGCATAGAGGATCGCGGTGCCGCCGGAGAGCTTGGCCAGGCGTTCGCGCAGCTTGTCCTGGTCGATGTTGGGCTGCGAGGCTTCATACTGCCGCTGCACCTGGGCGCGGCGCGAGGCGATCGCCGCATGGTCGCCGCCGCCGCGGATGATCGAGGTGTAGGACGAACTGGTCTTCACCCGGTCGGCGGTGCCGAGATCCTCGGCGGTGACATCCTCGAGCCGGCCGCCGAGATCGCGCGCGATCACCTTGCCGCCGGTGATGATGGCCAGATCCTCCATCATCGCCTTGCGCCAATGGCCATATTCCGGCGGATGGACGACTAGGTATTTTCCAGGTCCCTGCTTGCCGAGCAGCGTCACCACCACTTCCGGCGACATTTCCTCGGACACGATCAGCAGCGGCCGGCCATCCTCGTCGGCGATGCGGCGAACCGCGTCGAGCTGCCCGGGCTCCTTGATCTTGAGATCGGTCATCAGGATGTAGGGCCGTTCGAGAACAGCCTCCATCTTCTCCTGATCGGTCACCATGTGATGAGAGAGATATCCGCGTTCGAAGGACATGCCTTCGACGACGTCAAGCGTTGTTTCGGTGGTGACGCTGAAGTCGGTTGTGATGACGCCTTCGATCCCGACGCGCTGATGGGCCTCCGCCACCAGTGCGCCGAGCTTGGCATTGGTGGCGGCGATGTTGGCGACCGACGCCAGGATGCCGTTGCCTTTGGCCGGTTTGGCGGAAGCCTTGAGCGCGGCCACCACCGCCGCCACGGCAAGGTCGATGCCCTTGCAGAGATCGACGGATTTCACGCCCCGTTCATTCGCCTCGACACCACCCTGGATCAGCGCATTGGCAAGCACGATGGCCGTCGTCGTGCCGTCGCCGGCGATCTCGTTGGTCTGCATCGACACTTCGCGGACGACTTGCGCACCCATGTTTTCGAAACGGTCGTGCAGCTCGATCTCGGAAGCGATGCTGACCCCGTCGCGGGTGACCATCGGCGTGCCGATCGGCCGGTCGATCATGGCGTTCATGCCTTTGGGGCCGAGCGTCGGCTCGACGGCAGCGGCGAGCCGGAAGACACCGCGGGCGAGCGCGCGTCGGGCGTCCGAATTGTGGAGCATTATCTTGGGCATGATTCCTCCTTCCGCCTTACGGGCGGCTTGTTGGTTGGGGGCCTCGTGCAAGGGAGGCCGTTGCTGTCAGCTCTGCTTCAGGCGCTCGGCGCGGTTCGTGCCGGCACGCGATCCATGATGAAATCGACCAGCGTCGGTTCGCCGTCGACCACATCCAGTTCCTTGTAGCGGGTCTGCTTGAGCCCCCGGCACAGCGCGCCGTTGAACTCCATGTTGATGCGCACACCGCGCAGTTCGGCGAGATGGGCGCTGAGGGCGCCAGGCGGAATGCGCTGCCCTTCCCAGGTCACGAAGACGGGATCGTCCGCCCTGCGATCGGGAAACCGCTCGAGCAGCGCCGCCCGGTATCGCGGCTGCTGTTTGGCCGCCTCGCCCGGCTCGAACCGCGCGACGTCATAGGCCGGCAGGCCCATGCCGAGGATTTCGCGATCGGTCAGGCCGTGCGCCTTGAGGCCGCGCAGGACCGCTTCCTGGCGCCGCTTGAAGGCCTTCATCGCAAAGGTTTCGCGCAAGCCGCCGAGATCCTGGTCCTCGGCGAGCACGGCGAAGATATCGCCGAAGCTCTTGCCTTCCGCCATGCCGCGATTGACCTCTTCCGCAAACATGTGGTCGTGCAGCTTGACGCGATAGGCCGGCGCCCAGGAGAGCTGGTCGAGCGCCTTGCGCACGCCGTCCAGCATCAGGAAGGCGAAGTTGGGCGAGCACCAGTAGGTCGGCAGGCGGAAGTCGATCTCCACGCTGCCGTCGCCCTTCACCTCGCCCCTCTCGACGAAGCCCATCTCGGTGATGGGTTCGTCGAGTTCGGGGTCGTTGACCTCACCAAGGCGCCGCCAGAGTTCGTTCTGGCGGCCGCCGGAAACGCTGGCGGTGGCCATGGCCCCTACTCCGCCGCGATGCTGAAGGGCGAGCTGGCAAGCGCCTTCTTCTTGGCTTCGATGTCGATGTTGTAGAGACGCGCGGCGTTGAGGCCGAGGATCTTCTCCTTGATCTCGTCGGTCAGCTGCACGCCGCGTTCGGCGGCGATATCCTGCGGGATCTGGTAGGCCCAGAACTTCTCGACCAGCCAGCGCGGCGTCCAAATCGCATAGTCGGAACCGAACAGGATCTTCTCCGGCCCGAGCCAGAACAGCAGTTCGGCGATGACCTCGCCAAAATAGCGCGGTCGCGCGTGGATGAAGGGCAGCGCCACGGCCAGGCCGCCATAGACATTGGTTTCCTGCGTCGCGATCCAGCAGAAATCGTCGAGACGCGGCAGGCCGCAATGCTCGATGATCCAGTTGAGGTTTTGGAAATCCGTCGCCGCGTGATCGACGTCATGGACATCGAAGGCATCCTTCGAGAGCGGGATGATGGTCGGGCCTTTGTGGACGTGGATGTTCCTGATGCCGAGCTTGTCGCAGAGTTCGAAGCATTTGTAGGCATCGGGATCGGTGAGCTTCCACCCCTTGGAGGCGCCGTTCCACTCGGCCGTGTACATCTTCACGCCCTTGACGTTGTAGGTCTCCTTGAGGAAGTGGATGTACTCCAGCGCCTTTTCGCCATCGCGCGGATCGAAGGCGCCGTTGACGATGAAGCGCTCGGGATAGCGCTTGGCCACTTCGGCGTTGCGCTCGATGGTGTTGAAGCCGTTCTTGTAGAAGTCTTTGAGATAGGTCGACTGGACGATCGCCACATCGTCAGGGCCGTCGATGAACAGATCGCGATAGAGATCGTCGGCGCTGTATTTCTCGAACTTGCTCTTCTCCCACAGCTGTTCCTTCGGGCTCAAGCCCGTGTGGTAGGCATAGAAGCACTCGATGAACTGCTTGCCGTGGATGTTCTTCTGGTTTTCCGGGCTGCCGTCCCAGAAATGGGTGTGGCCGTCGACCACGAAAATGTCCTTGCCTTCCGGTGTTCTGTACATGGTTGCCTCCGCAGCAATCGCGTTGATCGGTTGGGCGCGCCGCACCCGGCGGCGCGCCGGATTTTTTGGGGCGGCTATTCGATGTACTCGAACATCTCATCCATGTTGCCGAACAGGATCACGGTGTTGTCGTCGACGCGCACCATGCGGCCGTAATGGGTGGAGGTGTTGACCTCGAAGGTCTCGGCCGAAATCTCGCGGCCGAGATACTCGCCGATCGCGTCCATCTTGAAGATCAGCTTGCCGTCGCCATCGATGCGGATCAGCGCTGGCTGGTAGGTGATGGTCACCCCCGGCTTCTGCCCCATGAATTCGGCTATGGCTCTCGCCTCGACCGAGTCGTTCATGGTGACGCCGCACTGATGCGAGATCGTCTGCTCGAAGGTGATGTCCTTCATCGCCTTGAAGATATTGGAATGCGTTGCGTCGCGTGCTGCTAGTGACATGACGATTTCTCCCTGTTTCAGCGCTTGAGGCCGAGTTCGCCGAGGATCTGGCCAATCCGTTCCTCGGATTTGGCGCGGACATCGACGAAAGCGACCGGCTTGGAATGCGGCATCGACCAGATCGGCTGCAGGCCGGTGGCTGCCTTGTCGGCGAGCGCGCCGTGCTTCTTGACCCAGCCCTGGAACAGCTTCTTGTTCGCCGCCCCATGCTTCTCGTCGTTGGCGAGCATGTGGATGAGGTCGATCGTGTTGGCGAGGTTGCGCTCGTAGTCGGCCTCGGCCGCCGAAATCACCGCCGGCGTGATGAAGTCGTGGTTGGCGGCGGCGATCTGCATCAGGAAGCCGGAGCGGAACACCTCGCCGACCAGCGGCTCGAAGACGATGTTGATGGCGAAATACTGCTCGAGATAATCGGTCGCGCCCATGATGGTCTCGACCGCTTCGCGCGTGCCTTGCCAGTTCTTGTCCTCGAGCCAGGCCTTCTTGCCGAGTTCGTCGTCCCAGCCGGGCAGGTCCATGCCGATCTCGGCAAGGTAGAGCGTGATATCCTGGGCGAGCCGGAGCTTGTAGGACGAGTTGGTCAGCGTCGCGTTGTTGATCATCTGGGTGTAGCCGTAACGCTGCGCCTGCATCAGCGAGGTGCCGAGCCCGAATTCGGCGTGTTTCCAGGCGCCGAGCTGGGTCTGCAGGATCTTCACCCAGGCCTTGTCGAAGGTTTTCGGCGCGCCCGACTTGCGGGCATTGTTGATGACGCTCTGCACCATCGTCTCGATCTTCGACTGGCGCTGGTAGTGCGTGCGCTCCCACTCCTGGTCGGGAGCGCGGAAGGCATGCCAGTTGGAGCTCTGGGCGGCGGTGTTCTGCTTGACATAGGCGCCCTTGCCGTCGGCGAAGGAGATGATCCAGTCCTGGATCAGATAGCGTTCCGGATCGGGCTGAACGTCGACCGTCATGTCCTCATAGTGGGTCGCACGCTGGCCTTTCGGCTCGAAATACCGGTATTTCCGGCTGTCGGAGTCGGCGAAGATCGCAGCACCGGCGGCTCCGGATCCGACTGAACTCGAGGTTGCAGGCATAGTCTCTCTCCCTTGTTGCGATTGTGGTTGGCTTGGCATGGCCGCCCTCAATGGGCCGGCGTTGCACCTGCCGAAGTGGTGAATTTGTCGAAGAAGATCCGCTCCGTTTCGAAGCCGTTCATGAACAGCACCGGCTGCAGCGCATCGATCATCGGCGGCGGGCCACAGGCATGGACATCGCCCTGCCCGTCGACCGCCAGTTGCTTGAGCTTGGCGTCGACACTCTGGTGCACGAAGCCACGCTCGCCCTGCCATTCGGCGTCGTCATTGGCGTGCGACAGCACGGGAATGAAGGTGACGTCGGAATGATTGCCGACCAGCTCGGCGATCCTGTCGAGGTAGAACAGGTCGTTGCGGGTGCGGGCGCCGTAGAAGAAATAGACCGGACGTTTCTCGCCGCTCTTGAGGTGATCGTTGAGGATCGACCAGATCGGCGACATGCCCGATCCGGCGCCGACAAGGATCAGGGGTCCTTGCCGTTCGTCGCGGCGGAAGCAGGTTCCGTAAGGTCCGACGACGGTGACTTCGGCTCCGGCCCTGATGCCTCCGGAATCGAGTTCTCCAGAGAACTTTCCCTCAGGGTATTTTTTGATGATGAAGGAGAGTTTTTGGGTTTGGTCCGGCGTATTTGCCATGGAGAACGAGCGCGTAATCGTCTCCCCTTTTTGCGTGGTAACCGTGATGTCGACATATTGCCCCGCCCAGAACTTCATTGGGGAGCCGAGTTCGATCTCGATGCCGCGAATGTCGTGGGTCAGCTGCTCGATGCGAGCAATCCGGCCCTTGTACGTTTTCACGGCGATCGCTTTCGCCAGAATCTCCTCGTCGTAGTTGAGAAGCTCGACTTCCAGGTCGGAGTAGGCGATGCAGCGGCACAACAGCACGTGCCCGCTTTCCTTCTCCATGTCGTTCAGGGCGAAGGTCGAGTATTTCAGCATGTCGACCTCGCCTTCGAGCAACACGCTTTTGCAGGCCGAGCATTGCCCTTCCTTGCAGCCGTGCGGCAGGGCGATGCCCTGACGGAAAGCGGCGTTGAGCACCGTTTCGCCATTCTCGACCTCGAATTCGACGCCGACCGGGCTGAGCCTGACCGTGTGGGTTTCCGACATACGGACCTCCAGTGAAAGGAAGGGGCGGGACGAACCCGCCCCCCTTTGGCCTGATCAGTTGCAGGGATTGATCGTGAAGCCGGCCCGGTATTCAGCCAGGTGCTTCTCACGATCGGCGGGCGACATGGCGCGCAGCGCGTTGAGCGGCGATCCGAGCGTGTTGCCGCGCACATCGTCGAGCGTCCACATTTCCTTGTCGTCGAAGCGCAGATGCGGCTGCGGAACCAGCGTCTTGCCGTCGGAGCGGACGAAGTTCAGGTCCTTGATGGCGTCGGCCAAGTCCCAGCCGTCATAGAGCGTCTCCCATTCGCGCTTGCCGCTGAAGCGGCCCATCGCGGGCGTCGGACGGCCTTGATACTCGTCGGCGAAGGCGACCGTTGCGGTCCAGCGGTCGAGTTCGTGGGCGAAGGTGTAGAGTTCGCCATTGATCTCGCCGACCACCATGTCCTCGCGGATCAGGCAAGGGACGAGGCACGACCAGCAGCGGTGCGGATAGACGTAGCCGACATCGCTGTTGAACAGCAGCACCTTCTCGCCCTTATGGCTGAGCTTGGCGTACCATTTCCAGAAGTCGCCGAACTCGGCGTACCAACCTGGGTACTTGTGCTCGAACCACTCGAAGTCCTTGTCGGTCTGGGCTTCGATGCGCCAGAAATTGACCGGCCAGCCGACCGCGAAGAACTGGCCGACCTTGTGGACGTAATTCTTCTTGGTGATGCGTTCCCAGGCTGCCTGGACGTCGTCGTGATGGACCTTGATGCCGTACTTCTCGAGCGGCAGCATGTAGGTGCGGTAGTAGTCCTCATAGATCCAGCGGTGCCACATCTCCGCGTAAGACTCCTTGTTCTTGTCGCGGTTGGTGGTGCCGTATTCGATAAAGGTGCCGATGGCCGCATCGACGATCGCGTGGTTCTGCCAGAAGGCGTAACGCAGGTCGCGCTCGAGCAAAAGGTGGTTTTCCGGCTCCTTGAGCGCCGCCATCAGCAGCGAGTGGCCATTGCCGATATGCCGGCTTTCGTCGGACTGCACCGACAGGAAGACGGTCGGCAGCGCATAGTCGCCGTTGCGGGCGGCTTCCGAAGGCATGGCGACGAACAGCGTGTTGGTGAAGGCAGTCTCGGCGACCACGGTCAGATACATGCAGGCGGCGGTCATCGTGTCGCCGGTGATGAAGCCTTCGGCGAACTGGCGGCCGATGGTGGTGGCGTAGCATTTTCCGAAGGCTTCCTCGGTGATGTCGAAGCCGGCCGGATCGATGTAGTTCTCCATGTACCATTTCTTCAGATTCATCTGGATCGTCGAGTGACGGAACTCGTCGATCATCTGCATGGTGAAGCCGGTTCTGAGTTCCTCGCCAGGTGCAATGCGGGCGACCATCGCCATCGAGCGGGCGGCGGAGATTTCCGGGAAGGGAATGATGGCCAGGAACAGCTTCATCCACTCGACCCAGCGCGGTTCGACATTGCGGAACATGTCGCCACGCAAGGCCGCATCGAGCGCACCGTAGACGCGGTTGTCCTTCTCTTCCTGCATGGGGAAGTAGGACCGCAAGACCTGCTTCATCGGGTCGCGCGGCGTCTTGTTGATCTTGTAGTCGGTCGGAAACGTCATCGCTTCCTGGACGTAGGAAGGATTCCAGCCGAGATCGGCAATCTTCTTGGTCGCCTCGCCGACGGAGATGCCGCGTTGCGAGGTAATCTTGTTGAGCGTCAGAGACGTCATGGTCATAAGCCTCCACCAGGTTTGAGCCGCAGGTCCCTTGACCCCGGCATGAAGCGGCAAAGCACCGCCAGTGAGAGTGCGAGCGGCATGACAAAGGGTTGCGCGCCAAGGCGCGACCCGAGGTCCGGCCGTTCAAGTGGATCGGGGCAAAGGTTTCGAGACGTCTGGCAGGGAGCCGCGGCGCCAACCGCAATTGCGATGGGCGTATCGAAGCGGTCCTGCTTTCCTCCGTTCCTTCGTTCTTTTGGCACCGCGTCAAGCGCGATGGGCTTCTTGTGAAAATGAACAAAGCAAGCGCCGTGCCAGTTTTGAAATGGCGCCCGTGACCGGTTCTCAAAACAAGATCGTAGCTCTTTCGGCGCGATACCCGGTATCCAACTGTAACATTCTTTTACAGATGTAACTTACGGCTGTAATATTCAACATATATTCGCATGTGCAATATGTTTATTTAGCAGTCGCAGCAAATATCAAAAATCACATTGTCTGTTTAACTCTTGGTCTTTCCGGACTATTTGAAGGCGACGGTCCATCGATGGGCTTTGCGCTGGAGAAAGACCATGCCGAACGACAAGGACAGCCGAGGATCACCCGGGCCAATGTCCAGCCATGCCGACGGCGTCACCGGCGATCTCGTCAAGCTGATGCCCCGCGATCTGGTCTTCGTCATGCGCTTCATGGGCGAGAGCCAGCATCGCCTGCAGAGCCATTTTCAGGACTTCATCCGGGCCGAGCTTGCCGCTGGCGGCATCGACACGGAGACGCATCCGATGATCCATCTGTTCATCGAAAGCCACGCGATCCTGCTGCGTGACTTCGTATTCTCCGGCGTTTCGCTGACGCGCCAGTTCCGTGTCGAGGAGATCGAACGCCTGACCGGTGACACCACATCGATGATCCGCGTCGACATCTGGGACCAGCTCAAGAGCCACATCGAGACGGCCGAAAAACAGTTCCAGTCGCAGGCCGGCACACTGCCCAGATTGCTGTCGGCTTTTGAAAAACCGCAGGGATCTTCGGGGAGCGAAACATGACCAAAGCATCCGACACTGCCCAGCGTAACGCGCTGCTCGCTCGCCGGCTCGATCTCGTCGCCAGCGTCTCGGCGCTTACCGCGGAGGCCCTGCGCCTCAATCAGAAACGCGCCGGTATCGAGATGGACGTGCTGCGCCTGGAGCTGGAAATCGGTCGAAGCGGCGCCAGCGCGCAACTGGTGCGGGACTTGCATGAGGCAGAAGGGAGCGCGATGGCGATCATGCAGGCATGCGCGGCTTGCGAGGATCGCATCCTGGCGGCCGAAGGCGATGTCGAGGACGTCGATCGCCGACTGGCCGCAACGGCGAACGAGACCTGACGGGAGAGACAGCATGAACCAGCAGACGATGCAGAACCTGACCTTGTTCGATCTCTTGGGCCGCAGTTGGCAGCGGCAGGCGGCGATCGCCGATCTGCGCTTCAACGCCGACGGTTCGGCTGTCGCTTTCACTTGCGTTGACGGGACCGTCGCCATTGCCGCGGTCGCGGATCACGAGCCGCCGGAAGCGCGGATCAGGGTGAGCAACGATCTCGGCCAGACGACGATCCGCCCCAGGGAAAAGCCCCCGGTGCCATTGATTGCCACTGCAGCATTCGCTGACGGCGATATCCCACTCGCCGTCCATGGCGATTCCGGCTTTCTGGCCGGCGGGGCCAGCGGCGAGGTGCTGCATCTGACCGCCGGCGGTGACGCAGCGGGCGCTCTGCTCAAGATCGAGGGACCGGTCGTCGCCATCGACCACAGCGCCAAAGCGGGCAAGACAGTCGTCAGCAGCGGGCACGATGTCTTCCTGTCGCACGGCCAAGGCGATGCCGTGCGACTGGAACGCGATGTGGCATCATCGACAGATGCCCTCGCCTTCTCGCCAGACGGGCGGTGCCTTGCCTGCGGCCTTGATGAAGAGCTGTCGGTCTGGGCGGCCGAAGGCGACGCGGCCTTGATACGGAACATCCCCCTTTCCGCCCGCCCGGTGTCGATCCGTTGGAGCAGAGACGGCATCTGGCTGGCTTGCGGGCTCGAAGCCGGCGGTTTTGCCCTGGTCAGCCTTGCCGAGGGCCGCGCCGACATCGTCGCGGGCTTTCCATCGCCGGTCCGCACCGTGTGCTGGAGCCAGCCGGCGAATGCGCTGTTTGCCTCGGGCGCTTTTCGAATCGCCGGCTGGTCGATGACCGCCCCGCCTGTTGACGGCGAAACCTCCGGCGCCCTGGAGACGGGCCGCGCCGGGCTGGTTCTGGTCGAGGCGGTGGCGGCGCACCCGGAAAAGAAGCTGATTGCCGCGGGCTACGCCAACGGCCGGATCACGATCGCCCAGATCGGCGGGCGGGACGAACTCCTGGTCAGGCCCCTGGGCAGCGCCGTCACAGCTCTCGCCTGGTCCGGCGACGGACGGCACCTGGCAATGGGGTCTGTCGATGGCACCGCCGCAATCGTCACTTTTCCCGCGCAGATGTTCAAATAGCGGACGCCGTCCGCAGATACAGGAGGATAAAATGCAGACCGAACTCACCCCAGAGGACAAGAGCAAGGACGAATTTTTCGAGCGGCTGGCCGAGTTGTCGCAAGAAATGGTGGCCAAGCATGGCAAGGATTTCAGCATGGGCGCGCTGGTGCTCGCCGCCCGCTGGATCGCCGAGAACCGCGTCGGCAAGCTGAAGACCAACTAAGGCTTGTTGAGATTCAGGTCAGGCCGAGCCGAAAATGGTGGCTTTCGAGAACCGGAGCGGAGCGGACATCCGGGTCCGGGAGCACCGGAAGCGCAGAAAGCCGCCGTTTGCAGGCCGGCATCACCTGAATCTCAACACACCTTAGACCGCCGCAGGAAATATTTGAGGCTTCACCAACAATCGGGATCAATCGAGCGATTTTTTGCAGCTCGCGACATTTTGATGGCGCGCTCAGTCCGTATCGCAATGTGAGCGCGGGCATCCACTCGATTCCTGCCGAGTTTCCGGCTAGCTTGGGTGCTAGATGGCTCAGTTCCGGTGGGTGAATCACAGTCAGACCGACCGTCAAGAGATTGACGGGCAGCACCTTTGGTCTCCCAGGACCGAGAGCAATCGCGCGCGAAGTGAGGTCTACGACAATATGCGCCGTGCGACGCCCGGCGCCACTTTCAGTAACGAGGCGCTTTGTCGCGGCGGCTCGAATAGCCTGACCTTTGAAGTGATTAATAAGCTTGGACGACATTGTCGAACGTCGTATAGCGGACGACGATCAGCTTGAATGCACTATCAGGAAGAGCGTCATCCTTGGACCGTTTGGTTGTACAACTTGAAATTGTGGCCTGATGTTCAGAACAGGTCGGTAGGCCCGTGAGGGTGGTTTCGAAGCCTGCGGGTCGCCCACGACCCTCAAAGCGAGAGTTCTAAAAGACGTTCAACAATGACCCAGCACGCACAAGACGCTCGAATTCTCATGTACAGCCACGACACGTTCGGGCTCGGCCACTTGCAGCGCTGCCGGACGATCGCGCATTCGCTGGTCGAGGATTTCCGCGGACTTCAGGTGCTTATCATTTCGGGTGCGACTATCGCTGGCGCCTTCGACTACCGCGCCCGCGTCGACTTCGTGAAGATCCCCAGCGTCATCAAGTTGCGCAACGGCGAATACACCTCGCTGGAAAAGGATATCGATCTGCATGAGACGCTAAGGATGCGCCAGTCGATCATCCGCCACACAGCCGAGACCTTCCGGCCGGATATCTTCATCGTCGACAAGGAACCGCTCGGCCTGCGCGGTGAGATTGAGGACACGCTGTCCTACCTCAAGACGCGGGGCACCACGCTCGTGCTTGGCCTGCGCGAGGTGATGGACGCGCCGCATCTGCTCGAAGCCGAGTGGGCACGCAGGGATGTGATGCGCAAGATAGGCCTGTTCTACGACAAGGTCTGGGTCTATGGCCCGCCGGATTTCTACGATCCGTTGACCGGCCTGGATGTGCCGCCGGCAGTCAGGGCAAAGATGAGGTTCCTCGGTTTCCTGCAACGGAGCCTGCAGCGAAACGAGTTGCCCGGCCACCGGCCCGAGGGCGACTATATCCTCGTCACCACCGGTGGTGGCGGCGACGGCGCCGAACTGATCCATGACGTCATCGACGCCTATCAGCAGGATCCGCAATTGCAGCACAGGGCGCTGATCGTGCTTGGGCCTTACATGCCGGCGCGCAAGCGCAACAAGCTGCTCAAGAAGGGGGCCAAGATCCCCTACGTCAAGATCATCGAGTTCGACAACCGCATGGAAGACCTGATTGCCGGGGCCAAGGCGGTGGTGGCGATGGGCGGCTACAACACCTATTGCGAGATACTGTCTTTCGACAAGCCGGCGCTGATCGTGCCGCGCGTCACGCCCCGCGAGGAACAGCTGATCCGCGCTCGGCGCGCGGCCGAACTTGGCCTCGTCGAGATGCTTTTGCCGGAAGAAGCCAAGGATTCCCAGCGGTTTGCCGATGCACTGAAGGTGCTTTCGGACCGGCCCCGCCCATCGCAGAGCAATCCGCATCTGACGCTGGAAGGGTTGCCTCATATTTCCGAAATCGTCGCGGAGCTGCTCGACCGGCGGGCCGGCCATCACCTGTCGGTCATTGAAGGCATGAACTGAATTGCAACATCGCAAGATCGTCGTGGTTCTGAAGGGCTATCCGCGGCTGTCGGAAACCTTCATCGCGCAGGAACTGCTCGGTCTGGAGCGTGCGGGGTTCGATCTGATACTCGTCGCGCTCAGGCGGCCGACCGACGCAAAACGCCACCCTGTGCATGACGAGATCAAAGCGCCCGTCCACTATCTGCCGGAATATCTGCATCAAGAGCCGCTGCGCGTGGTTCGCTCGCTGTTTGCTTGTCTGCCGCGGCCGGGCTTCTGGCGCGCGCTCGGATCGCTGGCTGCCGATATCCCCCGCGACTTTACGCGCAATCGCGTACGCCGCTTCGGGCAAGCGCTTGTGCTGGCGGCCGAATGGCCTGAAGACGCGGGATGGTTGCATGCACATTTCGCGCACACGCCGGCATCGGTGACGCGCTATGCCAGCCAGCTTCGTGGCCTGCCATGGAGTTGCTCGGCCCATGCCAAGGACATCTGGACTTCGGCGGATTGGGACCTGGCCGGCAAGCTTTCCTCGGCGCGCTGGACGGTCACTTGCACGAAAACCGGCTTCGACCGTCTGAAAGCACTGGCCAACGGCAATTCGCCTGTGCATCTGAGCTATCACGGGCTCGACCTTGATCGCTTCGGCAGTTTTAGCGAGGCGCGAAAACAGCACGACGGCTCGGCGCCGGGCGAACCGGTTGTCGTTTTGAGTGTCGGGCGCGCCGTTGCAAAGAAGGGCTACGATACATTGCTGGAGGCCCTTGCCCTCTTGCCTGGCGATTTGGCGTGGCGGTTCGAGCATGTCGGCGGCGGCGAGGAACTGGAACGACTCAAGGTGCTGGCGCGAAAGCTCGGACTGGATGGCCGCGTCTCCTGGAAAGGCGCGCTGGCGCAAAAGGAGGTGCTTGAGCACTACCGAGGCGCCGACATTTTCGCCCTCGCCTGCAGGATCACTGCCAATGGCGACCGTGACGGCCTGCCGAATGTTCTGGTGGAGGCGGCCAGCCAGCGGCTTGCCTGCGTGTCGACCGATATTTCCGGCGTGCCGGAGCTTTTATCGCCCGAGGAAACCGGGCTGCTGGTTCCGACGGAAAACCCGATTGCTCTGGCACAGGCGCTGGAGCGCCTGATCCGCGATCCCATGCTGCGCGCCCGCCTGGGCGACGCCGCGGAGCGGCGCGTGCGAAGCAATTTCGATCATACGGCAAGCATTGGACAGCTCAAGCAACTGTTCCAGCAGGAGTGGCGGGCTGCCGAATGAAGCAGCTGCGCGCTTTCTTCTATGTCCAGCACCTGCTCGGCATCGGCCATCTCGCGCGCGCCAGCCGCATTGCGGCGGCCCTGGTCGATGACGGGTTCGACGTCACTGTCGTGACCGGCGGGGCGCCGATCGCGGGGTTTCCGGGACCAGGGGTAAAATCTGTAGCCCTGCCACCCGTCACCTCCGGCGATGAAGGATTTTCCGGACTGGTCGACCTAAAGGGCAAACCCATCGACGATGATTTCAAGACATTGCGTTCTGGGATGCTGCTGCAGGCATTCCGCGATTGCAGGCCTGACATCGTCATCATCGAGGCGTTTCCATTTGGACGCCGGCAGATGCGTTTCGAACTCTTGCCGCTGATCGAGGCCATTGAGGCGGCGTCGCCCAGGCCGCTGCTGGCGACGTCGGTCCGCGATATCCTTCAGGAGCGCGTCAAGCCGGGCCGAAACGAGGAAACGGTCGATCTCATCAACAGGCATTTCGATCTTGTCATGGTCCACGGCGATCCGGCTTTCGCGACCATCGACAGGACATTTCCACTGGCTGGGGCGATCAAGGCCGAGATCACTTACACAGGGCTCGTTGCCGCGCCGCCGCCGCCCGCGGCCTCCGAGCGCTTCGACGTCCTGGTGTCGGTTGGCGGCGGGGCTGCCGGAAAGAGCCTTGTCAACGCCACCATCGCAGCGGCGCGGAATGCCGACAACGGTTGGAAATGGTGCCTGATTACCGGCCCAAACCTGCCGAAAGACGAGTTTGACGCGATCACACGCGATGCCACGCCGGGCCTGTCCATCTTCCGGTTCCGCGAGGATTTCGCCAGCCTGCTGACCGGCACCCGCCTGTCGGTCTCGCAGGCAGGTTACAACACGGTCTGCGATGTCCTGCGCGCGGGTTGTCGCTCCTTGCTGGTTCCATTCGCAGCCGGCGGCGAAACCGAACAGACGGTTCGCGCCCTGATGCTCGAAGAACTCGGTCTTGCAACGGTGCTGACCGAAAACGACTTGACGCCTGAGGGCTTGGCGCGAGCGATCGAACAGGCACTTGTGGGACCGATGCCATCCGCGCACCGTCTCGACCTGGAAGGCGCGCGTCACTCGGCGCAGATCCTGCGCGAGCGGTATCGAACATGGTCCCTGGAAATGGGGGCTGGTTTCGGAAAGGCCCATGATCAAACAGCCGATGGATCCTAAACGGCCCTGTCGGCTTTCACACGCACCGTGTCTGGCGAGTGCGACGCGCTTCAAGTCCTTGGTTATGCCGTTGTCCCAAAACCGCTGCGCAGTTTTGAGCGAAATGCATCAAACAGTCCCGATCAGCATGAAGCGCGTATATTTTTTTGTCGGCAGTTCGCCGGAAAACCGCACCTCCCGGAGCGCCGCCATGGCTTCGAAGGCTACCAGTGAAGCCACGCAGTTGATATGCGTCGGCTCGCTGAAATAATCGTTGGATTGCAGCAGAACATTCGTGCCTCGCGGAAGCAGGGCAAGCCAGGCGGGGAGATCGGCTATATGTTCGCAGCTCGTATTGACGATCAGGTCGGCCCCCCCGGCCGCATAGTCGAGCGCGTACATATCTGCCGTCAGCGCCTGGAAGCGATCTCCGGCTTGCCGGTTGAGGGTCCGGGCGACCCGCTCGACTTCGGGATCGATGTCGATGCTGTCGACCGCCGCGATGTCGAAGCGGGCGTCGTTGAAAAGCATTGCCGGCAAGACGCCGTACCATCCACCCAGAACCCATATGCGCCCGAACCGGCCGCCGCTGCTTTCGAACAGCCTGTCGAGCGCCCACATCTTGCAGGCGACCTGCTTGTGGTTGAAGGCATTGGCGATATCGGCCTCTGGATGCTTGGCGATGACGCGCGCCAGCCCTGCCACGAGAGGATGGTTGACATAAGCGGCAATTCCCCGCGTGAGGTCCAGGGCCTGCTCGTGCCCGTCCGTGCCGACATTGCGTGGTTGCGTGACATCCATCATATTCGCCTTGTATGTTGGGATTTCGGGCGACACAACGCAATCTTGCCCGCAAAGCCGCCTCGCAGGCTCCGAGCGTGTCGCCGGCGATGATTGCCGATGCGCCGTTCACCAGCCGGTGCTTTTACTTTTGTTCTTTAAACTGAAGGCCCACAGTCGCATATGGAACCCAGCCTAGCCCGCTATATCTGGACACACACCAAGAAGCAGCAGGTCGGGATAGTGTTGATCGTCTTGCTTTCGATGATCCCGTATTTCATGTCCTTCGACCTGCCGAAGCTGATCGTCAATGGCCCGATCCAAGGTCGCGGCTTCGAGCAAGCGGACGCGACCCGGCCATTCC
This sequence comes from Mesorhizobium sp. CNPSo 4671, assembly GCF_057784245.1. Lineage (NCBI taxonomy): Bacteria > Pseudomonadati > Pseudomonadota > Alphaproteobacteria > Hyphomicrobiales > Phyllobacteriaceae > Mesorhizobium > Mesorhizobium sp. CNPSo 4671. The sequence goes on along the minus strand of NZ_JBWLUW010000001.1, from coordinate 133,970 downwards.
TGAAGCTGCACTATGATCTGCCGTTCTTTGGAGAGGTCCAGTTCTTTTCCGGTTTTCAGCTCGACCGCAAGGAGACGCTGTTTGCCCTCAGTTTTGTGTTCCTGTTGCTGGTCGTTATCAACGGCCTGTTCAAACTCTACATCAACACCTACAAGGGCCGCCTCGGCGAGCGCATGCTGCGGCGTATCCGCTTCGATCTGGTCGATCGTGTGCTGCGGTTCCCGCCGAGTTACTTCACGCGAGTGAAATCCGCCGAAGTGGCGACCATGGTGAAGGACGAGGTCGAGCCGCTGGGCGGCTTCATCGGCGATGCCTTCCTTCAGCCGGTGCTGCTTGGCGGCCAGGCGCTGACGGCCATGCTGTTCATCATGGTTCAGAATGTCTGGCTCGGGATGATAGCGCTCGTCATCGTGGCGATCCAGATCGTGCTCATCCCGCGAATGCGGCGCCGGTTGATCGTGCTCGGGCGCGAACGGCAGCTGACGGCGCGCGCGCTTTCGGGCCGGGTCGGCGAAATCGTCGACGGCATCGGCACGGTTCACGTCCACGATACATCAAACTACGAGCGCGCCGACATAGCTGCCCGGCTCGGGCTCATCTTCAAGATCCGCTTCGATCTTTACCAATGGAAATTCATGGTAAAGTTCCTCAACAATTTTCTCGCACAGGTCACGCCCTTCCTGTTCTACATGATCGGCGGCTATCTGGTCATCCAGGGGCGGCTGGACGTCGGCCAGCTCGTGGCCGTGATCAGCGCCTACAAGGACCTGCCCGGACCGATGAAGGAACTGATCGATTGGGATCAGGCACGGCAGGATGTCCAGGTCAAATATCAGCAGGTCGTTGAACAGTTTACCGTCGAGGATCTCATTGCGCCGAGAATCGGGGCCCTGACAGTCGACGATCCCGGTCCGATGACCGACCCGCTGTCGGCGATCAGTCTGTCCATAGCGGACGATGGCGGTGCCATGCTCCTCGACCGTATCTCCCTCCAGATCAAGCCGGGTGAGACGGTGGCGCTGGTCAGCACCGCAACAGGTGGAGCGGAGGCGCTTGCAGAAGCCTTCGCACGGCTGAACTGGCCGGACAGCGGCAGGGTCGCTTCAGGCGCCGACGATCTGCTTGAACTCCCTGAGGCCGTGACCGGCCGGCGCATGTCCTATGCCTCGTCGGACGTTTTCCTGTTCCAAGCAAGCCTCCGCGATAACCTGCTCTACGGGTTGAAGCATGCGCCGCTGACGTCGGTGACCTATGACGGTGCCGCGGCAGACCAGCGCCGCTGGAACATCAACGAGGCGCGCCGGTCCGGCAATACGGATCTCGATACCCACAGCGACTGGATCGACTACGCTTCCGCTGGCGCCACCGGCCCGCACGACCTCTTTGAAGCCGTGCGCCGGGTGCTCGACGCGGTTGTTCTGTCGCGCGACATCCTGGATCTTGGCCTGCGCTCTTCGGCCGACCTCAAGCGTCACACGGAGCTTCCCAGGCGGATCGTCGAACTGCGCGCGGCGCTGCGGGCCCGGCTGGAACATGAGGGGCTCAGCGGACTGGTGGCTCCTTTCGAACCGGGCGCCTACAACAAGGAAGCAACGATCGGCCAAAACCTGCTCTTCGGCGCCGCCGCCGGCCCCGAACTGGCCGACAGGGCCCTGGCGGCCAATCCCTATTTCGCTTCCGTGCTGAAGCAAGCCGGCCTCGACCGCACGCTCTACGAAATGGGCATGGAGATCGCCGAACAGGCGATCGAGCTGTTCGCCGACCTGCCGCCCGATCACCAGTTCTTCCAGCAGCTCGCCTTCATGAGCGCCGAAGAGATACCCGCCTACGAAACCTTGCTGCAACGGCTCAAGAACCGTCCCTACGAGGCGGTTTCGGAGAGCGATCGAGCCATGATCGTCACCTTGAGTTTTGCCTATATCGAGCCCCGGCACCGTTTCGGCCTGCTGAGCGACGAGCTGATGAGCCAGATCGTCGCCGCTCGCAACCGGTTCTATGAAAACCTGCCGCCCGAGCTGCAGAATGCGGTCGAACGGTATGATCCTGCCAAATACATTGCCGCGGCTACCGTCATGGACAATGTCCTGTTCGGGCGTGTGGGCAACAACCATCCCGACGCGCCGGACCGCATACGCTCCATCGTCTATGACATTCTCGACGAACTGGGGCTTTATGCCGAGCTTCTGGATGTCGGCCTGGACTTCAACGTCGGCGCCGGCGGCAGGCGACTGACCGGTGGACAGCGACAGAAGCTCGATGTTGCCCGTGCCCTCCTCAAGCGTCCCGATTTCCTCATTCTCAACCGGCCGCTGTCGGCGCTCGATCAGCGCATGCAGGACAAGGTGCTGCGCAACGTGCTCGAGGAAGCCAGATGCAACGGCCACTCACCGGCAATTGTGTGGGCCGTGACGAACCCGGCAATGGCGATGATGTTCGATCGCGTCATTGTCTTCGACTCGGGTCAATTGGTGGAAGACGGAACACACGAGACACTTTTGGCCGGGAACGGTATCTTCAAAGAGCTGGTGTCATAGAGAGATGTCTCGCCATCCCGGAAACGGAATTGATTTCATCCGGGCGGCCGTTGCTCTAGTCTGGCAAACGCGAATTTTTGGGAAGGTTTGCGACAATGCTGCTCAAGGATGAGGTTGGAATGCTGCAACGCGTTCCCTTGTTCTCTGGCGTAGAGCCGGCAAAGCTCAAGCTGCTTGCGTTCACATCCGATCGCGTGAGCTACAGCGCCGGCGAGATCCTTTTCCGGCAGGGCGACGAGGGAGACGCCGCTTATGTCATCCTTTCAGGCAGGGCGGATATTCTGGTCGATTCCGACAGCGGACCGATAAAAGTCGCCGAACTGGTGCCAAATTCGATAGTTGGCGAGATCGCCATATTGTGCAACAGCTCCCGCACCGCCACCGTCAGGGCCGCAAGTCAGCTGGAAGCCTTGAGAATCCGCAAGGATCATTTCCTGAGGCTTATGAAGGAGTTCCCGGAAATGACCATCGAGATGGTGCGGGTTCTTGCCGATCGCCTAAGCCATACGACCGCGGATCTGATCGACGCACGAAGCGCCAAGTGACACGTGACGTGAGCTTAGTCCTCGCCGCCGTGATGGCACTGGCTACCATGGGCGACTTGACTGCGAAGGGGTAGCATGGACGACGACGTTTTCCTGGTCAGGTTTTGGGGCGTGCGCGGCAGCATTCCGGTATCGGGGCCAGAATTCTCCCGCTATGGCGGCAACACAAGCTGCATCGAGATGCGGTGCGGCAAGGATACGCTTCTGTTCGATGCAGGCTCTGGCCTGCGGCCTGCCGGCAGGGCGCTTCGGGCGTCGGGCGTGACCGATTTCGACCTGTTTTTCACCCATTGCCACTACGATCACATCATCGGGCTGCCGGCCTTCAAGCCTATCTATGAAAGGGGCTTCAAGGTTACACTTTGGTCCGGGCATCTCGCTGGACGCATGACGACCCGCGAGATGGTCGATGAGTTCATTCGGCCGCCGTGGTTTCCGGTGAAACTGGACATCTGCAAGGCAAATCTCGACTACCGCGATTTCGTATCCGGAGACGTGCTTCGGCCGCGCGAAGGGGTGGTGGTGCGAACCGGCAGTCTTACCCATCCAGGCGGCTGCATAGGCTACCGGGTCGAATGGGGCGGCCGCGTCGTGGCGGTGATCACCGACACCGAGCACGAACCGGGCAAACTCGATCAGGCGGTGCTCCGGCTGATCGAAGATGCCGACCTCGTCATTTACGATTGCACCTACACCGAGGAGGAAATGGAGCGCTACCGCGGCAACGGGCACTCGACATGGCAACAGGGCGTCAAGCTCTGTGAGGCCGCCGGTGCGCGCGGGCTTGCGCTGTTTCACCACGAACCGTCGCGCACCGACGGGGAATTGGACGAGATGGAGAAACTGGCCAAAGACAGGTTTGCCGGCGCTTTTGCCGCGCGGGATGGCCAAACGCTCAAATTTCCGATCTCATTAGACAAAAAGCGCTGAGCTATTTTCCTGAGCCGGCGCTACGCCCGATCAGTGTCCTGATCGGAAGCCATGCACAGGCCTCGGTCTGCGCGGTGACTGTGAACAGCCCTTCGAGGAAAAGCCAGGCCGATTCATCATGTACGAGATGGTGGGTGAGCAGGCCGACCGGTTCGCCGCCGTCGAATGCATGCTGCAATTGCGCGGCGATAGCCTGAACCAACAGGCCATGATCGCGGCAACCGCGCGTGCCATGCCAATCCATGATGTCGACATTGCTGTTGATGACCGGCAGCGAAGCCGGCTTCGGCGGCCCATAGACCGACAATGCCGCAAATCCTATCGATCCAAGGTCGGATACCAAGCCGGCGTCGATCCTGTTCCAGGGTGGCACCAGCATCGGAACGGCACGTGCGCCGTGCAGGCCGGTTACGTGCGACAGTCCGCGCGCCAGATCATCGAGCACCACCTCGCGTGGCCGATGCGGGCCGAGCTCCTGCTTCTTCTGGTCCTCGGGCGCATGATTCCGGTGCGCCCAGCCATGGATGGCGACCGTGGCATGCGGCGCCTCGTCAAGCCGGGCGACAAGCTTCTCATCGGTCACGGCCGGAATGACGGCCAGAGTGACCGGAACCGCGAATTCGCCCGTGAGGTCGAGCAGCCGATCAAGCGCAGGCGTCGGCTCCACGGCGTCATCGTCGCGCAGCCAGAACTCTGCCTTACGGCCCGCCCGTTGCCCGCGCGCCAGTTGTTCCACCAATGGCTGCCAGATCTGATCGGATGTCATGAAACCGGGACCTTCGCGAGAAGTTCGGCCAGACGCGCCGCTGCACCACCGAGGGAACGTTCTTCGAGGACGAAACGTCTGGCTTTTGCGGCCATGATGGTTCTTTCGTCGTTACGGCCCAGCAGCCTTTCAATGGCGGAAGCGAACGCCGCCACATCGCCCGGCGGGGTGAGAAACCCGGTCTGGCCATCCCGCACGACCTCCGGCACGCCGGCGATATCCTGGGCCACCACCGGCAGGCCGGCGGCCTGCGCTTCAAGATAGGCAACGCCATAGGCCTCGCCGTAACCTGGCCAGACGTAAATTCCCCCACTGCACAGGACATCCGGCACGGCGGCTGGCTCAATCGCGCCAAACCATTCGATACGGTCGGCGGGCAAGCCGGCGAATTGCGCCTTGACCTCGTCACGGGCCGGCCCGTCCCCGACGACCGACATGGTCCAGGGCAGGTGGCCGATCGAAGCGAGCGCCTGCGCCAGCATGCGATAGCTTTCGACTTTGTCGCCTTGGCGCATCATCGCGACGGTAACGAGGCGCGTCGGACAACCCCGTGCCGGCGTTTCCAGGAACACAGATGTGTCGATGAAGGGCGAAAGCATGCCGAAAGCGGCGTCGGGGGTCGCATCCGCCAGTCCCTGACGATCCCTTTGCGTGAAGCAGATGTTCAGCGCCGCCTGTGCGACGGCGCCCGCCACCAACGCTTGCGCATCGGCCCACAAGCCGGAATTGCGCCGCCTCGAATAGGAGGCTTCCGCTGTCACATAGGGGACAGCAAAGGCCGACGCTAACCCGGGCCCGATCAGGTCGGGCGCCTTGTAGTAGGGATGATAGGTGAACCAAAGATCGGGCTTGCCGTCACGATCCCAAAGCTTGGTCAGCCGCGCGGCTTCTTCTCGGGCCTCGATCTTGAGCGCTTCGAAACTTTTCAATTCCGGATCGCGTAGATAGAAGCGTAATTCGGATGCCAGTTCGACGCTGTGCCCTGCGTGCTCCAGCGCCTTGATGAGCATCCGTGCCATCTGGCGGTCGCCGGAGGCAACGGGATGGTTGGGCGACTTCAGCGCCGCGTAGAAGGCAATTCGCATCGCCGGACCTATCCCCAGAAAGCCTGCGCAAGTCAATTTCAAAGCATGATCGCCTTCGCCTTCAAGCCGTGGAATGTGCTATCTGATGCTCATGGAAACAGCTGCCGCGTCCGACCCGTTTGTCGCTTCCCTGCCGGTTTTCGCAAAGTTCGAAAGCGTTGCCGATATCGACAACTATCGGCCTCTCCCTGATGATTGGGCGCTGGCCACCGCCGACATCGTCGGCTCGACCAAGGCGATCGAGGCCGGGCGCTACAAAACCGTCAACATGGCCGGCGCCAGCGTCATTTCGGCGCTGCTCAATGCGCTGGGCCGGCAAGATCTCCCCTTTGTCTTCGGCGGCGACGGTGCGCTCGTGGCGTTTCCCGGCTCGGCGTTGGAGGTCACCCGCAACGCGCTGGCGGCTGTCCAGAGATGGGTGGCGGACGAACTGGACCTGACCTTGCGTGCCGCAATCGTGCCAATAGAGGATATAAGAGCGCAAGGCCTCGACGTTCGCGTGGCGCGGTTCCAGGCCTCCGAAGCGGTCTTCTATGCCATGTTCGCCGGCGGTGGCGGCAGTTGGGCGGAGGCCGAGATGAAAGCCGGGCGCTACCGCATAGATCCCGCGCCGGCCGGCGCGCGGCCGGATCTGACCGGCCTCTCCTGCCGCTGGAACCCGATAGAAGCCCGGCACGGCGAAATCGTCTCGATCATAGCCATACCGGGAGTGTCGCGCGATTTGCGCGGTTTTCAGTTTCTGGCTTCCGACATCATCGCCCTTGCCGGCAGGCAGGAGCGCGATGGCCACCCGGTGCCGGTGGAAGGGCCGGGCTACAGTCTCTTGCCCGCCGGCCTTGATGTCGAGGCGCGGGCCACGGCGCCGCCAGGGCGGCGGTGGCTGGCGAAGCTGTGGGTGATATTCCTGATGACGCTTACGGCGGTCACCGACAGATTTGGCTGGACCATCGGTCGTTTCGATCCGAAGGTCTACAAACGCGAGGTGGCCAGCAATTCGGATTTCCGGAAGTTCGACGACGGCTTGAAGATGACCATCGACGTTGACGCGGATGTGTTGCAGCGGATCGAGAGCCGGCTGAAACAGGCGGAAGAGACGGGCATCTGCAGCTACGGCCTGCACCGCCAGAAATCGGCCTTGATGACATGCCTCGTCGCCTCGCCGCTGCAGCGCGATCATGTTCATTTCATCGATGGCGCCGCGGGCGGCTATGCGATGGCTGCCGCAAGCCTGAAGGCGAAGGCGCCGGTTTGATGACGGCTTGCGGAAACCGATCTTCCGCAATATGCCTCGGCCATGGTTCCGGGGACCAGGTGAGCCTCACCATGGCAACGGACAGCCTGTCCGAATTGACTGGAAAGCAGACTTTTGGACGCCTCACAATCGATATATGACCGTCTTCTCAACCGGATCTCGACGCGCGCCGCGCAGGTCGGCGTGATCGGACTGGGCTATGTCGGGTTACCCCTGGCGGTTGCGGTCGCACGCGCCGGCTTCCCGGTCTCCGGCTTCGACATCGAAGCCCGGAAGGTCGAGAGCCTGAACGACGGCCAATCCTACATCGAGGCAGTGACGTCGGCAGTCCTTGCCGGTCAGGTGGCGAGCGGACGGTTCCGCGCCACCGCGGATTTTACCGAACTGGCCGACTGCGATGTCATCATCATCTGCGTTCCGACACCGCTGACGAAACACCGCGAGCCGGATCTCTCCTTTGTCACGAACACGGCTGGCACTATCGCGAAGCATCTGCGCCTCGGCCAGCTCATCGTGCTGGAATCGACCACCTATCCCGGCACCACCGACGACGTGATCAAGCCCATCCTGGAAGCAACCGGCTTGCAGTCGAAGATAGACTTCTTCCTCGGCTTCTCGCCCGAACGCGAGGATCCCGGCAACCGCAGCTTTGAAGTCGCGACGATACCCAAGGTCGTGGCGGGCGACGGCATTGAAGCGGCGGCGCTCGTGCAAGCTTTCTACCAAAGCGTGGTCAAGACCGTCGTTCCGGTTTCCACCACGGCGACCGCCGAGGCGGTCAAGCTGACGGAAAACATCTTCCGTTCGGTCAACATAGCCCTCGTCAACGAATTGAAGGTCGTACTCGGTGCGATGGGCATCGACATCTGGGAGGTGATCGAGGCAGCAAAGAGCAAGCCCTTCGGCTACATGCCTTTCTATCCTGGCCCCGGACTTGGCGGGCACTGCGTTCCGATCGATCCCTTCTACCTGACGTGGAAGGCGCGCGAATACGAACTGCCGACCCGCTTCATCGAGCTGGCGGCAGAGATCAACACGGCCATGCCGCGTCATGTGGTCGATGAACTGGCGAAGGCGCTGGACCGGCGCCGCGGCAAGGCGCTCAGCCGCTCGCGCATTCTCATCATCGGGCTGGCCTATAAGAAGAATGTGCCCGACATCCGCGAAAGCCCCTCGTTGCGGCTCATTGAGCTCATCGAGGAATGGGGCGGCAAGGCGGAATTCCACGATCCGCATGTTAGCGAGATCCCGACCACACGGGAGCATATGGCGATCAAGGGGCGCCGCTCGGTCGAATTGACCGAGGCGGCCTTGAAGGATTTCGACGCTGTCGTCGTTGCAACCGACCACGATGCGATCGACTATCAAACCATCGCAGATCACGCCCTTCTGATCCTCGACACACGCAATGTTTTTGGCCGCCTCGGGCTGGCCCGAGACACGGTGGTGAAGGCCTGACGGTGTCTAAGCCGGCGATTTTTTTGCCGGATGTCAGGATCGTGATTGCACTCCGCCGGCAGCCTCGCCACATAAGGCCGTAGATGCAGTTACGCCCGCTCCTTGGTTGCAAGGACGGTCATCCGGGAAATTCCTTGCCGCATGCTGCCGAAGCCGGCCTCGTTGACTTCGGGGCTTTATCTTTGGGTCGTTGGCGGACTGTGTTATGGCGGATCAAAGGACAATGCCCGGTCTTCAATGGGTTTCGAGATAGCATGAGCAAAGCGCAAGCAGAAATTTCCACCATTCTCATGGATAAGGTTGCCGATTGGCTGAACCAATCGGCGCTGGCGGGCAGCGACCTGGAAACATTGGTAAAAGGCTTTTGCGAGCGGCTGGCTGCTGCCGGCCTGCCGCTGAAGCGGGTGCATTTGAGCTTTTCGATGCTGCATCCGCTTTATGACGCGCTTGGCTTCACCTGGTTTCGCGGCCAGGGCATCGAAGTAGAAGGCTTCCGCGCCGAGCCCGGCGGGCCGTCCGACAGATTCCTGACCAGCCCATACTACCATCTGCTCAGCAACAAGCTCGACCATCTGCGACGCCGGATCGACCCGTCATTGCCGCCGGAGTTTCCTATTTTCGATGAACTCAGGCTTATCGGCGTCACCGACTACATGGCTTTCGTCCATCCCTTCAGCAACACCAGTCAGGGCATGATCGGGTCCTGGTCCACCGACAGTGCAACAGGCTTCAGCGACAGCATGATTTCGGCGCTGCTGCGCATCCAGAGCCATCTCGCTATCGCAACCAAGATGGCGGTGCTCACCAAGCTCGCCGACAACATGATGACCACCTATCTCGGCGGCGACGCCGGTAGGCGCGTGCTGGACGGCCAGATCAAGCGCGGCGAGGGCGATACGATCCGGGCCGCGCTGGTCATGGGCGATATGCGTGGATCGTCGAGGCTTGCCGAAACCTCCGGCCGCGAAATCTATATCGATACGCTGAACCAGTTTTTCGACGCCGTTGCCGCACCTTTCAATCGCAAAGGCGGACAGATCATGAGTTTCATCGGGGATGGCTTCATTGCCGTCTACCCTTGCGAAAGGCACCGCTCGCAGTCCGAGGTCGCCTGCCAGGCTGCTCTTGCGGCCGCGCACAAAGCGACCGCGCGCATGATGGATCTCAATCTGCGCAGGAAGGAGCAGGGATTGGGCGACATACAATTTGGTATCGGCCTGCATGTCGGTAATGTGATGTTCGGCAATGTCGGGCTTACCGACCGGCTCACATTCTCTGCCTTCGGCTCGGCTGTAAACGAGGTCCAGCGCCTCCAGACCCTGACCAAGAAATATCCGCACAACGTTCTCGCCAGCGAAGACTTCGCCAGCTACTGCGGGACCAACAGCTGGTTGACGCTCGGCAAGGAGGAACTGCGGGGCATCAAACAGAAGCTGACGGTGCTTGCGCCCGATCTGTCGGGTGCTCTCGCGCTCGATGAAGACGCCGCGCTGGAGCCGATTCACGACCGAAGATCGGACGCCGAGCAGGTCATGCTGCTTCATCGCGATACCGCGCGGATATCGGCGGGCGACCCGAGCAAGCTCCAGTAACCGCACCAATCCGGTCCGAACGCCGTGGCGGGCAGTCCGGTCGTCGGTCCCGCCACGGGCGACCGTTTCGAATCCAAGTTGCTCTAAGCTGGCAATGCGCTAGTCTCGCTTTCTGGACTGCCAGAGTGGGGCTGGTGCGAGAATGAATTCGGGTTTTGATCTGCTGCGGATCGAAGATGTTGGCATCTCTTTTGCCATTATCGGGGGACCGTTGCATGCCGTCAGGCGCGCAAGTCTTCGCGTCCTGCCCGGCAAGGTTACCGCGCTTGTGGGCGAGTCAGGTTCCGGAAAATCGGTTCTCAGCCAGGCTGTGATGGGCATTTTGCCGAACACAGCCCATGTTCGCGGCCGTATCCTGTTTTCCGATCCTGAAAAGCCCGGCACGACGCAGGATATCCTGCAGATGCCGCGCGATGGACCCGAAATCCGGGCGTTGAGAGGCAGCCGCATCGGCAAGATCTTTCAGGAGCCGATGACATCCCTGTCGCCGCTGCACACGATCGGCAACCAGGTCAGCGAATCGCTGCAGATTCATACGCCCATGGCTCGGGTGGAGCGCAAGGCGCGGACAGAGGAAATGCTCAGCCTTGTCGGCTTTCCCAATCCCAAGCGCGCCTATGACATGTATCCGTTTGAACTTTCGGGAGGATTGCGTCAGCGCGCCATGATCGCCATGGCTCTCATCTGCCGGCCCGCTTTGCTGATCGCCGATGAGCCGACGACGGCGTTGGACGTCACCATCCAGGCGCAAATCCTGCAGTTGCTGCGCGAGCTTCAGACCAAGCTGAACATGGCGATGCTGCTGATCACGCACGACCTCGGCGTCGTCGCCAATGTCGCCGACGAGGTGGTGGTCATGTACCATGGCGAGATCATGGAAGCGGGACCTGTGGAGGCGATATTCCGCCGACCGGGCCACCCTTACCTGAAGGGCCTGATGGCAGCCGTTCCGCATTTCGACCTGAAGCCTGGCGAAAGGCTGAAAGCGCTCCGCGAGGTGCCGGTGAATGTCGGGAACCTGCTCGGCAAGCAGACGGCGCCGGCATCGACGGGGCCGGACGACATCCTTCTGTCGGTCAGGGATCTGAAAAAGGTCTTCACCACCCGCAAGTCCGGATGGTTCGGCGGGGATCATCAAACCACTGTTCGCGCCGTGGACGGCGTGAGCTTCGATATCAGGCGGGGTGAGTGCCTGGGTCTTGTCGGCGAAAGCGGCTCCGGCAAAACCACCGTCAGCAAGATGCTGATGCGGGCAGTCACCCCGAGCGGCGGCTCCGTGGTCTTCAACGGCCGCGACAGATCAATCGACGTCTTGGGGGCCGAGGGAGACGCCCTGCGCTTGCTGCGCGCGAAAATCCAGATGGTCTTCCAGGATCCGGTTTCGTCGCTTTCACCGCGCATGACGGTGGAGAACATTTTAAGCGAGCCGCTGGAAATCCATCAACGCGGCAATGCCGCGTCCCGACTGGCCACGGTCAAGAGCCTGATGCAGGCAATCGGGCTCGATCCGCGCTTCATCAAGCGTTATCCGCACAGTTTCTCCGGCGGGCAGCGTCAGCGTATCGGCATCGCGCGCGCGTTGGCGCTGGGGCCTGAACTTCTGATCTGCGACGAGCCGGTTTCGGCGCTCGATGTCTCTGTCCAGGCGCAGATCCTGAACCTCCTGAAGGACCTGCAGAAGGAGCTCGGCCTGACCTACCTGTTCATATCCCACAATCTGGCCGTGGTGGACTACATGGCAGACCGAATCGCGGTGATGTGCGGCGGGCGTATCGTCGAGCTTGCGCCGCGCGAAATTCTGCTTAGGAAACCGGTCCACCCCTACACGCGCTCACTGGTCGCCGCGGTGCCTTTCCCGGATCTCGACAGGCCGATGGATTTCAAGACGCTGAAGCTCGGGGGCGCTTCCGATACCAGCGCATGGGGACCACAATTCCGCGACGAGGGCGACGAGGATATGCTGTCGCCGCTCGACCTTGGCGGCGGCCACCTCGTGCTGGCCCGACGTTCGGCCGATGTCAGAGAACTACGCCATTGATCAGCCGCCGCACCGTCCTTGGTCTCATGGCTTCGGCATTTCTGCCGGGCACGTTGCGCGCCGCCGATCTGGAGCCGGAATTTCTTCAGCCGCAGTTGAAGGCCAGGGCCCTGCCGGCGCTCGCCGAACGCCTGCCCAAGAGCCCGCGTGCGTTGAATCTCGCTGCGATGGGTCGGCAGCCCGGCCAGTATGGCGGTACGCTGCGCACGATCATCGGCAGCCAGAAAGATATCCGGATGATGACCATCTACGGGTATGCTCGCCTGGTCGGCTATGACGAAAAGCTCAACTTGCAAGCCGACATCCTCGAAAGTTTCCACGTAGCAGATGATCGCGTGTTCACCTTCAAGATACGGGAAGGACATAAATGGTCCGACGGCAGCCTGCTGACGTCGGAGGATTTTCGCTATTGCTGGGAAGATGTCTGGCTGAACGATGAGCTTTCGGAAGGCGGGCTCGCCCCTTCCCTGCTGGCGGACGGCAAGCCACCACGCTTCGAGATCGTCGATCCATTGAGGGTCCGCTATAGTTGGGATGCGCCCAATCCCGACTTCCTGCCAAAGCTCGCCGCTGCTTCGCCGCTTCCGCTTGTTCTGCCGGCCGCCTATCTCAAGCAGTTCCACAAGAAATACCAGGATCCATTCCGACTCGCCGGCCTGATGAAGGAGTACCGGGCCAAGAAATGGACGCTCTTGCATATCCGCATGTCGCGGCAGTATCGCCCGGAGAACCCGGAGTTGCCGACGCTGGATCCCTGGCAGAACCGGACCAAGCCGCCGGCTGAGCAGTTCGTCTTCGAGCGCAACCCATTCTTTCATAGAATAGACGAAAATGGCCGGCAACTGCCCTATGTTGACCGGATTGTCATGAATGTCAGCTCGTCGGCGATCATTTCCGCCAAGACCGGTGCGGGCGAGAGCGACCTGCAATGCATGGGAATTGACTTCGCCGATTACTCCTTCCTGAAGGACGCGGAGAAGCGCTACCCGGTGAAGATGCATCTGTGGAAACGCACACAGGGCTCGCGCCTTGCGCTGCTGCCCAATCTGAATTGCGCCGACCAGGTGTGGCGTGGCCTCTTCCGTGACGTGCGCGTGCGCCGGGCACTTTCGCTCGCTGTGGACAGGCGCGAGATCAATATGGCCGTGTTTTACGGATTGGCGCAGGAAAGTGCCGATACGGTTCTGCCGGAGAGCCCGCTCTACCGGCCGGAATTCGCGAAAGCCTGGGTCGCCCATGATCCCGACAAGGCCAATACGCTGCTCGACGAGGTCGGGCTTCAGAGGCGTGACGATGACGGCTTGCGGATACTTCCCGACGGACGCCCGGCGCAGGTCATCGTGGAAACGGCCGGCGAAAGCACCCTGGAAACCGACGCGCTCGAACTCATCACCGATCACTGGCGCAAGATCGGCATTGCCCTGTTCATCCGAACTTCGCAGCGCGACATCTTCCGCAGCCGCGCGCTTGGCGGCGAGATCATGATGTCGATGTGGTCGGGCATCGACAACGGCGTGCCGACCGCCGACATGAACCCGTACCAATTGGCCCCCACCGTCGACGACCAGCTGCAATGGCCGCTCTGGGGTGCTCACTATCTGTCTCATGGCACGGTCGGTGAGGCGCCCGATCTTCCGCCCGTGGTCGAGCTGATGGCTTTGCTCAAGCGCTGGAACGCATCGACCGAAGCCGCGGAGCGCGCCGAAATTTGGAATTCAATGCTATCGATCTACACCGATCAGGTGTTTTCGATCGGCACGGTGAACGCAACGTATCAGCCGGTTCTGGCGTCCTCGCGGCTGCGCAACCTGCCTGACAAGGCGCTCTACGGCTACGACCCGACTGCCTATCTCGGTGTCTATATGCCGGATACATTCTGGCTTGGAGAGACCTGAACGTGCTTCGATATATTGTCTGGCGCATCGCCGTGATGGTTCCTACGCTGCTGGTCATATCGGCGCTGGTGTTCACGATCATCGAACTTCCGCCAGGCGACTATTTCGACAGCTATGTTGCCGAGCTTCGGGCTCAGGGCGAAGCGGTGGATTCCGATCGCATCCAGATGATGCGCAAGGAATATGGTTTCGACCAGCCGCCGGTCATTCGCTACTTCTACTGGGTCGGCGGGATGCTGCACGGCGATTTCGGCTATTCCTTCGAATATGAGCTGCCGGTTCGCGACGTCGTCGGCGACCGAATGTGGCTGACCGTGCTGGTTTCCTTCGTTACGATCATCGTCACTTGGCTCATCGCCTTTCCGATCGGCATGTACTCCGCCACGCATCAATACAGCTGGGGCGACTACGGCCTGACGTTCTTGGGCCTTCTCGGCCTTGCCATTCCGAACTTCATGCTGGCGCTGATCCTGATGTATTTCGCCAACATCTGGTTCGGCACGTCCATCGGCCATCTCATGGACCAGCAATATCTCGGCGAGCCGATGAGTTGGGCCAAGGCGCAGTCGATCCTCGCCCATCTCTGGATCCCGGTCTTGATCATCGGCACCGGGGGCACCGCAAGCATGATCCGACGACTGCGTGCCAATCTGCTCGACGAGCTACACAAGCAATATGTCGTGACCGCGCGTGCCAAAGGCCTTCATCCCTTCAAAGCGCTGGTCAAATATCCGCTGCGCATGGCGCTCAATTTCTTCATTTCCGACATCGGATCTATCCTGCCGGCCATCATCTCGGGCGCCGAAATCACCGCGATCGTGCTGTCCTTGGAAACGACCGGGCCGATGCTGATCAGGGCGCTGCAAAGCCAGGATATGTATCTGGCAGGGTCGTTCCTGATGTTCCTCGCCTTCCTGACGGTCATCGGCGTGCTGATTTCCGACCTGGCGCTGGCGCTGCTTGATCCACGAATTCGTTTGCAGGGCGGCAGCACCAAATGAACACGCAATCGCCACTGCCCGCTCCGGGTGCTCCACTGCAACACTACGTTTCCATCGCGCCCTTTGACCTGCAGTCGGTCGAGGCGATGACGCCAGAGCAATCGAAGGTCTATCAGGCGTCGCAGTTGCGGCTGATGTGGTGGAAATTCCGAAGGCACCGGCTTGCCGTCGTATCCGGCATATTCCTGGCAGTGCTTTATTTCGGCATACTGATCTGCGAGTTCCTGGCGCCCTACAATCTGCATACGCGCAACATGGACTACATCTATTCGCCGCCGCAGCGCGTGCACCTGTTTCACAACGGCCAGTTCGTCGGGCCTTTCGTCTATGGCCGCCAGATGACGCTGGATATGGACACCCTCAAGCGGAACTACACAGACAAACAGGATGATGTTCAGCGGATCCGTTTCTTCTGCAAGGGCGACAGTTATCGGTTCTGGGGCCTGATCGCAGGTGACAGGCATTTTGTCTGCCCTGCCGAAAACGGCCAGCTCTTTCTGGCAGGCACCGACAGGCTGGGACGCGATGTGCTCTCGCGCATCATCTATGGCGCACGCATTTCACTGACAATCGGCCTCGTCGGCATCAGTTTCAGCTTCCTGCTCGGCATTGTCATCGGCGGACTGGCCGGCTACCACGGCGGTATCTTCGACCTGATCGTTCAACGGATAATCGAAGTTCTGCAATCGATCCCCAGCATTCCGCTGTGGCTGGCTCTGGCGGCGATCATGCCGATAACCTGGAGTCCGATCCTGATCTATTTCGGCATCACCGTCATCCTCGGGCTGATCCACTGGACCGGACTGGCGCGGGCCGTGCGTTCAAAGCTTCTAGCCTTGCGCGAGGAGGACTACGTTCTGGCCGCGCAATTGATGGGCGCCAGCAGCAGCCGCATCATCGGACGGCATCTCATTCCCGGCTTCATGTCGCATCTGATCGCGACGGCGACGATCTCCATCCCCGGCATGATCCTGGGCGAGACGGCGCTGAGCTTCCTCGGGCTCGGCCTGAGGGCGCCGACAACCAGCTGGGGCATCCTGCTCACCGAGGCACGCAGCGTCAGCGTGATTGCTTTCTATCCATGGCTGCTTTTGCCGATGCTCCCCGTCATTCTCGTCATCATGGCGTTCAACTTCTTCGGCGACGGGTTGCGGGACGCCGCAGACCCCTACAAGTGAGATCGCTGTTCCGACACGCGCCGGGGCGCCGACTCGGCCCGGTATGACCCTTGTCGGCAGCCTTGTTCGGATGTTGCGGTGTTCATCGTTCGCCTCTATATGCGGCGGGACTCGATCGGGGTTTAACCCGTCGCCCTCGGGTTCCACCCGCGACCCGTTCTGGTCACGGGCATTGCCGATCTCATTGCCGATCTGTTGGGCTGGTTCAGGACAAACAAACGCATATGAGTCGCCTCGAGAGTTTCATCCGCAGGATGACCGCACAGCGCGACATTCTCGATCTAGTCTGCGCCGAGGTGGCGAAGATCGAGGGGCCTGTGATCGAACTCGGCCTCGGCAACGGCCGGACGTTCGACCATCTGCGCGAGCGCCTGCCCGGACGCCGGATCGTGGCGTTCGACCGCGCACTTGCCGCACACTCCAGCTCAATTCCCGAAGCTGAAAACCTCGTGCTCGGCGAAATACGCGAGACGGCGAGCAGGTTCATTGGCATCGACGCCGCTCTTGTTCATGCCGACATCGGCACCGGCTATGAAGATCGCGATGCCGTGACCTCTACCTGGCTTCCCGATCTGACCGCGCGCCTGCTTCGCGTCGGCGGCCTCGCGGTCAGCGGCACGCCGCTCGATCATCCGCAGTTACAACGCCTCCCGCCGCCGCCTTCGGTATCAGCCGATCGTTATTTTATCTACAGGCGCGTGTAAGGGCCTAACGCCCCGCTCTTCAAGGGATCATATATACCGCTATCTCTCGCTCAATGCCGCGCAGCGAGACCTCGTGGGGCACCGGCGTCAGCGCGTTCCTGCGCAACAGATCGGCGGTGAGATCGTCGTCGACCACCGCATGCGTGGCGAAGATCGCCTGCGCGGTGGCAAGGTTCTGGACCCGCGAAGCAATGTTGACCGTCTGGCCGAAATAGTCCTGTCGCTCGTTCATAGACACCGCAATGCAGGGGCCGGCATGGATTCCGATCTTGAGCAGCAGATCCTCACGCCCGCTCTTGTCGTTGAGCGCACGCATGGCATCGCGCATCCTGAGGGCCGCAGCAATCGCACGATCGGGCGTCGCGAAGGTCGCCATCACCGCATCACCGATCGTCTTCACCACCGCGCCTGCCTCCGCCGCGACGATCTCGTGCAGAACCTGGAAATGCGCGCGTACGAGATCGAAGGCCGAAAGGTCACCCACCCGCTCGTAAAGCGCGGTCGATCCGCGCAGGTCGGTGAACAGGAAGGTCAGGCTGGTGATCTTCAGGCGCTGGTTGATGTCGAGCGTATCCGCGCGATAGAGGTCGCGAAACGTCTGGTTGGTGAGCAGGCGCTTGGCGGTGAGGAAGGGCCGGCGTTTGCCCAGGAGATCATGCAATGCCTGGCCGGCGATGAAGACCGTCGGCAGCACGCGGGTGTCTGTTCTGTTTTCTAGCGAAATGCGCAACGGGCCGGGTTGCATCTCCAGCGTCTGGTTCTGGACATGGTCGCGGTCGAAGACCAAAGACAGGCTTCGGCGCTCCTTTGTCGGTTCGCCCTTCACGTCGATGAACTGCGCTGAATGGGTTACCGGCTCGAAGACGATGACGAATTCGGACGGAAGCTGTATGGGCAGAACCGCCTTTTCACCGGGTGCAAGCTCGATATCTTCCAGCGAGAACGATTCGATCGTTTTCGCGAAGTCCTCATCCGGCAGATCGACGCCGGACGCCCAGTAGATCTGGCGGAAATATTCCATCAACGGCAGTTCGTGCGGATTGTGGGCGGCAATCCTGCGCATGCGGGGGCTGACGGTGAATGTCACCTCGACCATCTCGTCGAGGGTCGGCGAATAGCCCTCGGAGCACAGCGCGCAGGTGTATTCGTCCTTCTGCAGGGTTTTCAGCGTGGCGTTGGTATCGAGCACGCCGCCACAGCCGGGGCACAGAACATTCCAGGAAATGTCGAAGATGCCCACCCGCGCCGCATGGAGAAAGGCACCTATGGCGCGCTCCTCGTCGAGGCCATGCTTGCCGGCGAAGGCCGGCACATTGATGCGGCAAAGCTCGCGATCCTCGCCCTCGGCGATGGTTCGCTTGATCGCGTCGATTGCCCGTGGGTCGACATCGGTCGATTGCCGCAGAAGCGAGAACAGATCCTGAGCTTCGTTCATCGTGCAGGCTCCGGAAAATGCGCCTCTCGAGGCGTGTTGACCGGACCGCTCCTTGGTCCGAGTGATTCATTTTACGTCGAAACGGATCGTACGGCTATTCGAATAGACAAGCCTGGTGACAGCTCGATTTCCATCCGGCCGCAAGCGGCACTATGATGGTCCACGGGTATTCACCTTTGGGGCTCTTCCATGCAGACGTCCGACAACCCGCCATTTCCAGCAGCCCTGCGCATTTTCTCCGCTGGGGTCATCATCGTCCTGATCGTGGGCGCCGGCCTGTTTTTCGCGCCGGCGCTGGTCAAGCCGCGCTGGCCCTGGCCCGTCACGCCATTCAGTGCCCGCTTCCTCGGTGGCTTCTACACCGCCGAAATGGCGGTGATGGCGGCGCTCTTGTTCTGGAATCGCTGGTCGCCCGGCAGGCTGGTGCTCGTCATGGCCTTCATCTTCACCGTCATCGTGTCGGCGGTTTCGTTGATCAATCTCGGCTATTTCAGCTTCGAACGAAAAGCGGCCTGGCTCTGGTTCCTGGTCTATCTTGCCTCGGCCGCGGTATCTGGGCTGTTCCTATGGCAGGCCAGGGCCCGTCCTTCGGCAAAAGGCGTGACCCTCAATCCCGCATGGCGCGGCTATATGTTGGCGGAAACCGCGATCCTTGGGCTCTACGGCGTCGGCATGTTGCTGTTTCCCCAAGTGGTCAGCAGCAGCTGGCCATGGCCGGTCGATCCCTTCCACGCCCAGGTCTACAGCGCCATCTTCCTCGCCGGCGCCGGCGGCACATATCTCGTCTGGAAAAGCGCGCCGCGCGAGGAACTGCTGGTGCTCGGCCTGGCGCAGTTTCTGGTCGGCCTGCTCGCTATCCTTGGCCTCGTCATCACCGACGCTGCGGTGCATCGGATCGACTGGGTTGCGACCAGGACATTGTGCTGGCTTGCCCTTTTTGGCTGGATCGGCATCAGCGGCGTCTTCAAACTCTACGCAGCCTCCCGCTATTTTGGCTCGCAATCGGCGGCATAGGCTGCAGAGATAGCTGGATTTTCAGGTGACGTCCGGTGCATCGTGCCGAGCCGATTGCCTTAGAGCATTTCACCGTTTCAAGGAAACGGCGAACTGCTCTATCACTTTGTTCTGACGCAATTCCGGGCGGAAAACCGCTCACACTTTTCCTGGAATTGCTGTAGCCGGGAACGCCATGACCAGCACGACCTCTTCCGAGAAAATCCAGCCGCTGCTCCGCGCCATACGGCCAAGCGATGCGGAGGCGCTTTGCGCTATCTTCAACATGCCGGGCTTCCGCTGGGGCACGCTCAGGATGCCCTTCGAGATGGTGGAGCAGGTGGAGCGGCGCATCGCCAAGTCCGGCCAGGAAACCACCTGGATCGTCGCTGAGTTGGACGGCAAGGTCGTCGGCCATGGCAGCCTGGTCGTGCAGGGTTCGCCGCGCCGTTCGCATATCGGCGAGATCAATATCGGTCTTGACGATGCCTTTGTCGGCAAGGGCATCGGCTCTGCCATACTTGGCGCGCTGCTTGACGTGGCCGACAACTGGCGGGCCCTGAAACGGGTCGAATTGACCGTCTATGCCGACAACGAACCGGCCATCCGTCTCTACTCAAGCCACGGCTTCGAGGTCGAAGGCCGGCATGTGAAGGCCGGTTTTACCGACGGGCAGTACCACGACCTCCTGAGCATGGCCCGGCTGCGGTTCTAAGATCCGCTGTTTGGCTTAGAGCGGTTCGGCGGTGATCGAGTTGATGATCTGGGCCGCACCCGGCAAGTCCGGTCTCCCTTGGCGTTTGCACCGCAAGCGGCTAGACGGGATCGATGACCGCCGTCTCTGACCCAACCCCTACGCCTCCGGCGGAAATTCTGGCTGTGCTGTCGCGGCTCTGCCCGGAAGTCGTGCGCGACATCGAGCAGAACTGGAATGCACCGGTTTCCGACTACGCCCGCCATCTGTTGCGGCCGGTGGCAAGGCCTGCATCGGCGCCGGCGATCGCTGCCCGCTCGATCCTGCGCGAGGTCCTGCATCAGCGCCTCGGTGCGATCATGCAGCCTGAGGCGATCGGCAAGGCCCTCGAAGAGTTCGAACACAGACCGATTATCCAGTCCGGCCTGCACTGCCTGCTCCTGATGGACCGGATCACCTTCGATGCCCTCCTGCTTGCCTGGCTCGGCGCGGTCGAAAACGGGCTGTCGGCCTTCTTCTGCTTCATGGGAACGACGATGACCATGGAGACCATCGGCCGGGAGGGACCGGGATGGCTCGATGTCGGCGACGACAAGGTCAACCTGTTTGGCATGGGGCGCCACAAACTGTGCCGCAAAAGCGCTTGCGCGGCCGGTCCCGTCTCCCTCAACAAGCGCGCGCTCCAAGCGGTGGGCGATGAAACGGATGCCAGCCGCTGGCTGGACACACTGCTTGCCAGTCAGGACAAGGTGTTTGGAACCGCCGCCGATGCGCTGACCGAACTCAATGAGGATCTGGTCGCCAGTTGGGATCGTTCCGGCCTGGCCCGGCCGGTTTTCATCGGCGATCGGCTCGCCGCCTCTGCCATGGCGCGGCATCTGGAATATGACGGCAGCCTTCCTTCCAGGCTGCTCACCGAGCCCGCAAGACGCCAGCGTCTCGAACATGCCTTGCAAGCGGCCGCATTGGGGCCATTCGGCAGATTTCTGCCCAACACCACGGACTATTTCTGGGGCATTCGCGAGCAGCGCGTACGCAAGCTCGTCCTCGATAACGGGCACCTGATCGAGCCTGACAGGCCGCATGGTCTTTCCATCCCGTTCGAACGGCCGCATCTCAGGCAGGCGCTGCTGGACGGCGTGCTTTTGCCGAACCTGTTCCTGTCGTTCCTCGTCCTAGCCATATTGCCGCGGGTGCGTGTTGTGGGCGGCCTGAGACAGATCGGCTATGTCGCGCTTTTCCATCAGATCCTGCTGGCTGCGCTAGACGAAAACGTGCCCGAAGAGCGCGATCTGGCCGCGGAGCTGCAGGTTCGGGAAAATGCCTGGGGCATGCGTGTCATCGATGAAAAGATCTCGGTCCGCGAGCAGCTCGCCGGCCTGCCGGAAGGGGCGCTCTTCCCGGACCTGCTCCGGCAATACCGTTTGCGGACTTTTGCCGAGACGACCGACGACCTGAAACTGGTTCGCGAAAACGCTCGGTGGCGCAAGATCGGCCAGGCAGGGATCAAGGCGACCTGAGCCTCACCTGTCATTGCACGATACCGGCCTTGCGGAGCCCGTCGACCATGAGTTCGAAATCGGCGGGGTTCTTGTAGGGCAAGACTTTGCGGCGGTATTCCAGCGAATAGTCGGGATTGACGCGAAGCGCTTCCTGCCACTCCACCCGTGCCTCGTCGAAGCGACCTAAGTGGCCGTAGCTCGCAGCCAAAAGCACACGTGAGACATCAGTGCCGGGGTTACGAACAAGACGCCGCTTGAGAGAAGCGACGGCATCCTTGTACCGGCCCAACTGGAACATCGCTTGTGCCTGGAAGTGCAGGAACATGTCCGGATAGTACGGGTTCAGGGCCATTGCCCGATCGAAACACGCAAGCGCCTCCTCGGACCTCCCTGAATAGTGGAGCGTATTGCCGAGGCTTTCGTGCCCCTCAGCAAGATTTGGAGCGAGGGAGATCGAACGCTCGGCCTCGCGGATGGCCATGTCGTGCCGTCGCAAATGCAGATTGATGATGCCCAGTGCCCAATGCGCGTAAGGATTTCGATCATCGAGCGCCACTGCACGTGTTGCAAACTCTTCCGCTTGTTCCATCGACATCGACGGGGACGGGCTCCATCGGTTTATGTAATCCAGCCCGTGTGCGATAGCGAGGAACGCGTAGGCGGGAGCGAATTTCGGATCCAGTTCGATGGCGTGTTGCAAGAGTTCCCGAGCCTGGTTGTTTTGCTCTCTCGTGAACCGCCACAGCTGCTCTCGGCCACGAAGAAAGCAGTCATATGCTTCCAAGTTGTCGGTTTGCTCGGTTACGAGCCGCTGCTGATCGACCTCCGTCAGGTTGAGCGCGAGCGCGCCGACAATTTGCTGTGTCACGTCGTCTTGAACGGCAAAGATGTCGGTCAGGTCCCGATCGAAACGCTCGGCCCACAGATGCCCGCCCGTGGTTGCGTCGATGAGCTGCGCGGTGATTCGTACTCTGTTGCCGGACTTGCGGACGCTGCCTTCCAGCACGTAGCGCACGCCGAGCTTCGCGCCCACCTCCTGCACATGGACGTTCTTGCCCTTGAAGGTGAAGGACGAATTGCGAGCGATGACGAACAGCTGCGACAGCTTTGAGAGAGCCGTGATCGTGTCCTCGGAGATCCCGTCGGCGAAATACTCCTGCTCGGGATCGCCGCTCATATTGGCGAAGGGCAGGACGGCGATCGACAGATTGGGCGGCGCTGCCGTCGCCGGCCGGCTCGTCGCGGTTTCCGAGGTCGAGGCCGCCTTGATCCCGGCGCTGCCGACTTGCAGCGAATAGACCCGGATCGGCTCGGCGATGTTCTTTAACTGCGTGCTGCCGAGATCGCTGACCGAGAGGTCGAGCCTCGCCTTGACCTGGCGATAGGCATCCTCGGACAGGCAAATGGCGCCGGGCGCCGCGACGCCCTCCAAACGCGAGGCGATGTTGACGCCGTCGCCCATCAGGTCGCCGTCGCTTTCTTCGACCACATCCCCCAGATGGATGCCGAT
Organism: Mesorhizobium sp. CNPSo 4671; assembly: GCF_057784245.1. Taxonomy (NCBI): domain Bacteria; kingdom Pseudomonadati; phylum Pseudomonadota; class Alphaproteobacteria; order Hyphomicrobiales; family Phyllobacteriaceae; genus Mesorhizobium; species Mesorhizobium sp. CNPSo 4671. The sequence continues at coordinate 110,858 of NZ_JBWLUW010000001.1, read as the reverse complement.
CCTGAACTCGATGCGGCGGTCCTGCGGCACGCCGGCATTGCGCTCGACCATACCGTTCTGAACCTCGATGGCGCAGCGCACGGCATCCACCACGCTGCGGAACTCAACCAGCGCCCCATCCCCGGTGCGCTTGATCACTCGTCCGTTGTGCACTGCGATGATTGGATCGATCAGGTCGCTGCGCAGTGCCCGCAACCTCGCCAAAGTACGATCTTCGTCCGCGCTTGCGAGCCGGCTGTATCCAACCACATCTGCAGCCAGGATTGCGGCCAGCTTACGATTCTCGCTCAAGGGTCCGTCTCCTCATCTCCACAATAGCAGGAAGACGGAGGCAAGAGGGAACTTTCGCAAACGACGGCCACGCAGCCGCCCGGATCGGCAACGCTCTGCCACAGGCCCATGCCGATCGCCCCGGTGCCCATTTGAGCTGCCGCTTGCTGGCCGACGTATATCGGTTCATCCTTGTGGATACGCTGGCCGTGAACTGCGTAGCGAGATCACGCCGTCACGGCCCCAAGTGGGGTCTTGTTCGATGGACTGCTCGGGCTGCGGTTTCGAGGTTGAGGACGGCTTCGCCTTCTGTCCGAAATGTGGCAGGCGCCAGCCCGCGCCATGCGCCAGTTGCGGCTACCGCTGCGCACCGGATTTCGAGTTCTGCCCGAAATGTGGGACAAGCGTCGGTGCGCCCGCCAAAGCCGTCGAACGGCCTGCTCCGACGCCAAGCCGGACCATTGTGCCGCCGTCTCGAACGCCGTCGCTGCTTGCGAACATCGAAAGCGAAGATGGGCTCCATCCCGTCTCTGACGCCGATCGCCGGACGGTAACGGTCCTGTTCGCCGACCTTTGCGGCTTCACGACACTCAGCGAGCAGCTCGATCCCGAGGTCATGCAAGCGCTGCAGAACGAACTGTTCAAGGAATTGACGGCGGCCGTGCGAAACTTTGGTGGTTTCGTCGACAAATTCATCGGTGATGCACTGCTCGCTTTGTTCGGCGCGCCGGTCGCGCATGAGGACGATCCGGAACGTGCGCTTCGCGCCGCTCTCGACATGATCGCCCGGACGGCGCGGCTCGGCGAAAACGCCCGCCACTCCGGTACGCCTCTGTTGCTCCACATCGGCATAAACACCGGACCGGTCGTCACTGGCGGATTGGGCATCGGCACCGCCAAATCCTATTCGGTGACCGGCGATACGGTGAATACGGCGCAACGCCTGCAATCGCTGGCCGCACCGGGTGAGGTGCTGGTAGGCGAGCTCACGCACAGGCTGACCCGGCATGCCTTCTCCTACGAACCGCTGGGTGATGTCGTGCTGCGCGGCAAGGCTGGCAGTGTGCTCGTCCATCGACTGGATGCACCGCTTGCGGCGCCGCGTGCAGCGCGTGGGCTCGAGGCACTCGGCCTCAGCGCGCCGATAATAGGTCGTGGCGCGGAGCTCCACAGAATGCTGGCGAGCCTTGACCAGGCGTGCGGCGGCTCGGCCCAACTTGTCCGCCTCGTCGGAGAAGCCGGCATCGGGAAATCGCGGCTGGTGAAGGAGTTCGTCGCCCGGGTCGACGACGAGGATCGTTTTCGCAACGTCGCCGTGCGGCAGGCCACCTGCTCACCGCTGGGCGAACAATCATTCGGCGCCCTGGGCGCGGTGGTGCGCAGTGCTGCCGGGATGATGCAAAACGACAATGGGGACGAAATGCGGGGGAAGCTCGCAGGCTTGCTTGCCGATCTCGGCCTGCATGGCGAAGAAGCGAAGCGGCTGATGCCTTTGCTCTACCATGTGCTTGGCCTTGGCGACCCCGACGCCACCTTGCAGCATGTCGAGCCCGAGCAGTTGCGGCGGCAAATTCTCTACGCCGTCCGCACGATCATCGAACGGCGGCTTGCCTTGTCGCCGCTGTTGATTGTCGTCGAAGACCTGCATTGGGCCGACGCCGTGTCGCTCGAGGCACTCCGTTTCGTGATGGACAGGTTGGAGCGCACGCGATTGATGTTGCTGGTCACGCATCGTCCGGGGCCGGACAACGGCCAGCTCGACTCAAGTCGGGTCAGCCACACGGCGCTCAGGCTTTCGCCGCTCAACAGGGATGACGGACGCAGCCTGCTGGCGGCGCTTCTCGGCGAGAGCTGGGTAAACTCTGCAGGACGGCTTCTCGACCAGATCCTCGAGCGCGCGGGCGGCAACCCGCTCTTTGTAGAGGAGATCGTTCGCGGCCTTATCGATCGCGGTGCACTGATGCGCGAGGGCCAGCGATGGCGGACTGTGGCGGGCGAAGTCGCAACCGACATTCCCGCCACGATCCAGGCAATGTTGCTTGCTCGCGTCGACCGGCTGCCCCAAGAGGTGCGCCGGTTGGCCCAGGAAGCGGCGGTAATCGGCCCGCGCTTCGATGCCACGCTTCTGAAAACCGTGACGGCCGACCCCGGCCGGCTGGAAGCCGGCTGCGAACTGCTTTGCGATGCGGAAATCATCGAGGAAGTTGCCGGATCAGGCTCGGTCTCGTCGCAAAGCTACCGCTTCACGCAAACATTGCTGCAGGACGTGATCTACCAGAATCTGCTCCTGCAACGCCGGACCGACATCCACGGGCGGGTCGGTGCCGCCTTGGAGCAACTGTACGGCGACAAGCCGGAACGGCTCGAGGATTTGACCGTGCTCGGTCATCATTTCGCACTGAGCGCCGAGCGGGAGAGAGGCGCGCGCTACCTGCAGGCGGCGGGTGACCGCGCTCGAATGATATACGCCAATGACGACGCGCTTCGTCTCTACGAGCGGGCACTGACCGCGTTGGGCGCAATCGGGCAAACACCGCTCAAACTGGCAATTGCAGAACGCATTGCCGATTTGAGCGGCCCGGCAGGCCGCCGCGAGATCGCGCACCAGCATTACGAGACCGTGCTGCAGGCATACCGCGGGTCAGCCGATCGTGTCGCTTCGGCGCGCGTTTTGCGCAAGATCGGCAGGCTGCTCTGGGACGTCGGCAAGCGGGACAACGCAGAATCCCGCTACGCCGAAGCGGCAGCGCTCCTCGAGGGAGCGGATGCCCCGGTCGAGCAGGCGCATCTCTGGCAAGAGCGTGGCCGGCAGGCGTTCCGCAGCGGAGATCACGCTCTCGCGGCAAAATGGGCGGACGCGGCGCTGGATTGCGTAGGCAGTCTGACAACGGAGCATGTCTCCGAGGTGGGGCGCGATGCCACTCTGGTGACCGCCGAGGCACTCAATACCAAGGCTGTCGCGCTGGCTCGCCTTGGGCGAAACCATGAGGCCGTGCGTCAGGTTGAGCGCAGCATCGAATTGGCCGAAGCCGCCGGTCTGCTGGGCGCTGCCTGCCGTGGCTACACCAATCTCGGCGTGCTTTACACGACCATCGATCCGGCACGGGCGATCGAAGTCTGTCGGCGCGGTCTCGACGTGGCGCGCCGTATCGGTGATTTGGGCTTCCAGGCGCGCCTGCTGGCCAATCTGGCGGTCGCCTGCTGTACCTTCACGGATCGCTGTCCGACAGAGGGCGTGCCTGCCGCCGAGAAGGCCATCGAGATCGACCGGGCACTCGACCAGCGCGAGCACCTGCCGGTGCCGTTGATCGTGCTCGGGCAGATCCACCAATGCAACGGCCGTCCGGAACTGGCGGTTGGCCTGTTCCACGACGCTTTGGACGTGGCCCGCGAAACGGGCGAACCCCAACTGCTGTTTCCATGCTATGATGGCCTGGCAACGCTTAATCTCGACCTCGACAACCTGGCCGAGGCCGAACGCTACTTTTCCTTGGCGCAGGATATATGCGCCCAGCACGGGCTCGACCCGGAATCGCTCGTGGTGCTGCCTTTCCTCGACTAGCCGGGATTGGAGGTTGAAATGTCCGCGCCTAGTGACTTGGTACCGCTTCAACCGGGTGACCGCGCGCCGAACGTGGTACTCGACGCCATTACCCAGGAAGGCAAGATCGCCCTTGACGACTTTCGTGGACAAAAGCCGGTGCTGGTCGGCCTGTTTCGAGGTCTGCATTGCGCGTTTTGCCGGCGCCATATCGCCGCCCAAGCGCGGCTTGATCCGGAGCTGCGCGAAAAGGGTGTGGAGAGCCTGACGGTGGTCAACACGCCGATCGAACGGGCGCGTCTCTATTTCCGCTACCACCCGATGCCGAATCTGCTTGCGGCCTCCGACCCCGAACGTGCTTCACATCGTGCTTTTGGACTGCCCAATCTCGAATTCACCGAAAACGAGACGAACTGGCCGTACAAGGTCGCGATGGCAGCGGCAAAGGGCTTGCGGGTCGACATACCAGGCGTGCTGCCCGGCCCAATGGATCCTTTTGCGGCCGGCGAGTTCCTCGAGAAGAAGGACCCCTATGAAGTGACCGAGGCCGACGAACAGATGATGGCAACGGGACACGGACAACTGGTCGGTCAGTTCCTGCTCGACCGGCAGGGGATCGTGCGCTGGAGCTTCACGGAGGTTCCGGAGGGTGGGCGATACATGTTTGGGGCGCCAAACCCACGGGAGCTGATGTCGGCCGTGTCGCAAGTCGCCCAATAGGCAAGTTCACCGTTCATCGAGCACGGCCTCGACAATGGCAACAAAGTCATCAAGCGAGCGATCCCCGCGAATCTCGATGCGTGGAAGGTCGATGGGATCACCATCGAGGCCCGCCGGTCCGTGTCTGCCGCCGAAGCCGATCCGATAGCCGCACTCCCTGGCCAGCCGGCCAAGCCGTCGGTCGGTTACAGAGAAGGGTGCCGTGAACGCCGTGGTCGGCCGACCAGTCCATCGTTCGATGAACATACGAGAGCGCAGGAGCTCGGCGGCCAAGTCAGAGCTCGACAGACCATCGATCGCGCGATGCGTCGCCATATGGCTTCCGAAGAAGGCACCCTCACCGGCGAGGCGTCGCACCGTTCCGGCCCCCATAAGCGGCGTCGGCGGCCCGCTGTGGGCGTCCCACCGTGCACTTTCACCCACCAGGTCCGTCACCAGGAACACTTCCGCGGTCAGGTCGTTGGCGCGCAAGATCGGCCAGGCATGGTCGGCAAAGTTCTGGAAGCCGTCATCGAAGGTGATGAGCACCGGGCGGCCAGCGAAAGGCTCACGCTTGGCGATGGACCATTCCAGCTGCTCGGACGCAATCGCGTGAAAGCCATTGGCGCGCAACCATGCCATCTGGCTGCCGAATGCGGCGGGCGTGCACCGAAAACGGGCGAGCGCGGCCGGACCATCATCGGCGATGCTGTGATACATGAGGACAGGGACACGCTGCCGCCGCTCGCTGCGGGCGACGTCGCGGCGCAAGGCCCGCGCCCCGCCCCAGACGATTTTTCGCGCGACCCCTATTTCGATGCGGGCGCGGATTGGCACATGATCAATCCTCGGTTCCGCCGCCACCTCGTCTGGTGACAGGCGGCGGAAGCGGTCTATGCGATAGAGCTCGGTCTGGATCGATTGCTCGAGGACGAGGCCTTCGGTCGCCGCCAGAGCCTCAGAGATCGCTTGTGCACCGAATGTGTTCCAGTCGAAGCCCGTCTTTTCAACATTGTCACGCAGCACGAATGCATGCGCGCTGATGAAACTGGCGCCAGGCGCCAACGCCTCGGCGAGTTTTTTAGCGACGCGCCGCAACTCGGCGAGATCATTCAGGTAGTAGAGCACTTCCGAACAGACGATCAGATCCATCTCGCCCGGCAGCGTATCGGCAGAGAAATCCAGTACGCCGAACTCGACATTCGGCTGATCGCTGCATCGCGCGCGCGCCCGCCCGATGGCTACGGCGGAGATGTCAGTTGCGGTCAAATGGCCCACTCGCGGCGCCAGCTGCCGCGTGAAGTGGCCCTCCGCGCAGGCCAGCTCAAGCGCCCGTCCGATGGCACCGGCAGGCAGAATTTCGAGCTGCCGTTCATATTTTTCCTGCTCATAGGGCGAACCGTACTTCCAGGGATCCTGGGTCGCGAAATGGCGATCCCAGAACGACGTCCGATCCTTGTCGTGCCCATCCGCGGCCGGTGCACGGCGTGGCGCTGGAAGGGGTTCTATAGGCTCGGCACTCGACCGGACCAGCTCCTGCGCTTCTGCGGCCAATTGCGCGAGTTTGGCGAAGTGGCTGTCCTGATCAGACCGGGGTTCAAGCCGCTCAATGGGCACGAAATCCTGGGTCAATTCAAGCCAATGACGCCTTGTCACTGTCCCGAGTGCGCCGAACTGCACGCGAGCCTCTATCTGGCTATCCATCATCAGCCGGGCGCAGATTTGATCTACCCCCTCCGGAAGTTCGGTCGAGGTCGGATTTTGCGCGTCGACGCGAATTCCGAGTGTCAGGGCCAGTCTGCGCGGCGCGGCAAGGTCGTCGACGTCGAGAAGCATTTGCTCAAGGAGATACTGGACGCGGCGACCCGCTGCGGGATCGCCCCAGATCTTGCCGAGTTCGACGATCAACTCTGTGATGGCCCCGCCGAACCTGTCCCACTTGGCAGCCAATTGCCCTGGCGCCGACAGGCTTCCCGCCATAAGCCCATCGAAGACCACCTTGGCTGCCTCACGCACCCACTTGCGTCCTGCCGGCAGCGCGCGCAGGGGCTGCGGGTCGATCGAGCGCGAGCCGCGGCCGCAATCCGACGCGGCGTTCCACAACGCGGTCCACGCGAGGGCTTCGGAAGCAGTACCGCCGTTCGCATTATCCTTGGCCATCGAGCTTTCGTTTTCTTCGGCAAGAGTCGGCGAATGTCAAAAACGGATGACGGCATCGGATGGCAGCTCTGTTCTGTCAAGGTCGGGGCGAATTAGAGACAGGCAAAAGACTTGGTGACAGGGCTGAATGGCAAGCGCGCTCATGCTCTCATAGTATGGGCCTGGGACCTGGTGCCGGCGTTCTGCGCCCGGAATCACCGATGCCCGGTTTATGGAACGCCCGGAGACCCGGGCCGAGACCGAAATGCCCTGCCCCTGCGGCTAGTAGACATCGCCAAGTATCCGGCGCAACGATCTAGCCCGGACCGATGACGCCTTGCACCACAACATCGGCTTGTTCAAGGTAGGAGCAACGACGGACATAGATGTCGTCGCTCGCCGATTTGGCCGGAAGGTTACAGCACGATGTCACTCATGATTCCACGATTGGGAGCCAGGAACCTGGCGCGCCCGGCATGGCGTCTCGAAGATCTGACGGCGACGTTTGTCCTGATTGCCAGGCCGCTCGTCTTTGGGATCGCCCTCCTGTTGGCTGGCCCGGTACAGGCGCAGTCACCGGCGACCGTCCCGCCTGAGAGGGTCAAACAGCTGTTCGAGCTACTCGATGATCCGTCAGTGAAGGCCTGGGTGGCCGAACAACGAAAACAGGACGCCGGGTCAACAGGAACGCCTGCCGAGGCAGGCGCTTCGCCGGCCGACGCATCGTCCAGCGCCGAGGCCGCACCAGCCCAGATGAATACGATGGCATCCTCGACGCTCGATCGGATCAAACATCATATCGAAAGAATCGTGCGAACTTTGCCCTTGCTGCCAGGCCAGTTCGCGCGCGTTCGGGCACAGACCATGGAGGATATGTCCAGCAAAGGGCCTGCCGGCGTATTGGTGCTGATTACGATATTCATCGCTGCCGGCCTGGCGCTCACTTGGGCGACATACAAGCTCACCCGCCCGTTTCGTCTTTGGATCATCGCGCAATCGAAGGATACGCCCATCGGGCGAGCCAAGAAGATTGGTGGCCGCCTGCTTTATTCCAGCATGCTGATCGTCTCGTTCGCACTGGGCAGCGCCGGCGCGTTCATGCTGTTCGACTGGCCAATGCTGATCCGCGAGATTGTACTGACATTCCTGATGGCTGCGGTCTTCACATGGGGTGTGCGCACTTACGTTTTGGCCCTGCTCGTCCCTTCCTTCATGAAGGTCGAGAACGCCGTCGAGGTTCGTGCCTTGCCGATCACCAACGAAACGGCTGACCATTGGTTCTATTGGCTGCCGCGGATCGTCGGTGTCTTCGCCTTCTTCGCCGCCGCCTTTAACCTCTTGCCCGGTCTCGGCATCGATCGGGACGGAATGATGGTCCTGTCTCTGGGCGCCGATTTCGTGATGCTGTTTCTGTGGTTGCTTGCCGCTTGGCGACGACCAAGAAGGGCGGCAGATGGCGCGCACCGCAGCGGTCATGTGGGCGTGACCTGGTTATTGACTGCTTATTTCGTCGTTCTGTTCCTGGAGCGCATCGCCGGCCTGTATACATGGTTCTGGTTTACCTTCGCCGCATTCGTCCTGCCCTTGGCAATCGTGCTGACGCAGCGCGGGGTTAATTTCGTCCTGCGGCCGGGTTCGGAAGATGCTGGCCGGCCGACGATCCCGGCGGTGACAATCGCAGTCATCGATCGCGGCATCAGGATGATTTTGATCCTGGCGGCGGCTTACTTTCTCGCGCGTGTCTGGGGTCTGGACATGCAATCCATGCGGGAGAGCGATACGACGACCATGCTCATATTAAGCGGCTTGATCAATGTCGTGGTCATTGCGCTTGCAGCCGATTTCGGCTGGTCCATCATCAAAGCCTTGATCGAACGAAAGCTGGGCATCCACACACCGCATGCGGTGATCGGCGATGAGGACATCCTGACCCTCGATCCGCATCAGGCGCGGCTGCACACGCTGTTGCCGATCATCCAAAACATTCTGCTCGCGGTGATCATCGTGATGGCGGTGCTGATGATGCTCGCCTCAATTGGAATCCAGATCGGCCCGCTGATCGCCGGCGCTGGCGTCGTCGGCGTCGCGGTGGGTTTTGGCGCACAAACCATCGTCAAGGATGTGATCTCAGGCGTGTTTTATCTGCTCGACGATGCTTTTCGTGTCGGCGAATACATTTCATCGGGCAGCTATAGGGGTACGGTGGAGAGCTTTTCGCTGCGCTCGGTGAAGCTGCGCCACCATCGTGGCCCGCTGTTCACAATACCTTTCGGCGAACTGGGGGCGGTGCAGAACCAGAGCCGCGACTGGGTCACCGACAAGTTCAACGTCACCGTTGGCTATGACACCGATATCGAGCTCGCGCGCAAGCTGATCAAGCGGATAGGCCTCGAACTGGCGGAAGATCCAGAATTCAAACACTGGGTGATCGAACCGATCAAGATGCAGGGCGTACAGGAGTTCGGCGAGTACGGCATCGTCTTGAGGGTCAAGGTCACAACCAGACCGGGAGGTGCCTTCAGTATGAAAGGCAGATTCTTCCTACGCCTCCGCCAGGCCTTCAAGGAGCAGGGCATCGAACTCCCATTCCCCACCGTCCACGTCCAGGGGCTGCAGAACCCACATGAGGCAGAGAATGCGCCTTTGGAAATCACACCCGAGTTAAGAATGGCCGTCGCGCAGTCGCACACCAATCGGCGCAGAAAAAAAGCTGGCACAACGGAGTAGAAAAGCTGGGAACCTGCCAGTCACGGTGCAGCTTTGCGCGCATCGTCCGTGGCAGGATACTCTTTTATGTTCAACTGTTTAAGACGAAAAAGTACTGTCACGAGCCTCACCTACCCTGACGGTATCTTGAAGGAACCGGCTGGCAGCATGCCGGTCTTGATGGGGTTCTAAGTCAGTCGTGCTCGGGTTGTGCGCGGCGTGGCCAAGAGCAGGCTGGTTTCGCTGCCTGTTATGCCGGCTATGAGGCGGATGCGCCGTAGCACCGCATCGAAATCGGTCAGTGATGCGGTCCCGAGTTCGACCACCAGATCCCAGCGGCCATTGGTGGTATGGATGGTCGAGACTTCGGGGAAGCCGCCCAGTGCCCGCACCACGCGGTCGGCGGCATGGCCCTCAATCTCGATGAGCATGATGCCGCGGATGCGCTGATCGACAGCGTCGGCGCGCAGCACCACCGTGTAGCCGATGACGTCGCCGGACCGTTCCAGCCGCTCCATGCGCGCCCTGACCGTGGCGCGCGAGACGCCCAGATCGATGGCGAGATCCGACACGCTGCGCCGCGCGTCATGTCGCAGCAAGGTCACCAGCCGTTCGTCAAGCGTATCCATCGGGCGCACCCATCGAGGTTACCATTTTGATCAGTTCTGCTGCCATTATGATAGAGAATGCTTTCCGGATTGCCAATTCTGCCTATTCGTATCGCCGGCTCGCCATGATCTGCTCGCGGCTATCAGGATTTGGTCGCGGGAAAAACAATGCGTTGCAAAATCGTCGGGGCACCGGTGCAGGACGGCGCCGGCAGAATGGGCTGCGAAATGGGGCCGAGTGCGCTGAGGACCGCGGGCCTTGTTGAGGTGCTGTCCGGCCTCGGACACGTTGTCGACGATATGGGTGCCGTCCAAGCAATTCCGGCGAGGCGCGTTATGCATGGCAATCTGGCGCTGAAGGCCCTGCCCGAAATATCGGCCTGGACATCCGCCATTGCCGCGGCCGCCTACGCGGCGAGCGAGGACGCCATGCCGATCTTTCTCGGCGGCGACCATTCGATCTCGGCCGGGACCGTGTCGGGCCTCGCCCGCCGCGCCGCCGAGGCTGGGCGTCCGCTATTCGTGCTATGGCTCGATGCGCATCCGGATTTTCACACGCTCGACACCACCGCCAGCGGCAATCTGCATGGCGTGCCGCTGGCCTATGTCAGCGGTCGGCCCGGCTTCGCCGGCTACTTCCCTGACCTGCAGGAGAGCGTCGATCCCACCCGTATCTGTACTTTCGGCGTGCGCAGCGTCGATCCCGCCGAACGGGTGGCTTTGACCGAGACAGGCGTGACCGTGCATGACATGCGCGCCATCGACGAGCACGGCATGCAGAAGCTGCTGCGCCCGTTCCTTGACCGCGTCGCGGCGGAAAACGGCATGCTCCATGTCAGCTTCGACGTCGATTTCCTTGATCCATCGATTGCACCGGCGGTCGGCACCACCGTGCCCGGCGGCGCCACTTTCCGCGAGGCGCATCTGGTCATGGAGACGCTGCATGATTCCCGCCTCGTCACCAGTCTCGACCTTGTCGAGCTCAATCCGTTTCTCGACGAGCGCGGCCGCACAGCCACCTTGATGGTGGACCTGACGGCCAGCCTGATGGGTCGCAGGATCATGGACCGCCCGACCAGGAGCTTTTGACCGTGATCCCCAATCTCAACATCGTGCCGTTTGTCAGCGTCGATCATATGATGAAGCTGGTGCTGAAGATCGGCGTCGAACGTTTCCTGGTGGAGCTTGCCGGTTACATCGAGGACGACTTCCGCCGCTGGCAGCTGTTCGACAAGACGCCGCGCGTCGCCTCGCACAGCGCCGAGGGCGTCATCGAACTGATGCCGACCAGCGATGGCGAGGTCTACGGCTTCAAATATGTCAACGGCCACCCGAAGAACATGCGCGAGGGTCGCCAGACGGTGACCGCGTTCGGCATGCTCGCTGACGTCCACAATGGCTATCCGGTGCTGCTATCGGAAATGACCATCTTGACCGCATTGCGCACGGCGGCGATGTCGGCCCTTGCGGCAAAGCACCTGGCGCCGGCCGGCGCTCGCAGCATGGCGCTGATCGGCAATGGCGCCCAGGCCGAATTCCAGGCGCTGGCCTTCAAGGCGCTGCTCGGCATCGACAGATTGCGCCTCTACGACATCGACCGTTCGGCGACGCAAAAATGCATCCGCAATCTCGCCGGCCTCGGCTTCGACATGACCGCCTGCACCACCGCGCAGGAGGCGGTCGAGGGCGCCGACATCATCACCACCGTCACCGCCGACAAGCAGTATGCCACCATCCTCACCGACAACATGGTCGGCTCCGGCGTCCACATCAATGCGGTCGGCGGCGATTGCCCGGGCAAGACCGAACTGCACCGCGATATCCTGCTGCGCTCCGACATCTTCGTCGAATATCCGCCGCAAACCCGCATCGAGGGCGAGATCCAGCAGTTGGCGCCGGATCATCAGGTGACCGAGCTGTGGCAGGTGATATCAGGCACTGTTAAGGGCCGGCGCGATGCCGGCCAGATCACGCTATTCGATTCCGTCGGCTTCGCCATCGAGGACTTTTCGGCGTTGCGCTATGTCAGGGATCAGCTGAAGTCGACCGGCCTCTACCAGGAACTCGACATGCTGGCCGACCCCGATGAGCCGCGCGACCTCTTCGGCATGCTGCTCAGAGCAACAGCAAGCGAAGCTGCCGCAGCGACCTAGACTTCGGTTTACTCGGGCCGTGCGGTCGCAACCGCACAGAGCCCAGCCACATGCAAATGCGGAGGCGCAGCCTGCCTCAAAGTCACGATGAGCGTCGCACCACAGCTTCACGTTTGGTTCGATTCTGTCGCCAAGAATCCGGGCAAGTCTCTGTCAGCAGATCGGCGCCCGGAGGACGCATAAGATCGTTGATTTTATTGAGTTTCTCGTGAGAAAAAAGTCAGATATGGATTTGTTCGAGGGACCGATCTCAAACCGCAAGCTGCGCGACGTCCTTGGCTTCCGGCAAGAGCATGACTGGCGCACACAACGACCCGGTTGATGCCCTGACGGGTAGCGTCGTGCAGGGCGAATGGAGTTTCAGTCGAAGAAACCCATATCCTCTTCCATGAGATATTTCCTGGCCGCTTCAGCGTCGATATCGAGACCCAGCCCCGGCGCCTCCAACACGTCCACCATGCTGTCCTTCACGATCTGCGCCGGCAGGCCGACCACCAGATCCTCCCACCAGGGGTCGGAGGCGCTCGGATACTCGAAGGCGATGTAGTTGGCGGGCAAGGTGGCGCAGACGTTGATCAGTGCGCCGAGGCCGAGCAGGCCGTTCGCGGTGCCGTGCGGCGCCATCAGGATCGAGTGCATATAGGCATGCTCGGCGACCCATTTGAGCTCGGCAATGCCGCCGATATCAGCCGGGTCCGGACCGATGACGCGGACCGCCTGCGTCTCGATCAGCTCCTTGAAATTGTGCCTGAGGTAGATCTGCTCGCCGGTATGGATCGGCGTCGAGGTGGAGGTGGTCAGCTCGCGATAGGCCTGCGGATTGACCCACGGCACATAGTCGCCGGTCAGCATGTCCTCCAGCCACATCAAATTGTACTTCTCGACCGCGCGAGCGAACTTGATCGCATCAGGCAGCATCCAGCCCGGGCCGCAGTCGAGCGCCAGGCTGACCTTGTCGCCCAGCACCTCCTTCATCGCGATCACGCAGTCGAGCATGTGATTGAAACCGCGTTCGCTGATCACACCTTGATCCATGGCGCCGTGATAGCCGGCCTTCTTCTGCGTCACGCCGTAATGGAAGCCCTCGATGCTGTCCTTCATGTTGGAGTGGAACGAGATTCCCTGCTTGACCATGAAGAAGTTCTGCGGCTGCTCCATCATCCATTTGACGTCGGCGGCGTAGTCCTCCGGCCGGTCGCCGGCGCGCTTGCGGCGGATCGAGCCGTTGTAGACGCGCACCTTGTCGCGCAGCTTGCCGCCGAGCAGCTTGTAGACCGGCACGCCCGCCGCCTTGCCTGCGATGTCCCATAAGGCATGCTCGATGGCGGAGACGGCGGCGCCATAGGGCTTGAACGAGCCGCGCTGGCGGATCTTCAGCATCACCCGCTCGACGTCGGTCGGGTCCTCGCCGATCAACGCCTCGCGAAAATGCAGCACAAAGGGCTTGAGATAGGTCTTGGTGAACTCGACTTCGCCAAGGCCATGAAGACCCTCGTCGGTGACGATGCGGACGATCGGGTGCTTGCCGATGACGGCGCAGCGCAGGTCGGTGATCTTCATGGCGCAGTCCTATTTCACAGACGAGAAAGCCGTCGGCGTGAGCAGCTGGCTGCTGATATTGGCAACGATCTGCCCGTCGCGCTCAGACTCGTCCCGGGCCTTTTGCCATACCGGATCGGTCACGAAAGCCGTCCATTTCGCCTCACGCTCGGCCAGCGATTCCCAGGCGAGGAAATAGGTGAGGCGATTGCTTTTTTCACCGATCGCCGTGGTGAAAAACCCGGCCTGGCGGATGCCATGCCTCTCCCAGATGGCCAGCGTTTGCTCGGAAAAGCGCTTGAGCAAAGCCGGCAGCCTGCCCGGCAGGCAGTCATAGATACGCAGTTCGTAGATCATGGTTTCGTCCGTTTCTTTCTTCGCCTGGGCGAGGTCGACACGAATGGTCGGTCGTTGGCCCTGTGAGCCTGGGGGAATGATGGCAGGAGGGCTGGGCTAACTCCAGGTCCGGTCCCAGCTATATTCATTGTCCCAATGCTCGGTGGATTGCCATATCCCCGAGACACCGGGCTGCAGATGCCGGCTGATCACCTCGTCGACCACATCGTCTATGCCCAGCCCCGGTTTGTCGGGCACGGTGATGAAGCCGTCCTTGACGAGCGGCTTGGGCAGGCCGGTGACGATGTCGTCCCACCAGTCGACATCGGCGGAGTGGTATTCGAGCGCCATGAAGTTTTCCGTCGCGGTGGCGACATGCGCGGCGGCCATCGCGGCGATCGGGCTTTCGGCCATATGGATCGCCATGGCGACGCCGTGGTCCTGCGCCATGTCGCCAATCTTCTTGGTCTCCAGGATGCCCCCACTGGTGAGTAGGTCCGGGTGGATGACGGAGAGACCGCCGCTCTTGAGCAGAGGCTCGAATCCTTCCTTGAGGTAGATGTCCTCGCCGGTGCAGATCGGCACCGTGGTGGCCTGTTGCAACTGCCGGTACTGCTCGGTGTGCTGCCATGGGATCACATCCTCCAGCCACGCCGGAACGTATTTCTCGATACGGCGCGACAGGCGTATGCCGTCCTGCAGCGAGATGTGGCCGACATGGTCGATGGCGAGCGGGATCTCGTATCCGATCACCTCGCGGACCTCGTGGATGTACTGCTCGAGCAGGTCGATCCCCTTTTCGGTGAAATGCAGGCCCGTGAACGGGTGCTGCACGTTCTGCGCGTCATAGGCGAGATTGCGGGCCTTGCGCTCCTCTGGTGTCCCGCCACGGCTGCGCGGGTTGGCGTGAAACCCTTCGAGCGCGCCGGCGGGCGCGGCGACGGCGCCCGGGACATGGGCAATCTGCATCAAGCCCAGGTCCATCTTGAGGAAGGTGAAACCGCGGTCCATACGCTGCTTGAGGCGCTTCCCGGTTTCGGTGCCGCTCGGTTTCTCGGCATCGGTATCGCAATAGACGCGCACCTGATCGCGGAACTTGCCGCCGAGCATCTGGTAGATCGGAACACCATAGGCCTTGCCGGCGAGATCCCACAGCGCGAGCTCGACCGCCGACACGCCGCCGCCTTGCCGGCCGTGACCGCCGAACTGCTTGATGCGGCGAAACAGGCGATCGATGTCGCAAGGGTTCTCGCCAAGCAGCCGGCTTTTCAGCATCAGCGCGTAGGTGGCGCTGGCGCCGTCGCGCACCTCGCCAAGCCCGACGATGCCCTGGTTGGTGTAGATCTTGAGCAGCGCCGAGGTGAACGGCGCGCCAACGATCTCGGCCACCCGCATGTCGGTGATGCGAAGCTCGGATGGCCTGGAATTCGTGTTGATCCGATTGAGAGCCTCGCCGGCTCCACCCGTCTTTGGCATGACTTGTCCTCATTCTCGTGGGGGCTTGTCGCTCCCCAGCGCCGGTCGGCATCGAGCGTTGTTAATTCAGCTCGATCTCATGGGCTTGAAGGTAATCGCGGTTCATCTCGACACCGAGACCAGGCTTCGACGTCAGCTTGAGGCTGCCGTTCGAAACATCGAGCGGTCTGTCTATGAGGTGATCGTATTTGCCCAGGTTCCACTCCGACGTTTCGAGCTTGTAGAAGTTCGGAACGGTCATCATCACCTGCGCTCCCGCAACCACGTTGATCGGTCCCGCGGCGTCATGTGGCGAGACCGGGATGTAGTAGGCTTCACACAGGGCGGAGATCTTCTTCAGTTCGGTAATGCCGCCGGTCCAGGTGACGTCAGGCATGATGTAGTCAGCGAGCTTGTTCTCGAGCACCGGCACGAAATCCCATTTCGTATGGCCACGCTCGCCCCACGAGATAGGGGCACTGACCTTGTCACGCACCTGCTTGAGGGCGTTGAGGCTCTCGGGCGGACAGGGCTCCTCGAACCAGTCGATCTGGCCGGCTTCCTCGAGGCTGCGGCAGAGACGAATGGCGGTGGGAACGTCGAAGCGGCCATGCGCATCGATGAGGATGTCGACGTCAGGGCCCGCCGTTTCGCGGATCAGCGCCGTGAGTTCCGCCGCTTCGCGCTCGTCCTTGCGGGTCATGCTGCCATCGAGGTAGCCGTCCCGCTGCTCGCGCGACTGCCCATCAGGGCTACGGCCCTGATGCGGGAACGGATCGAATTTGAGGGCCGTGTGTCCGGATTCGACAATGTCGCGAATTTCGCGGACCACAGCCTCCTTGCTGGTGAATTTGGCCTGGTTGGGATGTGTGTAGAGCGCGACTTCCTCGCGCACCGGCCCGCCCAGCAACTCATAGATCGGCTTGCCGAGGACTTTGCCGCCGATATCCCACAGGGCTATGTCGATGGCGCTCACGCATTCAACGGCGGCGCCGCGGCTGCCCATATAGGTGAAGCTGCGGAAAATCCTGTGCCACAGATACTCGATGCGCGCGGGATCCTCGCCGGTCACGGCGGCACCGATCTGCCGCAGGATCGTGCAGAGCGCGCGGTTGGCCAGCTTTGTCGTGGTGGTGATCTCGCCCCAGCCGCTAACGCCCTCGTCGGTCGTCACTTCGACGAACAGGTATTCTCCCCAATAGGAAGCATCGGACTGGATCAGCCACGGCCGAACGCTCGTGATTTTCATTTCAACTGCCTTTATCCGAAATGGCCAGGACAACGACGTTCCTGACCTGATGTTCTACCCTGCCCGAGCGGCGTTGCGCGCGCGCATGTGTTCGAGGACATGGCGCCCGGAACCCTCGACATGGCGCGCAATGAGTTCGGCTGCCTTGTCTGCCTCTCCCGCCTTTACGAGCGCGATGAGTTCGCGGTGCTCGCGAAGGATCGCGGCACGCCGGGCGAGCGTGAAATTGAACCGCCGGCTCACCGCGCGCAGAACTTCGCGATGCTTCCACCAAAGCTCGGCGGCATGGCGGTTGTAGTGCCTCTGGTACATCACGGTGTGGAAAGCCGTATCCAGCTCGCTGTGCCTGAACGTGTCGGCAAAGTTGTTCTCTTCAATCAGACCTTGGATGCGTTCGAGTTCGGCAATGTCCTCGACGGTGGCCATATTCACGAACCATCGCGTTAGAGCCGGCTCGATCAGGACTCCGATCTCGTAGATATCCCGGACAAAATCCTGATCTATGGGCCGCACGCGTGCCCCGCGATTGGGGAGAAAGGTGACGAAGCCTTCCCCGCGCAACAGTTGCAGAGCCTCGCGCACGGGATTGGTCGAGGTGCCGTGACGCCGGGCCAGATCGGTGACCACCAGCCGTTCATTGGCGGCGAGCCGCCCCTCGATGATGTCCTCCCTGATCAGTTCGTAAAGCGAGGCGCCCTCGCTCGAGGCCCCAAGCGGATCGATGCCCTCGGGTGGCTCTGCTTTGAATTCCCGCGTTTCGGCCAAGGCCGGCTCCCCCTTCCATAAATACACGCCTTTCTCGATATCACGCACGATTTCCATAAACAATGTACGATTTGTTTCGTTGACAGCCAATCTGCGATCTGAAAACGTATAAAGTGCTCGAAGGGATACATTTGAGGAGATGTCCCGCAGCCGACGAGTAAAGCCCGCCCACCTCGATGCGGAGCGGCATGGGAGAGAAAACCTGGAGGATACCTATGACGAGGATTACACTCGGCGGTGCCGTCCTGCGCGGCACTGTCTCCACTGCCTTAGTGGCATCGTTGATGTCCGCACCGGCGCTGGGTGCGGCGCCGGTCGACTTGAGTAAGTGGTCGCCGGAATATGTGCGCTCCATTGCAGGCACACAGGATTTTGATACGGCAGGCGATTGCGCCAAGGTCACCCCGCTCGACTACAAGGGGCGACTGACGTTCTGGTATCAGGGCGTGTTCGAGGGCGACCCCGACCTCCTGCGCCAGTACTACAAGGACTTCTTTGAAACCTTCCGCAAGACTTATCCGAATATCCAGCTCGAGGACCAGGCGCTCACCTACAACGATCTCCTGGACAAATTCCGTACGGCGCTGCTTGGCAATGCCGCGCCGATGGCGGTGCGGCTGCAAATCCTGGGTGGTACGGAGTTCGCCTCAAAGGGCTATCTGCAGCCGCTCAAACCCGAGGACGTGGGATATTCGACCGAGGATTTCTGGCCCGGTGCCATGAAAGCCGTGACCTGGGACGGCGTCACCTACGGCATTCCGACCAACAATGAAACGATGGCCTTCATCTGGAATGCCGATATCTTCAAACGTGCGGGCCTCGATCCGAACAAGGCTCCGGCAACCTGGGACGATGTCGTCAAGTATTCCAAGCAAATCCACGACAAGCTCGGCATCGCCGGTTACGGCCTCGTGGCCCGCAAGAATGCCGGCAATACACCGTACCGCTTCATGCCTCAGTTGTGGGCCTATGGCGGCGGCGTCTTTGACGAAGCCACGGCGGACCCGACCTATAAGCAGATCGAGCTCGACAGCCCGCAGAGCAAGGCCGCCCTGCAAGCCTCCTACGACATGTATGTTCGCGACAAGTCGGTTCCGGTTTCGGCACTCACCAACCAGCAGGCCGACAACCAGCCGCTGTTCCTCGCCGGCCAGCTCGGTATGATGATCTCGCACCCGTCCGACTACAATGTCATGCTCGACCTGCAGAAGAAGGCGACCGGCACCGACAAGGACAAGGCGCAGACCGTCATCGACAACATGCGCTACGGCCTGATCCCGACCGGCCCCGACGGCAAGCGCGCCGTCGTGTTCGGCGGTTCGAACATCCACATTCTGAAGCCTGAATATGTCGAGGGCGGCAAGGTGGACGAACCGGCCGCGAAGGCCATCATCTGCATGTGGACCAGCCCGGAATGGTCGCTGAAGATGGCCTATGCAGGCTCGAATCCGGGCAATCTCAACGGCTTCAAGACCAAATGGATGAAGGAGCGTCTGGACAGCATCAAGTTCCTCGACGTCACGACCTCGATGCTGCCATACGGCATCCCGTTCCCGGCGCTGCCGCAATCTCCCGAGATCATGAACATCATCATCCCGGACATGCTGCAGAATGCCCTGACCGGAGCGATGACCGTCGATCAGGCAGCGGACGACGCGGCCCAGAAGGTGAAGGACCTGATGGGCGGACTCTAGTCCGAGCCTGACCTGCGATCCGACCGGCTGTTCCAGGGGACAGCCGGTCCGTTCCGAACAACAAGGGCACGCCAAAGTGACGATCGTGACCGGCAAGACCGAGGCTCGCCGAAGATTGCAACCGGGTGGATCCGGCTTGCTGCGCAAGATCTGGGAGCATCGCGCCGATTACGCGTACGTGCTCCCAGCGATTGCCGTGATGCTCGTCGTCATCGCCTATCCGATCTACTACACGATCGAGCTGTCGTTCTTCAGCACGCCACCCGGCCTGCAGCTTCGCGACAAGACCTTCATCGGCTTCGACAATTACACGGCCATCCTCACCAGCGGGGTGTTCTGGAAAGTCACCTGGAACACTCTGATCTGGACGGTGGGGTCCACCGGCATCTCCTTCATCCTGGGCTTTGCCGCCGCGCTGGCGCTCCACCGCGACTTTTTCGGCCGCGGTGTCCTGCGCGCCATCCTGATCATTCCCTGGGTCATCAGCGCGGTCGCCGCCTCCTATATCTGGAAGTGGATCTACCATTCGGACTTCGGCATCATCGGCGCGGTGCTGGTCGGCCTCGGATGGGCAGACCGGCCGCCGAATTTCATCGACAGCGTCTCGACGGTGCTGCCCTCGCTGATCGTCGTCAACATCTGGCGCGAATTTCCGTTCGCCATGATCATGATGATGGCCGGCCTGCAGACGGTCCCCGACCAGTTGCTGCGCGCCGCGAAAGTCGACGGAGCCAATGCATGGCAGCGCTTCTGGCACGTCACGTTCCCGCATTTGAGAAACGTTTCGACGGTGACCATCCTTCTGCTGGCGGTCGCCAACTTCAACTCCTTCATCATCCCCTGGATCATGACCGGCGGCGGGCCGTCGAACGCATCGCATATCTGGATCACCCACATTTATGAGCTCGCCTTCGGCCGCCAGCGCTGGGGAGTGGCCTCGGCCTATTCGGTGCTGCTGTTCCTCATCCTGATGACGTTCGGCTACTTCTACGTCCGCGCGCTGAGCGGCAACGACCGGAGGGATGGAAGCGCATGAGCACGATTGCCGAGACAGCCGCTCGAGGCCAGGCGCGTCGCCGCATCCGCTTCGACGGATGGCGGTGGGGCGGGCGCATCTTCCTGGTGTTCATGCTGCTTTACACAGCGTTGCCGATGATCTGGATGCTGCTCACCTCGATCAAGTCCGGCTTCGCCGCGATGCAATTCCCGCCGCAATGGTGGCCAGACCAACCGACCCTCGCCAGCTACCAGAAGCTGCTCGATCCGCAGAACAGTGTCGGCCAGGACTTTCTCCGCTTCTTCTGGAACAGCTTTTTCGTCTCCACTGCAACGACCGTCCTTTCGGTGATCGTGGCGGTTCCCGCGGCCTACGCGTTTTCGCGCTTCACCTTTCCGGGCCGGAACTTCCTGTTCTTCACCGTCCTGCTTCGCAACATGTTTCCTGCGGTGATCTTTCTCGTGCCGCTCTTCATCCTGATGCGCGCGATCGGGCTGGTGAACACGCATGGCTCGCTCGTTCTCACCTACCTGACATTCGGCCTGCCGCTGGCGATCTGGCTGCTGAAGGGTTTTTACGACAACATCCCGGTGCAGCTCGAGCAGGCGGCGCGCATCGATGGCGCGACGCGGCTCCAGGCCTTCATCCTGATCGTGATGCCGCTCTCGACGCCGGGCATCATCGCCACGGCGATCTATTCCTTCATCGGCGCGTGGAACGAGTACATCTACGCCTACACCTTCCTCTCCAAGAACGAACAGTTGACGCTGCCGGTCGGCATCCAGCGCTTCTTCTCGGAAAACACCACGGACTTTCCGGGCCTGATGGCGGCCAGCTTCATCATGAGCGTGCCCGTCGTCGTGCTGTTCCTCGTCCTGCAACGATACTTCGTACGCGCCCTGACAGAAGGCGCGGTCAAGCATTAGGGAGTTGCCGATGGCCCACGTGGTCCTCAAAGATCTCGTCAAGACCTATGGCGGCTTCAAAGCCGTCAACGAGGTCTCGCTGACGGTCAATGACGGTGAGTTCGTTGCGCTCGTCGGCCCTTCAGGCTGCGGCAAGACAACGACGCTCAACCTCATCGCCGGGCTGATCCCGATCACATCGGGCGACATCGTCATCGGCGACCAGGTGGTCAACGACCTCGATCCCAAGGACCGGGACATCGCAATGGTGTTCCAGAACTACGCGCTCTATCCGCAAAAGTCGGTCTACATGAACCTCGCCTTCCCGCTGCAGATGCGCAAGCTGCCCAAGGCCGAGATCGACAAGAAGGTCCGGGAAGCGGCACGGGTGCTCGACATGACACAGCTGCTCGAGCGCAAGCCGCGCGAACTATCGGGCGGGCAGCAACAGCGCGTGGCGCTCGGCCGCGCGCTTGTTCGAGATCCGGCGGTGTTCCTGATGGACGAGCCGCTCTCCAATCTCGACGCAAAGCTGCGCGTGCAGATGCGCTCCGAAATCAAGCGGTTCCATCAGGACCTCAAGGCAACCATCATCTATGTGACGCACGACCAGCTCGAGGCCGTGACCATGGCGGACAGGATGGCTGTGATGAACGGCGGCTATCTGCAGCAATACGATTCGCCGGCGCAGGTTTTCGCGCATCCCGCCAACACGTTCGTCGCCAGCTTCGTCGGCAGCCCCGCGATGAGCCTTATTCCGCTGGAGGCCTCGACGGCAAACGGTGACACCGTTCTGAGGAGCGCGGAAGGCTGGAGCCTCGGGCTGTCGCAACCCAACGCGCGCAAGGCCCAGAGGGCGACCAGCAGGAAGATCGTGCTGGGTGCGCGGCACTCGACGATCAAACTCCACAAGAGCGCGGTCCCCGGCGCCATTCCGGCCAAAGCCTATACGGTGGAACCAACCGGAGACGTCACCTTCGTGCAGGCCTTCCTCTCCGGCGCCATCGTCAACATCAGCGTGTCCCCCAACATTGCCGTCAAACCCGACGAGCAGATCTGGCTCGAGTTCGACCAGGAGCGGATGCACCTGTTCGACGGCGAAACCGAAATGGCTCTCGAGGCCGCCTGAGACAGACGTTTGGGACGGGGGCCTGGATGACGACGAGACTCAAGATCACAGCGATCAAGCCCTACCCGGTGTGGGTGGGAACGCGCAACCAGATGCTGGTGAAGGTCGAGACCGACCAGGGCATCTCCGGTTGGGGCGAGAGCGGCTTGAGCGGCCGCGAGAGGGCGGTGACCGGCGCCGTCGAGCACTATCGCGAGTTCCTGATCGGCCACGACCCCATGCAGATCGGGCGGATATGGCAGGAGGCCTATCGCAGCCAGTACTTCGAAGGCGGGCGCGTTCTACAGGCAGCGATTTCCGCAATCGACGTCGCCCTTCACGATATCAAGGGCAAGGCGCTAGGGGTGCCGGTCTACGAGTTGCTCGGCGGCAAGCAGCGCGACCGCATCCCCACCTTTGCCTCGACCGGAGACGAGGCCGAGGGCGACGTTGCCATCGAACGAGCCCGGGAGCTGCGCGCGCAGGGCTGGCAGGCGATCCGCTTCTTCCCCGCCGGGCAAAGCAGCAAGGACATTTTCGAGCCGCGCGAGTCGATCGGCGTGACCGCGCGGATGCTGAACAAGGCCCGCGAGGCACTGGGCGACGAGGTCGTGCTCGGCATCGACTATCATCATCGGCTGTCGGTGGCCGAGGCGGCCAGCTTCTGCAACAAGCTAGGCCGCGGCGTGCTTGATTTCCTCGAGGAGCCGATACGCGACGAGACACCGGAGGCCTACGAATCCCTGCGCACGATGACCGACATTCCGTTCGCCATCGGCGAGGAATTTGTCAGCAAGTGGCAGTTCCTGCCCTACATCGAACGCGGAATCCATCAGTTCAACCGGCTCGACATCTGCAATGTCGGCGGGCTCACCGAAGCGATGAAGGTCGCTGGCTGGAGCGAAGCGCACTATGTCGATCTGATGCCGCACAATCCGCTCGGCCCGGTGTGCACGGCCGCGACCGTGCATCTGGCCGCCGCAGTCGCCAATTTCGCCTGGCTCGAGACCAGAGTGCCGGAAAGGAAGCTGGGCTTCGACAGCTCCGAGTTCTTCCCGGTGCAACCACAACTCGACGGCCCTGACTATCCGGTCGGCGATCTGCCGGGGCTCGGCGTCGAGGTCAACGAGGAAGCGATCCAGGCGCAGAGCTTCCGTTTCTGGGAAGCGCCCCACCTCAAGCGCCGCGATGGTTCTGTCACCAACTGGTAGTTCAATTTCAACCGGAGTTCACCATGACGCATACCTCCGACATCATCCGGCCGTCCAAGGATCTGATCGAGGGATTGAGGGAGATCGGCGCCGCGACGGTTGCCGGCACGCTTGGCCATATGGGCTTCCGCAATCCGCATATGGTCGGACCGGTGGCGCAGAACCACGGCAAGTCGATCGTCGGGCCGGCGCTGACGCTGCAGTTCCTGCCGCAGCGGCCGGACCTCTTCAACGAAGGAGAATACGCCGATCCGGAGACGCAACTGCACCGGCACGTGCTCTATCACGCGCAGGAGGGCGATGTGGTCGTGGTCGACGCGCGCGGCGACATGAGCTCGGGAGTCTTCGGCGATATGATGTCGACCTATTTCAAGGGCAGAGGCGGCGCGGGCATCGTGATCGACGGGTGTATGCGTGACCGGCCCAATGTCGAGAAGCTCGACCTGCCGCTTTGGCTGCGCGGCTGGACGCCCAACTATCATGTACAGACCAGCATCTATCCCAATGCCGTCAACGTTCCGATCGCTTGCGGCGGTGTCACGGTGATCCCCGGCGACATCATCGTCGCCGATGATGACGGCGTGGTGGTGGTTCCCGTGGCAATGGCCGCAAAGGTCATCGACGAAGCGAAGAAGCATCACGATTGGGAAGAGTTCTCGCGCGAGAAGCTCCTCCAGGGCGCCCCGTTGCAACGCTATTATCCGCTGCATGACGACGCCCGCGCAGAATACGAGGCGTGGCGCAGCGCAAGGCGCTAGCAGAACCATCTAGCGTATGGATCACCAGCGCGTCTCGACCAAAACTTTGTGCACTTGGAGCGGTGCAACTTCAAACCAGGATGGGTGAACCGCTCCAAGTCTGCTTGGACGATCCTTAGTTATGCCGGATTTCCGTTCCCAGCACCTTCAGGCATTCGCGGATGAAGGCTGCGAGGGCTGTCCAGCCTTTGGCCGAAACCATTGTGCCGTCGACATAGGCCTCTGTCGGAGACAGATCGATGTAGGTGCCGCCGGCGAGTGTCACCTCCGGCTCGCATGCCCCTAATGCACCAACCTTCTTGCCGCGCACGACGCCATCGACGGCAATGAGAATCTGAACGCCATGGCAGATCGTGAAGATCGGCTTCTGAGCTTCGTGAAAATGACGAACGATCGCCTGAACGCGCTTGTCGGTGCGGATATACTCGGGGCCACGACCGCCAGCGCAATAGACGGCATGATACTGGTCGAGCTGTCTCTCGGCTTCCGAGAACGTCTTGTTGATCAGCGCATAGTGGCCCAGTTTTTCGGTGTAGGTCTGGTCGCCCTCGAAATCGTGCAGCGAGGTCTTGATCAAGTCTCCGGCGTTCTTATCCGGGCAGACCACATGGATGGTGTGACCAACGGCTTCCATCGCCTGCTGATAGACGAAGATTTCGTATTCCTCGGTGAACTCACCGGTCAGCATCAGTATTTTTTTACCTGGCATGGCTCTTCCTCTCAATGTTTTGGGCTGGGCAAGGCGCAGATCGCGCCCTGCCTTTCGGTGAAATCGGATCGGGTCAGAATGGCGAGTCCGGGAAATAGTATTCCTTGGCGTTGGCCTGGGTGATCAGCGGCGCATCGAGCTTGACGGCGCCGCGCACCGGCTATGGACATCGATTCCGGCCTCAATCAAATGCCGGAAGCAAGCGATCGCGGGAATGCTCGATATGGACGCGCATCGCCTCTTGGGCGGCGTCCGCGTCGGCCCGACCGAATGCGGCGAGAATCGCCTCGTGTTCGTCGAGCGCTTCCTCGGTCACGCGGGAATGGTACATCAAGCGGAAGATGTGGAAGTGGGTGTGCTGGTGGCTCAACGTCTCCCGAATGAGTTCGTTTTCTGAAAACTCCATGATCTTGTCGTGGAAGATCGCGTCCTGCCGGGCGAAATTCGAATAGCGCAGGCGATCGTCCTTGCCCTCGCGCCGTGACATCACGCCGGCCGCTTCCAGCAAAGTGTTGAGCTTTGCTTCGTCCATGGCAGCGGCGGCTTTGGCCGCAGCATGCGGCTCGAGCAGAAGGCGCATCTCGTACAACTCGTCGAAACGGCGCCGGGTAATCTGGGGTGCTGCGCGATAACCAATGAGATGCGTCTTGAGCACCAGGCCTTCGCCTTCGAGGCGGCCGAGCGCCTCGCGGATAGGTGTGTGCGAGACGTTGAATTCCTTGACCAGGCTATCAACGGTGATGCGTGAGCCCGGCGCGATCTTCAGCGCCATAAGCTGCGCGAAGATCGCTTCGTAAACATCCTCGACCAGGCTGTTGGAGCGCTGGATGCGACCGCCGCCGGCCGTCGTTTCAGTCGTGTCGGTTAAGCTCACGGTCTGCATCTTTTTGCCCCTTGACAGTGAGGACTGCTAACACGATGCTCCAGAAAATGCAATCCTATATCCTATACGATTTTAAAGCGGATACTTTTTTGAGCCGTCACATGGGCGTCGCCGCAGTGCGTTCAAGCGGCGTTGCGGACAGATGGCAGGTCCGTAGCGATAGCCTTTCCCAGTTCCCAGTTGAGCCGCCGTCAAAGGACAAAAGATCATCATGAGCCTCTTCGCCGCCCTCCGGCTTCCGCGTGAAATCCTGTTCGGGAAAAGCCAGCGTCATGCGCTGCCGACAGTCGCCAGCAGATTCGGACGGCGCGCGCTGGTCTGTACCGACGAGCGATTCGCCGGCACCGCGGTGTTCGCGGAGATCGTCAAATCGCTCCAGGCGGCCTCGATGGAGGTGCTGGCGCACGACCGCGTCCTCCCCGACGTGCCGCGTGACACAGTCAGCATCTGCGTCGACGAGGCGAAGGGGTTCCGGCCCGAGATGGTGATCGGCATCGGCGGCGGCAGCTGTCTCGATTTCGCCAAATGCGCCGCCTTGCTGCTCAGCCATGGCGGCAAACTCCAGGACTACTATGGGGAGTTCAAGGTTCCCGGCCCGACGCTGCCGCTGATCGCGGTGCCCACCACGGCAGGCACTGGCTCCGAGGTGACACCGGTCGCCGTGATTTCCGATCCCGACCGGACGCTCAAGGTCGGCATATCCAGCCCTTATCTGATCGCGGCCGTCGCTCTGTGCGACCCCGAACTGACGATGACCTGCCCCCCTGCCCTCACCGCGATCGCCGGCGCCGATGCCTTGACCCATGCGATCGAGGCTTTCACCGCCATGCGGCGCGGCGAGGACCCGGACCTGCCGCAAAAGCACGTGTTCATAGGCAAGACCGCGCTGACGGATCATTTCGCGCTGCTGGCCATAAAGCTGCTGGGGCGCAGTCTGCAGAAAGCCTGCACGGACGGCACTGACGCCGATGCGCGTGCCGATGTGATGATGGGCGCGTTGGCGGCAGGGTGTGCGTTCGGCACCGCCGGTACGGCGGCGGCGCACGCCGTACAGTATCCGGCCGGCGCGCTCACGCACACCCCGCACGGCTTGGGCGTAGCAACCATGATGCCCTACGTCATGACCTACAACAGGCGTGTGGCTGCTGCTGAAATGGCCGAGATCGGCCGCGCGCTCGGGCTCTCCGCGGATGGGCGCAGTGACGACGAACAGGCCGGCGCTGCCATCGAAGAGATCAGGCGGCTGTTCGCCGCGATCGGCATCACCTCGACGTTGGCGGATCTCGGCCTGCCCGCCGATAAGCTCGACTGGACCGCCGAGCAGGCGCTCGGCATCGACCGACTCATCAAGAACAATCCGCGCCCCCTCGATCTCGCCACCATGCGACGCCTGGTCCAGGCGGCCCATGACGGCGATCTCGCGGCCAGCGCCCATTGAGCGAACGGAACAAGATGATGAACCTTGCCCAGCAGATCGACCAGGATGGCTATGACGTGCGCCGGTTTTCGCACGGGCTTTACATCGGCGGCATGTGGCGCCCCTCTTCCGACGGCCGGCTCATCGATGTCGTCGATCCGTCCTCCGGGGCCGTGATCGCCGCGGTTCCCGATGCAACGCTCGAGGATGCCGCAGCCGCCGTCGAGGCTGCGGCCAGGGCCGCCAAAGGATGGCGGGAGACGGCGCCGCGCAAGCGCTCGGAAATCCTTCGACGCTGTTTCGAACTCATGGTCGAACGGTCTGAAACGCTCGCCATGCTGATCGCGCTGGAGAACGGCAAAGCGTTGCGCGACGCGCGCGGCGAGGTCGCGTATGCGGCCGAATTCTTCCGCTGGAACGCCGAAGAGGCCGTCCGCATCACCGGGGAGTTCGGCACCGCGCCGTCCGGCACCAACCGGATCGTGGTCGACTATGAGCCGATTGGGATCTGCGTGCTGATCACGCCCTGGAACTTTCCGGCCGCGATGGCGACCCGGAAGATTGCGCCGGCATTGGCGGCCGGTTGCACAGTGATCCTGAAACCTGCCAGCGAAACGCCACTGACGGCCTACGCCTTGGCCGCGCTCTACAGCGAGGCCGGGGTGCCGGCCGGCGTCGTCAACGTCATCACCACGACCAGTCCCGGCCCGCTGACCTTCGCCATGCTGGCCGATCCGCGCGTCAGGAAGCTCTCCTTCACCGGCTCGACCGGTGTCGGCCGAACCTTGCTTGCCGAGGCTGCCAAGCATGTCATCTCCTGTTCGATGGAGCTGGGCGGCAATGCGCCCTTTCTCGTGTTCGACGATGCCGATCTTGATGCGGCGCTCGACGGCGCCATGATCGCCAAGATGCGCAATGCCGGCGAGGCATGCACCGCCGCCAACCGCATCTATGTGCAGTCGGGCATTCATGACGCGTTCGCCGACGGCCTTTCCAAGCGCATGGCGGCGCTCAAAGTGGGAGCGGGCACCAATGCCGATACGGAGTGCGGTCCGATGATCACAAGAAAGGCCGTGGACAAGATCGACCGTCTCGTCAAAGACGCGATTGAGCGGGGAGCCAAGGTGCTTTGCGGCGGCTCGATTTTGGACCGCGAAGGCTTTTTCTACCCGCCGACGGTGCTGTCTGCGGTTTCGCCCGAAGCCGACATGGCGCATGAGGAGATTTTCGGGCCGGTGGCGCCCATCACCATGTTCGAAGCCGAGGACCAGGCCATCGCATACGCCAATGACACGGAATATGGCCTTGCAGCCTATATCTATACGCGCGATGTGGGGCGCGGCATGCGTGTGGCGTCGGGTATCGAGGCCGGTATGATAGGCCTCAACCGGGGGCTGATGTCAGATCCGGCGGCGCCCTTCGGCGGCGTCAAGCAAAGCGGCCTTGGCCGCGAAGGCGGCCAGCACCACGGCATCGCTGAATTCATGGAGGCGAAATACATCGCCGTCACCTTCTGATCGGGCACCCATGCCGAAAGACCCCTTCCGCACACGCGATCACGTTGCCGACTTTGACGACATCGTCGCCGATATCGTGGCGCGCAGCGCCGCAACCCGGGCGACGCTGCCCATGGTCGCCGATGTCCCCTACGGTGAAGGCAAAGCCGAGAGGCTCGACCTGTTCTTTCCCCTGGGAAGGCGCAGCGACCTTCCAGTGCACATCTTCATCCATGGTGGTTACTGGCGCATGTTTTCCAGGAGCGACTATTCTTATGTCGCGGACACAGTCACCAAAGCCGGCGCGATTGCGGTCATTGTCGACTATGCGCTGATGCCCGAGGTCCGGATGGCAGAGATTGTCGAGCAGGTCCGACGCGCCAAACAATGGGTGCTGGACAACATCGCCGGCCACGGCGGCGATCCCGGTCGGCTGAGCGTCAGTGGCCATTCTGCGGGCGCGCACCTTGCCACCTTCCTGTTCGAAAAGACGCCCATGCCATCGCGCATCCATGCAGCGCTGCTGCTGGGCGGCCTCTACGACCTGAAGCCGCTGCAGACGTCCTTCCTCAAGCCGTTGATCGGCATCACCGACGAAGAGGCAGTTGCCTTCACGCCAATGACGCGGTGGCATGACCCGAACACGGCAGCGACCATTGTCGTCGGAGATCAGGAAACGCCACCTTTTCACCAGCAGGCGGCCGACTTCGCAACACTCTTGCGCGCGCAGGGGCACGGTGTCCGCAACCTCTGCCTGGATGGGCGCAATCACATGAACAGCGTACGGGATCTGGGCCTCAGCGGCACGCAAGCTGCCGATTGCCTGATAGCGATGATCGAAAGAAAGCGCCACTGAGAAAGAGTAGGTTCTCAGTAACCGCGTCGGCCTCAGTCTTCAGAGTCGCACCGACGTGGCGGAGAAGCCGTTTCAAAAGTACCTTCATCAACGCCCGCGAGGGCAGTGCCAATCCCCGAAAGGGATACAGCGCACCTGGAAGGTCGCTTCTCCACCTTTGCCCCGCATCAGTGGCTGTGACGCGCGGGCGCCGACATTGCCGATGAGGTACGCGCGGCCGGCGCTCGCGAATGTGAGGCCATGACAATGGAGGAGAACCGATCCTGACGGCAAAGCCCAGCGAAACGATCGGCCTCTCCATGCACGAAAAACGGCTGGTCGGCCGCGCTCGGGGAATACTGCAAGGCTGCGGTCAGAGGTAGATCATTCGGTCCGACCATACTAAGCCATTGATTTTTCTACCTAAGCATTTGTGGTTTTATCCTTCTTGCGATAGAGCTAATGTACAGAAAAATAGGTTATCTGGAGCAACAAATAGATAAAATTTATATCACTTTGAAACCCTCCCAAATATAGTCTTTTACAAACATATTTCTTCGTCTTATCGTTGTACTTCGCGCCAAGGTATAATGAGCGCCGATCCCAAGTCTTCAGCCGACGGTTGCAGGACTTGGATGGCTGCGCCATGGCCACAACGGAGGTGGGGGATGATCGCTTTCAAACGCGATACGAGTGGCCTTTATCTGGCTGATACCCCTGCCAACGCCCGCGTTGCCTTCCTGTTTCAGGACCAGTCGCGCACTGACCCGACTTTCGATCTTACCGCCCAGAACTGGATCGATCCTGGTCAGCTCGGCTACATCGCCTTCTTCGTGCCGTCGGCAACACGCGACTGGGCCGCTTTCGAGGGCAGCGTCCGCAAGACCTTCGTTGCCAATGCCGGCACGCAGATCGGCTGGTTTCCCGAGCCGCTGAGCATCGCGCCGGTTCTGGTCTCGGTCACCGGACAAGGCACGTCGTCACCAACCGTTGCGGAATCCTTCTCGCTGACATTCCGGCAAAGCGTGACGTTCCAAGTCCAGCCGGATCTGTTCGAACTGTCGACGACGGTGCTGTTCGACGACGCCTCCAACAGCCTGCAGATCGCCAACAGCCAGCCGCCGGCCACACTGCTCTTGACGGCGACGCCGCCCGCCGGCGCCACCGTCACGTTCCAGTCGCAAGCGCCATTCGCAAGTCTGCCCCTTTCCGGGCCGTTCGCCGGCACCGCCAGGACGGCGTTTGAACTGGCCACCGCCGATCTCGTCCAGTTCGAAGCCGGCATGATGTATTTCAGCCCGCCGGTCGATGGCGGGTTGGTCAACGCCCTGGCCTATCCGATTTTTCGCGGCGCCGGCGGCTCGACGACGCCATTTGGCTTCGACGTGACGCTTGACGTGCTTGGGCCGCTCGATGCGACGCGCAGCTTCTTCCAGTTCACCGATCCGCTGCTCGGCTCGACTTTCGTCACCGCCAACGGCAAGCCTTTCGCCCTCGCCACGGTCAACACCGGCGATATCGCCACGGCGAGCCGCCTCGTCTTTGCCGGCCGGCCGCAGCAGTCGCCGAGCGAACAGCGCTATTACTATCTGACGCCGGCGGGGCAGTTCAGCCTGGCGCTCGACACCGGTGCCAATCAAGCCGCTGCCGCGGCGGACGAAACCGTGCAGATGCTGTGCGGCGTCACCGGCACCGAATTCGTGACCGTCAACGTCGGCACGACGCCGGACAAACTTGAATTCGTGCCGGCCCAGCCGGCCTACCGCATCCAGCCTGCGCAGGATTCGCCGACCAACCCCGCTTTCCTCGATACCACCGCGACGACCTCGTGGGCGCAGCTTGTCTCCTCGCAAGGCACCTACGTGTCGCAGCCGGAGCGCGCACCACTCTACAAGCAGCCGGACAGCTCGGCTGCGATGGTTGCCGGCGCGGCGCCTGCCTCCGGCCTCACCGTCTATCTCCTCAATTATTTCCACGTGCCGTCATGGACGGATGCCGGCAACGCGCCGGCCGTACCGCTGGTTCCCTATGCCGGGCTCGATTTCTCGACCAATCCCAATTTGAAAGCCGCCGCTTATCTCGACATGGAGTCGCGCGCGCTGAACCCCAGGCGCGCAGCCGGTTTCATTCCAGCGCCGAAGCAGCGCAGCGCGGCAAAGGCCGCCGCTGGCGACCCGAGCGTGCTGGCCATGACGCCGCAAGGCATGCTGGCCGAGCTTGCCGGCACGCCGCTCGCATGGACCGGGCTGCAGATGGCAACGAGTGCCGCCGGCATCCTCGAGTTCGAGGCCATGGGGCCGTCGATCTCAAAGGCCGTGCAGCAGAACCAGATCTTCACCGTGGTCAGCGAAAACCCGGCCAATGCCGACCCGCTCGGCACCGGACAGGCGCTGTTCGATTTCACCAATGACAAGCTCGAGATCGGCGACTGGACGTTCGATCTGTCGTCGGGCGGGCGCTCTGCTCCCGACGGCACGCCACCGATCTTCATGATGAAGTTCTATCCTGGCGAGACGATCGAACAACTCGTCGCCGATACCAGGCTGTGGTCGCAGCCCGACACGTTCAACAAGACATTCACCGCCGCTGCTACCCAGACCTACCTGCAGACGATGATCGCCGAGGCGAAGGCCTCGGTGTTCCCGAATGGCGGCTCGCAGCCCGACACGACGTCGCTTTACTGGAATTTCTACCAGACGGTGACCGACCCCACCTTCAACGGCGTCCTTGCCGTCAACTGCAACATGCAGCTCGACGAACTGCCGACCGCGGTTCGTGCCGTGCTTGGCGGCATGACAGATCCCGGCATTGCCGGCTTTCGCGTCCATCATGTCGGCATCGCCATCAACAACACCGATGCCGACCCGAAGCAGACCGCGCCCGTGCTGGCGCAAAGCGCGACCTTCGCGCTGGTCGACTATGAAAAGGCGGCGAGCAAAACGGCAGCCGCTGCCGATTTCGACATCGACTACGGTTTCGAGGTCGAATATCTGCGCGCTTTGTTCACCAATTCCGAGCTGCGCAGCTTTGCCTGCGAGATCAATCTCACCATCAACGATTTGTTCAAGACCGGCGTCAATCTCGATGCCGAGCAGAGCACGGCCAGCAATGCCGCCGCCGCCGCGGGCGGCAACGTCATCGCCATCATGGGCTCCTATCAGGCGCATGGCACCAGCGGCGACGACACGAGTTCGGGACAAGGCGTCTATTCCTTCGTCGCCCATGGCGAATTCGTCTTCAATTTCACCGACGACAGCGGCAAGGCCAACAACAAATATCTCAAGCAGATCACGCTGACGAAACTGCAGTTCTCGTTCGACGACGAAACCGCGGCAACGCCGCCAAAGGCCAACACCACCCACATCAGCGCGCATTTCGCCATCTGGGGCGACATCGAGTTCAACGAGTTCCAGGTGCTCGACCTGTTCGCGTTCGAGAAGCTCGCCTTCTCCAATCTCGGCATCGAAGTCGGCTTCGACCTGACGATCCCGGCCAGCGGACAGCCATCGACGAGCACGCCGTCGCTCAGTTTTTCGCCGGGTGACCTGCGGCTCGATCTCGGCGCGACGGAAAAGCGCAGCGGTGCTGCCAGCCTGCTCGATCTGATCCCGTTCAAGCTCAAATCGTTCCTCTATTCGGGCGAGGCCGACGAGACGATCGAGAGCCTGAACTACTATTCGCTTGGAACACTGCCGGGGTTGGCGGAAAACGGCATCACGCTGCAGGACAAGTTCAACTACGCGCTGATCTTCGACCTCGATCTCGGCTCGATGGGCGGCCTGGTCGGCTCGCTCTCGGCCTTCAAGTTCAGCGTGCTGATCGGCTGGCTGAGCCCGGAGGATGGCGGTGGGCTGGCCTTCGGCATCCAGCTGCCCCAGGTCGACGGCAAGCTCGAAATCAAGATCGAGGGTGTGCTGACCATCTCGATCGAGCAGTTCAATCTCGAATATGCCAAAGACGCAGAGCCCCAGATGCTGGTGCTCGGCATGCACAATTGCTTCATCGAGATCCTGGGGCAGCGGCTGCCGCCGGACGGCACCATCAGCATCGGCCTGTTCGCGCCGACCGAAGGCGCCGACCAGATCGGCTGGATCGGCGCCTACAACAAGGGCGAGGACGGCGGCGGGGGCGGCGGCGATACGCAGGAAAAGCTGGTGGCCTCCGTGCCGACCAGGCTCGGCGCGGTCAGCGACGTCTTCGATCTCGTCTATCTCGGCGTCGGCCAGCGCGTCGGTCCCGATCCGGCCAAGCCGCCGCCCAATTTCGACGAGTTCCTGAAATTCATGCAAGGCGAGTTCTGGGATAGGCTGCAGGACAAGAAATTCTCCGACATCTACCATCCCAACGGCAAGTGGATCATCGTCACCGACTTCACACTGTTGAAGGTGCTTGAGGTCGGCTTCGTCTTCTATGACGTGACGCCGTTCTACGCGCTGCTTTTGAGGCTCACCGGCGGCGCCGGCAAGGGCGCGGAATTCGAGATCGTTTACACCAAGATCTCCGACACGATCGGCAAGTTCGCCGCTGTCTTCAGCCTGCCGGACAGTTTGCGCACCTTCCAGGTGGGTGCTGCTTCACTGACGCTGCCGACGCTCAGCGTCGACGTCTACACCAATGGCGACTGGAAGGTCGATCTCGGCTTCCCCGACGGCGACAATTGGAGCGTCTGCTTCCAGGTGCAGGCGCAGGCCGGGCCTATCCCCGTGACCGGTTCCGGCGGCTTCTACATAGCGAGCCTCAGTTCGGCCACCGACCCCGACGTGTTCAAAGGCACCTATCAGAGTATCCTCGCGTTCGGCTTTGCCGCACGGCTGGGCGTCGGCAAGGATTTTACCGCCGGGCCGCTGAAGGCAGGTGTCAGCGTCACCTTTTTCGGCATCATCCAGGGTGCCGCCGGCTATCTCACCAGCGGCGGCGGCGACCTAGCCAAGAAACCCGATGCGCTGTCGCTGCAAGGCCAGTTCGGCATCATCGGCGAGCTCTACGGTTCGCTCGACTTCGTCATCATAAAGGCCAGCGTCAATGTGCGGCTCGAAGCCTCGATCGGCATCATCCTGGCGCTGGAACCGCCAAGCGTGCCGGGCGGCGGCGGCGGCTCGATCCTGCTCTACATCGAGGCCTCGGTCAGCGTCAGCGTGACGGTGGAGATCAACCTCTTCCTGTTCTCCATTTCCATCAGCTTCAGTTTCAACGCCTCGTTCCGTTTCGAATGGCAACTGGCCGGTTCCTCGCAGCAGGCTCAGATCGAAGGCTTCGCGCGGCTCAGGCAGAGATTGCTTGCCAATGCGGCACCCGCCATCGGCCTGTTGCCGAACCTGCCGAAGGACCTGCCGATCCTGTTCCTGCCGGAGCTGACGGTTGTGTTTCCGGACGCGGTGAGCAATGGCGCCCCATGGGTCGTGACCTCGCTCGGCGTGCCGTATGACGACAACCCGCCGCAAAATCCGACCTATGCCGACTTCCAGCCTTTCGAGGCGGTGACGACGCAGCTTGCCACGTTCGCGCTCATGCACGCGCTGAACCTACCGGCCTACAATTCCGTCGTCCAGCTCGAATTCGATCCGGTGAGCGGTGCGCTCGGATTGAAGGACATCGACAGCGATCCGGATGCGTTGACCGGCTGGCTCGACTACCCGACGGTGCTCAGCCAGCTCGCCAATTTCAGCGCCACGCTTTCGGTGCCGACCGCCGCCGCCAAGGCGAGTGTGTTTCCAATGCCGCCCTTCCTCAACCTCGCCACCACGGGGCGCACGGACGGCAACGGCAATGCACAGGAGTTCGCCTATCAGTTCCAGTCGAAGAACCCGGTCTCGGACACCTACCTGCAAACGGTCGACACCTATTTCAACCAGCTGTTCGTCAACCAGACCTCGAACCCAGGTTCCGCCAACCCGACCGGCGGCACGACGCCGCTGTCGCAGGAGATCTTCCTAGACTACTTCAAAGGTTTGATCCGTGGCGCGGTGCACGAGTTGCTGGTCACCATGCAGAATGCCGGGCTGACCTCGTCGCCGCTCGACAAGCTGTTCACGGCGGCGGTGGCCGCACCGACACCCGGCGCGCAGACACGCTTCCAGGGTCTCGCCGGCCAGATGTCGAGCGCGTTCCGCGGCGGCGTGCGCCTGCCCTATACCGCCGGCCTTACCGTGCCCGGCGGAACCGCGCTGACGACCACCAATCCGCTGTTTGCGCTTCTGTGGCAGGAATTCCCGGCCGGCGGCTTTACCAGCAGTGGCAAATACTCAATCGCGCTGAGCAATCCCGACGCGACGCAAGGCTGGCTGACCGTCAACGCCTCGTACTCGCTGACCCAGGACGTCCTGGGCAAGTATCTCGGCTTGAAGGAGGCTTCGGTCGCCGCGCCGGGCAGTCCGATGCCGATCGCGCTCAGCTCGACCGGGCCGCAATCCTTCGCGTTGGAGAATGCCATCGCCTGGACGCCGCCAAGCGCCGGCGCGCTCAGCCTGCGGCCGTTCGCGCCCAGCCTGGTGAAGTTGCAGGCAAATGAAGGCACATCAGCCATTCCCGTTCTGGTGAAATCGCGCCAGGCGCAAGGCGCCTATCTGCCGGACGGCACGCCGCTGCCTGCCGGCGACATCACCTTCGCCACCAGCATCACGCTGACGGTCAAGCAGATACCGGGCGCCACGCAAGGCAGCGTGCTGCCCGACGTCTATGCGCTGTCCGGCGCCAGCCAGGCGGACGAAGCGCTGCTCGGCAGGATCCTTGACGATCTCAAAGGCGGTGACCAGCCGGTCGACGCGATCCAGATTCTGTTCCAGACGGCGGCGGGGGCGCCGGGCCTTGTCTCGGCCGTGGTCGATCCGAACGCCGTCTTTGCGCTGCGCACCAACACCACGACGGTGTCGCAGCCGCCGCAAGGGCTGATGGGCTTCGCGCTCGGCGTGCCCGCAACTGTCTCCTTCGGCGCCAGCACCAACATCGGCGACCACGGCGGTTACGGCTTCCTGCAGATCATCCAGCAGGCGACGGTCACCAATGCATCGGGCTACTATCTGCGCTTTGTCGACAAAACAGGCAATTCACTGCCGACGGCGCTGTTCGCCAAAGGTGTCGCGCAGGTGACGATGCTGGTGACCTACAAGCCCGGCAGCGGAACCAACCAGCCCGGTTCGCCACTTGCCATACAACCCTACTACAATGCTGTCGTGCTCGCCGGCACACAGACCAGCCTCGTCTATTATGCCGAGACGGCCGATCCGGCGCTGGAGACCCGCTACGTCAAGGTTGCCGCCGGCACGTTCGGCGTCGAACTGACGCGCGCCGAAAGCGTCATGCAGTTGAAGGCGCCTACAGCCCTCGCCGAGGCCGGGCTGCTCGCCAAGGCGACGACGCATTCGCGCGGCGATGTCATCGCGGCGCTGCGCGCCTCAGGTGTCTCCGACGACGCCGAATTGCACAAGGCCCTCGCCGCGGCGGGCGACGCGAAGGCGTCGCTCAACGCGCTCTACAGCCTCGTCACCTATCAGATCCAGGCGACGACGGGCTTCAGCTTGAGCAATCTGTCGGCGCCGATCCAGCCGCAAAAGCCCGACCAGTCCGCGACCACCAGCACTTACCGGGTGTTCGCGCCGCTCTACAACGTCGCCACCGACAATGCCGGTTCGACGACACCCAATCGCTACGCTTCGATCGACGACAAGTTCACGCTGTTATTCTTCGTCAACGACGCCTTCGGCAACCAGCTGCCGACGCCGGCAAGCTACAGCGATACCAATTTCTATTTCGATCCGATCGTGCCCGTCGACCAATGGCCGGGCGTTTTGCCGACCTATGGCTTTAACGCCTCGCAAGCGAATACGGTCGAGATCGTGCTGACGCCGAGCCAGGCGGCCTTCAGCGGCATGTCCGCCGACCAGAAGGCGGCCGCGCTCGCCAATTACCGCACCATTGAGGACCAGATCACCGGCCCCGGCGTCTCCTTCTATATCGAGACTAGCCTTGCCTTGCAGGCGGATGGCACGAGCTTTGTCAGTTTCCCGATCTCGGCGGCCGACACCAGCAAGGTGACCGGTATGGTCGCCGACCTTGTCAACTGGCTGGCGGGGCTGAGCACCAATTTCCCCGGCGTGGTGACCATCTCGATGCCGGTGAGCGGACCCGGCGCCTTGCCGCCGCTGTTCGAGATCGTCGTGCTGTTCGGCATCGCCCGCAATGTCGATCTGATCTCGCCCTATCTGAAGGACCAGTTCGGCACGGTGATGGTGCCGTCGGCGCAGAACGTTGCGACGGGGTTTGCGCCCGCGACCGGGGGCGCCAGCGCCATGTCGCAGTTCGCAGCCGACTTCACCGGCGCCTTCCCGGCCCAGAAACTCGCCATCGGCATGAACGGTGCCGACGCATCATCGCCGCAGAAACTGTCCAGCAAAGCCCTGTCCAGCACGGGCCTGGCGCGCAAGCGGCTGAAGGCGTTGAAGCTTGCCCATGACGGTTCGGGCAGCGCCCGTGCCGGCTCGCAATCTCTCTGGGCAGCGGCCGCCTCGCTGCTCGACATCTCGATCGGTGCCGCCGGAGGCGGACCGCGCTTCCTCTCGCCCAAGCCGCTCGACAATGTGCTGAACAGTGCCAGCGTTCCCATGCCGACGCTCTCGTCCAAATTGCCGGCGCTGCCGGCGCAGCAACTGTTCATCGACACGGACCTCGACCAGCTCAACCGCAGCTTCTTCCAGGCGGTCGACGAAGTGCTGTCGCCTGCCTCGGCGGCCAAGGCCTTCGAACTCGCTCCGGACTCCTACGGCAAGATCGCGCTCGGCCGCGAAACGCTGGCGCAGAAATATGCGCAGTATGAGGTCGATTGGCTGTTCGGTCCGCAATCGCCGTTCACCGGCACGACGGCCGCACTGGGCGTCGCTCGGGACGTGTTCGAGCAACAGATGCGCGCCGCGCTGATGACGGCCTATTCCGTCGACACGATCGTTCAATATGACGTGACCTGGAGCCAGACGGTGTCTTCCGCGGCCGACGGCAACATCGAACTGTTCGGCCAGATCGAGGCGGTGCTCGCCGGAAGTTACGGCTGGAGCGGCGTCAGCCTGTCGGCGACAACAACCAATCCGCACGGGCTGACCGATGGCAGCCGCGTTTTGATGATCTTCCAGGCGAGCTCGGGCCAAGCGCCGGACGATGGCGTCTACGCCGCCACCGTCACCGGCGACACCACCTTCACCATCACCACCACCGCCAGCGGCTCGGGCGCCGGCACCTTCGCGGCCACGCAGCAGAATGCCGGCCTGTCGACCGCCCATGTCGGCATCGTGAGTTCAGGCGCAAGCCCGCTTACCTTCCTCTATGGCGACCCGGATGCCGGTGCTGCCGCGGTGGTGCCTTTCGACCTGCGCTTTGCCGTCACCAATCTGCAGTTCTTCCTGGCGCCGGCAGGCTCGCCCGGCGAGGCGCGTCCCTCGATCTGGCTGCAGCTTGTCGATCCCTATCCGCAGGGCGTGCCGCATGTCGGACCGGCCGGCGCGCTGACCAAGATCCCGGTCGTGTATCGCCAGTATCCGACACCGCCGACATTGATCAGCCAGACCTGGTCGGGCTTCACGCCGACATCGGGCTCGGGCAATCCGATCGCCGACGGTGCCGACTGGAGCTACCTCTATACCTACCAGGCCTTCCTCGTGGCGCAGGACCAGATCAACACCGCCGTCACCTACAACACCGATCTCAGTGCTGCGTCGAACCCGCCACCCAACCTCTTTGGCGCTGCCGGCCCCAGCGGTCCCTTCGATCTGTTCACCGCGCTGGCGCGCACCTCGGCTGTCTACGCCGCGATCGGCCCCGTGCTGCGCGACCCGGCCGACCCGGCCTGGGCCGACGCGGTCGCCGCCTTTGCCACCGCCATTGGCGAGGTGACGGCGAACAAGGACTGGAATCTGGTCTTCAACCTCGACTTCGTTCAGGGCCTGGTCAACGTCACCGACAATTATGTCGTCACCGACATGTTGCAGCCGGACGGCACGACACGGCTGATCGATCTGCAATGGACGGCGAGCCAAGGTGAAGCGAGCTTCGCCAATGTCGCGCTCACCGTCACCGCTCTCGACCCATCGAACCTGACGCCGTACCCGAACCAGCATCCGATCCAGCCGCCACCCACGGATGGCCTGCAGTTCGAGGTCGACAATGCCCCGCCCGGCAATTTCGGTGTGGCGCACACGATCGAGGTCGATGCGCTCAACGTGCTGGCGGCCGAGAATGCGCTTGCCTCGGTGCAGATCGAACGCAACCTGATCACGCTTGAAGCCGCCGACAACACGCAGTGGCAAGTGGTGCCGGAGTTCATCTACAAGACACCGCAGGTGCGGCCGAGCCAGCCGGTGACGCCGTTCATCGACAATGCGACGCCGATCGACGTGGTGACGTTGCCGGGCCAGGGATCGGGTGCGGCCTGCCCGGCATCGCCTTCAAGCTTGTGCCAGCGCATCTACACCGTCATGGCCGATCTGCTGGCCGACCCTGCGCAGGAAAAGTCGCTGCTTGGGGCGCATGCGGCGGCCAGCGTGACCAGCGGAACGACAAGGCGGGTCAAAGTCGCCTGCTCCTACCAGTTCCCGTTCCCCGCCGTTGCCGGCGGCGCCTTCGACGGCGCCTCGATCAGCCCGCTGGTTCCGATCGTGCTGGCGCGGTCCTTCGAGATCGACGGCCAGCAGACGGCGCAGCTCGGAGATTTCGCGGCGCTGTTTGCCGCGACAATCGCCAATTGGGCCTCCTGCAAAAGCATCGTCTTCGGCGCCAATGCCGAGCCGGCGGGCGCCAGGCTGGTCTTCGATATCACGCTGTACGCAGCGCTCAGCGGCGTCAACACGCCGGTGCTGCGCTTCAGCAACCTGCAACTGAACCTGACGGACATCGATGCGAACTGACCGCTCAAGGCGGGCACTTGCGACGGCGTCACGCAGCGCATGATTGGAAAGGAGGAAATGTTTCGAAACCAGACTTCGGGCCAGACCGGCCAAACCGGTTTGGCCGATCAATGTTGAGACAAACCGACAGAGCGCGCCGGCACGCTTCGACCTGCAGGCCCGCCGCTCTGCAACACGCATTCAGGTACGACAGTTCGAAACCGCAAACCGCGAGGGAAAATCATGGCAACGGCCCCAAAATACGAAATTCTCGGCGTCAACCAATCCAATGCGAACTGGGATGGCTCACCGACCACGCTTGCCTACCGCGAAAGCGCGGCAATGCCGCAGACGACCAATGGATCGATGGTCTTCGCCTACCAGAACACCGCTTCGCTCAACAATGCCGGCAAGCTGGCGCTGACCTCGGGCGGTTCGCAGCCGTCGTTCCTGACTGCTCCGGCGCTGCTCCTGCAGCCCAGCATTCTCATCAACAACTGGCAGGCCAACAACCTCTCCGTCACCAATGTCAGCGTCGCGGCCGCGACGCCGATCTGGATCGAGGCCTTCGGTCCCGGGCTGCCGGGCCAGAAGCCGGTGGCGCTTGCCATCAACACGGCGTTGACGTTGAAGCCGGGCGGCATCGCGCAGGGAACGTCGACCCCCAACTGGATGCAACTGACGCTTGGTACGAATACCGGCCAGTTGATCGTCGTTGCCGTCGTCGGCGGCCCACAGGATGCGACCGGCAACAACGCCTACGCCATCGCGCTGAACTCACCGGCCGGCAACACCGGCCCGGGCGGCCCGCCGGCGCCGCAAGGCTATTACGCGACGACGAGCGGCAACAACTACTCGTTCGAGTTCAACTGGGGCTCCTCGGTTGTCTATGTGGCGAACATGTCGCCTTCGACGGCGTCGTCGCTGACGGCGGAACTCTTGTCTCTTTAACCCAGACACGGGAGCCGGCGGTGCCGAGCCGCCGGTTCCCGCGCAAGAGCATGATCCCAAAAAGTGGCTACCGGCTTTTGCCGGACCAAATGGGAACCGTCTTGTCCAGAGATCATGCCCCAACAAAGAGTTAGCCAGCGAAAGGGAGGACAACCGATATGAGCGACCTCGTCCCGGGGGGCACGGTGAATGCGGCCTGGAACGGCCAGCCCCAAACGCTGACGTATCGCGCCAGCGTGAGCATGCCGCAGACGCCCAACGGCTCGCTCATCGTCGGCTACTTCAACCAGTCGCAGCAGAACAATGCCGGCAAGCTCGCCTTGACCTCCGGCGGCAGCGATCCGACATTCCTTCCGGTTCCGGCGCTGGCGCGGATGATCAGCGTGCTCACATCAAACTGGCACGCCAACAATTTGAACATCAGCAATGTCAGCATCAATACCGCAACCCCGATCCTGGTGCAGGCTTACGGCCCCGGCATCCCCGGCGTCCAGCCGGGTGTGCTGACGGCCGGCACGCCGATGCAGCTGGCGATGCGCCAGGCGGTGCAGGGAACGACGACGCCGAACTGGATGCAGCTGGAGTTTTCCTCGAGCACCAGCAATCTCGAGGTCGTCGCAGTCGTCGGTGGCCCGCAGGACCAGTCCGGCAACAATGCCTATGTGATCGCGTTGAACGCGCCGGGCGGGGACACAGGCCCGCCCCCATTGCCGCCTCCACCGGCCGGATTCTACGCCACAACCAGCAGCAACAGATACGCACTGCCCTTCAATTGGGGAGCGGCGACGGTTTATGTCGTCAATCTCTCGCCGCAGACTGCATCGCCAGTGACGGCTTTGCTGCAATCGCTGTAGAGTTGCCGTAACGCAGTTCAGACGGAAGCCATGCCACCACCTTCGGGTTTCAACATTCTGGGCCAATCCCTTGTGGAGACCAATTGGAATGGCGCGCCGCTGACGCTTGCCGTGCGCGACAGCGCAACCATGCAGCCGACATCGAATGGATCGATGATCCTGGCCTACCAGAACACATCGCAAATGAACAATTCCGGCAAGCTGGCGCTGACCAGCGGCGGCAGCCAGCCGCAGTTCCTGGTCGCTCCGGCGTTGCTCTTGCAGCCGATGGTTCTGATCAACAACTGGCAGGGCAACAATCTGACCCTCACAAACACCAGCGTGAGCACCAACACGCCGATCTGGATCGCTGCCTTCGGTCCAGGCTATGGCGCGAAGCCGGCGATCTTGCCGATCACCGGCGAGCCTATCGCGGTTGCCCTCTACAGCACGCTGAGTGCGACCACCGTGCCGCAATGGATGCAGCTTGGCTTTCACGCGAATTCAGCGGATCTCTGCCTGTTCGCCTTCATTGGCGGCCCCCAGGACGCCAGCGGCAACAATGCCTATGCGATTGCGCTGAATTGGCAATATGGCGACACCGGCCCCGGAACGGCCAAGGCGGCGCCGGCCGGATACTACGCGACGGCTGGTGGCAACAGCTATTCATTCGAATTCAAATGGGGCACTGCCCTTGTGTACATCGCCTATTTCGGCAGCGGCGCCATCGCAAGCGGTAGCCCCAAGGTCATGACGACCGCGCCTACGGTGACGTTGAACCCGATGTGATGCCGGCAGCCGGTCACCGCTCATTACTGTCTATGAGAGTTGATGGGTCCCATGGCTTGCCAAAGGCGGCAACCAGCGATCGTGCCAGCTTGGCGTGACAGGCAACCGCCATCTCTCAACTTGTTACAAATAGAACGAAATTCGAAACGAAATGATCATGAGCCGTATAAGCGAGTTGGCGGAATCCGTTCATAAGATTTCGCTCAAGTAAAATTTTGCGATCTACAGCAACAGAAGCTGGACATACCTCAGCATCGAGCGCAATATGCTTGGAGAGGATAATCAATAGCCAGAGTGAGGGAGCCCCATGTTGCGTGGAGGATCGATGACGCGTGCGCGGTTTTTCGCCGGTGTTTTCGGCAGCGGCCTGGGGTTGATCGCGGCGCTGCCCGCGGCGGCCGAGATCCTCAATCCGCCGGTGCTGCAGGACGAGCGCGCACCGATTGCCAAGCCCATCCTGACTGAAGTGGCGCCTGCCGCGCCGCTGCCGGGCAATACGGCGCCGGTGCGCGGCGACAGACTGCTCGATCTCAAGATCCAGTATATCGACAACCAGATCTACAATCCGTCGACCGGCGGATACGACAAGGTGCATTTGCGCGGCTATAGCGGCAAGGGCGTCGATCCGAAGGCGCCTTATGTCTCGCCGACGATCGAGGCAATTCCGGGCGACACGGTGCGCATCAGGCTCGACAACCAGTTGCCGGCGGGGCCGCAGCCCGGCGATCCGGGCTGCATGCCCGGCGGGCAGATGCCCGACATCCCGCACTGTTTCAACGGCACCAATCTGCACACCCACGGGCTGTGGGTCAGCCCGACCGGCAACAGCGACAACGTGCTGTTGTCGATCAACCCGCAGACGAAGTTCACCTACGAGTACAACATCCCGTCGGATCATCCCTCGGGCACGTTCTGGTACCACACGCACCGCCACGGCTCGACGGCGCTACAGGTGTCGAGCGGCATGGCTGGCGCGCTGATCATTCGCGGCAACCGTCCGCCGACGCCGACAGCGCATGGCGACATCGACACGCTGATCCCGACCTCGGCGGTGCCCGAGCGCGTGCTGGTGATGCAGCAGATCCAGTATGCCTGCCGCGGGCCGGCGGCCAGGCCCGGCGACCTCGGCCCGATCAAGCAGAACATCAAGGGCCGCTATTTCTGCGACCCCGGCGATGTCGGCGGCATCGAGGGCTACGACCAGTTCGGGCCTGGCACATGGCCGGCATCCGGGCGTTACACCTCGCTCAACGGCGAGGTGTTCAACCCCGACAAACCGTTGACGGCGAAACAGGGCCAGATCGAGCGCTGGCGCATGATCCACGCCGGCGTGCGCGATACGATCAGCCTGCAATTCTTCAAGGTGCTTGACGGCAAGCTCAAGCCTGGCGTCAAGACGCTGCTCTCGGCTGACGCCACGGCTTCCTTCATCAAGGACACCTGCGATACCAAGCCGGTGCCCTATGCGCTGGTCGCCGCCGATGGCCTGACGATGGCGGCGGCGCAAATGACCAAGCTGGCGACGTTCCAACCCGGCTACCGCTTCGACGCGCTGGTGGTCTTTCCGGAGGCCGGGCGCTACTGCGTGATCGATTCCTCAGCCCCGAAATCGGGCGTGGTCAACGGCCTTGATGTCGGGCCGCAGCTGCTCGGCCTGGTCGATGTCGCGCCGGGCAAGCCGGTCGACAATGTCGAGACCTACATCAACGGCAAGCTGGTTGCACTTGCC
The DNA here is from genome assembly GCF_057784245.1 of Mesorhizobium sp. CNPSo 4671. Lineage (NCBI taxonomy): Bacteria > Pseudomonadati > Pseudomonadota > Alphaproteobacteria > Hyphomicrobiales > Phyllobacteriaceae > Mesorhizobium > Mesorhizobium sp. CNPSo 4671. The sequence continues at coordinate 66,218 of NZ_JBWLUW010000001.1, read as the reverse complement.
GAGGCCAACATGCCCGCCGACGTCAAGGCGACGGTGGTGGCCAATCTCAAGGCCGGCATGAAATTGACCAGCTTCACGCCGCACCCCGACATCACGGACGCGGAGGTCAAGGGCAACGGCACGCAGGAACTGACCTTCTTCATCGACACGACGGGGCCTGACGTGAAGTTCGAGGTCGGCAACAGCCTCAACACCGCCGACGTCAAACCCTATGACCCAACCCGCATCGACCGCCAGTTGCCGCTCGGCAAGGCGCAGGTCTGGACGCTGCAATCGCATTTCGTCAGCCATCCGTTCCACATCCACGTCAATCCGTTCCAGATCGTCTCGATCACCGATCCCCTCGGCAAGGACGTCAGCGCTCCTGGAGCGGTAGACGACATCGCCGGCGCGCCCGATCCGCAATATCCCGGGCTCAAGGGCGTGTGGAAAGACACGTTGTGGATCAAGAGCCTGATACCGCAAACCCTGCCCACGGGCTTTTCAGGCATCTACACGATCACGCTGCGCACCCGCTACGAACGCTATATCGGCGAGTACGTGCTCCACTGCCACATCCTCGACCATGAGGACCAGGGCATGATGCAAAACGTTGCCGTGGTGCTGCCCGACCAGGTGGTCGGTCCCACGCAGGGCGACGCCATGCTGATGCAGGGGATGGATGGGCAAATGCAGATGGGTGGCCACGATGCCCACAAGTAAGGCGCAGGCGCCGAATCCCGGCGCGCCGTTCACCTGGAGTGACGTCGAGGCGATCCTCACCGCAGCCGGCGGCAACGAGGGGCCAGGCAGCCTGACGGGGCTGACGCTGCCGGATTTCCTCGGGCTGCAATTGCACGGCATGCCGCTGATTGCGCCGCTTTCGAACACCTGCTGCGGCACCAGCGACGCCAAGGGTCGCGGTGCACGCTCGGCGCTGGTTCGCGGTCTGCGCGGCTTGCCGCCCTTCGACGGCAAGCAGTTCCCTCGCCTGCCCTGGGGCGGCAAGCCGGTCGCCGACGACGACATAGACCGCATCGAGACCTGGATCGAAGAAGGCTGCCCCGGAGAGCTGATCGAGACGGTCGCGCTCGCCGGCGAAGTCAGCGTGGCGACCGAGGCCCGCGTCGAGGTGAAAGGTCTCCCCGGTCCCATCTTTGGCCCTGCATCCGATCCGGCGGCGTGGCGCTATGCCAAGGGCGAGTTGCGCCAGCGCATGGATGTCGACGTGCTTGATGGCCCGCAGAAGGAGCGCCTGCGTCACGCCTTTCGCGAGCTCTACAAGCTCAACAAATGGGTCGGCGACAAACGCAGCTACAACAATCTGGCGCTGATCCACCAGAACCACTGCCAGCATGGCTGGGAGCGCTTCCTGCCCTGGCATCGCGTGTATCTCTATGAATTCGAGCAGGCGCTGCAGGATTTCTGCCCTGATGTGACCATGCCGTGGTGGGATTTCCCGGCCGAGCGCTACAAGCCGCAAGATCCGGGCAAGGGCGCAATCCTCCCCGATGCTTTCAAAGGCTTTCTGACGGAAGACTCGGCACGCTTCCTGCGCGATCACGGTTTCCCGGCAAAGATCGACACGCTCGTCGGCCAGCTCTGGGCCAACCCGACCGAGATCTATGACGCGGTCAGTGACGCCTGCGGCAAGGACTATGTGACGGGCGAGAACCGCAAGCGGCTGATCGATGCGCTGCTCGACGCCAATTCTCTTTGGTATCCGCTGCGCTATTCCGGCCAGTTCGGCAAAGGCACGATCAACACCGTCATCCACTATCATTACCCGGCGCAGGAGGACATTGACGAGATCCTGTCGCTGCGCACCTTCCGCGATTTCGGTGGCGGCAGCCTTTATGTCGACAGTTTCGGCTTCCTCGACCAGAACCCGCACAACACCATGCATATCTGGACCGGCGGCATGAACCCGGCCTTCAAGACCGACGCGCCCGCCGACCGCAACAGCGCGGTGCGCGTTGCCGGCCGAAAATTCCACCAGCGCGACGACCTCTATTCCGAGCCGCAGTTCGGCGACATGTTCTCGAACCTGACCGCGTCCTACGATCCGATCTTCTGGCCGGTGCACGCCAACATCGACCGGCTATGGTGGCGCTGGCAGCAGGAGCATCCCGACGGGCTGCCTGCCGATCTCGATTCGGCGCTGACGCCGTGGAGCTACGCGGTGCGCGACACGCTCGATATGAACCGCTTCGGCTATGAATATGTGCGTGGCGGATGCCTGATGCCGGTTGGGCTGACCAATCCGGTCGGACGCTTCGTGTCGGCGCCGATCGCGGTGCCCGATGCGACGAAAAGCTTCCGTTCGGCCGAGGTGCGGCTGCACCGTGTGCCGCAACTGCCGCGCTCCTGCTTCATCCGCGTGTTCCTCAACACGCCGGACGCCGATGCAAGCACGCCGCTCAACGTGCCTGGCTATGCCGGCTATGCCGCGGTGTTCGGCCATGGCGAATGCTATGGCGGGCCAGGCCATTGTGAAATTCCGCCAGCGGAGAGCCGCAAGTTCGACTTGCGCGAGCGCTCGATGAACACGCCGCGCAACCATCGCATCGACGTGACGCGCGCCGCGCGGCGGCTGATCGCCGTCGGCGCCACCAGCATCACGGTAAGCCTGATGGTCATCGGCGCGACTTACGAGGAAGACCGCGAGCTGCTGTGGCTCGACGGCGTCTCGCTCAACTTTCTCGACTAATCAAGAAGACACGGCCGGCACTGGCACCCGAGGGAAAATCAAATGGCCGACCCAATGACCTATCGCATCCACCCCGCCGTCGGCATCGCCCGGCTCGGCGACAGCCCGGAAGCCTTCTGCATCTCGCCGGAAAAGCCGGCGCAGCTGCCGATCGAATGCGACGCCAACGGCAATGCCGCCAAGGGCGATGCGCCGATCAAGCACTTCAAGGACAATAAGGGCCGCATCAAGCGCCAGGCCGCGCGGTTCCAGATCTTCGCCTATGACGAGGCACACCCTGAAGGCGTGCCGCTGAAGATCGACGACCATGTCGAGGGCGGCGGTAACAGCGGCAAGCTGGTCGATATCCAGTGGCGTGTCCAGCTCGCCAACAAGAAGGCGGCATGGTTCACCTTCGACGGCTTGCGCGGCGAAGCGGGCTATCCCGCCGGCACGCCGCAACGCAACCCCGATATCACTGATCCGATCGAACGGCAGAGGCTGATCATCGACGCCGGGCCGCAGGCCGTCGACTGTAAGACGCGGCGCAAGGCAAGCTTCGGGCGTGACACCAATCCGGCCTATGCCGTCACCTTCCCCCCGACCGGGATGGTGCCCAACGACATCGACACGCTGGGCGATATGATGACCGACGATGACGGGCGGCTGCTGGTGCTGGGCGGGCATGGCAACAGCGGCTCGTTCCTCTCAGGCTTCGGCCATCCGCGCATCGAGACCTACGCCAACAGCGACGGCTGGTTCGACGACATCTCGGACGGGCCGGTGATGGCGCGGCTGGTGATGATGGAGGAGCGCGTCCAGAAGCTGCGCTATATCGATGTCGAATATCCGGCCTGGGTGCTGGTCGGCTATCCCCGCTATGCGCCTGAAGTGCTCGACATGATCACGCTAGAAGACGTGGTCGAGGACATGTCGATCCGCGAATTCGCCTATCGCACGGACATGTACGGCACGGCTGGGGCTTTCGACGCGCCGCAGAAGATCGATCCCACCGATACGGCGGCCCTGCTGCACTGGAAAGCGGGACCGGTGGAGTGGAATCCAGCCTACCGGCCCTGGTTCTGGCGCGACATCTGGCCGATCATTTTCCGCGCCGACGAATTTTCCTATTTCGCCAACATCCTGCAACAGTCGAATTTTCCGCACAATCAATCGAGCCGGGGGACGTTCGACCCCTATCGCCTGTGCATCCCGCCACGCGTCGCGCCGCGCGCGCTGGCGCAAAAGGAAGGCCGGGCGAAAGACGATCATGTCGCCGGACGATTGCTCGAGGCGGCGGTCGAGCCGAGCCTGATGCTGCTCGACGCGACGCAAGCACCGGGCGCGGCGAAAGACGATTTGGTCGGCGATGCCGGCGCCATGCTCAAGGCGGCTGCCACTGCCTTCACCACCGCAGTCTGCCCGCCTGAGGATGGCGAGGCGCCGCGTGCTTATGCGATGCGCTGGCGGCAGGTGTTTAGCGAGAACGACGCCGCGGCGGACAGCACGTATGAAGGAGCGCGCAACGCATTCGATGCGGCCGTCGCCGACGTCATCGGGCGCATCGCCGCAGCCGCTGCGCCACCCAAGAAGCGGTTGCTGACGCTTGCCCGCTCGTCCTCGCGCCAGGAGCCGGCGGAGCCCGACCGCACGAGCGACCCGGACGAGCCGATCGAAGCGGCGCTGCGCCGGCTGGCATTCGAGTACCGTTCCGGCCAGTTGCTGGACCGTGCGCTCGCCGCGGCGACCAAGGACGCGACGACCGATCCGGGCCGCTCCGCGCGGCAATATCTGTTCGACCTGTTGCGCAAGCCTGGCGAGGAGAACCTGTTCCGGCTCGAAGCCAACCCGGCGACGCGCACCTATCACCTGCCGTTGATGCCAATGCTGGCCGGCGACAACCCGATCACCAACAAGACGGTCAGCAAGTTCCTGCGGCTGACCGACACGCAGCTCTTTTTGCTCCGGCAATGGGCGGCCGGCATCTTCATCGACGAGGTGGATGCTGGCTTCGCGCCGCCCATCGATCCATGGCAGCCCTACAAGGACTGGAACGTGCCGGGCGGTCGCGGCCTCGACCAGGGCGTGCTGTCCAACGGGCTCGGCGGCGCCTTCTGCCCCGGCGGCGAGGTGACGTGGATCATCCGCAACCCGGCGATCTGGCGCGAGCCCTATCGCATCAAAGCCGACCCCGAATGGTATAGCTTCGCGCTGACCGCGGCGCAGGAGAACGCCAACCGCTGGGGCGCCGGTGTCAGCGAGGAAGGCTATATCGCCTATGCCTCGGACCCGCTGTCGCAAGGCAGCGATTTCGATACAGGTCTGCAGCCGGGCGACCTGACCAAGCTCAGCGGCCTGCCCTGGCAGGCCGACTTCAACGAATGTTCCACCCAGACGATCGACGTCACTTACGAGGAATGGAACGTGCTTTATCCCGACAGCGTCGGCGACACGCTGATGGAGCGCGAGCGGCGTGTGTGGGAGACGCTGTGGTGGCCGGCGCACCGGCCGATGCAGGTCTACTACCCCGCCGAGCCCGATCCCCAGTTCCGCAACTGGGCGCGCGGCATTCCGCAGACTTTGGCCGGCGACCTCAAAATGGTGACCGAGTGGTCGAAGCTCGGCTTCATGATCCGCAATCCCGGCGGCGGGCTCGATCAGCCCTCGCCCAGCGTCAAATACATCTGCGTCGAAGATTCGGGAGAATGACGATGACCAATCCTTTTGTCGGCAATTGGACCTATCGCAGCTTCCTCAACGACCCCGATATCAGCAAGGCGGCCAACGACCTGCTCTTCGGCGAAGGCACCTTGGCCATCGCGGAGAAATCGGACACGGAACTCGCAGGAACGATCGGCGGTCCGGGATGGTCGCTCGATCTGCGCGGCGGCTTTGGCTACGGCTCGCCGATGCAGGTCCGTTTCCAGGGCAAGGGCGTAGTCGGCGGCGAGGAGTGGATCTACGACTATATTGGCTGGCTCGTCCCCGTCTGGCCGAACAGCACCGACCGGCTGGAGGTGCCGGCGATCGTCGGCTCGGTGGTGCGCACCATCCCGCATTCGGGCGATGGCGGCAGCACCAACCCGGCAGGGGTGGTGGCGTCCTTCTATGCCGTCCGGGCAAGTTGACTTCGCCGTCATCGGCGGCGGGCCGGCGGGCGCTGCCGCGGCGCTGATGCTGCGCCGTCATGCGCCTGGGCGGAGTGTGATCCTGCTGGAGGCTGGACGGCACGACCGGCCAAAGCCGGGAGAAGTGCTGCCCGCGGTGGCGCAAGGATTGCTGCGTCAGCTCGGCATGTGGACGACGTTTGCCGAGGCCGGCTTCGTTGAAAATCGCGCGCTTGTTTCAGTGTGGGCCGATGAAGCTCCCTCCGAGCGGCACAGCATGTTTTCCGCTCAAGGACCCGGCTGGCAACTCGACCGGGCGCGATTCGACCGGCTGATGCTACAGGGAGCCAAAGCGGCGGGCGTGGAGACGCGGCTTGGCTCAACCGTGCATGCGGCAGTGCGCGACGATCGAGGCTGGCGGCTCAAGCTGGCCGAAGCAGATATTGCCGCACGCGGGGTGATCTGGGCGACCGGCCGCGGTTGGAGGCTGGCGCGGTGCTTCGGCGCGACGCTCCGGATGCATGGACACCTTGCAGCCTACACACGCTTCTTCGACTGCGCGCCGGGCGATTGCCGGATGGTCGTCGAGGCCCGCCCCGAAGGCTGGTGGTACAGCGCCGACCTGCCGGACGAGCGTCGCGTGGTGGCATGCCTCACCGATCCCGATCTGGGGAGCGAGTTGCGCGATGCAAACCACTGGTATCGCGCCTTGGCCGAAACACGTTCCATCGCGCCGCTCGTGCCGCCCGACGCTGTCGAAACCGCAAGCATGGTCAAGTCGGCGGGAACCGCAACGATCGATCCGGCCGCCGGCGAAGGCTGGGTCGCGGCGGGCGACAGTCTGTTCTGCGCCGACCCGCTGTCGTCACGCGGGATCGTGCACGCGTTGCGCTCGGGCATCCTGGCAGCCTACGCGGCATCCGACATGCTGGAAGGGCGCGGCGATTTCGCTCGCGCCCGCTACGCGGCAATCGCCGCGCAAGGTTTTGCCGACTACGTCCCGGCGCTTGCCGCGCATTATGCAGCCGCCGCACGATGGGACACGCCGTTTTGGCAACGGCGGCGTCGCAGCCATGGCGAGGATCGGGAGGCGGGTCAGGAACACGCCATGGGCATTTCGAGCAGGGAGAAGCGATCCAATGAAACTCGGCATCCCGGTCTATGAAGGCGTCAACCTGCTCGATGTGGCCGGTCCACTTGAGATGTTCTCCTGGGTCGACAAGAAGAAGGGGCTGGCGACGGTTCTCCTGTCGATCGATGGCGCGCCCGTCACCAGCTTGAATGGGGTGCGCTTTGAGGCGCAAGCCAGCTTCGAGGCGACGCCCAAACTGGACATACTGTGGGTGCCCGGCGGTGATCCCGATGCGCTCGCAAGGATCATGAGCGACCCGGCATCGCCATATCTTGCCTACCTGCGCCAGGTCGCAAAACATGCGAAATGGGTCTGTTCGGTTTGCGAGGGTGCGCTGTTGCTGGCCCGGGCCGGACTGCTCGACGGCCACAGGGCGACGACGCATTGGGCATTCGTCGATTGCCTGCGCCGCTTCCCGGCAATCAAGGTGGCGAGGGGCCACCCGCGTTTTGTCGAGTCAGGCAACCGACTGACCGGCGGCGGCATATCGTCGGGTCTCGACGAAGCGCTGCACCTCATCGCCCGGATTTTCGACGACGAGACTGCTATCGATGTCCAGACAACGACCCAGTATTTTCCTGTGCCGCCGGTTGCCGGGAAAATTCCGTCCAGGACACCGGCATGCATGGTCCAATGGTGACCAGCCATTCGCCGTGAAAATATTTTCAGCGTCGCGTCGCCCCTTCGCCAGCCGATCCGCATTGAGGGCTTTGTCGCAAATGGCTTGGCCATGGCGTATTTCATCAGTGTGAGGCACGCAGCTTCACTTCGTTAAAGCTGATAGCCCCCGCCAGATCTTCCACCGTCCTAAAGTAATGCTGGCTCAGCAGCACCGAGGCCCTCTCGGCGTCCCTGTCAAGCGCAGCCTGCGCAAGCGCGCTGTGCTCGGCCTGGACATCACGACCCACCGGCAATGCCGATGCGAGCAGAACCTTTAGCGCTCGGTCGCCGCGTAGAGCCGTTCGAAGAATTCCAGCGTCCAGGGCGAATTGCAGGCGGCCAGCAAGGCGCGATGGAATGCATGATGCCGCCTTTCGAGCGTCCGCTGACCGCACTCGCCATCTTCGCCGGCCTCCATCTGGATCCCGTGCTCAACATGTTTACCTGGATCAGCCAGATCGGCACGCTCGGCGTGCTGGGCATGATGACCGTCACCTCACTCTCGGTGATCGTCTTCTTCCGCAGGAGGCAGAGAGAGGCCTCGGCGCTGTCGACCTTGATCCTGCCTGCCTTGTCCGGCCTGATCATGGCAGCCCTGTTCGTCTACATCTTCGTGCATTTCGGCGATCTTACCGTTACCACCGGCGGTGCACTCGGGATCATTTTGCCGGCACTGATCCCGGCTGCCGCCGTGGTGGGATACCTCCTGGCGTTGCGGTTGGAGAAGGCCGACCCGGCCCGCTTCACCCGCATGGGAGAAAACCTCGGTTGAACCGATAGGCCCTTGGCGAACCGCTGTGATCGTCTGGGGCCTTCCTCGACAGGCCACTTCCGCGATTTCATTCGGACGATGGCAGGCTGAAGACCATCCCGGAATCGCATTTGCCTGATCTGGTTCGGCTTGATGCCGCCCCCAAAAGCATGGCCGAGCGTACCGCCGAAACCATCACTCGACGCCTGGGACAGGCTTACGCCTCGCGGGGGAAAGCAAACGCCCTTGCCTATTTGGTATGCTGGTATAATATGTACCTGACATAGCGTGATCCTCAGCAGATGCGCTGCGTCCTATGGTTTTTCTGGGAGGAGATACAATGAAACGTTCAATCGTGGCGGGGGTGGCCAGCGCCGCGCTGATCAGTGTAGTGGCGCTGCCCGCAATGGCGTCGTCGGACAAGCCGGTCATCGCGCTGACCAATGCCTATTACGGCAACACCTGGCGCCACCAGATGGTGGAAGCGTTCGAGGCTTCGGCCAAGGAAGCCAAGGCCGCCGGACAGATCGCCGACTACATCGTCATGAACGGCGACGGCTCGGTGGCGCAGCAGAACAGCCAGATCGCCGAACTGATCCTGAAGAAGGTCGACGTGTTGGCGGTCGACGCCGCCTCGGAAACCGCGGTCAACGGCATCATCGAAAAAGCCTGCAAGGCCGGCATCATCGTCGTCTCCTTCGATTCGGTCGCGTCGGCGCCTTGCAACTACCAGCTCAATTTCGACTTCAAGGGCTACAAGGCGACCCAGGCAGAGGCCGTGTTCAAGATGCTCGACGGCAAGGGCAACGTCATCCAGGTGCGCGGCGTCAAGGGCTCGGCCCCGGACAATGATATGTTCAATGCGCAGCAGTCGGTGCTGGCGAAATATCCCGACATCAAGGTGGTGGCCACCGTCTATGGCCAGGCGACCGCTTCTGTGGCGCAGGCCGCGATCGCCAATGTGCTGCCCTCGTTGCCACATGTCGACGCCGTGCTCGGCCAGGGCGGCAGCGACGACGTCGGCATCGCACAGGCCTTCGTCCAGTATGGCGGCGACTATGCCGGCAAGATGCCAATCATCGAAGGTGGCGGCGGCACCGACTTCGTCAAATGGTGGGCCGACGAGAACGCCAAGAACGGTTACCAGACGGTCTCGATGAACACGACGCCAGGCATTGGCGGCGCTGCCTTCTGGCTCGGCCTGTCCCTGCTCAAAGGCGCCAAGGCGCCCAAGATGATGATCATGCCTGTCGCAACCGTCGATGCCAGCAACCTCAAGGACTACGCCAAGCTGCCGGGCGGCCAGATCATCAGCCCCAGCTATTCGCTCGACTGGGTCAAGCAGAACCTGCTGAGCAAGTAACGCGACCAGCACAATGGATCGGACGCCGGATGGCGCCCGATCCTTGGCCGTGAAGAAACGGAGGACGAATGTCCCATCTCGCCGTTGCCGATCAAAGGCGTGCAGCCGCCATGGCGCCCGCCGCTTCGATCCGGCAGGAAATCGTCTCGCTTTCACAGATCACCAAGAGTTTCGGGCCGACGCTGGCGAATGCCGAGATCGATCTTGCCGTTTCGGCCGGCGAGATCATCGGCCTCGTCGGCGGCAACGGCGCCGGCAAGTCGACGCTGATGCGCATTCTCTGCGGCACGATGTGGCCGACCCTGGGCTCGATCGCTTTCGCCGGCCAGGCGCTTGACTTCGTCGACTACAACACGGCGGAAGCGCAACGGCGCGGCATCCGCATGGTGCATCAGGAACTGTCGCTGTGCGCCAACCTGTCCGTGGCCGAGAACTTCTTTCTGGAGACGCCGCAGGACGCGGCAAGCCGCCCGGGCTGGCGGAGGCTTTACAGAGGCCGCGCGCGCTCGGCGCTCGATGCCGTCTTCCCCGGCAACACAATCGATGTGAACGCGGACGTCGGCCAGCTGTCGATCGCCGAACGGCAGATGGTCGAGATCGCGCGCGCCGCCGCGACGCCCGGCGTCAGGCTCATCGTTCTCGATGAGCCGACCTCCTCGCTCGATCTCGATCGCTCCAAGCAGTTGCGGGCCTTCATCCGCGAGCGGGCCAAGGCTGGCCTCGCCTTCATCTTCATCAGCCACAAGCTGCAGGAAATCATCGACATCGCCGCGCAAATTGTCGTGCTGCGCAACGGACGCACCGCCTGGCGCGGGGACGTGGCCGATACGTCGATCAGCAGACTGGTGCAGCTCATGGGCGGCGACGCCAATTCGGTCCACCAGCATGGCGCCACCGCCGCCAGCGCCGGAGGTGCATTGGTGCGGCTGTCCGGTGCGCTGACATCCGGACTCGGCCGCGACATCGAGATCGCGCGCGGCGAGATCGTCGGGCTGGCGGGGCTCGAGGGCAGCGGCCAAAAGGATTTGCTGCATGCCATCTTCAAGCCCAATCCGGCAAAGGATGCCGCCGTCACCCGCACCGCCGAAGCCGGCTTCATCGCCGGCGACCGCCAGAAGGAAGGCGTGTTCCCGCTGTGGAGCGTGCTCGGCAACATCTCCATCGGCAGCCTCGCGCGCCGCCCGTCGCTGGGCCTGGTCTCGGACCGGGTCAACCGTGAGGCCGCGGCCGACGCCGCCGGCCGGCTGCGGCTCGACGAAAACCGCTTCGGCTCCAACATTCTGGAGCTGAGCGGCGGCAACCAGCAAAAGGCGCTGGTTGCCCGCGCGCTTGTCGCCGATACGCCGATCATCCTGCTCGACGATCCGACGCGCGGCGTCGACATCGCCACCAAGCAGGATTTCTACCGGCTGTGCAACGACATCGCACGCAGCGGACGGACGCTTGTCTGGCACACCACCGAGGATGCAGAATTGCTGGCCTGTGACCGCGTGCTGGTCTTTGCCGGCGGCCGTATCGTCAAGGAGCTGATCGGCGAGGCGATCACCGAATCCGCGATCGTCGGGGCATCCTTCGTCCAGCAGGCGGACAAGCGCACGGATGCCGCGCAAGGCAAGGCCGGTGCGGCCGGGCTGGTCCGCAGGCTGGTGAACGCAGCCCCCTTCATCGGCCTCGCCGCCGTTCTGGCGGTGATGATCTCGGCCAATCCGGCGGTCGCCTCGATCTTCGGCCTCGACCTGCTCTTGATGCCGGCACTGTCGCTGGTGCTGGTGACGGCGGCGCAGATGTTCATCGTCGGCGGCAGCGAAATCGATCTCGGCGTCGGCGCCTTCGCCGGCTTGGTCAGCGTGCTCAGCGCTACGCTGCTCTACGACCAGCCATGGCTCGGTGCGCTGGCGCTTCTGGCGGCGGTCGCCGCCTACGCCGGTCTCGGCGGGCTGATCCAGGCGCGCAAGATCCCGGCCATCGTCGTCACGCTCGGCGCTTCGTTTATCTGGGTCGGGCTGGGTTATGCGCTGCAGCCGACGCCGGGCGGCGCCAGCCCCGACTGGCTGACGGCGCTGTTCGGCTGGTCGGTCGGCTTCCTGCCGACATCCGTCATCTTCATCGCCGCGGTCGCCCTGGTGGTCTTGGCGATCGACCGGCTGCCGCTCGGCGTGGTGCTGCGCGGCTTCGGCAACAATCCCACCGCGATGATCCGCTCGGGCTGGTCGCCGACACGCTACGCGCTGGTGCGCTATCTCATCGCCGGGCTGTTCGCGGCGGCCGCGGGCCTGTCGCTGACGGCAATCAACACGGCAAGCGACATCAACTCCGGCAATTCGTTCACACTGCTCAGCGTCGCCGCCGTGGTGATGGGCGGCTGTTCACTGCTCGGCGGCATCGTCTCGCCGGTCGGCGCCATCGCCGGCGCGGTGACGCTGTCGCTGATCGGCGCGCTACTCGGCACGCTCAATGTCAGCAGCGACTTCAACGCCGCGACGCAAGGGCTGATCCTGATCGCGCTCTTGACGTTGCGCGGCCTGACCGCGGACCGCCGGAGCGAACAATGAACGCGCTGTCCACCTTCACCCTTTGGGCCCAGAAAAACCGCTGGATCTGGGCGGCGATCGGCGTGCTCCTGCTCTGGCTCGTGCTCTCCGTCGTCACCAACCGGTTCAGCCTGTCCAGCCTGTCGGGCATCGTGCTGTCGGCCTCGTTCCTGACCGTCGTCGGCATCGGCCAGATGTTCGTCGTCACCACCGGGCGCGGCAATATCGACCTTTCCGTCGCCTCGGTGATCACGCTCAGCGCCTTCGTCGCGCTGCTCACCATCAAAGGCCAGGATGCCAACCTGGCCATTGGCGTCGCCGCTACCGTCCTGCTCGGCCTCGCGGTCGGGCTGCTCAATTCGCTGCTCGTCGTCGGCCTCGGCATTCCGGCGATCATCGCGACCCTTGCCACCGGCTATGTGCTGGCGACCGCGACGCTGCTGTCGAACAAGGCGATCCCCGGCTTTGCCGTCAGCCCGGCGCTCAAGGATCTGGCGACGGGCCGCATCTCCGGTGTTCCGATCATGGCCATCATCGCCATCCTCGGCGTGGCGGCGGCTTCCTTCGTTCTTCGCTACACCGTGTTCGGCCAGCTGCTGTCGGCGGTCGGCCAGAACCGCACGGCCGCCCGCCTCGCCGCCATCAACAACGGCCGGGTGATCGCGGCGGCCTTCATCATCTCGTCGGTGCTGGCCTCGCTCGACGGCCTGTTGCTCGGCGCCTATATTGGCGGCGCCTTCCTCGAAATGGGCCAGCCCTACCTCTTGCAGTCGATCGCCGCCGTGGTGCTCGGCGGCACGCTGATCTTCGGCGGCTCGGCGACGGCGCTCGGCACGCTGTTCGCCAGCATCCTGCTCATCCTGATCGTGACGACCATGCAGATTATCGGGCTGCCGCCCGGCGCCCAGGACATCGTCCAGGGCATTGTCGTCATCTTCGTCCTGGCGCTGGCCGGCCGACAGGCCTTGGCGCGGCGCGCGACGACCGAACCTGCCGACGGCGCGACGCCGAGGCCGCCGGCAGATGCGGCCGCGTCTGTGCCGGAGTGACGGGCCAGGCCGACAATTCCACTTGCCAAATTATGGTAGAGTGATCATACCAGTATATAAGTTGACGATCGCGCGACGATCGCCCAAGGTTCAAGGAGCAAAGCCAGATGACAACGATTGCGCTGTTCGGTGCGGGCGGGAAAATGGGCTACCGCCTGTCGACCAATTTTCGCGGATCGGACTACACGATCCGCCACGTCGAGATCAGCGAGGCGGGCAAGGAGCGGCTGAAAACCGGTCTGGGCTTCGATGCGGTCGGCGTCGACGAGGCGCTCGAAGGTGCCGAGGTCGTGATCCTGGCCGTGCCGGACACGCATATCGGCAAGGTCGCCGCCAGCATCGAAAGCAAGCTTGCCTCAGGCACGATGGTGATCGTGCTCGACGCGGCGGCACCCTTCGCCGGCCATCTGCCCGATCGTCCCGACCTCACCTATTTCGTGACCCATCCCTGCCATCCGCCGATCTTCAATGACGAGACCGACATGGCCGCCAAGAAGGATTTTTTTGGCGGCGTGAAGGCCAGGCAGCATTTCGTCAGCGCCCTGATGCAAGGGCCGGAGGAAGACTACGCCAAGGGCGAGAAGATCGCCCAGATCATCTGGGCGCCGGTGATGCGCTCGCACCGCGTCACGGTCGAACATATGGCGCTGCTGGAGCCTGGCCTTTCGGAGACGGTGTGCGCCTCGCTGCTCGTCGTCATGAAGGAAGCCCTCGACGAGGTCGTGGCGCGCGGCGTCGACCGGCAGGCCGCGCTCGATTTCCTGCTCGGCCACATGAATGTGCTCGGCGCCGTCATCTTCGGCGAGACCAAGGGCGTGTTCTCCGATGCCTGCAACAAGGCCATCGAATTCGGCAAACCGGTGCTGATGCGCGACGACTGGAAGCGCGTCTTCGAACCAGAAGAAATCGCCGCCAGCATTCAACGGATTACATGAGAGGGCGGGCTCGGTTCTCCCTTCCCCCTGGGAGAAGATGGATCGGCGCGCAGCGCCGAGACGGTTGAGGGGTGTTCCAGCGGAGTGAGACGTCGGCGTTCCCTGGAGCACCCCTCATCCGACCTCGCTTCGCGAGGCCACCTTCTCCCACAAGGGGAGAAGGGAAAAAGCATCAACCACTCAGATACAGATTATCTGAAATAGTGGTTGACTCATTATACCAGTTGGCTAAGCTGTTCGGGAACTCGGATCCATCAGGTCTGCTGGGAAACCTGGACGAGTGGAGGACGGCTGGGGAGCGACGATCCGTTCAGGATAAGCCGGCACGCGGCTTTTGAATCCGGCGCGATCCGCAGCCTGACCAATTCAATGCATCAGCCTTGCGCGATCAAGGCACGAGCTTTTCAACGGGAGGACTTCATGAAACTCACTCGCAGAATGACGCTTGCGGCTTTCGCCAGCGTACTGGCACTCGGCACGGCGGCGCCGGCCTTCGCGGCCGACCTGATCGCCATCATCACCCCCTCGCACGACAATCCGTTCTTCAAGGCGGAGGCTGTCGGCGCCGAGGCAAAGGCCAAGGAACTCGGCTATGAGGCGCTGGTGCTGGTGCATGACGACGACGCCAACAAGCAGTCCGAACTAATCGACACCGCGATCGGCCGTGGCGCCAAGGCAATCATCCTCGACAATGCCGGCGCCGACGCCACCGTCGCGGCGGTGCAGAAGGCCAAGGATGCCGGCATCCCTTCCTTCCTGATCGACCGCGAGATCAACGCCACCGGCGTCGCCGTGGCGCAGATCGTCTCCAACAACTATCAGGGTGCCCAGCTCGGCGCGCAGGAGTTCGTCAAGCTGATGGGCGAGAAGGGTAACTTCGTCGAACTGGTCGGCAAGGAATCCGACACCAATGCCGGTATCCGCTCCAAGGGCTATCACGACGTCATCAATGACTATCCGGACCTGAAGATGGTGGCGCAGCAATCGGCCAACTGGAGCCAGACCGAGGCTTACTCCAAGATGGAATCGATCCTGCAGGCCAATCCCGACATCAAGGGCGTGATCTCCGGCAACGACACGATGGCGATGGGTGCCTATGCGGCGCTCGCCGCGGCGAATCGCAAGGATGTCATCGTCGTCGGCTTCGACGGCTCCAACGATGTGCGCGACTCCATCACATCAGGCGGCATCAAGGCGACGGTGCTGCAGCCGGCCTACGCCCAGGCACAGATGGCAGTCGAGCAGGCCAACGACTTCATCAAGAACAAGAAGTCGCCTGAGAAGGAAAAGCAGCTGATGGATTGCGTGCTCGTCAATGGCGACAATGCAGCCAAGCTGGAAACCTTCGCGCTGAAGAACTGAACCGGCGCAACGCAAACAGCGAGGGACGAACCCAGGGTTCGTCCCTCGCCTCCTTTTTCACCGGGATGCTTTGACCTTCATGCTGAACAACCCGACCTGGCGGATTAGGGGGACTTGGCCGATCAAAGCGATTGGGCCGATCCTTGCGCTGGCCGCCGGCCTCGGCCTCGGCGCCTGCAAGATCCTGCCGACGCCATCGGCCCAAGGTGGCGCAGGCAACGCGTCCGGCTTCAACCCGGACAAGATGGTCGAGGATATCTGGGCCTCGAAAGTCATCCCCTATCTGCAGCAGAAGGCCGGGCCGTTTGCCGAGGTCCATGCGCTGGCGAAGACCGACCAGGCAGCGGCCGGCGCCAAATACGGCAACCCCAAGAAGCAGGCGAATTCGCCGTGGACTTTCGCGGTCCGCGTCGAAGGCAAGATCATCGCCGCAAACACACAGTCGCGCGCGGGCACCATCGATATCGACGTCGACGGCGACGGCAAGGCGGATGCGCGCGTCCAGATCGGGCCGGCGGTGCGCGGAACCGCACTTCGAGACAGCCTCGACTTCGTCCAGTTCAACGACTTTACCAACCAGATCGACTTCGCCCAGTTCGGCAAAGCCTTCAATGCCTATGCCGACAAGACCGTGCTGTCCAAGCTGCCGCGCGAAGCGCTGGAGGGCCGCACAGCCAAGGTGCTCGGCGCCTACACGATCGAAGGCGGCCAGGACCTGCCATTGGTGACCCCGGCGGAGGCCGAGATCGGGCCGAAGCCATGACCACGGCGCCCAGTCACGAAATCATCCTGAAGCTGGAAGACGTCTCGAAAGTCTATGCCGGCACCGTCGCGGTCAAGCAGGCCAATTTCGCGGTGCGCAAGGGCGCGGTCAATGTGCTCGTCGGCGAGAACGGCGCCGGCAAATCGACGCTGATGAAGATCATCGCCGGCGTCGAGCAGCCGACGGCCGGGCGCATCCTGCTCGACGGCAAAGAGGTCTCCTTCTCCTCCTCCGGTGACGCGGTGAACCGCGGCATCGGCATGGTGTTCCAGGAACTGAACCTGTTCGGCAACATGACGGTTGCTGAGAATATTTTTGCCACGCGCGAGATCACCAATCGGTTTCGCAAGATCGACCGTAAGGCGCAGGAACGGCGGGCCGGCGAATTCCTCGATCGGCTCGAAGCCGGCATCCGGCCGGACATGTTGGTCGAGGATCTGCGCATCGGCCAGCAGCAGCTGGTCGAGATCGCCAAGGCCGTCTCGCTCGACGCGCGCATCCTGATCATGGACGAGCCGACCTCGGCGCTGAGTGCGGCGGAAGTCGAGATCCTGTTCAAGGTGATCGCCGACCTCAAGGCGCGCGGCGTGGGGATCGTCTACATCTCGCACCGGCTGGAGGAGCTGATCCGCATCGGCGACTACATCACCGTGCTGCGCGACGGCCGCATCACCGGCCAGGAGGAAGTGAGACAAGTCGACACGCAGTGGATCGTGCGGCAGATGATCGGCTCGGACGCCAAGGATTTTGCCAAGGCCGACGGCCATGTTCCCGGTGAGGAGGTCTTCCGTGCAGAGGACATCTGCCTGCCGCGCGTCACCGGCGGACTGGCGGTCGACCACGTCTCGCTGTCGCTGCGCGCCGGCGAGATTTTGGGCATCTACGGCCTGATGGGTGCCGGGCGCAGCGAACTGTTCGACTGCATCATGGGCCGCCACAGCCATGCCAGCGGCAAGATCTTCATCGACGGAAAACAGGTCAGGGAACGCGACACGACGCGACGGATCCGGCGTGGCCTGGCGCTGATCCCGGAAGACCGCCAACGCGAGGGCCTGGTGTCGATCCTCTCGGTCGCCAGCAATCTGACGCTGGCCAGCCTGTCGCGTTTCGTCAGCCTGTTCCATATCCGTGGCGGTGCCGAGCGGCAGGCTGTCACGCAGATGGTGCGGGAGCTGGCGATCAAGGTCGCCGATCCGGCGCAGGAAGTCTCGTCGCTGTCCGGCGGCAACCAGCAAAAGGTGGTGATCGGCAAGGCGCTGCTCACCGGACCAAAAGTGCTTCTGATGGACGAGCCGAGCCGCGGCATCGATGTCGGCGCCAAGGCCGATGTCTTCCGCACCATGCGCAAGCTGTCGCGCGATGGGCTGGGCATCCTCTTCGCAACCTCCGACCTCGACGAGGTGATGGCGCTGTCCGACCGCATTGCGGTGATGAGCAATGGCAGGCTGACCGGCATGTTCGACCGCGCCGAGGCGAGCGAGGCCGCGATCGTCGCCGCATCGGCGCTCGGCCATGGACCCGCCCCGCACATCTTGCCCCAGAATTTGGAGAGCAACGCTGATGACTGATATTCCCGCCAGGGCGGCTCCCGCATCGGCCTCCAGCGGCTCGGCGCTGCTGACGCTGATGAAGCTCAGGACCTTCATCGCGCTGATTGCCGTGCTGGTGTTCTTCTCCATCGCCGCGCCGAACTTCCTGTCGGCCGCCAACCTCATCCTGATGGCCAAGCATGTGGCGCTCAACGCCTTCCTCGCCATGGGCATGACCTTCGTCATCATCACCGGTGGCATCGACCTTTCGGTCGGCTCGATCGTCGGCCTGTGCGGCATGGTGGCCGGCTATCTCGTGCTCAACGGCATCGACCTGCAAATCGGCTACACTATCTATTTCAACGTGGTCGAGATTGCATTGATCACGCTGGTGGTCGGCATAGCGATCGGCGCCGTCAACGGATTGCTGATCACCAGGCTCAACGTGGCGCCCTTCATCGCGACGCTCGGCGTACTCTATGTGGCGCGCGGCCTGGCGCTGCTGTCGTCCGACGGCCGCACCTTCCCCAACCTCGTCGGCAAGCCGGAACTCGGCACCACCGGTTTCGGCTTCCTCGGCGCCGGCAGGCTTGTCGGCCTGCCGGTATCGATCTGGATCCTGATCGTGGTGGCGCTGGGGGCTGCCTATCTCGCCCGGTACACGCCGCTTGGCCGCCACATCTTCGCCGTCGGCGGCAATGAGCGCGCGGCACGCATTTCAGGCGTGCGCGTCAACATGGTCAAGATGTTCGTCTACATGTTCTCCGGCTTCTGTGCGGCGATCGTCGGGCTGATCATCTCATCGGAGCTGATGGCCTCGCATCCGGCGACGGGCGAAAGCTTCGAATTGAATGCCATCGCCGCGGCGGTGCTTGGCGGCACCTCGATGTCGGGCGGGCGAGGCACGATCGGCGGCACCATTGTCGGCGCCTTCGTCATCGGCATCCTGTCGGACGGGTTGGTGATGATGGGCGTAAGCTCGTTCTGGCAGATGGTCATCAAGGGGCTCGTCATCATCGTCGCCGTCGTCGTCGACCAGGCGCAGCGCCGGCTTCAGCAGCGCGTCACCCTGATGCAGATGGCAAAGGCGGGTTGAGCATGGCGACTTTGAGCGGAGCGCTGATCGGCTGCGGCTTCTTCGCCGTCAACCAGATGCATGCCTGGCGCGACATAGAGGGCGCCTCGATCGTCGCCATCTGCGACCGCGATGCGGAGCGGCTCAGGATCGTCGGCGACCAGTTCGGCGTGGCGCGGCGCTACACCGATGCAGCGGCGCTGTTCGCGGCCGAGACGCTCGACTTCGTCGATATCGCCACCACCGTGGCCAGCCATCGGCCGCTGGTCGAGATGGCGGCCGCCCACCGCGTCCCGGTGATCTGCCAAAAGCCCTTCGCGCCGACGCTCGCCGACGCCAAGGCGATGGTCGTGGCCTGCGCCGAGGCCGGCGTGCCGCTGATGGTGCATGAGAATTTCCGCTGGCAGTCGCCGATCCAGGCGGTGCGCGCCGTGCTTGACAGCGGTGAGATCGGCACGCCCTTCTTCGGGCGTATCTCCTTTCGCTCCGCCTATGACGTGTTTTCCGGCCAGCCTTACCTAGCGACGGGCAAGCGTTTCATCATCGAGGATCTCGGCATCCACATCCTCGACATTGCGCGTTTCCTGCTTGGTGATGTGTCGAGCCTCACCGCCCGCACCGCGCGCATCAATCCGGCCATCGCCGGCGAAGATGTCGCCACCATGCTGATGGATCACAAGAGCGGCGCCACTTCGGTGGTCGATTGCAGCTATGCGACCAGGCTTGCGGTGGAGCCGTTTCCCGAGACGCTGATCGATATCGACGGCAGCGACGGCACGCTCCGGCTGGCGCAGGGCTACCTGCTCACCGTCACCGGCAAGCGCGGTACGACGGTCAGCGATATCTCGCCACCGCTGCTGCCCTGGGCCTCGCGGCCATGGCACAACATCCAGGAGAGCGTACTGGCGATCCAGCGGCACTGGGTCGAGAGCCTTGCAGACGGCAAGGAGCCGGCAACCTCGGGCGCCGACAACCTCAAGACATTCGCACTAGTCGAGGCGGCCTATGCCGGCGCCGCAAGCCGGCAACCGGTGCGGATCGACGATCTGCTGAAATGACCTGGGATCGCTTCCTCCTCTGCGGCACAAGCGCGGCGGAGCCCGAACCGATCCGGCTGACCGCCGGTGCGCTCAGCGGCGATTTCGTCAACGGCAATCTGCGCACCATCCGCCATGGCGGCACAGAGGTGCTGCGCGCCATCGCCTATATCGTGCGCGACCGCGACTGGGGCACCTACGAACCCGCGTTGACGGACCTGACCATCGACCAGTACGCCGATGCTTTCTCCGTCAGCTACACGGCAAGCTGCGCCGAGCCGAACGGAAGCCGGCTCGCCTTCCACGCCACCATCAAGGGGTCGGCGGACGGCAGGCTGGTGTTCGACGTCAGTGCGCTGCCCGAAAGTGATTTCGAGACCAACCGCTGCGGCTTCTGCATCCTGCATCCGATCGCCGGCCTCGCCGGCAGCCCGGTGACGGTCGAGCACACCGACGGCAGCGTGGTGGCGACGAAACTGCCAGACCTGATCGACCCCTGGCAGCCGTTCAAGGATTTGCGCGCCATCACGCATGCGGTGCGGCCCGGCGTCACCGCCGAATGCCGCATGGAAGGCGATATTTTCGAAATGGAGGACCAGCGCAACTGGTCCGATGCCTCCTACAAGACCTATGTGCGGCCGCTGGCGCTGCCTTGGCCATATGTGTTGCCGGCTGGTCAAACCAACCGCCAGACGATCAGCCTGCGCATTGCCGGCAACGGCAAGACACCGGCTGCAGCCGAGGCGTTCGGTGCGGTCCGTGTGACGCTTGGCGAGCCCGGTCCGTCGCTGCCGGATGTCGGCGTGATCATCTATCCCCGCGATGTCGAGACAGCGCTGGCGAACCTCGCCACCTTGTCGGCGCTCGGTCCACAACAGCTATTGTTTCACTACGATCCGACGCGCGGTCACGGGCTCGACGCTTTGCGCGCTTTCGCCCGGCTCGCCGGTGCCTATCCTGCCCGGACAACGCTCGAATGTGTGGTCGCCTGCAGCGGTGATCTCGATGCCGAGCTCTCCGACGTCGCAGGTCTCGTGCGTCGGGCAGGTCTGCGGCTCGATGCCATTGCGGTGTCGCCTTCTGTCGACCGCCAGTCGACGCCGCCGGGCAGCGCCTGGCCGCCCTGCCCGCCGCTGGAGGATGTCTATGCCGCGGCGCGCCGCGCCTTTCCCGACATCCGTCTCGGCGGCGGCATGTTCAGCTATTTCACCGAGCTCAACCGCAAGCGCGTCCCAGCCGGGCTGCTCGATTTCGTCACCCATTGCACCTGCCCGATCGTGCATGCCGCCGACGATCTCAGCGTCATGCAGTCGCTGGAGGCGTTGCCGTTCATCACCCGTTCGGCGCAGGCGATCTTCGGCGACAAGCCTTACCGGATCGGGCCTTCGACCATTGCCATGCGGCAGAACCCCTATGGCGGCGCCACCAAGGACAATCCGCGGGGACAGCGCATCGCCATGGCGGATCGCGATCCGCGCCACAACGGCCTGTTCGCCGCCGCCTGGACCATCGGCTATGCCGCGCGCGTCGCGCCCGCCGGGCTGGAGATGCTGACGCTGTCCGGCTTCACCGGGCCGTTCGGCATGCTGGCGGCATCCGGTGAACCCGTCACCGAAGGGTCACCGCGGCCGATCTTCGAGTCCATCAAGGGGCTTTGTGAACTGGCTGGCCTCGCCCATGTGTCCGCCAAGACAAGCGACGAGACGCGGATTGCGGCACTGGCCGGCCGCTCCGCCTCCGGCGAGACCATTGTGTGGCTGGCGAACCTGACGGCGGACGATGTCCCGGTCGACGCTTCCGCGCTTGGCCACGGCCATCTCGTCATGTCGCCCTACGCCACTATCAGGATCGGTTAAGCCTTACTTCTCGGAATTCATCACGTAGAGCGCGCGCGAGCGTTCGAGATGCTTGATCATCGCCTTTTCGGCGCCTTCGGCGTCCCGCTGCTCGATGCGGTCGACGATCTCTTCGTGCTCGGTCAGTGTGTACTTTTCCTTACCGGTCCAGATCAGCATCTCGGTGTGATATTCCTTCAGCCAGCCGAGCATCGCCTCGCTGACGGCGACATAGATCGGGTTGCCCGATATCATCGCGATCTGGGTGTGGAATTTCATGTCGGCGGAAATGAAGGCTTCGGAATCGCCGCGCGCGGCGCGCTGCTCGGCAACGGTTGCCTTGAGCCGCTGCACATCCTCGACGGTGGCCTTCTCGGCGGCTTCCCTGACCATGCCGCGCTCGAAGAAGATACGCGCGGTCTTGAGGTGCTCGAGCGTGTCCTTCGACGACGACAGGATGATCTTGGCCGCGCCATCGACCTGCTTGATGATCGACTTGGCGGTGAGTTGCAGCACCTTGGCCCGCTCGCCATGCGAGATGGCGACAAGGCCCATATTGCTCAGCGCCTGCATCGCCTCGCGGATGGCCGGCCGGCCAACCTCGAAGCGCTCCATCAATTCGCGTTCCGACGGCATGTCGTCGCCCGGCTGCAGCTCGCCGCTGGTGATCAGCCGCTTCAGCCTTGCAAAGACTTCATCGGAAAGCTTGCGCCGGACTATCGGCTCCGAACGGTTCATCGTGACGAATCACTCCCTGGCCCGGTTCCTGTTTAGCATCCCCGGCGCGATTCCCGGAATGCCTGCGCCTTGCCCGCCGCGTAATGCGAGATCGGGATATTTGCTTGCAATACTTATGTACTCATTATACCAGATTTGGAGCGCAACAAAACTTTTTTCGGACGCTTTCGACCGGCCATGATCATCCTCACCTATCGCATCGAAACGCCTGACAGCATCGAAGCGCTGGCGGCCAAGATCGCCAGCGACCAGTCGACCGGTACCTTTGTCGCCCTGCCCGGCGAGACCGAGGAGCTGAAGGCCCGCGTGGCGGCGCGGGTGCTGGCGATCCGGCATCTGCCCGATGCGCAGCTGCCGTCCATTCCCGAGGCCGGCAGCGGCCCTTTCAAGCGCGCCGATGTCGACATCGCATTCCCGTTCGATGCGATCGGCACCGACCTTTCGGCGCTGATGACCATCGCCATCGGCGGCACCTACTCGATCAAGGGCCTGTCCGGCATCCGGGTCGTCGACATGAAGCTGCCGCAAGAATTCAAGGGCGCTCACCCAGGCCCGCAGTTCGGCGTCGCAGGCAGCCGCCGGCTGACCGGCGTCGAGGGCCGCCCCATCATCGGCACAATCGTCAAGCCGGCGCTGGGCTTGCGGCCGCCCGAGACGGCGGCGATGGTGGGCGAGTTGATCGAGGCCGGCGTCGATTTCATCAAGGACGATGAGAAGCTGATGAGCCCGGCCTACTCGCCGCTCTCGGAGCGGGTGAAGGCGATCATGCCGCTGATCCTCGACCACGAGCAGAAGACCGGCAAGAAGGTGATGTATGCCTTCGGCATCTCGCATGCCGATCCCGACGAGATGATGCGTAACCACGACCTGGTGCTTGCGGCCGGCGGCAATTGCGCCGTGGTCAACATCAACTCCATCGGCTTCGGCGGCATGGCTTACTTGAGAAAGCGCTCCAGCCTTGTCCTGCACGCCCACCGCAATGGCTGGGACATCCTCACCCGCCATCCCGGCCTCGGCATGGATTTCAAGGTCTGGCAGCAGTTCTGGCGATTGCTCGGTGTCGACCAGTTCCAGATCAACGGCATTGCATCAAAGTATTGGGAGCCGGATGACTCCTTCGTCCGTTCCTTCGAGGCGGTGACGACGCCGCTGTTTTCGCCCGACGATTGCGCCCTGCCGGTGGCGGGGTCGGGCCAATGGGGCGGCCAGGCGCCGGAGACCTATGAGCGCACCGGCCGCACGGTCGACCTGCTCTATCTGTGCGGCGGCGGCATCGTCAGCCATCCGGACGGGCCGGGCGCCGGCGTGCGTGCCGTGCAGCAGGCCTGGCAAGCGGCGGTCGATGGCATTCCGCTGGCGGACTTCGCCAGGAGCCATGCGGAACTGGCCCGCTCGATCGAAAAGTTCGGCGACGGCAAGGCGGCCTGAGCCATGCAGGACCTTCTGCTCAGCTATTATGGCGACGACCTCACCGGATCGACCGATGTGATGGAGGCGCTGGAGCTCGGTGGCGTTCCGACGGTGCTGTTCATGCGCCAGCCGGACGAAGCGCAGCTGGCGCAGTTCTCGCATTGCCGTGCAGTCGGCCTGGCCGGCACCAGCCGCAGCGAGACGCCGCAGTGGATGGACACGCATCTCAAGGAGGCCTTCGTATGGCTGAATACGCTGAACGCCGCCATCTGCCACTACAAGGTCTGCTCGACCTTCGATTCCAGCCCGACGATCGGCAACATCGGCCGGGCGATCGAGATCGGCCGCGCGGTGTTCGCACAGGGCAGCGTGCCGCTGCTGGTCGGCGCACCGCAGCTCAAGCGCTACACCGCCTTCGGCCACCTGTTCGCGGCCTATCGCGATCGATATTACCGCATCGACCGCCATCCGGTGATGAGCCGCCATCCGGCGACGCCAATGGACGAGGCTGACCTTCTGATCCATCTGTCGCGGCAGACCGCTCTGCCCTCGGGATTGCTTGATCTAGCGACGCTGCGTTCGGCCAACCGGTCGGCCGCCTTTGATCGCCTCGCTGAGGGTGGCGCCGCGATCGTGCTCATCGATGTCGACAGTCCGGAAAGCCAGGCGCTTGCCGGCAAGGAGATATGGCGCAGCCGCAAGGCCGGCGGCTCCTTCGTCGTCGGCTCGTCCGGCGTCGAGTACGCGCTACTCGCCGAATGGGCGGAGACTGCCGCCGTTCGCGCCGAGTCCCGCTTTTCGCCACCGGGCTCTGCCGGCCGCGTCGCGGTGGTTTCGGGCAGCTGCTCGCCGACCACGGAACGGCAGATCCGCCATGCGCTGACCGACGGATTCGATGGGATCGAAGTTGATCCGATCGAACTGGTCTCGGAGGTTTCCGAACTGGCGATCGCGCGCGCGGCCGCGCGCGGCCGCGCCAGCCTGGAAGCCGGGCGCAGCGTCATCCTCTACACGGCACTCGGACCTGCCGCTGATCGCGGCGCCGAGATCGACCGTGAGCAAGGCGCCCGCCACAAGCTCGGCCGCGGCCTCGGCACGCTGCTGCGGCAACTGACCGAAGTGCAGGACCTGAAGCGCGTCATCATCGCCGGCGGCGACACGTCGAGCCACGCGCTGGGACAGATGGGCGTCGACGCGCTGACGGTCAGGATGCCGTTGCCGGCGTCACCCGGCTCGCCGCTCTGCGTTGCCCATTCGCGCATCAAGGTGATCGAGGGGCTGGAGGTGGCGTTGAAGGGCGGGCAGGTCGGCACTGACCGCTACTTCTCAGCGATCCGTGATGGCGTGGGCGGTTGACAGCATCATGGCGCACTCACCCGCATTTACTCGCCATCGCCAGGGAACTGATCAATGACACAGATGCCTCAGATGCGAGAAGCGGGACGAGCGATTGCGATAACCGCTAACACAAAGCCTGTCCTCGGCAAAACCTAGAAGATGACGCGCGGTCCGCCATGCTCGCCAAATTTCAGGAGGGTCCTCGCGAAACCGCTGCGGCTTCCTCTGATCGCGGCGAGCTGAATTCATGGCGCGATTGCGACTCATGCCGCATAAGCCAACGCTCGATCGAGCGGGTGATCGTGATCAACAGCAGATTGATGACCAGGTACAATATGCCGGCAATTGCGAAAATTTCGAAGATCGCGAAGGTCTGGCTCATGAGCCGCTTGGCGTAGCCGGTGATTTCCAGCACGGTGATCGTAGAGGCCAAGCTTGTCCCCTTGACCACAAGAATGAGCTCGTTGCCATAGGCCGGCAGAGCCTGGCGTATCGCAAGCGGAAACTCGATGCGGCGAAAGCGCAGAACCCGCGACATGCCGCAAGCCTGAGCTGCTTCGACCAAGCCGGCTGGCACCGACATCAGCCCTCCGCGCAGGATCTCGGACGTATAGGCCGCGGTGTTAAGCGCCAATGCCAGCACGGCGCATCGCGAGCCGTCGCTGATCACCCACCACAGAACGGGGTTGTTCCTGACCAGGCTGACCTCGCCGAGCCCATAGTAGAAAATGAATATCTGGACCAACAGCGGCGTGCCGCGAAAGACATTGCTGTAATATTTGGCAAAGCCGGCCGAGAAGGCATTCGACGACAGCCGCATCAGTGCCAGTCCCAGGCCGAGATTGAAGCCAATGAGCACCGAGACCAGTGTCAGCGCGGCTGTCACCCATAGCCCCTTGAGGAGAACTGGAACCGCAAGCTGGATGAGTTCCATGTTCCTACCTCCTCGCCCGCAGCCGAAGCAGGCGCTCGACCCCATCGAAGCCGGCCTGGCTTACAAGCGTGATGAACAGATAGACGACGGCCGCGATCAGATAGAAGATAAACGGATGGCGTGTGGAGTTCGCGCCGATGTAGGAAATGCGCATCAGCTCCTGAAGCCCAACCACGGAAACCAGGGCCGTGTCCTTGATCGTCGTCTGCCAGACATTGTTTATGCCTGGAACAGCAATGCGTAGCATCTGCGGGGCTATGATGCGGCGGAAGATACGGCCGCCGGGCAGGCCAAGGGCGCGCGCGGCCTCGATGTGTCCGCTGGGGATGGATGCCAGTGCACCCCGGATCACCTCGGTCGAGTAGGCGCCCGAGATCGCACCAATGGCGATCAATGCGATGACGAACGCATAACCGCTCTCCGCCAGCCCGGCGTAGCCGAAAGCAGTGATGACCTTCGTGACAAATTGAACCGAACTGAAAAACAGAAGGTAGATAACGAGCAGTTCGGGAACGCCGCGCACCACGGACGTATATCCGTCCACCAGGAGTGAGAGCGGATATATCCTGGCCCATTTGATCAGCCCACAGACAACGCCAATCAGCAGCCCGGCGACCATGCTGGACAAGCCGACCGCGACCGTCACGGCAGCGCCGCGCAGAATGGCGGTCACCCAACCCGCTTCCCAAACCTGCCAGAGACCGAATTCCATCTGTGTTGCTCTATTCCCAAGTGTGAACGAGGCAGTCGCATGCGCCGGTCCGGCGCATGCGACGCCGCGCGTTGAAGCGCGTCAGTTGCAAGGTCTGGAAATGTCCGTCTTGAACCATTTCTGGCTGGCCTTGCCGACCGATCCATCGGCGGTCAGTGCGCAAAGTGCCTTGTCGATCTTGGCCTTGAGTTCGGTGTTTTCCTGCGCGATGCCGACGCCGATGCCTTCGCCAAGCGTCGGGTCGAAGGTGCTCTTGATCTGCACGCCGACCAGCTGGAAGTTCTTGCCGTCGGGCTTGTCCAGGAAGTCCTGCAGGGCGGATTGATCGGCAAAGGCCGCGTCGATCCGGCCGCTCGCCAGGTCGATCTGCATCTGGTCAAGTGTGTCGTAGGTCTTCAGATCGGCGTCGGGCGCACGCTTCTCGAGGAAATGCGCATGGGTCGTGCCGGCCTGCACGCCGACCTTCTTGCCGGCGAGAGATTTCAGTAAAGTGTCGACGTCGGTAACGCCGGCAAGATCCGAGCCCTTCGGGGCGACGAACATGTTGGCCAGTTCGGCGTAGCCGACGCTGAAATTGATCTCTTTCTTGCGGTCGGCGGTGATCGACATGCCCGAGATGATGACATCGAAGCGCTTGGCTTTCAGCGCCGGGATGAGGCCGTCGAAAGCCTGCACGACGAAATGGCACTTCAGTTCGAGCTTGGTGCAGAGCAACGCACCGACATCCGCGTCGAAACCGGTGACGTTGCCATTGGCGTCGGACATGCTCCACGGAGGATAAGCGCCCTCCGTGCCGATGGACAGTTCACCTTCCGCGGCAAACGCGCTTCCTGTGCTTGCCGCAAGACATGCGAGCAATGACAAGACTTTCAATTTCATGGTCAGTTCCCCTTGTTGATGTTCATTTTTGGCAGATTTGCCCCGGCACGGACCGGAGCCTTCGAGGGTGCGCCTTTCGCTCACAACGTCCGGGCCAGGAACTGGCGCAGACGCTCCGAACGCGGGCTGCCGAACAGCTCCGCCGGTGCCCCCTCCTCCTCCACCTTTCCCTGGTGGAGAAATAGAATCTTGTGGGAGACCTCGCGCGCGAACTGCATCTCGTGCGTCACGAGGATCATCGTGTTTCCTTCCTCGGCCAACTGCCGGATCACCCGCAGCACCTCGCCGACCAGTTCCGGATCGAGCGCCGATGTCGGTTCGTCGAAGAGGATGACTTTTGGGCGCATCGCCAGTGTGCGGGCGATCGCGGCACGCTGCTGCTGACCTCCCGACAACTGGCCGGGATAATGCGCGTGCTTGTCGGAAAGCCCGACCTTTTTCAGCAGGGCGTTGGCGTGGTCGACAGCCTTCTCGCGCGGCTCCTTCAAGACATGCCGGGGGGCCTCGATGATGTTTTCCAGCACCGTCATGTGCGGCCACAGATTGAAGCTTTGAAACACCATGCCGACGCGGGCGCGAATGCGCTCGACTTGGGCCATGTCTGCGGGTCCGGCGCGGCCGTTTGACGTCTGCTTCATCTTGATGAGTTCGCCGTCGATGGCGACCTTGCCGCCGTCCGGCTGTTCCAGCAGGTTGATACAGCGCAGGAAGGTGCTCTTACCCGATCCGGACGAGCCGATCATCGAAATCACCTCGCCGGCATGGGCGGTGAGGTTGACGCCTTTCAACACCAGAAGGGAGCCAAAGCTCTTGTGCAGGTCCTCGATCTGCACTGCCGGTGTCGCGACCCTCGCCGTGGCCGCGGGAGTGTGATCCACCGAGGCGATGCGGGCCGGCGGCACTGTCGGTGCGTTCAGGTCAGGCTCGCTTGTCACGACTTCGACTGTCCGCAATTCCGAGAGCGCGCGATCGAAGTATCGCAGGCTGGCGGACAAGCAGGTTCGCTGCCAATCCGCATCGTCGGGGATGAAAGCACCGCGCAGCGTTGCCTTGATCCGTTTGCCGATGGCGGAATCGATCCTGCCGAAAAGATGCAGCCAGTTGTCGGCCTGGACGGCATCCATGACGGTGGCTCCGTCCAGCGTGCCGCATTCCACCACGAGCGGCAGCACCCGTGCGTCTGGCATGGCTCTCACGACGGCCTCGGAGACATAGCCGGTCGCGGTCGCGGCGATGCCTGTGCTGGTCGTCGCATTGGAGCCGGTGATGACCGTGGCAAGCGCCGGTCCGAAAACGGACTTGCCCCAGGCCATACCGGGATGCTCGGAACTGGCCACCGAAAGCAAGGCCGGATAGGCATAGGGTCCCGCACCCGTGTGTAGGTCGAAGACGATGGCATGGCGCGCGGCGGCGGCAAAAGTCGACAGGATGTCGGTCAGCGTCCGATTCGACCAGACGGGGCCGGCGCCGCCATAAAACAGTCCGTCCGGAAATTCATACTGACCGGCCTCGACGATGGCCGCCAACCCGGCCTGCCCGAGCCTTTTTCTGGTTGCGAGCAGCTTCTCGTCGGCAGCGACGCGGTCCGGTCCCTCCCATTCCCTGCACGTCAGTATGCTATGGAGTCCGGCATAGGCGTTGTTCTCTGGTGTGCCTGCGGACCAGTCGATGAAATTGCGGTTGAGATCGACATTGTCCTCGTTGACTCGTCGCGACCACGCCGTTCCCCAGGGGTTGATCAGGTGGATTGCCAGGACGGCCGTTTCCGCGTCCAGCTTCCATGGGCTTTTCTGGCTGAGCCAGGCCGTCTGGCAGGCAGAGCCGAACGCGCCCTCCACGCCATGGGTACCCGAAATGAGCACGATAAGTTTCGAGGCGTCGCGCCGGCCCAACAATGCAACATCGGTTGCAAGAACCTCACCGTCCGGCCCATGCAGGGGATGCAGATATTCGGACAAATCCGCGCCGGCGCGCTGCGCCGCCCTACGGAACCTTTCGCGCATCACCGAGAAGCTGACGGCGTATGACTGGGTCGAATGATCGTGCCGCGCCGTGGCGTCTTCCACCCGGTCAACAGCGCCAGCCAATTTGTCCGTTCCATGCAATTGCGCGATGGGGCTATTCATTGGCGTTCTCGTCTTGACGTTGCGATCGGCGCTCATTGGACGCAGGCGGCCCGGGAGAACGGACGAACCAGCCCCGACCAGGCAGCACCTTGTCGGGGTTCATCAGCGACTGACCGTCCAGCGCCTTCTTGATCCGTTCCATCGTGGCGAGCTTGGTCTGGTCGGCCGTTGCCAGGAGCGAATGGATGCGCTTGGACCCGACACCGTGCTCGGCGGAAAAGGAGCCGCCAAGCTCGCGCAGGCCGTCATAGAGAACGCGCTCGACCGCTTCTGCCATGTGCTGGGGAAGCGGTCCCCGACGGTTCAAGATGATGTGCAAATTGCCATCGGCGAGATGCCCGAAAACATACGGGACCAGATCGGGTTCGATCGCGGCAAGGCCAGTGAGGACCCGATCGAGATAGGCTGGAATTTCCGACAAGGGCACGGACACGTCGAACGATGGTGCGTTCGGGTGGGCGCGGTAGAGGACGCTGCTGTCTTCACGCAGCCGCCATAGATCGTCTTCCTGCCGTCGCGAGCTGGCGATGATACCTGTCGCCTCAGGAAAACGCTCGATGGTTTCGCAAAAGAGCCGTTCGAAATCCTCATGAAGGGCATCTTGGCCGGCACCACCAAGCGACAGCAGAAGGAATATTGGCTGATCGAGCGCAACGACCGGTTCGGCCCAGCCATGCGCCGACGCCGCCAGCCTGAAGTAGGAATTCCACATCGCCTCGGCGGCACGCAAATGCCCAACGCTGGATTGAAACGCCATACGGATGGTTTCCAGAGCGGCCTCGACAGAGGGCAGCCCGAAAAGTGCGATGGCGGTCGCCTTGGGCAAGGGGTCGAGCTTGACGACGACGCGCGTGACGATGCCTAGCGTTCCTTCGGCGCCGATGAAAAGATGCTTGAGGTCATAGCCAGCGGAATTCTTCACCACCCGTGTGAGGTCGCAATAGACAGAACCATCCGCCATCACCGCCTCGAGACCAAGGACCCGATGGCGCATGACGCCGTTGCGAAACGCCATCATCCCACCGGCGTTGGTGGACACCATGCCGCCGATCGTCGCGGAGCCCCGCGCGGCCAGATCGATGCCCGGTTCCAGGCCATGGGCTCTTGCCGTCGTTTGCAATTCTTCCAGGGTGACTCCGGCATCGACGACTGCAGTTTGCTCGACCGGATCGAGCCGCTCGATCCGGTTCATGCGTGCCGTCGAAAGGACGATCTCGCCAATATGCGAAATGCTTCCCCCGACAAGGCCCGTCCCGCCACCGAGTGGCACGACCGAGATCTCGTGCTGACGGCAGACACGAACGACCGCGGCGACCTCGTCCGTGGAGGCGGGCAACACAATGATGGCGGCGTCCTGATCGACCGTCCCGGCAGTATCGGCGATACGCACGTTCGAAGTGCCGACGATGGCACGAAGGCTTTCAGTCACCGGCATCGGCACCGGGCTGCCGATGCGTTCATTCTGACTTGCGACAGCGGCGGCATTCATTGGCCTGCGAGCCCCTGAAGCGCTGTGATGAGACGATCATTGTCGGCGGGTGAGCCGATCGTGACGCGCAGATAGTGTTCATACCCGCTCTCGCGCCATGCCTTGACGATGATCCCCTGCCCGAGCAGCGAAGTGGCCAGGCGTGTGCTGTCGCCATTGCAATCGAAGAAAAGGAAATTGGTCTGCGACGGCGCAACCCGGAGGCCAAGCCCGGCAAGTGCCGCCGCGACACGCTCCCGCTCGGCTCTCACGCGGCTGGCCGACGCTTTCATCCAGCCCTCGTCGGCCAGTGCGGCGATGGCCGCGATCTGTGCCGCGCCGTTGACGTTGAACGGCGTTTTCGCGGCGGCAATCACCGCCGCGAGTTCAACACTGGAGCACAAGGCATAGCCGACGCGCAGCCCGGCCAGGCCGTAGGCTTTCGAAAATGTCCGCAGGACGACATAGTCGATGCCGCTGTCTCGCAAGATTTCGATGCCGTCGGGCGCGCCCGGATCGGAGAATTCGAAATAGGCCTCGTCGAGGACGAAAAGCGTGCCCGGGCGAACGGCAGCGATGAGGCGCCGCAAGGCGGCGTGGTCGAGCCCCGGTCCCACAGGATTCCAGGGCGAAGAGATGAAGACAATCCTCGGCCCCGCCGCAATTGCGGTTTCGAGCGCGCGAAGATCAAAGCCCATTTCGGCGGTCATGGGGATCTTGGCCACCTTGGCTCCAACCGCCAGGGGCTCGATTTCGTGCAGACCGAAGCTCGGCACCGTCGTGACAACTGAGGCGCCGGGCGAGATCACGGCGCGTGAGATCGCGGCAATCATTTCCTCCGATCCGTTGCCGACAACGATGAGACCCGGGTCGATTGCAACTTTCTCGCCAAGTGCCGCACGCAACGCCGTGCAGGCCGGATCGGCATAGCGCCATGGCTCGAACGATGGCGATGCCAGCGCCTTCATGACATTTGGAGAGCAGCCGTCGGGGTTCTCATTGCTGGCCAGCCGGGCGATATCCTGATGCCCGCTGAGCGCGCGCGCCATCGCAATGTTCATGCCCGCATTGTAGGGAGGCAACGCGGCAATATACGGATTGAAGAGAAGCTTTGATTTTGATGTGGTCGAATTTTCCAATCCAGACTTCCCTTCCCGATACGCTCTTTTGGCGGATGCCATCCATCAGATATCCAGGACGACCGATCCGCGCGGCTTCGAGCAGCACAGCAGCACTTCGCCTGGCGCAAGCTCATCGAGCGGTTCCTCGAAATAGCTGACCTCACCGCTGATCAGTCGCGACTTGCACGTGCCGCAGACACCGGCGCGGCAGCTGAATTCCGGTTCCAGGCCTTGCTCCTCGGCGAATTCGAGCAGGGATGAGATACCGTCCCATGCCGCCTTGATTCCTGATTTGCGGAACTCGACCGCAACGGCTTTGCCGTCGGGTTCGATCCCCACCTTTGGCGGGACGTTGATGGCAGGCGGAGCGACATCGAGCACCGTGGCCGGGCCGAAAAACTCGTAGGCGACACGCGCCTTCGGTACGCCAAGCCCCCGCACGGTCGCATAGACCGCCTGCATGAAGGGCGGCGGACCGCAGAGGTAAAAGTCGTAGTCATCGAGCGGCAAAAGACGCTGGAGCATTTCGCGCGAAACCAGGCCTTCGCTGTGGAATTTCCGGTCCGATCTGTCGCGCTCCGTCGGCGAGCGATAGCAGAAGTGAACCGTAACGCCGGGCCGTGTGGCCGCCAAGGCCGACACCTCGTCGCGCAACGCATGAACGTCCCCGTTCTCGCAGGCGTGGATGAACACGACGCGGCGATCGGGTGCCGATGCAAGCGCGTGCAGCATCGACACCATCGGTGTGAGGCCGACGCCACCGCTGAGCAGGACAACGGGCCGGCTGCTGCAGGTGTCGAGAACGAAATCGCCACGCGGCCCCTCGGCCGACAGGACGTCACCCACCTCCACCTGGTCGTGCAGGAAGCTGGAACTCACCCCGGCGGGAAGCCCCGGACTGGGCGGCGCCTCTCGCTTGACGCTGATCCGGTAAGTGCCGACGACGCTCGGCGGGCCGGAGACGCTGTAGTTTCGCAGCACATAGTCCTTTGCGGCCGCCGCTTGCTTCGAAACGGGAATGCGGAAGACCAGGAACTGGCCCGGTTGGTAGGCTCGCCAGCCCTGCGCCTGCACAGGCTCGAGGAGGAACGATGTGATGATCGCGCTCTCCCTTACCTTCGCGACGACTTTCAGGTCGCGAAACCCGCTTCGTCCAGCACTTGCGCGGGCGGACAGTGAGCTCATTCGGCCGCGGCCAATTGCTGGCTCTCGGCGGCAATGAGTTTTGAAAGATTGCGGCGGAAGCGCATCGGTCCGACATCGATCTTAAGATCGAGATTGGGTGTCAGCTTGTTGGCCATGCCTTTGTGCACGGCATTCAAGACAGCGCGGTCTTCGTCGAACGCCCCGCGCACGGATGTGGCGAACTGGCGCGAGACCTCCTGGTCGTCGGGCGCGAAGTTGCGCATCTGGAACCAGTAGTATCTCGTCTGATTGTCATCGACGGGCGTCATGAAGTTGTAGCTGTCCATGAGGAATACGTCTTCATGGTATGGCTTGCCTTCGCCGCCGGTACGGGCGGGCACGAAGATGGCCTTGATGATGGCGTTGCTGGGGTAGCGCACTTCGTAGTGCTGCTTGCGGTCGCAATGGCCTGAGAATTTGAGGAACGGCGCGTAGAACGGCGCCGGCTCAACATCCACAATCCAGCGCCAGACAGTCACCCCGTCCGAACCCACGGTGGTTTCTAGCGGCACGTCTTCCATCGCCTGGACGCCGCCGAATGATGACTGATGAACCCAGGAGACGTGCGACGGGTCCAGCAGATTGTCGGTCATGTAGAGATAGTTGCAGTCGAGCGTCATGGACTCGCCGCGATTGACCCCCCATGCCGGATCGCCCCAGTGGTCGACCTCGAAGATCAAGGCGGGATCGGCCTTCTGCTGTTCACCCATCCAGACCCACAGCAAGCCGTAGCGCTCGGCAATCGGATAGGAACGCACGCACGCCACATGCGGTATCTTTTCCGCCCCGGGCACGCGGGTGCAGGTGCCCGTACTGTCGAACGTCAGCCCGTGATAACCGCATTCCACCGTGTCGCCCTTGATGCGGCCCATCGACAGCGGCAGCTTGCGATGCGGGCACGCATCTTCAAGCGCGGCCACCACGCCATCGGTCTTGCGATAGAGGACGATGTCTTCGCCCAGGATGCGCACAGGCTTGAGCCCCTCGCCGACCTCCGCGTCCCATGCCGCTACGTACCAACAATTTCGAAGAAACATGGCGTCCTCCCGAGCTTGCAACCGCCAGACTGATAGCTCTCGGGCCGGGCACGACAAAGGGCTTGCATCTGCGTTCTATTTTAGAAATGCTAAACCAAACGGACCCCAGGATTGTCCCCAGGTGAAGAACGCGCTGCCCCTCCGTGCGATCGAGGCCTTCGAGGCGTTCGGCCGATGTGGCAGCGTCACGGCAGCCGCCGTAGAGCTTGGTGTTTCGGTTGGTGCGGTGAGCCAGCAGATCCGCAAGGCGGAAGATGCGCTCGGACTGAGTTTGCTCGAACGCCGCGGCAGAAGCGTAGCCCTAACGTCCTGGGGACGAACCTACCATGCGGCCGTTTCCTCAGGCTTCGAAAAGCTTCGCGAAGCGCAGCATATTGTCGAGCGGGCGCGTGCGGAGAGCGCGCTGACCATCTCTTGCCTTCCATCGCTTGCCAGCAAATGGCTGGCGCCTCAGCTTCTGGACTGGCAGACGGCTCACGCCGGCGCGACGGTGCGTCTGATCGGCGCCGAGCAAGAGCCGCGTTTTGGCAGCGATCAAGTGGATTTTCGAATCTCGTACGGCACGAAGGTTCATGAGTTCGATCACTATGCTGAACTGTTCACGGACTGGGTGGTCCCTGCCTGCGCGCCTGGATTGCTGGCCAACCGTCCCTTGAAGAGGCCATCGGATATCCTTGATTTTCCCCTGCTTGGCATAGAATGGGCACGGGACCATCAATCGCCGCCAAGCTGGGCGGAGTGGGCGCACAGGATTGGTGCCTCGCGCCGAAGGACTTCCGGTGAAGTGGCCTTTTCACTGTCGAGCGCCGCGATAGACGCCGCAATCAATGGAAAGGGGTTTGTTCTTGCTCAGCTGTCCATGGCTGCGGAGGACATTGCATCCGGCCGGCTGATCGTACCCTTCAACGAACGGGTGCAGCTACCCGCTGCCTATTTCCTTGCCTGGGATCGTGCAGCGCTGGACAAGCCCTTCGGACCGGAACTGCGAGCCTGGATCGTTTCGATTTGCAAACGCCTGGATGCTTTTTCAGCTGGCTGGGTTCCGCAACGCTCTCAAGCGAGCACTTGAGCGACCTGGGCATGTCAAAATACCGGCATGGATCGAGTATCCAGACGGGTTTTCTGTCGTTTGTTCTCGTTCGTTCAAAGCGCGTTGCCCTACCCGGGCTGGCTACGTTCAAAAAAGAACTCCATCAAACTCGGCCGCCAAATCGTTCGCGACAATCAGGCGAGCCTGTGCGTCCAGTTCGGGCCGCATCGAAACGCGGACCTCGATTCCCTGCGGTTTTCTGCTTCGTTACAACTACGCAATAGACGAGCCACCGAGCGGCCGCAGCGCTGTTGCATGGCAGATAGAGTCTAACAAACGCGCCACCAGAGCACCTTGCGCTAGCGCAAAGTTGCGCCGGGTCGTCGGCGTTATGATGTCCGCCGAAGTCGATTCCAGGTGATCAAGGAAAATGGGAACTCGAATGGCACGCAATCTCACGAGTGAAACTGTCGAAGCTTGGCGGTTCGCAATTTCCTTTCTTGTAGACCGAGAGCGGAGCAAGGCGGCTAGAAGAGAATTTTGGGCGCAGGGCTCGGACAAGTGCGCGGGAATTTTGAACGACCTGGGTCTAACGCGAACCGAGTTCGACGACGCCATGCGGCTCCCTTATGCCTCGGAAGACCTGCTTACTCCAGCAATGCGTTCGGTCGGCATTGATCCCGACAGCTTCCAAACGTTGGAAGCTGCACGCGGCGACATGTCGCGCACCTGCATGACCTGCCCGCATCGTCGCCAGTGCCGTGGGCTCCAGGCCGCGTTCGATTTCGAAAACCACTATCAGGATTTCTGCCCCAATAGCCCCGGTTTTGCGAAGCTTCTCGAACAAGGACGCATCCAGTCTAGGCGCAAGGTTTTTGGTGGTTGATCTCAGCCAGGGAGCGACTTCGAGTCTTGCTTCCTCTTTGTCCCATCGCAACGAGCGTTCCATAAACTGATGCAGAATGTCCGCGACGAATGCGCGGATTAGCAGCCATGAAACACAAATTCAGCGATGATGCGACGATGGACGAGATCATGAGGATGTCGCCGGCCGCCATCCGGATCGTGCTTCAAAACGGTATGCTTTGCGTCGGTTGTCCGATTGCATCGTTCCACACGATTTCGGATGCGGCGCGCGAGCATGAGCTCGATGAGGAACAGCTGAGTTGCGATTTGCGCACTGCGATTGGCAATTCCGACTAGCTTTTCTGCGTCCTGCCTTCGGCGATCAGAAGGAGCTGGTGCGGCGCGACCACGGTCACCTTCTGGCGTCCGCCTTTGACCAGTTGCTGTTCTTCCCATGCTGATAGCAATCGGCTCACCGTGAACAGCGTCGTACCTGTCATCTCGGCTATGTTCTGGCGCGTAATCGGGAAGTCGATCAGGATGCCTTCTTCTGTCTTCTTGCCCGCTTGCTTGGCAAGTTTGAGCAGGGCATGGGCCACGCGCTGCTCCACCTGTTCCGTGGCCATCTCGATGACGCGTGTGTGTGCGTCCTGAAGCCTGCCGCCGACGGCCTTGTAGGTGTTGGCGCCAAAACTGGGGTAATCAGCGGCGAAGGTCGACCACAAGCGACTCGGCCAGGCAAGAACCACGCAATCGACGGCAGCAACTGCATTTGCCGGATATGTGGCACGGCCCAACGCGTGAGCGATCCCCAGCAACTCGCCCGGACTGATGTAGCGCACCGTCACCTCCTGACCATCCGGGGCCGATTTGACCACGCGCACATGGCCGTCAAGCAACAGGAAAAATGAATGTGCTTCCTGCTCCTGCTCAAACACAGGATGGTCCTTGGCGATCCGGAGCGACCTGGCTTGACCGACAATGCGGTCGAGATCCGCGGCTCGCAGGCCTTCAAAAACGGGAAGCCCGGCAATGAGCGACGGATCAAGGCTACCCACGTGCGCCTCCTTTGAAATCAAACGACATTCAACAAATCCATCGCTAGCTGATCGCCGACTGTCTCATGGGCAGCCGAGGAGCAGCAAGCGGCATCCGCGTTTCCGGACATTCCCGCCCTTGTTTGCGCAACGGCAAATTGAGCTTGCCTCATTCAAGATACAACATCCGGATTGGCGGCCGCCGATCCATCCTATTTCAGCTGCCGGTCGTTGTTGTCTTAGGGGATCTCATGGCAATTCCACGCACGCGTCCGGGCGCCTACCCGGCCATTCTCTCCAACGGCTTCCGGCCGTTCTTCTTGCTAGGCTCGCTCTTTGGCGGCGGCGCGATCCTCTTCTGGCTGCCATTGTACTACGGCAAGCTCGAAACCTTCAGCGCCTTCTCGGCAGTGGACTGGCATGTGCATGAGTTGCTGTTCGGCTATCTGGCTGCGGTCGTGACCGGTTTCCTGCTGACCGCGATACCCAACTGGACAGGAAGGCTGCCTTTGCAGGGTCTTCCGCTGCTGGCCCTGGTGGTGCTCTGGTCCGCGGGTCGGCTCGCCGTCTTCTTTTCGGCTGAGACGGGCTGGTTGCTCGGCGCCGTCGTCGATTGCGCTTTCCTTCTTGCGGTTGTTATCGCCGCCGCGGTGGAAATCGTGGCGGGCAGAAACTGGAGAAATCTGAAGGTCCTGCTCCCGGTGGCGGTGCTCCTGGCGGCAAATGCGATGTTTCATGCCGAAGCGCACTACCAAGGCGTGACGGACACCAGCCGCCGGCTCGGCCTTGGCGCTGCAATTGTGCTGGTCATGATCATAGGCGGCCGGATCATCCCCTCCTTCACCCGCAATTGGCTGGCGCGTGAGCGGCCAGGGCGCCTGCCGGTGCCATTCGGCAGGTTCGATGCGGCGACAATCCTCCTCTCGGCTTTCGGGCTGATTGGCTGGACGTTCTTTCCCGACCACGCAGTCACCGGGTCGATATTAATCACGGCGGCGATCCTCAATGCCATTCGGCTTGCCCGCTGGGCTGGAGACCGCACACTGCGCGATCCTCTGGTGTTGATCCTTCATGCATCATTCGCCTTCGTCCCGATCGGACTCTTCCTGGCTGGCCTCGCCACTTTCGTTCCGGAGGAAGTGCCTGCGGCAGCAGGCATTCACGCGTTCGGCGTCGGAGCATTGGCCTCCATGACGCTTGCGGTCATGTCGCGCGCAACACTCGGCCACACTGGCCGCGAGTTGCGCGCGACCATCGGCACCTGCGTGGTCTTCGCCGCGATCCTGCTTGCGGCAATGTTGCGGATACTGGCGGCTTTCGCGCCAGCGGTCGCGACGCTGCTGCATATGGCGGCGGCGCTTTGGACAATCGCGTTCATTGGCTATGCGGTGCTGTTCGGGCGAATGCTCGTTATGCCGCGTTTGCAAGCCCGTCGTCCTGCAAACGCGGCCTGAGAACGCCGCCAACACTGCGACCTGCAACATGCCATGTGGCAGCAAGAATTATTTCCCTGATCAATTTGCGCCAGCGCAAGTCGCGCGATCAAGGCGTGGCTTAAAAGGGATCCAACGGTTGAAGCCGTGAACTACTCAAGAAAGGATTTCCCGATGAAACTGCCCCTGATCGCCGCGGCTGTCGCGCTGCTCTCCCTTGCCGGCGCGGCAAATGCCGAAGAACACGTCGTGCAGATGCTGAACAAGGGAGAGAAGGGTGCGATGGTCTTCCAGCCCGCCTTCATCCGTGCGGCGCCCGGAGACACGATCAAGTTTGTTCCGACCGACAAGTCCCACGACGCCGAGACTATCAAGGACATGATCCCGGACGGCGCCGAGCCTTTCAAGGGAAAGCCGAGCGAAGAAATTACCGTGACCCTCACCAAGGAGGGCTTCTACGGCGTCAAGTGCGCGCCCCATTATGGCATGGGCATGGTGGCGCTGATCCTGGTCGGCAAGCCTGTCAACCTGGACGCGGCACAGGCCGTCAAGCAGATCGGGAAGGCCAAGCCGGTGTTCGCCGAACTGTTCGCTGAGGCCAGCAAGGCCGCAGCCAACTAGACGACGACCGTTTCATAGATACCCCCTCCGTCTTGGCGAAGTCCGGAGGGGGGAAGGCCGGGCGGACCAGGGGAGAGGTCCAGTCCGGCCTGTTTCGTCTTGGAGTTGAACAAGCGGCCGGATGCATCGCCACGGCGCGAAATAAAGTATTCGAAAAATCGAAAGACACCCGCTGATGGAGTTTGATTTGCGTTAGCGCAAAGAAATGTACGTGGCTGAGAGTAATCTGGAAGCATCAACGGATTTGGAACCAAGGAGAAGACGATGCTTACCAGACGTGAAGCTTTGTTGGGATCTGTTCTCACGGCAGCAGCTGTTGCCACCATAAGCGCAATGCCGACAGCGGCGAGCGCGAAGGACGTCGCCGGACTTCCGCGCGAGAAGGTCACGTTGGTGGCGCCGCCTTTCGTGCATGCCCATGACCAGGTTGCCAAAGGCGGCCCGAAGGTCGTCGAGTTCACCATGAAGATCGAAGAGAAGCCTGTCGTCATCGACGCCGACGGCACGCAGCTCAACGCAATGACCTACAACGGCTCAATCCCCGGCCCGCTGATGGTCGTCCATGAGGGCGACTACCTCGAGTTGACGCTGATCAATCCCGATACCAATACGCTTGCGCACAACATCGACTTCCACGCTGCAACCGGCGCGCTCGGCGGCGGCGCGTTGACCCTGATCAATCCCGGCGAGCAGGTAACATTGCGGTTCAAGGCTACCCGGGCCGGCACGTTCGTTTATCATTGCGCGCCCGGCGGCGCGATGATCCCCTGGCACGTCGTGTCCGGCATGAGCGGCACCGTCATGGTCCTGCCCCGCGATGGCCTGAAGGACGACAAGGGCAAACCCGTTCGCTACGACCGCATCTACTATGTCGGCGAAAACGACTTCTACATCCCGCGCGACGACCAGGGCAAATTCAAGAAGTACGACTCGGCCGGCGACAATTACGACGACACGGTCAAGGTGATGCGCGGCTTGATTCCCACCCATGTCGTCTTCAACGGCAAGGCAGGATCGCTCACCGGCGAGCACGCGATGAAGGCGAAGGTCGGTGAAACGGTCCTGATCATTCATTCCCAGGCCAATCGCGATACCCGCCCTCACCTCATCGGCGGCCATGGCGACTTCGTGTGGGAACAGGGAAAATTCGCCAATCCGCCGGCAAGGGATCTCGAAACCTGGTTCATTCGCGGCGGATCGGCGGGCGCGGCGCTCTATACGTTCCTGCAGCCGGGCGTCTACGCCTATGTGAACCACAATCTGATCGAAGCGGTCGAACTGGGGGCCACCGCACACTTCACGGTGGATGGCGGCAGCTGGAACGACGACCTGATGATGCAGGTCGAGGCGCCCAAGGCAATTGCCTCCTGAGCGAACGGATGATTGTGCAACCCTGCAGCTCAGCGGGGTTGCACCGGAAATCGGGTGCCGTGCCATGTCCTTCGATCCCGTGTTCACTTTCGGCGTCATTGCGGCTGCCGCGTTGATCGGCCTGGGCATCGCCAATGAGGCCAACGACAGCCGCGATTTGACACTTCAGTCACCCGTGACGGCAATCCTTGCGCCCGGCACATTCGATCACGCCAAACCAGGTGAGTTCCTCAAGGCCAATCACCCGGTCAAGGCGCCTGTCGCGCGCGAAACAATCGCCGCGCCGCTCGAGATCATGAAGTACCAGGTGAGCGTCTGGGAATACGCGCGTTGCGTCGCCGACGGCGCCTGCAGGCCGGCAGAACTGCGCAAGGTTGGCGACGTCCCGGTCACGGGCGTGAGCCACATCGACGCCGAAGCATATGCAAGCTGGCTTTCCGAGCGCACCGGGGAAACGTGGCGGCTGCCGACCGATGTCGAGTGGGCCTACGCCGCCGGCGAACGTTTTCGCGGTGACATAGAGGCAAATGAAAACGACCCCAAAAACCCCGCGCAGCGCTGGCTCGGCCAGTATCGCGCCGAATCGTCGCTCGGGCGCGCACCAGACCCCGAGCCAAGAGCCCAAGGGGCTTTCGGTATCAACTCGAAGGGACTGGCCGACATTGCCGGCAATGTCTGGGAATGGACCTCGACATGCTACGTTCACACGACAATCGCCGGTGATGACGCGGAAACGGCAAGCGCGATCGACAATTGCGGCGTTCATGCCGTCGAGGGCTTCCATCGCACCTACATGTCGAACTTCATCCGGGACGGCAAGAGCGGCGGCTGCGCGGTCGGCACCCCGCCCGACAATCTCGGCTTTCGCCTCGTCCACGACCGTCGCGGCTTCCTTCAGGACGCCGTTCATCGCCTGGGACTCACCTGACTGCCAAAGACCAATGACCTCTCAAAGACCATGGAACGTGAATGACCTCGAAGTCGATCTTGCTTGAGAAGGTTCGCCCCGTCGCCGATCAGCCGCTTCTCCGGCCCGACGTCGACCGGGTGGCCATAGCAGCGTTGGTCCGCAAGTTCTATTCCAAGGTGAGAGCCGATCTGCGCCTCGGGCCTATCTTCGCTCGCGAGATTGTGGGCGATTGGGAGCCTCATCTGGAAAAGATGGCGGACTTCTGGTGCGCCGTCATCTTGAAGAGCGGCGACTACCACGGGCGGCCGGTGCCCGCTCACCTGAAGCTAAAGGATGTCACCGAGGCCGATTTCGATATCTGGCTAGCCCTCTTCGGCGAAACGGCGGCAGAGGTGTTTGCGCCCGAAACCGCGGTGGTGTTTGTCGAGCGGGCACAGCGGATAGCAACGAGCCTGAAGCTAGCCATGTTCTTTCGCCTTGGTCATACCGCCCCCGCAGGTGGCCAATAAGGCACCGCCAGGACAGTCGGATCGCCGTTTGATCGTGCGCAAGGACTACGGTCCTTCGTGCGGTAATGTCCCCGGATGATCCTCAATCTCTTCGTCGGCACGATCGTCATAAGCCTGACGGTCCTGATCCATACTTTCGGCCTTATCGCCATCACACATGCGATGGCACGCCTTGTGGCGCTCTTCCGCATGCACGGCCGCCGCAGCCGGGTCGTAGCCATGATCACCGTCGTGATGGGGCTTTTTGCCGTCATGACCGCGGAAGTCTGGCTGTGGGCCGGCATATACCGGCTGCTTGGAATCCTGAGCGACTTTGAGACCGCGCTCTATTTCTCGACCATCACCTTTTCCACGGTCGGCTACGGAGACGTGGTACCTGCCCATGACTGGCGCGTCCTGGCGGCACTGGAAGGCATCAACGGGTTTCTGCTGATCGGTTGGTCGACCGCCTATCTGATCGCGGCCGGCACTCGCGTCGGGCCCTTCAGGGCCGGCGAGCACTTTTGATCGGTGGCTTCAGGCCGTTGCTCAAACCGCTAGCGAGTGCCTGCCAATTCCATTTCGCAGATATTTGTCGAATTTCGCCGCCACCGTCCTGACGAGCGGGCGACTTTCCTCCGGTACGACGAACCTCTCACCATCGAGGCGAAGAAGGTGGCCGGCACTGCCGATGGCCAGCCGGCTGGCTTCACACAAAAGCGTTTGGCCGGCCGCTCCAAAGCGTTCGACAAGCTCCACCGCCGAGAAGGTGAACTGGCACATTAGACGCTCGATGGC
This sequence comes from Mesorhizobium sp. CNPSo 4671, assembly GCF_057784245.1. Lineage (NCBI taxonomy): Bacteria > Pseudomonadati > Pseudomonadota > Alphaproteobacteria > Hyphomicrobiales > Phyllobacteriaceae > Mesorhizobium > Mesorhizobium sp. CNPSo 4671. The sequence goes on along the minus strand of NZ_JBWLUW010000001.1, from coordinate 22,939 downwards.
CCACGCCCGCGCCTGATCATCGACGCTCAACTCGATGCCGCGGGCTATCGCCAGCTCTCCTGAATTCACTACTTTTTCGTACTTGCCGGTCGCGACGATATTCTGTGCGTAGCCCTGGCGGAATCGACTGATCGACGAAGGGCCGAGACCTATCAGGGTTTCGCACTGGTCCTCGGTATAGCCCTGGAAATTGCGGCGGATTCTTCCGGCGCGGGCAGCAACGGCCAGCGCATCGTCCGGCCTGGCGAAATGGTCGAGGCCCAGCATCTCGTAGCCTGCGTCGACGATCAATCTTGCGGCAAGCTGCGACTGCGCCAGACGCGCGGCGGGATCAGGCAACCAAGCCTCGTCGATCATCGTCTGATGCTTCTTGAACCATGGCACATGCGCATAGCCAAACAGCGCAATCCTGTCGGGGGCGAGCGTGAGAGCCTGGGCGACAGTGGTCGCAACACTCTCGCACGTCTGATGTGGCAACCCGTAGAGCAAGTCCAGATTGACCGAGCCGACACCTCGCTCGCGCACCGCATCGACGACGCTTTTGGTCAGCGCAAAGCTCTGCTCGCGATTGATCGCCTTCTGCACCTTGGGATCGAAGTCCTGGACGCCAAGACTGGCTCGCGTCATGCCGATCGCGGCGAAGGCATCGAGGCGCCCTTCGTCCATATCGTTTGGATCAAGCTCGACGCTGAGACTGGCGCCGGCGAGAAAGTCGAACCGGTCCCGCAGAGCCTTTCCCAGCGCAAGGATATCTTGCGGTCTAAGCGTGGTGGGCGAACCGCCCCCGAAATGCACCGCGCGGACTTTTCCCCGGTCGCGCACAAGATGGCCGACAGTTTCGATTTCCCTGTGCAGGGAGTCCAGGAAAGTGGCAACCGGGGCATAGTGACGGGTATGCTTCGTGTGGCAGGCACAGAACCAGCAGAGCCGGTCGCAATACGGGATATGCAGATAGAGCGATATCTCGTCATCGCCTTCGAGGGCATCCATCCATCCGCGTACCACCACCGCATCGACGCCCGGATGAAAGTGCGGCGCCGTCGGGTAACTTGTGTAGCGGGGCACGTTTTCAGCCGGATTGGCAGTCACAAGGGCGGGCGCGTCGTTGGCTGTTTTCGGTTGCATCGGTCCAGTCTAGGCGCGCAGGCATGCCGCGCTTTGATTTCAATCAAGGCGTTTGGCCCCATGGGCGGTATCGCGATACGGCAGCGATGTCCTATCCCTCTCTCTGGCCTCGGACCATGCAATGACGATCAGACAGGATGTCCACGGTGCCGGCGTTCCCGTGCTTTGCCAATCCTGCGAAGCACGCCATCGCGGCGTTTGCGGCGCCCTCGAGCCCGAGCAATTGGTCGAGTTGGCCAGGACCTCGTCGAGGCGTGGCGTTCAGCCCGGCATTGAGCTCGTTGGCGATGCAGAAGCGGTCGAATGCTATTCGAATGTGCTTTCCGGAGTGGTCAAGTTGACGAAAAGCCTTCCAGACGGAAGACAGCAGATCGTCGGGCTCCAGTTCGCACCGGATTTCCTGGGGCGACCGTTCAAGGCGGAAAGTTCTATCAATGCCGATGCCGCGACGGAGGTGTCGCTGTGCTCGTTTCCAAAGACCGTCGTCGAGCGAATGATGAAAGACACACCGGAGCTGGAGCACCGTCTGCTCGAGCAGGCGTTGAACGAGCTTGACGAGGCGCGCAGCTGGATGGTGGCATTGGGACGCAAGACCGCCTCGGAAAAGGTCGCCAGTTTTCTTCTGATGATCGCCCGCAACATCAATCCCGCCACTGATGCCGGGCCGACGAGTTACGATCTGCCTCTGACACGCGCCGATATCGCTGACTTCCTCGGGCTGACGATCGAGACGGTGAGCCGACAGTTGACCAGGCTGCGAGCCGAGGGAGTGATCCGCATCGAAAACCACCGGCACATAATCGTCGACGGCTTCAGCCGGCTGGAGCAGCGCTGCGGTGGTTGAAGCGCGCCAACAATCGCTTGCGCCAGGCACACCACCTCGACCGATCACCGGCAGCCGGCTGATCCCCGGCCTTTGATCTCGATCAAGGCGGTGCAGGCCACAATCAGCGCAACTAGCTGCCCCTATTGATCATGGGCGACACGATGGCCGGCAGACAGGACACTCAACACGCTGACATTCCGGCGACCTGTAAACCCTGCCAAGCCGGGCAAGGTGGACTGTGCGGTGCGCTCAAGGCCAGCCAACGCGCCCGATTGGCCCAAGTCTCATCAAGGCATCAGGTTTCGGCTGGATCAGACCTGTCCGACGATGAAACCTACTCAATCGTCTTGTCCGGCGTGGTGAAGCTCACCAGGAACCTTTCGGATGGCCGTCAGCAGATTGTCGGGTTCCATTTCGCCCGCGATTTTCTTGGCAGGCCGTGCACGGCACGATGGCCAATCAAGACCAGCACCTTGACGACGGTTGAGCTCTGCTCGTTTCCAAAGGCGATCATCGAGCGAATGATGGAGGACACGCCGGCACTCGGGCGTGTCCTGCTGGAGCATACGCTCAGGAAACTCGACGAAGCACGCAATTGGATGGCGGCGCTCGGGCGCAAGACCGCCTCGGAAAAAGTCGCAAGCTTCCTGCTGATGATCGCCACAAACATGGATGCCGCGAACAATCCCAAAGGCTCGACAAATTTCGACCTGCCGCTTACGCGGGCGGATATCGGTGATTTCCTCGGATTGACGATCGAGACTGTGAGCCGCGAACTGACACGGCTGCGCACCGACGGCGTGATCCGGATTGCAAACAAGCGGCACATCAGCCTGGAGAGCCTCGCTAAGCTTGATGAACGCTGCGGAGATTGAACGGCGCACTACGGCTTCTCTTCCGCAGCCTGTCCCGGCTTCTCGGAATTGCGCGCCTTCGGCACTGCCGGTCGCGCGTTGCCGCCTCGCGGTCGACGCTTCGGGTTTGGTGGCGGATTCTGGTGACCTTCAATCAAAAAAGCAGCCTGCGTTTGACCTGGATCAAGGCCGCGGGGACCAGAATTCCGAATTGGTGTTGTCGGCGGTCATTCTGCCGGCCATTCGAGATGGGGACTGCGATGAAGTTTGGCAGAGAGATCTTCCTTCTAAGCCTGTTTGCGTTCGGGGCATTTGTCGCCGCGGGCTTCGGCGTCGATGCGCCGTTCCGTCAGCACATGTGGGTGCTGTTCCTCGTGCTGGCCGGCTTCACCGCCATCTTGTTGCGCAATTCGGATTTCAAGCCAGAGGTTCCAGTCGACCCTTCGGCTTATATGGATGGGCCGGTCCGGTACGGCACGATCGCAACGGTGTTCTGGGGCGTCGTCGGCATGCTGGTCGGCGTGGTCATTGCTCTGCAGCTTGCCTACCCTGACCTCAACATTCAGCCATGGCTCAACTTCGGCCGCTTGCGGCCGCTGCACACATCCGGCGTGGTCTTTGCCTTCGGCGGCAACGCGCTGCTTTGCACGTCACTCTATGTCGTGCAACGCACATGCCGTACGCGGCTGTTCGGCGGCAATCTCGCCTGGTTCGTGTTCTGGGGTTACCAACTCTTCATCGTCATGGCGGCGACCGGCTATCTGCTCGGCATCACCGAGAGCCGCGAATATGCCGAACCCGAATGGTATGTCGACATCTGGCTCACCATCGTCTGGGTCGCCTATCTCATCCTGTTCCTTGGCACGATCCTGAAACGCAAGGAGCCGCACATCTATGTCGCCAACTGGTTCTACCTGTCCTTCATCATCACCGTGGCGATGCTGCACGTCGTCAACAACCTCTCGATGCCGGTCTCATTCCTCGGTTCGAAGAGTTATTCTGCCTTCTCCGGCGTGCAGGATGCGCTGATCCAGTGGTGGTATGGGCATAACGCGGTCGGCTTTTTCCTCACCGCTGGATTCCTTGGCATGATGTATTACTTCGTGCCCAAGCAGGCGAACCGGCCGGTCTATTCGTACCGACTGTCGATCATCCACTTCTGGGCACTGATCTTCCTCTACATCTGGGCCGGGCCTCATCATCTTCACTACACCGCCCTGCCCGACTGGGCCCAGACATTGGGCATGGTGTTTTCCATCATGCTGTGGATGCCCTCATGGGGCGGCATGATCAACGGCCTGATGACGCTCTCGGGCGCCTGGGACAAGATCCGAACCGACCCGATCATCCGCATGATGGTCGCGGCCATCGCCTTCTACGGCATGTCGACCTTCGAAGGCCCGATGATGTCGGTCAAGACGGTCAATTCGCTGTCGCACTACACTGACTGGACGATCGGTCATGTCCACTCGGGCGCCCTCGGCTGGGTCGGCATGATCTCGTTCGGTGCGATCTACTACATGGTGCCGAAGCTGTGGAACCGTGAGCGGCTCTATTCCCTGCGGCTTGTCACCTGGCATTTCTGGCTGGCGACACTTGGGATCGTCGTCTACGCCGCCGTCATGTGGGTTTCCGGCATCATGCAGGGCCTGATGTGGCGCGAGTACGACGAGCAGGGCTTCCTTGTCTATTCCTTCGCCGAAACCGTGGCAGCCATGCACCCTTACTACATCATGCGTGCCGTCGGCGGCGCGATGTATCTCTCGGGCACGCTGCTCATGGCCTGGAACGTCACCATGACGATCCTCGGCCACCAGCGCGAAGAACAACCTATGCCGGGTTCCGTACCCGCTCTCCAGCCTGCCGAATAAGGAGCCAGTCATGGGCTTGATGGACAAACACGCGATCATCGAGAAGAACGCCACGCTTCTTCTGATCGGATCGCTGCTGGTCGTGACTGTCGGCGGCATCGTCGAAATCGCGCCGCTCTTCTACCTCGACAATACCATCGAGAAAGTCGATGGCATGCGACCCTATACGCCGCTCGAACTCGCGGGACGCAACATCTACGTCCGCGAAGGCTGCTATCTCTGCCACAGCCAGATGATCCGGCCGTTCCGCGACGAGGTCGAGCGCTACGGTCACTACAGTCTGGCGGCGGAGTCGATGTACGACCATCCGTTCCAGTGGGGATCCAAGCGCACCGGCCCTGATCTGGCACGTGTAGGCGACCGCTACTCCAACACGTGGCACGTCCAGCATCTGACCGATCCTCGCTCGGTGGTGCCGGAGTCAATCATGCCGAGCTACGCGTTTCTGAAGGACAACCCGATCGAGGTGAAGGATTTCTCCACCCACCTCGTCGCCAATCGGCGTGTGGGCGTGCCCTATTCCGACGACATGATCTCCCACGCCAACGCCGATCTTATGGCGCAAGCCGATCCCAACTCCGACACGACCGCGCTGCTAGCGCGATATCCGAAGGCAAAAGTCGGGGATCTGGACGGCAATCCGCAGCAGGTTACCGAGATGGATGCTCTCGTCGCCTACCTGCAGGTGCTGGGCACGCTCGTCGATTTCAAGAACTACGACGAAGCCGCTGGATACCGTTGAAGGACAGACAATGGACTACAATTTGATGCGGGAATTCGCTGACAGTTGGGGCCTGCTTGCCATGGCGCTGTTCTTCGTCGGCTGTATCGCCTTCGCGCTCCGTCCAGGCGGCAAGACGCAGGCCGATCACGCTGCCCAAATCCCGCTTAAGGACGACTGACCATGAGCAACGAGCATATCGACGAAGTCTCGGGCATTTCGACGACCGGTCACGAATGGGACGGGATCAGGGAGCTCAACAACCCTTTGCCGCGGTGGTGGGTGATAACCTTCTACATCACGATCGCATGGGCCGCCGCCTACACGATCGCCTATCCGGCTTGGCCCCTGCTGAGTTCCGCCACAAGAGGCGTGCTGGGCTATTCTTCGCGCAACGAGGTGAAGAATGAGCTCGCCGCTGCGGAAGCAGCCAAAGGCAAATTCGTCGCCGCCATCCAGGACAAGTCCGTTTCGGAAATCTTGAGTGACGACGCGTTGCGCGAATTCGCGGTTGCGGCCGGCGCAGCCACGTTCAAGGTCAATTGCGTCCAGTGCCATGGCTCGGGCGCTCAAGGATCGAAAGGTTTTCCGAACCTCAACGACGACGATTGGCTATGGGGCGGCAAGCCCGACGAGATCCAGCAAACGATCATGCATGGTATCCGCTTCACGTCCGACCCGGACACAAGGCAATCTGAGATGCCCGTTTTCGCCGACATCATTACCCCTGACCAGATCGCTCAGGTCAGCGCCTATGTCGCCAGCCTCTCGGGCAAGGTCGGGGATGCGAGCCTGGTCACGCCCGGCGCCAAGGTCTTCGCGGACAATTGCGTGGCCTGTCACGGCGCCAACGCCAAGGGTAACAAGGAGTTTGGCGCACCCGACCTGACCGACGCCATCTGGCTCTATGGATCGGGCGAGACGGCCATCGCGGCGCAAGTGCGTGCGCCCAAGCACGGCGTCATGCCGGCCTGGCTTGGTCGCCTGGGCGATACCAAGGTCAAGGAGCTGGCGGTCTATGTGCATTCGCTTGGCGGTGGAGAATAGAAAACGGGGGTCTATTCTCTGGCCCTTACCGTACAGGCGACGAGGCCCGGCTAGCGCCGGGCCTCGATCTGTTTCCACCCGCGCTTTGACCTGCATCAACGCGGTGCGGCGTGACCGGCGGCTAGAACATCCGCCAGGCATTGTCGTTGCCCCGTTGGAGAATGCAGGTGTTGGATCAAAAACAGGTCGAACGGCTCGAGGCCGAGGCGGTCAACTCGGCCAAGACGCGACAGCCCCTCTATGCCGCGCGCAAGAAGATATTCCCCAAGCGGGCCTCCGGGCGTTTCCGTCAGTTCAAATGGCTGGTAATGGCCATCACGCTCGGCATCTACTACCTGACCCCCTGGTTGCGCTGGGATCGCGGCGCCTTTGCTCCCCACCAGGCCGTTCTGCTCGATCTGGCCAACCGCCGCTTCTATTTCTTCTTCATCGAGATCTGGCCGCAGGAATTCTACTACGTCGCCGGACTGCTGATGATGGCAGGCGTCGGCCTTTTCCTCGTCACCTCCACGGTCGGGCGCGCCTGGTGCGGCTATGCCTGCCCACAGACGGTCTGGGTCGACCTGTTCCTGGTTGTCGAACGCGCCATCGAAGGTGACCGCAACGCCCGCATCAAGCTCGACGCCGCGCCATGGAGCGCGCGAAAGCTCATGCTGCGCATATCCAAGCACGCCATCTGGCTGGTGATAGCCGTCGCGACCGGCGGCGCGTGGATATTCTATTTCGCCGACGCGCCAACGCTTGCCATGGACGTGGCAAGGGGCACCGCCGCCCCTGTCGCCTATGTGACCATTCTCATACTGACCGCCACCACCTACACGTTTGGCGGGCTCATGCGCGAGCAGGTTTGCACCTATATGTGCCCATGGCCGCGCATCCAGGCCGCCATGTTGGATGAAAACTCGCTGACCGTCACCTACAATGACTGGCGCGGCGAGCCGAGGACGCGGCATGCCAAGAAGAGCCTGGCCGCCGGACAATCGGTGGGCGACTGCGTGGACTGCAATGCCTGTGTGGCGGTCTGCCCGATGGGGATTGATATTCGCGACGGCCAGCAGTTGGAGTGCATCACCTGCGCGCTGTGCATCGACGCCTGCGACGGTGTCATGGACAAGCTTGGCCGCGAGCGCGGCCTGATCGCCTATGCCACGCTTTCAGACTACAATGCCAACATGTCGCTTGCGACCGCCGGCGGCACCACGCCGGTGAACCCGGCTCTCGTCAGGACGGCCAAGGGGACGTTCGCCGACGGCCTGGCACACTTCCATCTGCGCAACATCTTCCGCCTGCGCACATACATCTATCTCGGCACATGGTCGGCGATCGGACTGGCGCTGGTCTATTCGGTGGTGACGCGCGACCGTCTCGAACTCAATGTCCTGCATGACCGTAATCCGCAATTCGTCACCTTGTCGGATGGCTCGATACGCAACGGCTATACCGTCAAGCTGTTGAACATGATCCCGGAGCCGCGGACGATCGAGGTCAGCCTGCAGGGGCTGCCAGGCGCCGAAATGAATGCTGTTGGTATCGATCTCCCGGCAGCCCAGTCGTTCACGACAGTGGCCGACCCTGATCGGTTGAAGATGCTCAAGGTCTTTGTGCGCCAGCCGGCGGGGCAGGTCGCAAGCGCCGCGCAGACATTCAAATTCCGGATCAAAGACCAGGGCGGCGTCGAGTCCGCCGAATACATCGCCACATTCAATGCACCGGAGATCGCGAAGTGAGCGCCCAACCGCAGAAAGTCCGCGAGTTCACCGGCAAGCACATGTTGTTCACGATCGTCGGTTTCTTTGCCGTCGTCATCGCCGTCAACGTCACCATGGCGACACTCGCAAGCACAAGCTGGACCGGGCTGGTAGTCGAGAACACCTATGTCGCCAGCCAGCAATTCAACCAGAAAGCCAAGGAGGGACGCGCCCAGGCAGCGCTTGGCTGGACAGCCAAATTGACGATCGCATCGGGCGAAGTCGGCTATTCATTGAGCGATGCGACCGGCAAGCCGGTCACCTTGCGCGCGGTAAAGGTGCTGTTTCGCCATCCTGCTTATGAGGCAGAGGACAAGGTTGTCATTTTGGCGGCAGGCCCAGGTCAGGAATTCAGTGCCCGGCATACTCCGAAGGACGGTGTCTGGATTGTCGAGATTGATGCCGATGCCGGCCTGGCCGAGCCCTATCGCGATGTACGCAGGATCATGATTTCCAAGGGGACGATGCCATGAGCTGCTGTGCACCCGGCGCAGAAATGGCATTGGACTATACCACCGCCGTCATGCCATCGAGCGCCGAGATCAAACTGGCGAGCCGCTCGCTCGGCGGCGATCTCCACCAGACCGACCTATCGGTGCCGTCCGTTCATTGCGCGGCCTGTATCCACACGATCGAAACGGCACTCTCCAGGCTCGAGCACGTCGAAAGCGCTCGCGTCAATCTGTCGACGAAGCGCGTATCGGTGCGCTGGCACGGTGACGAGGTGCCGCCCTTGTTCGCAACCCTTGGCCGCTCGGGATACCCGGCGCATCTCTTTGATCCCGAAGTGGTCGGGAACGACAAGGCGCTATCCGAACTTATCCGCGCAGTCGCGGTCGCCGGTTTTGCCGCTGGCAACATCATGCTGTTGTCGGTTTCGGTCTGGTCCGGCGCCCAGGGCGCGACGCGTGACTTATTTCACTGGGTCTCGGCGCTGATCGCCGTCCCGGCCCTGTTCTTTGCCGGTGGAATCTATTTCCGTTCGGCGGCGAACGCGCTCCGCCATGGCCGCATGAACATGGACGTGCCGATCGCGGTCGGCGTTTCGCTGGCTTACGCCATGAGCCTTTACGAGACGATCAACCACGGTGAGCACGCCTATTTTGATGCTTCCGTATCGCTGCTGTTCTTCTTGCTGATTGGTCGCACGCTCGACCACGTCATGCGCGAGCGGGCGCGGACGGCCGTCAACGGCCTGTCGCGGCTCGCACCGCGCGGCGCCGTCATTTTGCGCGGTGAAGGCGTCCGCGAATATTTGCCGGTCGGCGAGATCCTGCCGCATATGCAGCTGCTGATCGCGGCCGGAGAGCGAATCCCGGTTGACGGAACCATTCTCAGTGGCACCTCGGACCTCGACTGCTCGCTGGTTTCAGGCGAGAGCACGCCCAGAACCGTCGGGACTGGCGCGCACATCCAGGCCGGCATGCTCAATCTCACCGGTCCCCTCACGATGGAAGCGACAGCCGCCGCGAAGGATTCCTTCCTGGCGGAAATGGTCCGGTTGATGGAAGCCGCCGAGGGCGGTCGATCGAAATACCGCAGGATTGCCGATCGGGTCTCGGCCCTCTATGCGCCCGTTGTCCATCTTGCCGCCTTCTTGACGTTTCTCGGCTGGATGGCGGCGGCCGGCGACTGGCACCAGGCAATGACGATCGCGATCGCGGTTCTCATCATTACCTGCCCATGCGCGCTGGGTCTTGCCGTGCCGATCGTTCAGGTTGTCGCGGCGCGGCGTCTGTTCGAAGCCGGCGTGATGGTCAAGGACGGTTCGGCCATGGAGCGTCTGGCCATGGTCGACACCGCGCTGTTCGACAAGACTGGAACGCTGACGCTCGGCCAACCGAGGCTGATCAACGCTTCGTCCATCGACCCGACCATGCTGGCGATCGCGGCCGACATGGCCACGCATTCCCGCCATCCCTTTTCAAAGGCGATAGCGCGCTTTGCGAGTTCCCCTACACAACCCAGGCTCGAAGCGGTGAGCGAGCACCCTGGCTTCGGCATGGAGGCTGTCACCGAGGGCAACACGTGGAGGCTTGGCCGCCGCGGTTGGGCCGGCTGGAAAGCAAGGACCGGCGGCGAAGGCAAAGCCGGCGGCTATGGTGGGACAGTGCTGACCAAGAATGGGATGATCGTCGCCACTTTCGCATTCGAGGATGCCATGCGCGCCGATGCCAGGCTGGCGCTGGAGAAACTGAACGACAGCGGCGTTTCGATCCAGATGCTGTCTGGCGATACTGCCAAGGCCTGCGGCGAAGTCGCCGGCACTTTGGGTATCGAGGACTACGTCCCGTCGCTCCTGCCCTCCGGCAAGGTCGAATGCGTAGAGGCACTGACGAGGGCGGGCCATAAGGTGCTGATGGTGGGTGACGGGCTCAACGACACGCCGGCGCTCGCGGCCGCTCACGTCTCGATCGCCCCAGCGACGGCCGCCGATGTCGGCCGCAACGTCGCTGACTTCGTCTTCCTGCGCGAGAGCCTTATCGCCGTGCCGCTCGCCATCGAAGTGTCGCGCAAGGCCAAGCATCTGATCCGGCAGAACCTTGCCATCGCGATCATCTACAACGCAATTGCCGTTCCGATCGCCATAACCGGACATGTGACGCCACTTATCGCGGCTATCGCGATGTCCGCCTCATCCCTGATCGTGATTGGAAACGCCATGCGCCTGCAGGCCTTCAAGGGTCTGTCGTTCGCCGGCACAAAGCCAGGCCGGCGCGCAGGTACACACGTAGCGGCGCAACCATCATGACCACACTCGTCTACCTCATCCCGGTAGCACTCTTTCTTGGTGCCCTTGGACTTACCGGCTTTTTGTGGGCCCTAAGAAGCGGTCAGTATGAGGACCTCGATGGCGCCGCCGAGCGCATTCTCATCGACCGCGATGACGGCGCGGCCCCTCGTTCCAAGTGACCCAGATCAAAGCGCCGCGGGTCGCGATGTCCCATTGTCGTTGACGAAAAATCGGAGGGTGAAAATGCTAGCCGAAGCCATAATGACCAAGCCGGTCATCACGACGGATGGGAACGCGACGATCACTGAAGCGGTCGAGCTCATGCTTTCAAGCAAAGTCAGCTGCCTCCCCGTGATGGATAGCGACGGTGCCCTGGTTGGCATTTTAAGCAAAAGCGACTTGTTGCGCCGAGAGGAACTTGGGACTGAGCGGGTGCGTCCTCGTTGGCTGGAGTTTGATCTCGGGCCAGGTACAATCGCCAACGACTATGTTCGTTCGAATGGACGCATCGTCCATGAGGTGATGACCACAAACGTCATTTCCGCGCCTCCAAGCGCCTCGATTGCAGATATTGTCGACCTGATGATGCAACACCGCATCAACAACGTGCCTATTGTCGATCGGGAAAAGGTCGTCGGCATCATTACAAGAACTGATTTGCTGCTTGTCCTGATCGGTGCCCTGCCTAAACAGGACACCACGTCAACCGATGACGGCCTGATCCGCAAGGCTATACTTGCCGAACTGCAGGGCCGATCGTGGAGTGGTGGTGACTCGATTGATGTCAGGGTCAGCGAGGGCGTTGTCGAACTGACGGGGGCTATTGTCGACGAGCGTCAACGCAAGGCAGCAATCGTTGCGGCGGAAAACGTTGCCGGCGTCCGGCAAGTGAGGGACAACTTCCGCAGAGATCCGTTCTCGGTCACGATGGTTTCGTAGCTGCAAGAAAAGGCGGCAACGCAAAGCCGAGCCGTGCCGGGTTCTGCTTTCCTCCCACTTCCCATTGGACTTGAGGTCGTCGGCGACTTTCTTCGGCATATATGGCACTCGTCCTGCTTGGCGAGCACGCTGGCGGCAATCAAGACGCCGGTGTGGTGAATGCGATGGTGGACTCCCCCGGCATGGTCGGGACGCAATGATCGCGGCACCGGTTCTCAGCCGCGAGGTTAGCGGTTCGAAATGATTCAGATCAAGGACGGAGGGACCGAGATCCCGATATGAAAAGGGAAACTATCCCAGGAGGCAACCATGCAAGCCGAAGCGATTATGACGACACCGGTTATTGCAATTCACCCTTCTGCGTCAGTCGCCGATGCAGCGGCACTAATGCTTGCCAACAAGATCAGCGGCCTTCCCGTTGTTAGCAGCGACGGTGAACTCAGGGGCATTGTCAGCGAGGGCGACTTCCTTCGCCGCCGGGAACTGGGCACCGAGCGCAAGCGCCCACGCTGGCTGGAATTTTTGATCAGTTCGGGGAAGGCCGCCGAAGAATATGTCCTGGCCAACGCACGGCGCGTCGACGAGGTGATGAGCGACAGCGTCGTCACCGCAACGCCCACAACGTCACTTGCAGCAGTCGTCGATCTGATGACCCGTCACAATTTCAAGCGCATTCCGGTCGTCGCCGAGGGAAAGGTGGTTGGCATTATCACCCGCTCCGATCTCGTTCGCGCGTTGGCGGGCGTCTTGTCAAACACGTCGTCAGCTGCGGCCAGCGACGAGGAGATACGAGACAGGATTGTCGCAGAACTCTCGGTACAAAAATGGGCTCGAGCCGACATGGTCGGCGTCGCCGTGGAAAATGGCGCGGTGGAACTGAGCGGCGCCATATTCGACGAGCGCGAACGCCAGGCGGCGATCGTGGCCGCGGAAAACGTCCCCGGAGTCATATCGGTAAAGGACAGTCTTTTCTGCGCTGGACCCGTGTCCGTCATTCTCGTTTCTTAGACCCTAAGCTTCGGCTGATGTCCTTAGCCACAGGCAGTGGTCGTTCGCGTGCAGCCAAGCAATCTCGGTGAACGGCTTGTCGTCCGCCTTGCTCCCCTGCCGACCTCCCCCTCGTACTTCAGGCATTAAGCCACACGCCTTGGGCATAGGACGCTCGTCATGTGCCCGCGACAAAGTGCCAGCGCATAGCGGGGTAAGCCTCCGCCGCTTTCGCCCTTTCCGCTCAGGTCGCCGTGAACTGTATCATCAATGGTCTTACCAGCAGAAGCGCGAACGCAATGAGCGCCGCGCCAGCGACCCTGTCTGCTAGGCTTCCGTCGTCGCCAAGCCTCCTGCCAAGCAGAACCCACACCGACCCGGTGGCAAGCGTGACGAGGAGCAATACAATCCAATAGATCGCCAGCGAACGTGGCCCGCTATCGGTTGGCACGATTGCCAGGCAGTAGATGAACGCCTTTGGATTGATAGCACTGGTTGTGAGCACGGAAATTCCGCCGCCTTCTCTGGGCGAACTGATCTTGGTACTCAAAAGGAGACGTAGCCCGAGGGCTCCAAGCCACAGAGCTGCGATAAGCTTGAGGGTTTCGCTTGCCCCGGGCGGCATCCACGGACGCAGCGAAAACCAGCAGGCGGCAGCAACCCCATATCCGCATGCCTGCGCAGTCAAAAGCGTCAACGCCCTATGCCGCTTGACGCCTCCCGCCAGCAAAAGGGCGTTGGTTGGCCCCGGCGCGACAAAGAGCAGAAAGGCTTCGAAAAGAACGACGGGGTCCAAACTTCTTATCCTATGGATGCAAGACCACCATCGAGTGCAAAAGCGCCGGTTGCGTTGATACGCGTCAAAACTCAAGCGTCAACATGGTGCTGCCCGATGCGGTATCGGTCTCCCGAAGGCCAAAAGCTGGTCGAGGCCCTACTCGCTTTTGCTTTGCTCCCAAACGCCCCTGGCCTTCAAGCCATCGGCGACTTCCTTGGGCATATAGCGCTCATCATGCTTGGCCAATACGCTGTCCGCGATGAAGACGTGACCCGGACCGAAGGCGCCCTCGGTGATAACGCCCTGCCCCTCGCGAAAGAGATCAGGCAGAATGCCGGTATAGGTGACCTTTACCGACTTCTGCTCGTCGGTGACGAAAAAGGCGACGCTGGTGCCTTCCCCGCGCACGATGGTGCCCTTTTCGATGAGGCCGCCAAGGCGGATGCGCTGGCCGGGCTGGACGGTTGCCGTGGCGAGCTCGGCAGGCATGTAGAAATAGGAAGCCTTCTGGCCGAGCGCGTAGAAGGTTAGACCGGTAGCTGCGCCCAGAAAGGCCAGTCCGGCCACGATCACCGACAATCGCTTCTGTTTTCGCGTCACCTCTTACTCCGTCGCCGTTACGCCGAGCGAGACGGCAAAGGCGGTGAATTTCTTGGCTTCGTCGCTGCCAGTGCCAAAGGCAGCTACGGCACGGCTGAGCGCGTCGCGCGCCTGCACTGGCATGCCGAGTACGGCATAGGATCGAATGAGCTGCATCCAGCCCTGCAGGTCGCGCGGATTCTGCTTCAGGCCGCTATCGAGGCCGGCGACCATGGTTTCAATCATTGCCTGGCGGTCCTGCTGCAGCATCTGTCGTGCCGCTTCCATCTGCTGGGCGTCCGGGCCGTTGACCGGCGCTTCGGCGGCAACCGATGGTTCGGCCGCCTGCCCGAGCGCCTGCTGGACGGCGCCAAGCCAAGGAGAATCGGGCGGCAGCGTCTCAAGCATCTTTTGCCAGACGGCGGTGGCTTGCGCCCTCTTGCCCTCCTGCGCCAAGCCCATCGCCAGGTAGAAGCTTGCCTTGGCGTTTGCGGGATCGAGCGTTAGCGCCGCCTGGAACGCGGCTTGCGCGTCGGCCGATACGATGCCGCCGGCGGCGTTGGCGATCGCTTCGCCGAGGCCCGTCTGGCGAGCGGCGCTGCTGCCGTTTAGGCGGATCGCGTTACGATAGGCGGTCACCGCCGCGGGGAAGCGCTGCAGGCGCAGATAGACCGGCGCCAGCACGTCCCAGCCCTTGCCGTCGGCGGGGTTGGCGGCAAGGTGGGCTTCGGCGCGGGCGATCAGCGCGTCCACGGAGGAATTGGTGGGGCTGTTGGCAAACCTTGCTGCCAGCGGCTGCGAGGGGAGAGCCGGCGAACCGAGCTTGCCGTAAAGGCCCCAGCTCACCAACGGTATTGCCAAGACCGCGACTGTCGCCACGAATTGCGTGACGCGCGTGGACCGTTTCGTTTCCGCACTGGGCTCGGCGGCAGCGAGACGCAAGATGCGGCGGCCGATCTCGGTGCGCGCTTCCTCGGCCTCTGCCGATTGGATCAGCCCACGCGCCACGTCACGGCCGAGTTCGGCAAGCTGATCGCGATAGACTTCGAGATCGTGATCCGCGGCGGCGGGACCCCCCTTGATCCCTCCGATCAGCGGCAAAAGCACTGCCAGGCAAGCGCCGAGCGTGAGGGTTGCGGCTATGACGCAGAACAGCATGGCACTTCCAATTGAGGCAGGCCCGCTTGCCAATACTGAGAACGATATCATGACCGCGGATGGATCTGGACCAACCCGTTCGGGTGGATTTTACATCGTCCGCGCCACGCGGTTTGTCAGCGTTCGGCCGGATTTTGCCGAGCAAGCCTACGGGACTTTCCGGCTTTCATGACGCCTCGAGATGTCTGCATTAGCGATGGTCCGAAATAGACTGCAAGCGCGCGATCAAGTCACTGTTGCGGCAATAGGCAGGAGGATGATCGGGGTGCTGCGTTTCGTCGAGCCAAGCCGCGCATTCGTCCTGATGGCCGCAAGACCGGCATCTGTCCACGGCACGATTCGAGACTGCAACGTGATCCGCGACGACCTTCAGCTGCCTGTCGACCCCCAGTTTGCGCATCATACGGCCCATCAAGGCCGTTCTCGCGTCAACTGTGATCAAGTAATCGAGAAGACTCATGTCGCTCACTCCTTTCCCTGCGTTGTAGCCAATTTGTGGTGTTCGACATTGATCTGGATCATCTGGCTAGCGCCCGGCTTTCTCTGTTCCCGATGCTCGTGCGCCAATCTCTTTCATTGCCCTCGGCCGAGCACCGCCGCGCCTGCCTTTGTCGAACAGCCAACGCTTGGTGAGTTCGGACGCCACCACATAAAGGGCTGTGATTCCTACCAGCCCCGCGAGCACTGGCAGGGGCAACGGCACAAAGCCGAACCAAGGAGCAAATGGGGTATACGGAATAAGCACGGCCACGACGGCAATGCCAAGCGCAAGGCCGGCAAGCAAGCGGCTTGGGCGGCTTACCCAGAAAGCCTTCTGTGTCCGTACGATCAGCAGGATGGAGAGCTGGGTAAGCAGGGATTCGACAAACCAGGCTGTCTGGAATGTGGTTACGGCGGCGTGCACGATAAAAAGAAGAAAGGCAAAGGTCACGAAGTCGAACAACGAACTGACGAGGCCGAAACTGATCATGAACCTACGCACGAAATGGATGTCCCAGTGGCGGGGCCGCCGCAGCTGATCCGCATCGACATTGTCGCCGGCGATGGACAAAGCGGGGATATCGGAGAGGAAATTGTTGAGCAGGATCTGCTTTGCCAGGAGCGGCAGGAATGGCAGGGCCAGCGAAGCGGCAGCCATGCTGATCATATTGCCGAAATTGGCGCTGGTTGTGATCGAGATGTATTTCATCGTGTTGGCGAAGGTCTTTCGGCCGTCGTCGACCCCGCGCACCAGAACAGCAAGATCCCGCTTGAGCAGGATGATGTCGGCGGCTTCGCGCGCGACATCGACGGCGGTGTCAACCGATATGCCGATATCAGCCTCATGTAGCGCCGGTGCGTCGTTGATGCCGTCGCCGAGGTACCCGACAACGTGGCCGTTTCTGCGGAGCGCTTCGACGATACGCTCCTTCTGGTTAGGATCGATCTCGACGAAGAGATCCGTGGAGCCGACACTGGCGAACAGCCCATTCTTCGTCATTTTCGACAGGTCTTCGCCGGTCATGATCCTGTCGGCACGAAGACCCACGGCTTGCGCCAGATGCGCGGCAACATAGCGGTTGTCGCCAGAAATGACTTTTACCGCGATTCCGCGATGGGCAAGCGCCGAGAGCGTTTCCTTCACGCCCACTTTTGGCGGATCGAGGAAAAGCAGAAAGCCGGCAAAGCCAAGCGCGCTTTCATCGCTCCTGGTGAATTTCGACTGGCCTGCGAACCGCCGGATCGCGAGCCCAAGCACACGATAGCCCTGCGCGCTCCAACGCCGAAACTTGTCGTCAATCGCCGACCGTTGCCGCTCGTCCAAGGCGCCGAGTTTCCCATCGGCGCCGAGGGCGAAGTCGCAAACCTCAAGAATGTTCTGCACAGCGCCTTTGCTGATCAGAAGCTGTTCAGCCTTGTCGTGGAGGACCACGACGGACAGGCGCTTGCGAATGAAGTCGTAGGGAATTTCTTCGACTTTGGTGAACGCTGACGGATCGAGGTCTCCAAGCGGAGTGGTTGCGATTGCCTCGTCGAGCGGGTTCTTCAGTCCGGTCTGAAGCGTTGCATTGAGGTAGGCCCACAGCTGGATATTGCCTGACGGGTTGCCTTCGACATCTAGGCATCCGTCGAGATGAATAACGCCCTCGGTCAGAGTTCCTGTCTTGTCCGTGCAAAGAAGATCCATGCTGCCCAGATTCTCGATGGCATCGAGTCGACGCACAATGACGCCGCTCGCCGCCATGGTCCGAGCCCCTCGGGCAAGTGTTACGCTGATGATTGCAGGCAGCAGTTCCGGCGTAAGCCCGACGGCGAGCGCCAGGGAAAACAGAAGCGATTCAATCAGCGGCCGTCCAAGCATCAGATTGGCGAAGAAGACCATGATGACGATAGCCAGCATGATTTCGGTCATCAGGTAACCGAACTGCCTGATGCCACGGGCAAAACCGGTTTCTGGGATACGGCGTTCGAGAGCGCTCGCGATAAGAGCGAACTCGGTGCTCGATCCCGTGGCCACGGCAAGCACCTTCGCCTTGCCGCTGCGAACCGAAGTGCCGGCAAAGACGGTGTTGACCCGCTGCGCGATGCCAGCCTCGGGGGCGGAGCGTCCCGCCGACTTCACTACCGGGAAGGTCTCACCCGTCAGCACGGCTTCGCTGACGTTGAAATCCTGCGATTCCAGAATGACGCCGTCGGCCGGGATGAGATTTCCAGCCGCGAGGCTGATCACGTCGCCAGGGACGATGTCCTGAGCGTCTATTGAACGTTCAAAGCCATCCCGCAACACGCTGGCTTTGCGGGAAATGCGCTGCCGGAGCGCTTCCATGGCGCGGGACGCGCCATACTCTTGCGTGAAGCTCAGGATGCAGCTCGCCAGCACGATCACGCCGATGATCGCGGCTTCATTGCCTTCGCCGACGAAGCCCGACACGATCGCCGCAAAAATGAGGATGAGAACCAGCGGACTGCGGAACTGGCCGGCGAAAACAGCTGCGGCCGATCGTCCAGACCGCGACGCCGTCAGCGTGTTTCGACCAAATTTTGCCAGCCGGGCCGCCGCGTCCACACCGGACAGCCCGGTCGTGGACGTCTGCAGTTGCTTCACCAATTGCCCTGCGTCAAACGACCAATAGGCTTCCGGCAAATGGCGAGCCGGTTGCGTGTCGCCCGCCTCGTATGTCGAGTGTTGCGCCAGATCGATTTTGCCGATCGACATCACAGTCTCAGTACGACATCAGACGATTGATGCCGCTCTCCTGCAGAAGCGTCCGGGTCATGCCGCCGAACGCCCATTCCCGCAACCGGCTGTGACCATAGGCGCCAGAGACGATCAGGTCCGCGTGGATAGAGCGCGCAAACACCAGGAGGCGTTCTCCATTCTCCTCGCCCGAAAGTATTTCGGTCCTCGCCATGATGCCGTGATGCTCAAGATAGACCGCTACGTCGGCGAGGCTGTCACGGACATTGTCATCGGGATTGCCATCGGTCGTGGCGACGACCACCTCGTTGGCCTTCGACAGGAAGGGCAAGGCATCGGCGATAGCTCTGCGCGCCTCCCTGGTATCCTTCCAGGCGACAAGCGCGGTCTTGGCCAGGACATGCTCGAAATTGCTCGCTGCAACGAAGACCGGCCGGCCGCTACCGAGTGCCAGGCTTCCGATATCGACGGCGCGAAAGACATTTTCGCCCTCCTCCCCGCCGGTCACGATCAAATCGCAAGCGCGGGCAACTGTGCTGAGCAAGCGGGTTGGACTGCAGACCTGCTGCATCCATTCGCTGCTGATTGAGGACGGAACCAGCCTCTCGAACGCGCCGCGCAGTTCGGCAAGCCGCTTTTCGATTTCGGTGCGCTGGATCTGCATGACCTCGCCCTCGTAGACCAAACCCTCGCCGGTCGAGACCAATGGCGGAACATCCGCCGCCGCAAGGCCGATCAGATGAGCGTCGAAGCGCCCAGCAAGGCCGGCGGCAAGTTTCACGATAGGCGCGGGATCGGCGTCCACGGCGAGGTTGACGATTATTGACTTGTAGGACATGAAAACGCCTCGCGCTCACGATGGTCGGGTGCGCCAAACTTTGCATCGGGCGGGCGCCACCGCCTTGATGCGGGTCAAACGACGCTGGCTGGCCTATCCCACCGGCCATGGCTCTTGGGTCGGTTTGCGTGCGACGGGATGAGTGCTACATCAGCCAGTATTACCGGTTCTCAACTCCAAGGGCAGCAAGTGAGCAAGAAGGCGCCAGTCTCATCCGACCGGGAAACCGCGCCGCCAGTGCTTTCCGAGGCTAACCGGAAGGAACCGCGCGGCGCCGCGGAACATGAGCTTCTCGCCCTGATGTTTGACCAGGCGCCCGGTTTCATGACCTTGCTGAGCGAACCCGGCCATATCTTCCAGCTGGCCAATGCCGCCTATCAGAGTTTGATCGGTCATCGCCAGGTCATTGGCAAATCGGTGCGCGAGGCCTTGCCCGAGCTTGAGGGTCAGGGCTTCTTCGAACGGCTCGATCAGGTAAGCGAGACGGGCGAGCCCTATGTCGGGCGCAGTGTCAAGGTCGTCCTTCGCAATGCGCACGATGGAACCACGGAGCAACGCATCCTCGACTTCGTCTACCAGCCCATCAAGGCTGAGGACGGTCACATCACCGCGATCTTCGTCCAGGGCACGGATGTCAGCGACCTTTCCTTCGCCAATGCTGCCCTGCAGTTGCGCGAGGACCATCTGCGCTCAATTCTGGCGACGGTTCCCGACGCAATGGTCGTCATCGACGAGCAGGCGCATATCCAGTCCTTCAGCACCGCGGCCGAGGCGCTGTTCGGCTATAAGTCAAGCGAAGTCATCGGAGCCAATGTCAGTATCCTTATGCCGTCACCCTATCGGGAGGAGCACGATGAGTATTTGCACCGGTATCTGAGCACGGGCGAGCGCCGGATCATTGGTCTGGGCCGAACCGTAACAGGGATGCGCAAGGACGGTTCGACGTTTCCCATGGAACTTGCCGTCGGCGAGATGCACCCGGGGACGGGACGTTTCTTTACCGGCTTCTGCCGCGATCTCACCGAGCGGCATAAGGCGGAAGCCCGCATACAGGAGCAGCAGCAGGAGCTGCTTCATATGGCTCGCTTCACCGCGCTGGGCGAAATGGCTTCGACACTCGCCCATGAGATCAACCAGCCCCTGACGGCCATCACCAACTATCTCAAGGGCAGTCGCCGGCTTCTGGAAAAGAGTAAGGATGACAACGCCGATATGTTGCGTGAGGCCGTCGAGCAGGCTGCGGAGCAGGCCTTGCGCGCCGGAGACGTCATTCGCCACCTGCGGGATTTCGTCGCCAGAGGCGAAAGCGAGCGTCAGGTTGAGCGTTTAACGACAATTATCGAGGAAGCCTCGTCCCTTGCCCTGGTGGGCGCAAGGGAAGCCGACGTGCGCGTCAGCTATGAGCTCGACCCGGCAGCAGAACTTGTCTTGACCGACCGCATCCAGATCCAGCAGGTTCTGCTCAACCTGATGCGCAACGCGGTGGAAGCCATGCAGGGAGCGCCACGTCGTGAACTGCGAGTGGTTACCAGGACACGCGCGGACGGCATGGCGGAGGTCAGCGTGAAAGACACCGGCCCCGGCCTGGCGCCGGAGATTTCGGCGCAGCTGTTCCAACCGTTTGTAACCACCAAGAAACAGGGCATGGGTGTGGGGCTGTCCATTTGCCGCACTATCGTCGAATCGCATGGCGGTCATATCTGGGCTGAGGCAATGCCTGGGGGTGGAACAGCTTTCAGGTTCACCCTGCGCATTGTCGAGAAGGATGAGGTCGCCAATGGCAAGCAATGAAGTCGTGCACGTGGTCGACGACGACGTCGACGTTCGAAAGTCGCTGGGATTTCTTCTCGCAACGGCTGACTTTGCCGTGCGCCTGCACGAGTCGGCCACGGCCTTTTTGGCCACGGCGACGAAAGATATTGAAGGCTGCATCCTTACCGACGTGCGCATGCCAGGCATCGATGGTATTGAATTTCTGCGGCAGCTGAGAGCGCGCGGACAGACTGTCCCCGTGATCGTCATGACGGGTCACGCCGATGTTGCGCTGGCTGTTCAGGCGATGAAAGAGGGAGCTGCCGATTTCATTGAGAAGCCCTTCGACGATCAAATCCTCATCGATGCAATCCGCCTGGCCCTGGATAATCGTAGTCATTCGACTGTCGCCCACCCGCAAGCCTCGGAGATTCACAAGAGCCTATCCACGCTTTCAGAGCGCGAGCGGCAAGTGCTCGATGGTCTTGTCTCCGGCCTGCCGAACAAGACAATCGCTTATGATCTTGGAATAAGCCCACGCACGGTCGAGATCCACCGCGCGAATGTCATGAGCAAGATGAGGGCAGGCAGCCTCTCGCATCTTGTCCGCATGGCGTTGATCGCCGACTCCAACCATTAGGACGAAGCAGGACGCGACTCCGCCTGCTTGTTGCCTGGCTCCCAGTCACGCCAATGGGTCGGACGGATGTCGACGCGAGCACCAGTCGTGGCGTCCTTCCAGCCTTCTCGCGCTTTTTCACACGGAAATACGAGCGTGTGCGGGCCGTCTTCATCGATGACGGCCAGTTCGAGGCTGCGGCCATATGGGGCGCTTGCGATCGGATTCCACATCGAGCCATCGTGAATGAAGGGCTCGTGATACGCTTTGATTTGAATCATTTTTCGCGACCGCCAAGTGCTGTTCGCGATGATTTAGGGTTAGCACACCCATCGGGCCGCACAGTTAGCGTCTGCCCGAGCATGGCGGCTCATGAAGAAGCCCGCATCGCCGGAACGCAGGAACCGCGAGTACGCGATCTGCGTCACCGCGCAGACGGCTGGCGAAAAGTTCAAATCATCGACGACGACGAGACACGTGGTCGTCGACGCCCTGCCCCTGCTCGTTGGCGCTCGTGATGTGCTCATTGCAACCGTGCGCGATGCAGAGCTGGCACCGCGCGAGAATGTGGCCGACGTCAAGCTCTTCCTTGGGCGCCACGGCGCCAAAGCCCGCTCGGAAATACTGGATCGGCGCCTTGGAGAGGCTTCTGAAGCGGCCCTTCAACTGGCAAGCACTATAGCCGCCGATCTCGTTGTGCTGGGTCGCTATGGGTACAGCCGTGTGCAGGAAGCACACGACAAACCCTCAATGGCGAGCGGATCATCCACCGGATGAACCTACTCCAATCCGCCGATCGCAAAAGCGTGCCCAAGCACCGCGATCCTCTTGAGACGAGCTATCGAACACATCAATGAATTGACTTGGCTCAATGCGAGCCTGCCCGCCAAGCACAAAGGTGATGCCACGAGCTTCGACGAGGTGTCGCGGCCATTCCGTTCCCTCAGGAGACTTTGACATGAACTACCGGCGGTTCTTCGAAGAAGCGATCGACCAGCTCCATGCGGAGCGTCGCTATCGTATCTTCGCCGACCTCGAGCGCATCGCGGGCAAGTTTCCGCGCGCCATCTGGCGTTCCAATGGCCGCGCCGAGGAAATCACCGTCTGGTGCTCCAACGACTATCTCGGCATGGGCCAGCACGCCGATGTCATCGCCGCGTTCCAGGAAGCGGCCGGCAAGATGGG